>JAEUKE010000317.1 GCA_016794345.1 Myxococcales bacterium
TGGCGCTTGGTGCCGCTGGGCCTGCCTCCACCCGGGGGGTGCTCGCGCGGCTTCGCCGCGCTGCGCTCCCCCGCCTCCTCCAAATCCGTGCTCGCGCGCGCCAAAGCGCGCGCGCTTGCGCGCGGATGGAGGAGGACCGAGGCGGGGAGGTCGAGCCGACTGAGAGGTAAGACCCTGCGGTGGAGGGGGCTCGTCGTGAAAGAGGCAGGCTGATGAGCGGCGCGGGGGCAGCTGGCGAGATGAGGTGTGGCGGCGGCGACGGAGGGGCCTCTGCCCGGGAAAACGGGCGGACCCCGCCAATAGCACACGTTCTGTCCCGTGCCCGCGAATGGGCCCGAGGCGAGTGTGAAGACGAGACGGCAGATCTGAGCCAGCGGTGAGGGGCGCGTCACAGAACCTGCGCCTGAGGGGGCGTGGTCCGGTCCTTCCCCTGGGCGCTCGGCGTCCGGCCGGTCGTGGAAGTGGACGGCGGGTATCACGCCAGCCGCGCGCGGGCTGACCCGCGGCGAGACGGAGCACGGGCGCGGCTCGGGTGGCGTGTCGTTCGCGTGTCGGCTGAGATGGCGGTCCTGGATGGCGAGCAAGCCATTGGCATACTGGCGTGGGCCCCGAAGAATCGAGCACAGGGCAGACACCAAGATAACGGCCACGTGCAGCAAATAGTGCGGGCACACGTCACGCCCCAACCGTCCAGAGCTGATTGTCAACCCCTCCGTTCTCATGGCCTCTTCACTCTGGTCCCCACTCTATTCGCCTTCGAACAACAGCGTATCCCCTCCCTCAGCAGCTGCGTCCAAGTGCGCCAGTAAGAGCCCAACCTCTGGCGACTCCTTCCGCCCTGAGGGTTGATGGGAGCGGATCAAAGCCGCAAGCAGTCGACAGTGGGCTGACTCAAGCGTTGTGGTGCCGTACTCATCGATATCTTTGCCGGTCTTCTGCAAGAGCTCCGCGCGCGCCTCCGCGATCCCTTGAAATGTCTCTTCGGCAAATGAGACTAGCAACCTGTTGTTAACATGAACCTGGAGCATCGGCGCCTGGAACTTGGGGGTCACGTCACGAGAGCTGTCGGCGCTTGCCGGATTCACGCGTAAGCAACACGGAGGTCACGCTCCGCGTGTACCGTCAGTGCGAGGATAGCGCAGTATATCGCCGCGGCGCCACGCGCTCATTCGCTGCTCGGGGGAAGCGCTTCGAGAGTTAACTGCATCGACCTTGCAAGCTTTCGAACCTCGGCGAGTGCTTGTTCGGAAACCGTCTTCTTCGATTCGCGCAGAATTTCCCAGAGCGTCTCCAGTGCAACGCCGTACTCGCCCGCATCGAGGAACACTTCGACTTCAGCGCGCTCTTCAGCTGACAGGAAATGCTGGAGATCCTGCAGCAGTTCGCGGATTGTTTCGTCGACCTTCCTGTAGTGCTTATCGAAGTCAGATGACATTTATGGGTTCCTGGGGACATTGGTTGGGAAACCAGTGACGATGCCGCCGCCGCGCCCTGGAGACTCAAGGACGACGGTGATATCGACCCCGTCTCTTGTCCCCTTTGCGAGGGTTCTTCCACCTCGTCCAGGGCCGAAGACGGACTTCGGGTCAGTGGCAACATCGGATATCTCCGCCATGACGCGATCTGCGTCCCAATGGGCAGGGAACGGACTCTTGCCCGGCTTGCCCGGCCACAAGTGTCCTCCGCCAGTCGCGTCGCCGTAAAGGATATGCTTCGTGCGATCAGCAGACGCGAGGTTATCGCAAGTTGCGAGACCCAAAGGGTCGAGATGCCAATGAGAACTTGCAACATACCCATACAGGCCCACCCCACCC
>JAEUKE010000169.1 GCA_016794345.1 Myxococcales bacterium
CGTAGTGGCGCCAGACGCCGAGGCGGTCGCGGCGGGCGCGGGCGCCGGCGGAGAGGAGGCGGGGTCGGTAGTCGCCGGCTGACTCGAAGACGAAGGGGAAGGCGAGGCCGCGACGGACGAGCTCGAGGGAGATGAAGGTGCAGCGCTCGGCGTGCTGGTCGCTGGCGTAGAGGAAGCCGAGGACGCGGCCGCGGTGGTCGACGAGATCGCGGTCGAGCTCGACGAGGACGTTGGGCCAGCGCGCGGCGACGCGGAGGATGAACGCGAGCGCGGGTTGGTGGTGCGGCTGGCAGACGGTGAAATGGCGCTTCTCGCGAATGGGGTACGCGGGCTCGTGCGGGTTGGGGCGCGTGCTCGCGACGTAGTGGGCCTCGGGTGCGTCGAGGCCCGAGAGGCGAATGGGGAGGTAGGAGGGCGGATCGCCCCGAAGCTCGAGGGTCTGCGGGCGGCGGCCGGGCATCGTGATCTCGAGCACGCCGCCCTCGGGGCGGATGACGCGCCCGGCGAAGAGGAGGCGTGGCTCGCGCAGGTGAATGGTGTCGCCGTCCGGCTGCAGCCGGCCGAGGACGGAGTAATCCAACCGGCCCCAGAGATGGGGCACCGCGTATTCGGTGAGTCGGGGCATGGGAACCTCAGGGCAGCGCGCCACGCGCGCGCTTGATCTCTTGTCGGGTCATGGGCCCGCGCATGAAGGACATCGTCCACCGCGGCTGCACCAGCACGCTGCCGCGCTTGCTGTGGACGTCGCGGACGACGAACCACCTGGGCGCGAGCTGCTTGAGGATGGCGGCGAGCTGCTCGGCGGACTCGCCGGCGCGGGCTTCGTTGGCGAGGCCCTCGATGACGCGCTCGCGATCGGCGTCGGTCTGCAGTCGGCCGAGGCACCAGAAGCCGGCGTTGCCGAGGGCTCGGTAGTCGAGGTCCATCGGGTTCTGGGTGGCGATGATGACGCCGACGCCGAAGGCGCGGGCTTGTTTCATGAGCGCGACGAGGGGGCGCTTGGTCGGCGGCGAGGCAGGGTGCGGCGGGAGGAAGCCGTAGGTCTCGTCGAAGACGATGAGGGCCTTGAGGTGCTGCGAGCCGGGAAGCCCGCGGACCCAGGAGAGGATCTCTTCGAGGAGGACGCCGAGGACCAATGCGCGCTCGTCGTCGTCGAGGTGGGCGACGGAGATGACGGTGGCGGGTGTGCGGCCATTGCTGGGCGCCATCCACGAGGCGACGTCGAGCGTGGAGCCCTGGCGCCACGAGGCGAAGGAGGGCGAGGCGAGGAGGGAGTTGAGTGAGGCGGCGAGGTCTTTCCGCGCACGCTTGGAGAGGAAGGCGTCGGTGGTGAGCGCGCCGATGGAGTCGAGCGGCGGGTCGACGATCTCCGGCAGGAGCGCGCCGATGTCGGCCGGCTCGCCGGCGCGCAGGCGTCGCTCGGCGAGGAGCGAGAGGAGCACGTGCTCGCGGCTGCGTGCGGGATCGGGATCGCGGCCGAGCAATCGCAAGATCAGCGAGATGGCAGCGGACAGCGCGGCGCGCGCGCCGTCCAGATCGGTGTCCCATCGCGCCGAGCGGCGCTCGAGCGCGGAGAGGACGTGCAGGAGCTCGCCCGCGTCGGCGCCGGGCGTGATGACACGCACCGCCGTCCGCCGCGCGAAGTCGGCGAGCTCGGCCTCCCCGATCTGAAAGGCCTCGAGGCCGCGGCGGCGCTGATCGGCCAGGCGCACCGCGACGTCGCTCGCCGTCTCCGCGCTGGCGGGCGACGGCTCGACCCACGGCGCGAGCACGCCGGGGTCGAACGAGGGGAAGTTGAGCAGCAGGTTCGGGAGATCACCCTTCACGTCGATCACGAGGACCGGGACCGACGCGCGCAGCGCCTCTTCGACCATGACCATCAGGAGGCCCGTCTTGCCGCTGCCCGTCAT
>JAEUKE010000083.1 GCA_016794345.1 Myxococcales bacterium
CATCTGCTTGCAGTCGTCGGCGAAAGCCCGAAGCCGCTGCCACGGCATCTCCGGGTCGAGGAAAAAGCGCTGCATCTCCGGGCTGCACCCGGCGACGAAGATCGGGCCGGAGGCCGACGTCACGTTCACGATGCGCCCCTGCCGCTGCAGGAGCGGAATGAACGCGTCACACACCCGCTGCAGGCCAAACAGGTTCGTCTCGACGACGGCGGAGAAGTCGCCGCTCCGCGTGCCGATCCCCGCGTTGTTCACGACACCGTAGAGCTTCTCTCCACCGAGCGAGGTCTCCACGCGGGCCCGAGCAGCCGCGACGGATGCGTCGCTGCCCACATCGAGCACGAGGACCTCCAACCGGGAAGCGAAGCCGGCGCGCTCGCTCAGCCGCGCGGCCGCCTCGGCGCCTCGCGCCTCGTCGCGGGTACCCAGGTAGACGAACGTGTCCTCGTGCTCGGCGAGGATCGCCTCGACGATCGCCAGCCCGATGCCCTTGTTCGCCCCGGTCACGAGGATGCGTCGCATGCGAGCTCTTTGGCGCGGGGAGCCAGGACCGTCAACCGTGGGACGGGGCCAGCGGGACGCCCCCGGGATCCAGGTGTGTGTCGGCCCAGCGGTAGAGGAGGCCATCTTCCTTCCGCGCGTGGTCGCGCAGCTCGTCGGCGAAGGCGCGGGCCGTGTCGAGCCGAACGAGGTGCAGATCGAGCGCGGCCCCGAGCTCGCTGAGGCGCAGCCGGAAGTGCTCGTGCTCGCGCGCCAGATCGGCGCTCTCCTCCGGAGCGACGTTTGCGAACGCCGGGAGCATGTGCTTCTCCTCGGCTTCGAGGTGGCCGAGCAAACCGGGCTCGAGCTGGCTCCAGAGCCGCCCGATCTCCTCGCTGTCGTTGGCGCCGAAGGCGTCGATCAGCCGCTCGAGGAGCGCGTCGATCCGACGATGATCGGCGACGAAGCGATCCCGGATCGTGGCCGAGCGCAGAGGATTCGTGGATTCCATGGCCGCCGGAAGAGCAAGCGGCATGCCTCGCGGGGGACCGGCGCCGCGGGAGCCGAGACTCGCGACCGAGCAGCGGAGGCGTGCTCTGATGCGCCCCGATGTCCACGGACTTCGACGATCTCGTCATCGGCGCAGGGATGGCCGGCCTCGCGGTCGCGGGCCTGCTCGCGCGTGAAGGCCGACGTGTGCTCGTGCTCGAGGCCCACGACGTGCCGGGCGGGTACGCGCACACGTTCTCGGTCGGCAAGTACCGGTTCTGCGCGCAGGTGCACTACATCTTCGGATGCGGCGAAGGCGAGACCGTCAACGGCCTGCTCGAGAGGCTCGGTATCGCGGACCAGGTCCCCTTCGTGCGGCTCGATCCGGAGGGCTTCGACCACGTCGTGGTCGGCGGCGAGCGCTTCCGGGTTCCCAACGGGCTGGCCAAACACCGCGACCGGCTCATCCGACGGTTCCCCGAGCACCGAGAGCCGCTCGTGCGGTACTTCCACGAGGTCGCGGCCGTCGCCGAGGAGCTCGACCTCTTGCCGAAGCAGATCACGCCGCTCGTGGCGCTGCGCTCGGCGCATCGCCACTTGCGACTGCTCCGCTACCTCAAATGGACACTGGCGGACTTCTACGATCACGTCGGGATGCCACCGCTGCTCCGGGGAGTGCTGGCTGGGCAGAGCGGCGATTACCTCCTGCCCCCGCGTGACGTCTCGTTCCTCCTGCACGTCGCGCTCGTCTCCGGCTACGACAAAGGCGCCTTCTACCCTCGCGACCATTTTTTCCACTTCGTCGAGTCGATCGCCGAGGTGATCCGGAGCTCGCCCGGATGCCGGCTGCTCCTGGAGCACGAGGTCGCCCGCATCCACGTCGAGCGCGGAAACGTGACGGGGGTCACGACCGCCGGCGGCCAGACGTTCACCGCGCGCCGCTACGTGTCGAACGTGGACCCGCAGCTCACCGCCCGGCTCGCCGGCGAGCGCTGGTTCGAGAAGGACACGCGCCGGCTCGACTACGAATATTCGTACGGGACCCTCACCCTGTACCTCGCGGTGAGAGGGATCGACCTGCGCGAGCACGGGTTCGGCTCGTTCAACGTGTGGCACTACCCACACGCGGACATCGACCGCCTCTACGACGATCAGCTCCTCCGCCACGATCTATCGAATCCGTGGCTGTTCCTGTCGACACCCACGTTGCACTCCGGCGCGCCGGGGCTCTGCCCGCCCGACGAGCAGATCCTCGAGGTCGCCACGGTGATGGACCACGACCGCTTCGCGCGGCTGCGAAGGGAAGACCGCCGCGCCTACAACCGCGAGAAGAAGGCCATCGTCGCCGGCGTGCTCGACATCATCGAGTCGCGCTACGTGCCCGAGCTGAGGCGTCACCTGAGCGTGCGGGTCGCCGGGACGCCTGCGACCAACGCGCGCTTCTGTCGCGCCCCGCTCGGGAACTCCTACGGCGCCGCGCTCGTGCCCGCGAACATGCGGCCCGGGCGAGGCCCCTACAGGAGCGCGGTCGAGAACCTCTGGCTCGCCAACGCGACGGCGGGGTTCCCCAGCGTCGCCGGCGCGATCGGCGCGGGCGTGCGCCTCTACGAGGACCTCGCCGCGCGCTGACCAGGCCTCAGAGCGCGGCCTGGAACGTCGCCAGCATCCGTGCCCACGCGCGCTCGGCCTCTGCCTTGTCGTAGACCGGCGAGTCGATCGTGCAGAACCCGTGCTGCGCGGCGTACACCTCGACCTCGGCTGACAGCTTCGCCGACTCGGCGGATTCACGCAGCTTGGTCTTGGCCTCGGGCTGCCTCTCGTCGTCGTTCTGGGCAATGGCGATGAGATAACGCGCCTGCGTCTTGCCGATGAGGAGATGGGGGCTCTCAGGCTTGTCGCTCGCGAGGTTCGCGCCGTGGAACGACGCGACGGCGCCGACACGCGCGGGGGCCGCTGCGGCGGTCCGAATGGCGAACGGCCCGCCCATGCAATACCCCGCGGTGCCGACCTTCCGATTCGCGTCGACCTCCGGCTGCTGGTCCAACCAGGCGACGAATGCGGCACCGTCGCGCGTCGTGCCCTCGGGGGTGATCGCCTCGATCATCGGCTTGAGCTTCTCCTTGCCGGCCTCGGTCTTCCACTCGGCGAAGCTCGCGAGGACGGGCGCCTTCGCCGAGCGGTAGTACTGGTTTACGACCAATACCGCGTAGCCCTGCTCGGCGAGCCGCGTGGCCATGGCTTGGTACGCTTCGCGCGGGCCCGCGATGTCCGGCCAGAGGACCACGCCGGGGTGTTTGCCCTCGCGCTGGAAGACGAAGAAGCCGTCGGCCTTGCCGTCAGGCGTGTCGACGACCACCGCGCGGGACGAGGCGGACGGCGCGACCGTCGCGGAGGAGGCGGCCGATGCGCTCGGCGCTTCCCCACCTCCGTCGGGGCTCTTCGCGCCCGCCGAATCGCTCGAGCACGCGGGCAGTGCGACAATGGCCGCCGCGCCGAGCCCGATACGCGCCAGGTCGCGCCTGCCGACGCTCCGCTCGAGCCAGCTCTCGTTTTCGGTCTCGGTGATGTCGTCGCACATGCGGGTCGGTCCTCTCTGCCGCGCAGGTTACCAGCTCCGACATCCGAGATGACCGCTCGCTGGCGCCGTGCGAGAAGACCGCCATGACCTTCGATTTCTCGGGCAAGACCGTCTTCGTGGCCGGCGGCACCAGCGGCATCAACCTCGAAATCGCGCTCGCCTTCGCGGAGGCCGGCGCTCGTGTCGCCGTGTTGTCACGCTCCCAGGACAAGGTGGACGGCGCGGTGGCCAAGCTGCGCGCGGCGCGCGCCGGGGCCGAGGCGATCGGCTTCGCGGCCGACGTGCGCGAGCAGCCTGCGGTCGAAGCCGCCCTCGCCAAGACCAAGGAGACGTTCGGCGCGATCGACGTGCTCGTCTCGGGCGCAGCAGGGAACTTCCCTGCGCCGGCCGTGGGCATCTCGCCAAAGGGCTTCCGGTCGGTCGTGGAGATCGACCTGCTCGGCACGTTCCACGTTCTCCGCTCGGCGTTGCCGCACCTCGTGCAGCCCGGCGCCAGCGTCATCAACATCAGCGCGCCCCAGGCCTACATCCCGATGGAGATGCAGATGCACGTCTGCGCGGCGAAGGCCGGCGTCGACATGGTCACGCGCGTCGCCGCGCTGGAGTGGGGCGCGTTCGGAGTCCGGGTCAACTCGGTGTCGCCGGGCCCCATCGCCGAGACCGAAGGGATGAATCGCCTCGCGCCGACGGAGGAGCTGCGGGCGCTCGTCGCCGACTCGGTCCCGCTCAAGCGCTTCGGCACCACCCGCGACATCGCGAACTGCTGCCTCTGGCTCGCCTCGCCTCTCGCGAGCTACGTGACGGGCGCCGTGATTCCGGTCGACGGCGGTTGGGCGCTCGGCGGCGCGTCGGTCTCGGTCGCCGGGATGAAAAAGGCCCTCATGGGGTGACCGCCGAGG
>JAEUKE010000119.1 GCA_016794345.1 Myxococcales bacterium
GCGGGCGAGCCCCGCGCGCGGATAGCGATCACCACCTCGACGGAGCGTGGATCCCATTCGGATCCACGCTCTTCGTCGTTTTGGACGCGGGCGCCGTGACCCATTCGACCGTCTGCTCGTCGCACAAGCCCAGGAGGCAGGCCTCACCATCGTCACCTGCGACGACGCGTTCGGCGCGTACGGCGTCCCGCTCGTGCGCGCCTGACACGCTCGATCTCGGGCGGGTGCTGGCGGCGACCCGGCCATCGCTTGCGGTGCCCCTCGAGCGCTCAGCTGGCCTGCGACCTGACTACCTCACGCTCGATCACCTCAGCCGCGCGCTCGGGTCCGCGCTCGGAACGAATGCGGGCACCGACGTCGACCGCTCGCGCCACTACGCTCGGCTGCAGGGCATCACGGATCGCAGACGCGAGGCGCTCGGGGCTGAGCTTTTTCTGGGGCAGCGCCGCGCTGCCGAGCCCGGCGCGATGGACCACATGCCCCCAGAACGGCTGATCGCCCAAGAACGGGCAAATCACCGTAGGCTTTCCCCACCGCAGGCCGGCCATCGTCGTACCGGCCCCGCCGTGATGAACGACCGCCTTCACACGAGGAAACAGCCAATCGTGGGGTACGCTGTCCACCACGAAGACGGTGGACGGCAGCTCGGTCGTCTTCAGGCCTCCCCAGCCGGTCGCCAGCACCGCGCGTTCGCCGGAGCGCTCTACGGCCTTCAGCACGGTCCTGGCGCGCTCCTCGGCGTGAGCGGCGCCCATGCTCCCGAAGCCGATGTAGACGGGAGGCGAATCAACTTCGAGGAACGCTTGAAGTCCCGCCGGGGGAATCCAGCCATCGGCTTCGTCGAGGAACCAGCAGCCGGTCAGGTGCGCGTTCGCAGGCCAGTCGTCGGGCCGTGGCAAGACCTGCTCACTGACCGCGTACAGCGCCGGAACCGACGACCCGTTGGGTCTGCGCATCGAATCCGCGAACCGAGGCAACGCGCCCAGCCCGAGCGTCTTGGTGCGAAAGTCGTTGGTCGCGTTGGCCCACAGCGCGCTGCCCAATGCGACCAACTTGTAGCTGAGAGCGTTTCCCCAACCTCCAAGCGTCCGAAAAGGAAGCATTGGCACCGGGAAAGCGCGCGTTCGGGTGAGTGGAAGCGGCATGGCCAAGAGCTCGGTTACCCCGAGCCTCTCGGCGATGTGGTGGCTGCCGAGCGCTTTGGAGTGGTACACGAGCGCATCCGGCCGCAGAGCCCTGGCCGCGCGCCACTCGTCTTCCAGTCCAGCTCGGATGATGGCGCCAAAACCCTTGAACAAGCGATGCTGTTCGCGACGCGTGGGTGCGCGCAGAACCGCCTCCGTGAGCTCGAGGACGGCGTTGCCCATGTGCGCATACGGCACTCCGTGGCGCTCGACCATTTCGCGAAAGCCGGTCGGAGCGCAGACCGCCACTTCGTGCCCGCGCTGCTTCAACACCTTCGCGAGCGCTACGAAGGGCTGAACGTCACCACGGGTTCCGTAGGTCGAGAGCAGGACGCGCACGCGACACCTCCGAGTCGTCTCTGACGACAGAGAAGGTGGCGGCCCGACCACCGGAGACCTGCACGCATCCTTCGGAAGCGCACACCCTTGAAAGTGCATGACGAGGATTGCACGAGCTCAGCACCCCGCAAAGGGCCTTCCGCCGCGACGTCTCAGGTGCGCGCTCGTCGGCGCAGGGGCGGGCGGCCCCTCCGCGGGCGGACGCTCTCGAGCTTCCGTCCGCCGGAGTGGTAGGCTGCCACCGCGGCTCGGAGCGAATCGATCGGGATGAAAGAGAAGCCGAAGAAGCGTCGCGGCGCTCCGAAGATCGACGCTGTGGGCCTGCGGACGATCCTCGACAGCATGGTCGAGGCCGTGTTCGTCGTGGATGACGAGGGGCGCATCGTGCTCACGAACCGCGCGCTCGACGAGCTGCTCGAGCGCGACGTGCGCGGGGCCAGACCGAAGAACCTCATCCGCAGCGGGGAGCTGCGCCTCGCGGTTCGCCGAGCTCGGAAACAGCGCGTCGCGACGGAGGTGGAGGTCGATGGCGCCATCGGAGAGCGGGTCCGCACCTTTCGTGCGCAGGTCAGCCCCATGCCGGGACCGGGCGGTGTCGTGGTGGTGTTGCACGACGTGACGGCGCTGAAGGCGGCGGATCAGGTGCGCCGGGACTTCGTGGCCAACGCGACCCACGAGCTCCGGACGCCGCTCACGGCGATCCGCGGCTACGCCGAGACGCTCGCCGACGGCGCGCTCGCCAAGCCCGAGGTGGCAGAGAGCTTCGTCGCAGGCATTCTGAGGCAAACGCAGCGTCTGCAGCGCCTCGCAGAGGATCTGTCGCTCCTCTCCCGCGCCGAGTCGGCCGAGCAAGGCTACGAGCTGAGCGCGACCGATCTGGCGGTCGTGTGCCACGACAGCGCGGCGAGCCTCGAATCGCAAGCGAAGGAGAAGGGCCTCACGATCGTCCTCGACATGCCGTCACGGCCCGTCGTCCGGCAAGTCAGCGCTCGCGCCCTGGAGGAGGTGCTCATCAACCTGCTCGAGAACGCCATCAAGCACTCGAGGATGGGCGACGAGGTGCGGGTCACGCTGCGGGCGACGCCAAAGGAGATCGCGATCGAGGTTCGCGACTACGGCGTCGGCATCTCCAAGAAGTTCCACGACCGGATCTTCGAGCGGTTCTTCCGCGTCGACCCGGGCCGATCCCGCGAGGAGGGTGGCTCCGGGCTGGGGCTCGCGATCGTTCGTCACCTCCTCAATCGAATGGGCGGGGCCATCGCGCTCAAGAGCGCGCCCGGCAAGGGGGCCCGCTTCAAGGTGACGCTCCCGTCCGCGAAGTAGCGCGCGAGGCCCCGAAAAGCCCGGTCGCTCAACCACCTGCGCGAATCTCCCACCCGGCGAGGATCGCCATCGCCACCTCCACGGAGCGCGGATCCCACCCGCGGATCCACGCCTTCGTCTCCTCGGAGAGCCCCGCCGCGAGGAGCGCGGCCCGCGCGCCATCGGAAGATGACGATGTTGTCAGCGATTGGATCATGGCGACCTGCAGCGCCGCGAGCTCGGGATCATCCATGGGCTGCAGCTCCTTTCGCGAAGCGGGACACGACCGAGACGAGGCGGCGGTAGTCTTCGCGGTAGGCTTCGCCGGCGCTGGCGTCAGCCAGGGTGCCGCCGAGGCGCTCGAGGAAGACGACCTCCACGCCGGGGCAACGCGGCAACGCGAGCTCGAGGAGACCGAACACCTCATCCGGGACGGCGTCGTCGTGGGTGTCGCGGCGAAACGGCTGCGGGCCCGCGGGCGTGGCGACCTCGTACCAGCTACCGCCCGAGACGTGGATCTCGCGCACGCGATCGAGCGGCATCGCGCCCAGCAGCGTGCCCCACGGGACGTCGAAGTTGTGCGCCTGACAATAGAGGTTGTGCAGATCGAGCAGAAGGAAGCCGTCGTGCGGCTCGAGCAAGGCGTCGAGGAATTCCCCGTGCACGAGCGCGTCGTCGCGGCTCATCGCGAGGGCGAGGTTCTCGAGCCCGACGGGCGCGCCGCTCGTCGCCGCACGCAAGCGCGCGAGCCGATCCCGTCCCAGCTCGAGCGCGCCCTTCGTGTACGGAACCGGCAGCGGCACGCCGCGCGTCATGCCCGGCGTCGTCATGAAGCCGAAGTGCTCGCTCACGTGCTGGTAGCGCCGCTTGGCGAGCGCCCCCTTCGCATGCTCGAGCCACGCGGCCTGCCGCGGCTCGAAGATCGCCGAGAGCGGCGAGAAGTGAACGCCGTGCCCGTAGAGCGCGCCTGCGGCCGCGTAGTGGTCGAGCAGCGGCTCGACCCACGGCGGCGTCGCGCGCCCGAGCTCGCAGTCGATCGTCCACTCGATCGCTTCCACGATCCCCTCCGCGAAGAGCGGCGCCTGCGCGAGGCGCAGATCGTCCTCGAGCAGCATCGAGAGGCCGACCTTCGGGGTCACGACGTCAGCCCATGCCGCAGCCGAGGCACGGGTCCGGGTTCGGCGGAGGCTTGGGCGGCGGAGGCGCCGGCTTGGGCTTCGGCTTCGGCTTGGGCTTCTTCGTCTCGTCCTCGGAGCCCTGACCGCTCCCCGCGCCCTCGGTCCCGCCGTCGAACGACGCCGCGACCAGC
Source organism: Myxococcales bacterium (assembly GCA_016794345.1). Classification (GTDB taxonomy): domain Bacteria; phylum Myxococcota_A; class Polyangia; order Polyangiales; family Polyangiaceae; genus Xiheicaenibacterium; species Xiheicaenibacterium phototrophicum. Next base: position 4,135 of record JAEUKE010000119.1, read on the forward strand.
TCCACCATCGGCTCGACCCCCGGCAGTACCGTCAGGGCGTCGGCGCTGGGGTTCGTCAGGAGCGAGAGCAGAGCGAGCGGGAGATGCATGGCCTTTGGACGGAGAACGCGGGCTGTCGGTCTAGCTTACGCCGCCCGCTCGGCGAGTCATCCCCGCTCGCCCGCCTCGAGCAGTTCGCCCGCGAGGCCTCGCTACGTCGACACCGGTTGGCCTTGGGCATGAGCTGGCTGCGTGGGTGCACCGAGCCATGACGAAGCAACGCTGAGCGACTACTTCAGCGGAATCTCGGCGGCCGTGGCAGGCCGCCCCATTGGTTCGCGATAGCGAGGGCGGGAGGGGTTGGCCCTTCTCCGAAGCGCAGTGAGTATGTCCCGAAGGCAGCCCCATACCCTCCGGGCTCGGCTCTCGGCGGCCGTGGCAGGCCGCTCCATTGGTTCGCGATAGCGAGGGCGGGAGGGATCCTCTGTCCCTTCTCGGAGTGCAGTGAGTATGTCCGCAGGCCGCTCCATACCCTGCGGGCTCGGCTCTCGGCGGCCGTGGCAGGCCGCCGAGCGCTATGCGGCCGGAGGACCGGCGAGACGGAACGGAGAGAAGGGACAGAGGACCCCTCCCGCCCGAGCGGCCCCGCTCGAAGGAGGGCTCAGTGAACCTTTTCGCGCTCGATGCCCGGGTGCCCGGCTTCGCCCGGCTCCTTGCGCGGGTTCTGCGTCAGGCGCGAGCCGTCGCGACCGCGCATGCCCATCA
>JAEUKE010000190.1 GCA_016794345.1 Myxococcales bacterium
CGCCGAGGAGCTGCGCAGCGTCGCCATGCAGCTCCTCGAGCGCACGGACGGAGATGGAGTGAACGAGACCGACGAGGTCGTCGAGGCTCGCGTGAAGAGCGAGCCCGCGACGTTCGCGGCCAACGTCACCGCCGCGAAGCAGGCGCTCGCACGGCTCGGGGAGCTGGCGAAGCAGGTGCCTGCGAAGACCGACAGGCCCGCCGAGCCGAAGCCCGATCCCGCCCCGGCGGCGAAAGCGGTCGCTTCCGACGTGAACGAGTCGCTCGCGAAGCTCGCCGACTCTTTCCGCGCGCTGTCGGAGACCGTGAAGGAGCAGCAGCAGCGGCTCGGGCGCGTCGAGAAGCAGTTCGGACTGCCCAACAGCGCGGCGTCCGCTGAGCGCGTCTCGAAGGCCACCGTCGAGGATGTGGGATGGCCGCTCGATCTGAACAAGCCCAAGGACCGGGAGAGCGTCGACAAGGCGATCTCCTTCCACGACCTCTGAACCCCGCCGGAAGGAGCCCGCGCCCATGACGTACCTCGACAATCGCACCATCCTGGAGAAGGCCGATCTCGCGCTCGCCGACCTGACGGCGGGAGGCGGCATCCTCAAGCCCGCGCAGGCGCAGAAGTTCATGCGCCTGCTCATCAAGCAGTCTGTCCTCATGCAGCAGGCCACGGTCGTCCCGATGGCCTCGCCGAAGCAGCAGATCTCGAAGATCAAGTTCGGCAGCCGCATCCTGCGCCCCGGCCAGGAGGCCACGGCGCTCCCGCCCGCGCAGCGGGCCGCGCCCGACCTCTCCCAGGTCGAGCTCGACGCCAAGCTGTTCAAGGCCGAGGTTCGCCTCTCCGACGAGGTGCTGGAGGACTCCATCGAGCGCGGCGAGCTGCGCCAGACGATGATGGAGATGATCGCCGACGCCATCTCGCGCGACATGGAGGAGGTGCTGGTCAGCGGCGACACCGCGTCCGCCGACCCGTTCCTCGCCACGATGGACGGCGTGCTCAAGCAGGCTACGAGCCACGTCGTCGATGCGGCCGCCGCGCCGATCTCGAAGGACCTGCTGCGCGATCTCGTGAAGACGCTTCCCAGCGAGTACCTGCGCGATAAGAGCGCGATGCGGTACCTCACCAGCGTCGACGCCGACCTCGACTACCGCAACACGCTCGCCGAGCGTGCGACGGCGGTGGGCGACAAGTTCCTCGAGGGCGACGCGCCGGTCCTCTACTCCGGCGTGCCGGTGCAGCCCATCCCGCTGTTCCCCGAGAACCTCGGCGCGGGCAGCGACCAGACGGTCATCCTGCTCTGCAACCCGAAGAACATCCACGTCGGCATCTGGCGGCAGATCCGCATCGAATCGGCGCGCGACATCTCCGAGGGCACGCTGAAGATCGTCGCGACGCTCCGGTTCGACGTGAAGTTCGCCGAGGAGACCGGCGTGGCCAAGGCCATCAACGTGCAGCTCTGAGGAGGACTGAGCCATGACCGACACGCTGCTCGTTCGTCTGAAGCCCTACGACCCGCGCCGTGGCCACGTGCTGCGGCGCTACACCTACGCCGGCATCAAGTTCCAGGAGGAGCGCGGCTGGTACCGCGTCGAGAGGCCGGTGGCCGAGTACCTGCGCGCCGTGCGCGAGGT
>JAEUKE010000211.1 GCA_016794345.1 Myxococcales bacterium
GGACTCGTCGACCTGCGAGCGCGCGCCGTGCAGGCGTGTCTTCGGAGCCGGCACGACCCAGCTCGCGACCTTCTTTCGGACGCGACCCGCGATCCAGGGCATGAACACCGCGGCGAGCATCGGCAGAGCAGCGAGGAACCCGGCGAACGCCGTCACGATCGCCCCCCACACGAGGGAGCGCGACGCCTTCTCGATCTCGACCGATACCTGGGTCAAGCTCTGGAGCCGCCTGCGTCGAGCCTCTGCGCGCGGGGCCTCGCCGCTGAGGGGCTCCTCCGCGATCTTGTGGCGCGGCGTGAGGACCACGGGGCAGAGCGGGAACGTGGAGGGGTCGTCGATGCCCTGGTACGCAATGGCGAGGTTGAAGAACCCGGCGACACCGTAGGTCTCGTGCTCGCGGGCGATCTCCTCGAAATGACGCCTGAACGACTCGTTGCGGTCGTCGATGCAGCTGAAGAGCATGAAACGCGGCTCTGGCGCGGGTCCGGCCGGTCGCACCTTCGCTTGGACCGAGAGCGCGTCGAGGAGGCGCACCCGATAGTGCCTCTCGTAGGCCTCGTGCCACACGGCGAGGCGCGAGCGGTCGTCGAGGCGCTCGAGCAGTCGAAACAGCCGGCCGATCTCGTCGGGCGCGAGCGCAGCCAGATCCGGCGCGCCGAGCCCCGCGTGTTGAGCGAGGAGGAACAGGGGCCAGGCGCGGTCGTGCTCACCCGAGAAGAGCGGCTCCGCGACGGGCGCGAGCGACGCGCAATGGTCGCGCAGATCGGCGACCGGCCCGTGGTGGCCGAGGCGCTTGCCGATATCGGCGAGGGCGAGGAGGTCGAGGCAGAGCCGGACGGCGAGGAAGTCGACGAGCTTGATTGCGGGTGCGCTTCGCCCACCCGGCGCCGGCGACCCCTCGAGGCGGTGGAACATCCCGGCCCACCCAGGGAGCCGCAAGAGCGTGCTCTCGAGGAAGCGCGCTCGTTCGAGCGGCGCGATCCCCAGCTCGTCCAGCAGGCCTTCGATCGCCTTCTCCGACGACTCACCCACGGCCTCCCAGGTGCGGAGCAGGTTTCCGAGGTTCGCGAGCCAGGCCGGCCGGACCGCGTGCCCGGCGCCCAGGACACGCCGGAAGGCCACGAAGAAGCCGTGCTCTCGGTCCGGCATGGACCAATGCGACTGACCGCGATCCAGGAACGCGCCAGCGAGCGTGATGAGGATCGGGTGCACGAGATCGTCGGGATCGTCTGCGCCGACGCGCAGGACCGCGTCACGTGGCAAGGGCGCGCGCGGATCGGGCAAGGGCGTGCGGGACGAGCGCGGCATCTCGCGACCAACCGACAGGGCTCGCGCGGTCTCCCACAGGCACGCGACTGCGAGGTCTTCGCCCGTACCGCCGAGGCGCGCGCGAACGCTGGCAACCGACGCGACGCGACCGAAGCGCTCCTCGAAGGTGTGTGCGATGTGGCGTGCGTCTCCGGGGCCGGTCAGCCGCGCGAGCAGCTCGGCGAGCGGCTCGCTCTCCAAGAGGTGGGTGAGCCACGGCACGGTCTCCCGGACGATGCGCGACCTCGCGACGGCCGAGACCTCGGGCGCGAAGCGCGTCGCGGCCTGGTGCTCGTTCAGCTGCCAGAGCACACCGGCGGGCGT
>JAEUKE010000226.1 GCA_016794345.1 Myxococcales bacterium
CTCCACCTGGCAGGCCGCCATCCAGGTTGCCGCCAGCGCCACGGTCAGCTTGCGCCGGGTGATCGCGGCTCCCGCGCTCTCCGTCCACTTCATACCGGGGGAGTCGTCGGTCGCTGCTCCGTGTGAAGGGACCCCGGTCGATTTCTGGCCGGCGCGCGACTCGAGACCGCACCCTCACCCCGCGCGCGACTTGTACAGAGCCTCCACCAGCTCGCGCTCGCTCCGCCGAGGGGCGGGGATCGCGATGCGCGTCGAGCCGATGCGCGCGAGGAGCAGCTCCCTCGCCGGCTCGTCCACGACGTTCTCGAGATACTCGAGGGCCGTGCCGCGGAGCGCGGCGTCCGTTCCGGCGAGCGCGCGTCCCGCGATCGCCAGCGCCTCCGGGTCGGCGTAGACGGTGAGGAGCGTGAGCGCGTGGAGGATGACCGGATCGAGCCTGGCGCTGATCGGCGCGGGCAAGGGGAGCGTGGTCTCGGACGGCGGAATCGAGGGGCGGATGGAGTGCGATGTGCGGCCCGCCTCGGGGGCCAGCTTCAGGCTCTTGGCGATGAGCGCGCAGATGTCGGCCTTGGACGGGGCGAGCTCCGGGACGGCGCGGGCGAGCTTGGCGAGCGCTCGGCCGGCGGATAGTCGAACCTCCAGGCTGTCCGCCTCCAGACCACGCAGGAGCGCCTCCTTCGCGCGCGCGCTGGCGGCGATCGCGAGCAGCGGTGGGACGCGGACGCGGGTCGCACGGGGCTCGCTCTCCTCCAGCAGCGCGTCCTCCAGGCCGCCGACGCAGCGGCCGGCGATGGCTTCGAGCGCCGACTGCGCGAGCGCGCCGAGCGATCGGTGAGACAGAAGCGGCAGCGCTAGCCGGGCGAGTCGGGGCTCGAGCCCGCTCTCGAGGACGGCGCGGATCCGCGCCGGATCGTCGGACAGGAGCGCCAGCGTCGCGGCCGCGCGCGGATCGTCGGCCTTGGCGTGGACGGCGATCGACTCCGGCGGGGGGACGATGCCCGCCGAGCGGGTGGTCGTTCGCTTCGGGTCCGAGCCGGAGGCGCCCAGGGTGAGCGCGTGCGCGGCGCGGTAGGCCTCGATCTCCTTGAGGAGGTGCTCGCGATCGAGGGACTGGGTCGTGTCCGTGAACGTCTTGCGGGTGGTGGCGTCGAGCGCGGCCTGATCGTCGGCGAGCTCGACGGCGCCCGCGCGGAGCGCCTCCTCCAGCGCGGCGACGTAGCCGCGGTGGAGGCGCGGCAGGAGCGCGAGCGCGCCCAGCGCGACGACGCTGCCGGCCGCGAAGGGGACGGCGACCGGCATGGCGGGCCACAGCATGAGCGCGCCGAGGACGAGGCCGCTGCCGAGACCATCACCCAGGCGCGTCGCGGCCACGTCGATGAGGGTCTTCGCTGCTCGCTTCGTCTCCGGGGCGAGGGGCGTGAAATAGAGCTCGTACCCCGACCGGTAGAGGCTGTTCGAGAGCACCATCTCCGTCCCGCGCGCGCCGACCGTGGTCGCGAGCAAGGGCACGAGCGCGGAGGCGAGCCCGCCCACGGCGACGAAGCCAGGCAGCAGGAGCACCGTGACGGTGAGCCCGTAACGGGTGAGGAGGCGCTCACCGGCCAGCGATTGGATGGCGAAGGTGGCGACCCCCGTGATCGTGTAATACCAGCCAAAGAACGTGACGAGCTTGCCAGGCTCGACGAGCTCGGCGGCGACGTGGGCCTTGAGCCCGTAGTCGAAGAAGGCCGCCCAGACCGCAGCGAGCATCCCGAGGCCACCCAGCGTCGCGAGGTGGCTCGCGCCCATCAGGGCGGAGAGCTTCATCGGCGGGGGCTGCGACGGCGCGCGATCGCGCGCGGGGCGCGTGCCGCGGCCGACTCGCTCGATCGCCAGCGCGCCCGCCACGCTCGCGATCGTGAGCAAGACGAGGAGGCCGGGCGTCCCGACGACCCGCGAGACGCCGTCCGCCGCGAGCCCGCCGATCGCTCCGCCCAGCGTCGCCCCCGAGGCGACCTTGCCCATCACCAGCTTGGCGCGGTGGGGGTCGAACCGCTCCGTGACCACGGACCAGAACCCCGAGACGAGGAGCCCACCCAGCGTCGCGACGTGGAGATAGAGCGCGAGCGCGGTCGGTCGGGGGAACCGGCCGAGCGCGAGGAGCTCGCCCACGAAGAGCGCGCCGGAGAGGACGAGCGCGAACGGCATGACCCGCGCCGGGCCGAACCGCGTCATCGCCCGCGTGGCCCCTGCCGCGAAGACCAGCGACAGGACAGCCGCCGCGACCATCACCTTGGGGAGGTCGCTCGTGGGGAAGGTCGAGAGGAAGATCGCGTCGCGGGCGACCTTGCTCGCCACCTGGGTGCCGACCACCAGGGCGGCCGCGATGGTCCCCGCGAGGACGGTGCGAGCCGAGGTGGGGCGGTCTTTTCGTGTGAGCACCGAGGACTACGACATCTTCACCCGGGGCCTTTGCCCGTGAAAGGGAAAGGCACGGTAAGTGCGCTCACTTCGGCTTCACGCAGCGCATGCCGCCGAACCCGCAGCGGTACTCGGGCTTGAAGCCTCCGGGCCTCGTGATGAGCATCTGCGTGGCGACGCCGTCTCGCCAGGTGCCGCCCTTGGTGATGAGGATCTTGCCGCTGCCGTCGGCCTGCGTGCTCGTCCACTCGAAGACGTTGCCCGTCAGATCGACGATGCCTTGGGGGCTGTTGCTCTTCGGGTAGCTGCCGACCGCGCAGGTGCCCTTGCGCGCGCCCTCGGGGGAGCCGCTCCAGCAGATCTCGTCCTTCGGCGGGTCGTTGCCGTAGGCGTATTTGCGACCCTCCGCGCCCGCCCGCGCGATCCACTCCCACTCCTCCTCCGTGGGGAGGCGCTTGCCGACGTAGTCGCAGTAGCTCTTCGCCTGCGGATAGTCGACGCACACGATCGGGTGGTTCTCCTTGCCGGGGATCTTGAACGTCTTGGCCTCGGCGCAGTCCAGGAAGGAGTCGGTGCACTTGCCGTCCTTCACACACGCCTCGTAGGAGCCGGCGGTGACCTCCGTCTTGTCGACGCAGAGATCGCCGACCGTGACGTCTTTCTTGAGGAGGCCGAACTTGAAGCTGCCCCCGGCCACCTTCACCATGCCTTCCGGACACTCGGGCGGCGGCGCGGCGGGCGCGGCGGCCGAGGCGGAGGCGGAGGCCGAGGTGGGCGGCGCCGCGGGCGCAGCGTCGCTCGACGCCGCGGCGGGCGCGGCCTCTTTCGCGCTCGGGGCTGGGCCCTCGGGCGAAGGGAGCGGGCGCGGGCTCTCCGACGAGCCGCCGCATCCGACGGCGAGGGTCACGAGCGCGAAGAGGGGCAGGGAGGAGGTCCGAACGGCGCAGCAGATCATGAGCTCTCGTGTCTCCATTACAAAATTGTCATGATAGGCTCGACCTCGTCGTCGAGCCAGTGCTCCTGGACGACGAGCGCCGGGAGCTGGGTGAGGGGTCCCTCGTAGCCGGGCCCGAAGGTGAGCATCTGCACGACGCGGCGGTCGCCCTTGCGGACGGGGAACTGGATCTCGCCGCCGGCCGGCAGCTTCGCGTCTTTGCCCTCCTTCTGCGGATCGATCCAGAAGGCATAGCCCGTGGCCGTGCCGCCGAGCACGGCGATGGTGGCCGTGACCAGATCGGGGCAGCTTATCCGCACCCACTCGCGGACGCGGTAGACGTGGCAGTCCTTCGCGCGCGGCCCCATCCGCGTCGGCTGGACCTCCTTCGCGTCGCGCCACTCCTCCGGCGTGGGCTTCTTCGACTCCTCGGTGGGGAGACCGGCCGCGAACGAGGGGATGGGAGGCCCATCCGGCGCGGGGTGCGCGAGACCGACCGGGGAGGTGAGGATGGCGGCGGGGACGAAGGCCGTCACGAGCCGGCGGGCGAGCGTCTTCATAACGTCCTCAGGTAAGCGACGAGGGCGGCGCGCTCGTCCGCGGAGAGGTGGGAGGTCTTGCCCATGCGATCCTGGTTCGCCTCGACGAGGCGCTCGAGGCTCGGGGCGCTGCCGTCGTGGAAGTAGGGCGCGCGACCCTCGAGGAAGAGGAGCGACGGGGTCTTGAACGCGGCCTTCGGCTCGTCCTCGAAGTCCTTCCGCGACGGGAGAGCCTTCAGCGGATACGCGACGCGGTCGGAGAAGTCGGTGTCGGGCCGGTGACACGTGGCGCACGCGGCCTCCTTGCTCTCGAAGACCTGTTTGCCCCGCTCGGCCTCGGGGGAGAGCGCGCTCGCGGCGCGCGGCGGGGTGACGAGCCCTTGGCGGATGAACTGCGCCATGTAGCCGGCGCGGGCGGCGACGTTTTCGGGTGCGTGTTTGGGTAGGCCGCCCCAGCGGTGCAGGCCCATGCCCGCGCCGATGCGCTCGGCCAACGTCGGGCTCTCCGCGCGCCAGCCGTATGGACCCTCCGCCCGCACGCGGCCTGCCAGCATCACCGTGCGCCTCGCGACACCCTTGGTCTTGGCGAGATCGGGGACGTTCTCGTACGTGCCGACGAAGTTCGTTCGTGTCCCGCCGTCCGGCGTGTCGAAGCTGGCCTCGTGCCAGACAAAGCCGTCGTCGCGGCCCTCGGGGTGGCAGCCGGCGCAGCCCAGCCCGCCGCTCGTGATCTTGTCGGTCGCGTCGTAGAAGAGGCGACGCCCGACGCCGACCTCGGCGCTGACAGGGTCTTCCCCGAGGCGGACGTACGCGGCCGCGTCGGGCTTCGCGACATAGGGATCACCGGCCAGGTCGACGCGCACGAAGTCGTAGGTGGCACGACAGAAGACGTACGCGGTGTTCTCATCCTCGGAGAGCGCGAGCCCGCTCGGCGCGCCACACGTGCGGGCACCGCCCAGGTTCGGATCGGTGTCTCTCCCCAGCGCGAACGTGCGCAAGACCGCGATCGTCGGGTCGAGCGCCTGGGCGTCGAGCTCGGTGAGGACGTTGTCGCCTTCTCCGACGACGAGCAGGCTCCTCTGCGAGGCGCGGTAGCGGACGTCGCGCGGCTGCGTGAAGGGGCTGAGCGGCTCGGCGGGGAGGCCGGCCTTCGTGTCGGGCGTGTCGAGCTCCTTGGCGACGGCCGAGCGGTAGACCATGGCGTTGCCCTGGTGGAGCGGCGCGATCGCGTCGCCGGTCTTCGGGCGCAGCACGTCCACCGTGGCGGCGCCGAACCAGGCTTCGCGACCCATGGCGCCGAGCGCGTGACGCGCCACGTAGAGGCGCGTATCGTCCGGCGAGAGCGCGAGCGCGTAGCCCAGCGAGGCCTCGAGCGTCCGGCCCGACGGGGCGCGCAGGGGGCTCGGCGGCAGGAGGACCGTGCTCGCGACGGGGGCGCCCGATAGGTCTGACAGCTTCGTCAGCTTGGCGCCGACCAGGTGGCTGATCCAGGCGGTGCTCCCGTCGCTCGAGAGCGTCACGCCGCGCGGCTCGCGGCCCACGTCGACCGTGGCGACTGCCGCGAGCTTCTCGAGGTCGAAGATCGTCGCCTTGTGCGTCCAGGCGCTCGTGACGACCGCGCGCTTCTGGTCGCGGGTGACCGCGAGGCCCCACGCGTCCGCCGGGAGCGCGACGCGGCCCACCTCCTTGGCGCTCCCTCCCTCGAGTCGCAGGCGCAGGAGCAGCCCGGGATCGCGGATGGTCACGAGGACGGTGTCGCCCCACGCGGCGGCTTGAGCCGGCGCGCCGGGGAGCTCGATCGTGGTGAAGGCGTCTTGGGTCGCCGCGCGGCGCGCGTCCATCGCGATGTGGAGCGCGCGGTGGTCCTCGTCGGCGACGACGACCGTCTCGGTGCCGGGTATCCGCGAGACCACGCCGGCGGTGAGCGGCGCGCGCAGCTCGGCGGCGCGGGGGGGAGCGTCCGGGGAACCGGGCGCGCTGGAGGCCGTCACCGCGGCGCTTGTACCGGCCGAAGCCGCCGGCGGTGCGCCGCCCGGGTCGCCGCACGCGACGCTCGCCGCGATCATCGCGAGGCTGAGCGCGGAGCGAAACATGCGCTCGAATACGCCGCGCCGGGGCCCCTTCATTCCGGCCTTCCCGAGATCCCGGTCGCAGCCGCGCCGTGGTTGAGCGCGGAGAGGGCGTGCTGGACGAAGTCGATCCGGATGAGCGGCGAGGCGACGTGCTCGCTGAAGGCCCCGGCCACGCGGAGCTTGCGGGTGCACGCCGAGCAGTTGTCCTCGCGCCACTGGTGGCGCAGGAGGTACCCGAGGACGTAGCGCATCGTCTCCTCGTCACGATCCGTCGGGAGGCCGCGCGCCTTCTTGATCGTGATGACGGCGGCGAGGGCCTCGCCGAAGCCCGAGGTCGCCGTGTGGTGGGGAGGGAAGACGTGACCGAAGGCGTAGGCGCCGACCAGATCCTCGTCGACGCCGCTCTCCGGCCGCTGAATGAAGCGCGACTTCATCGTCATGTAGTCGACGCAGAAGCGCTCGTAGCGGTCGTTCCGGTGGCTCTCGAGCGCCTCCTTCGCAGCGAGGCAGTGCCAGTTCTCCTCCAGGAAGAAGAAGTCGCGGAGCGGGATGTCCCAATACGGCCCGGCGTAGTAGGCCATCGCGCGGTCGATCGCCTCCTTCAGGCCGGCAGGCTTGGGGAGCGTGGATTTCTCCCAGAGCACGAGCGCGAGCACGGCCTGGCCGGCGGCGTAGAGCGGGTCCTTGCCGGCCACCGTCTGGCCCGTCGCCGGATCCCAAGCGGGCGAGAAGCCGCCGTCAGCGCGCTGCATCGAGAGCAGCGTGGTCGAGAGCCTGACGATGGTGTCATCGTGTTTGCGGCCTGCGTGTTTGCGGCACGCGAGCAGGGCGATGTCGGAGAGCGCCGTGGGGCCTAGCCCGGCGCGCCTCTTGGCCCCCTTGGGGTGGACGATCCCGCCCTTGTCGCCGCTCGTCTGCTCCAGGCCTGCGAGCAGCTCGAGCGACTTCTGCGCGGGGGCGCGCGCCGCGCGAATCTCGTTCGCTACCTCGCAGAGCGCGAGGGTCGTGCCCGCCTGCCTGGGGACCGAGAAGCCGGAGTTCGAGACGTTGCCACTGAAGGGGTCGACGCTGTAGCGGAAGGCACCGTCTGCCTCCTGGTTCGCGGCGATGTAGCCGACCGCGTCGGTCACGGCGGCGGAGACCTCTCGTTCCTCGAGCGGCCTGGGCCCGGTGCGCAGGTGGCGCGTGGCCTCGAGCCGGCCGTCCGCGCGGAGCCAGTAGGTTCGTGTCTCGACGGCGTCGAGGCCCGCAAAGCCGCCCGGCGCCGAGCCGAGCCGGCGGCGCAGCGCATCGGCCGTGACGCCGAGCTCCGCCTGGAGCGCCGCGACGTTCGTCGCCTCCGTGAACGCGTCGAGCCCGAAGAGCTGCCACGGCAGCAGGCATCGCGCGCCGTCGCAGGCTCCTTCGATCCCGGGGCGAACGATGACGGCGCCGAGCAGGGGGCCCACGTCGGGGATGGGCCGCACCTTCACGACCAGGTCGAGCGTCGCGTCTCCGCGCTCCCACGCGCGCTCGAGCTCGGCGCGCGCGGCCTGAACGGCGCCGTCGAGATCGCGTGACTGGAAGCAGCGCGTCCGCAGCTCGGGCGCGTCGGGGCCCGGACCGAGGTAGGTGGCGAACAGCGTCGCTCCCTCGAAGGAGGACGGGGGCTTGTCACAGGTGAGGGGCGTCGTCGGGAAGATCTGCGTGGCTTCGGCGGCCGGGGCCTTCGGCTTCAGCCCCGCGAGCGCGCCGAGCGCTTCTTTCCCGCCGTCGGCCGACACGGCCTCCGGGCGGGCGCCTCGCGCCGTGCCCGCGTGATCGGCGACGCCGAATCCGCTGAGGACGACCACGCCGCCGATGAGGAAGGCACGCCGCTCGCCGTCGCGCGGCGAGCGGCGGCGGAAGAGGCCGCCGGTGGCGGCGAGCCCCCACCACGCGAGCGGCACCGTGAAGAGGACGCCGACGCAGAAGGCCGCGATGGACGCGGCGAAGATCGCGGCGCCGACGCCTTCGTAGAGAAGGTTCACGTACAAGCCCGAGCCCAGCGTCGCGTAGGCGAAATAGAAGAAGAAGCCGAGGCTGACGAGCGAGGCGGCGCGCCATATCCGGCCCAGGAGGCGCGCACCGAGCACCGCGAAGAGGGCGGTCGCGAGGTGCAGGACGGCGAGCAGGCCGGCGAGCAGCGAGAAAACCGTGAACGTCGGCCAGGGCAAGAAGCGCGCGGCGGCTCCGAAGACAAGCGCATGGAGGAGCGCGATGGCGGCGAGCGACGCACGCGGGAGGCGAGGGGTGGGCACCTCGGTGGAGGTCATCGCGGGCAACATACACCGAGATTCCCGCCCCTGGCCGCGCGGCGTCCGAGGTAAAAGGCTCGGGTGCGGCCGGTCGAACGCGCGAGAGCTTGGCTCGCCAACCTCCAGGCGAGCCCGCGCGCTCGGTGGGGGGCGGTCGCCTGGTGGCTCGCCGCGCTGACCGTGATCTTGCCGCCCTTCGTCGTGGTCGGGCCGTGGCTCACGGATCTGTCGACGTTCGGCTTCCACGACTGGGACGTGCAGACCTCGCACCGCTACCTGGCGGTCCAGTCGATCCTGAAATACGGCGAGCTCCCGGGGTGGAACCCGTACGCCTGCGGCGGGTTCCCGGGATGGAGCTATGTCGAGAGCGGCACGATCGTCGTCTCGCCGTTCCTGCCGGTCTACCTGTTCGCGGACATCCGCCTCGCCCTGCGCGTGGAGGTCCTGGGAATGGCGCTCCTCGGCTCGCTCGGCACCTACCTGGCCGCGGCGCGCTTCACCGAGAGCCGGGGGGCGCGCGCGATCGTCGTCGCGCTCTTCGCCGTGAACGGGCGCTGGGCGCTGCAAGCGGCCGCCGGCCACACGTGGCACCTCGCTTACGCCTTCATGCCCTGGGCGCTCTGGGCCTTCGAGCGCGCGCGCGGGCCCGAGGGCAGGGCGCGCGACGTCGTGGCGCTGGCCGTCACCTTCGCGATGCTGGTCTACGCCGGGGGCATCTACCCGCTCCCGCACACGGTGCTCCTCCTCGGCCTGTGGGCGCTCGCGTGTACGGTCCTCGAGAAGTCGATCAAGCCCATGCTCACGCTGTGCCTCGGCGGCGCGCTCGGGGTCGGGCTCTCGGCGCCCAAGCTCCTGCCCATGCTCGCGACGTTCGCCCGCGCGCCGCGCCTCATCGAGTCGACCGAGTCGCTCTCGCTCGGCGCCTTCGTCACGCTCCTCACCTCGCGCGAGCAGGCCTTCTACGACCGTCCGGCGGACGTCGACCCCTACGGGTGGCACGAGTGGGGCATGTACGTCTCGGTGCCGGGCGCGATCTTGCTGGCGTCGAGCGCGCTCGTCGTTCGTGGCCGGCGGGAGATCGCGCTCACGATCGTCGGCGTATCGTTCGTGCTCCTCGGGTTCGGCGCGTTCCACCCGAGCGCCCCGTGGACCCTCCTCCACGAGCACGCCCCCGTCTTCCGGTCGCAGCACGTGCCCTCGCGGTTCCTCTATCCCGCGGTGCTCGTCCTCGGGATCGTGGCCGCGGTCGGGGTCGGCGGGATCACATCCCGCCTCTCGCGGCGGCTCTTGCCGGCCGACGCGGTGGTTGCGGCGCTCGCCTTCGCGCTCGCCCTCGACGTCGCGTCGGTCGCCAAGAAGCCCATGAAAGACGCGATGTGGATGGTGGCGCCGTCGAGCATCCCGCAAGGTCGACCGTTCCGTCATGAAAAGAAGCCGCCATTCCACTATGTGCGGCGCGACTGGGCGGGGCCGATGTACCTCGCGATGCTCGGCAACACGGGTGTGCTCGAGTGTTACGGGACGCCGCCGTTCGACGAGCGCGGCGCCATCTCGCACAAGGACCGGCAGCGCTACCGAGGGGAGGCGTTTCTCGACGGGGACGGCAGCGCCCGGGCCGAGGTCGTGGCCTGGACGCCGAACAGCGCCGAGATCGCCCTCGACGGGGTCAGCCGCACCGTGCGGCTCGTCTACAACATGAACTTCGACGCGGGCTGGCACGCCACGGTGGACGGCACGCCCCGACCGGTCGTCGCCTCCGGCAACCGCGTCGCGGTCGAGGTCCCCGAAGGTGCGTCGCGTGTCCGCCTTGAATACAGCCCGCCGCGGCTCGGCGCTGGGCTCGCGGTCTTCTTCCTCTCCGTGTTGCTCACGGGCGGGTATGCCGTCTGGAAGAAGAGGGCGCACGGATGAAGGGCCGCAAGCGGCTTCGCCTCGCGTGGGCCTGGCTGGGGCTCTTCGCCCTCGGCCTCCTGGAGCTCTGCGGGGCGGTGGCCTTCGCCAACCGCGCGCCGCGCGAGGAAGAGTGGTCGAAGCTCGCGCCGCTCGTCGAGAGCGTGCACCGCCCCGGGGACCTCGTCGTCGTGTCGCCCCGTTGGGCCGAGCCCCATGCGCGCCGCGCCCTCGGGGACGACGCCTTCCCGCTCGACGTCGTCGCCCGTTCGGGCCCCGAGACCTTCGATCGCGCCATCGAGGTCTCGATCCTCGGCTCGCACGCGGCCGAGCTCGACGGCTTCCGCGAGGTGAAGTCCTCGCGGCTCGGCCCGTTCACCGTGCGCGAGCTGGAGAACCCGCGGCCGGAGCACGTGGTGTTCGACTTCGTACGCGAGCTCGGCCCCGGGCGCGTGGTGGTCCCGACCGACGACGGCGAGCCCTGTGCGTGGACGACGCGCGCCAAGCTCAGGTCGGGCGGGCTGGGCGGCCATCCGACCTTTCCGCGGGCGCGCTTCGAATGCCCCGAGGGGCTCTTCTTCCAGGTCTCGGCCACGGTGATCGCGGACGAGGACTTCCTCCCGCGCAGGTGCATCTGGGCGCACCCGCCCGAGTCGGGCAAGCGGGTCATCCGCTACGCGCGCGTGCCGCTCGGCGACCGCATCGTCGGCCACCTCGGCATGTACTGGATGATCGAGCGCGAGCGCGCTGGCGCGCCCGTCGCGCTCGCCGTTCGCGTCGACGGCGAGGAGGTCGGTCGCGTCCTGCACGAGGACGGCGAGGGGTGGAAGCGCTTCGAGATGCCCCTCGGGGCGCGCGCGCACCGGCCCGAGGCGACCGTCGAGTTCGAGGTCGCGACGAGCGACTTCCTGCACCGACACCTCTGCTTCCAGGCGGACTCTCGATGACCGCGCCGCCGAAATGGCAGCGGCTCGCGGTGGCGGCGGCGCTCTTCGTGGGTGCGCTGGCGCTGCTCGTGTCCACGGCCAGGGGCCTCGGGTACGCGCGCGACGAGGGCTTCTATTTTCACGCGGGCCGGACCTACGGCGCGTGGCTCGAGCTTCTCGCCACCGACAGGGCCGAGGCGATGAAGCGTCAGGTGATCGACGCGCACTTCTCCGTCAATAGCGAGCACCCCGGGCTCATCAAGCTCGCCTTCGCCGCGAGCCACGTGGTCCTCGACGGGCGGTGGCGCCTGTTCGACGAGCCGGGGACGGCGTTCCGGTTCCCGGCCATGGCGCTCGCCGCTGCGCTCTGCGCGGCGCTCTACCTGCGGGCCTCGAGGGCCGGGCACGCCGCGGGCTTGGTCGCGGCGCTCTCGCTGCTCTTCATGCCGCGCTTCTTCTACCACGCGCACCTCGCGTGCTTCGACGTGCCCATCACGGCGATGTTCTTCTTCGTCTGTCTGGCCTACGAGCGCGCCCTCGAGACGCGCGGGCCGGCGTGGCCCGCCATCACCGGCGTCCTCTTCGGGCTCGCGCTCGACACGAAACACAACTCGTGGTTCTTGCCGATCGCCTTCACCGCGCACGCCGTCGTCCTCGCTGCGATCGCCCTGCGCGAGCGACGTGGCGTCCTCCAGGCGACGCGGCGCAGCCTCGCCACGCTCGGCTCGATGGCGCTCCTGGGCCCGCCCGTGTTCGTCGCGCTCTGGCCCTGGCTCTGGCACGAGCCCTACGAGCGGTTCCTCGGCTACGCGAGGTTCCACCTCGAGCACGACTACTACAACATGGAGTTTCTCGGCTCGAACTACTTCCAGCCGCCGTTCCCGCGCCTCTATGCGCCGCTCATGACGCTGGCGACCGTGCCGCTGGTCACGCTGGCGGTAGGGGCGTGGGGCGCGCTCTCGAGCCTGCGCTCGCTCGGGAAGGACATCCTCCGGCGCGCGGCGGGGGCCTCGGGGGCCCATCGTTCGACGCTGCTCTGGGCTCTCGCGATCGGCGCGTCGTACGGGGCGTGGCTCTCATCCTCGACGCCCATCTTCGGTGGCACCAAGCACTGGATGACGGCCTACCCGTTCTTCGCGCTCTTCGCCGCGCGTGGGTTCCTGCTCGCGTCGCGGCGGGCGCGCGTGGCGCTTCCCATTGCGTCCGCGCTCACACGCCGAGGGCTAGGCGCCGCGCTCGCCGCCTGTTTGCTCGCCGCGCCCGCCTACGAGGCCCTCCACGCGCACCCCTGGGGGCTCACTGCTTACGGTCCTGTCATCGGTGGCGCGCCGGGCGCCGCTTCGCTTGGGCTCAACCGGGGCTTCTGGGGCTACACGACGGGCAGCGTCGTCGACTACTTGAACCAGGCGGTGCCCAAGAACGGCAAGGTGTACGTCCACGACACCGCGTGGCCCTCTTGGGAGATGCTCCAGGAGGACGGCCGGCTCCGCAAAGACATCCGCGGGGTGGGGCGCGTGGCCGAGGCGGATTTCGCGCTCTACCACCACGAGAAGCACATGCAGGGCGAGGAGTACCAGGCGTGGGTCGCCTTCGGGACGACCCGCCCCGAGGTCGTCCGCGGGCTCGACGGCGTGCCGGTGGTGATGGTGTACCGGCGCAAGCCGCCCGCTCCGTAGCAGGGCAACGGCGGCGGTGCCCCGGCAGCTGCGGCAGCCCCGGGCAATGGGCGGCCTATTGGCCGGCGGCCCGACGCGCGATGTCGGCCTCGACGAGCGCGTCGCGGTCGGCCTGCGAGAGCCCGAGGTCGTCGAGCTGCGCGTTGAGCATGCCTCGGCGCGCCGCCGGGTGCCTCGGCACGCGGTGCTCCGGCATGTCCCTCAAGATCTGTCGGCCCTCGGCCAGGGCCTTCTCGCGTGCCTGGCGCTCCTGCTCGGCCTTGGCCTTGGCGGCCATCTCTTCTTTGTGCTGCTGAATGGTCTTGCCGTTGGCGATGGCCTGCGCGACGCCGCTGCCCGGGTTGATGAGGATGTCGGTCGCGTCGATGACGATCGCGTTTGGGAACATGATGATGACCGAATCGCCGCACATCAAGATGAGCGACTTCTCGCCCTTGATGTAGTTTCGCTTGGCTTCGGTCGAGACGCCCTCTTGGGCCTCGAAGATCGTGTACTTCGCGTGGCTGCCGTTGGTCTGCTCCGAAATGAAGTTCTGACCCTCGGTCATCGCGACCTGCACCACGTCACCCTTCACCGTCACGCGCTCCTCGCCGCCCACCTTGCCGAAACGGTCGGAGCCGATCCGGAACGCCTCCTTGTTGCCGACGTCGCGGATGTAGTCGGTTCCGATGTGGGTCGACCTCACGTTGCCGATCACGCCGCGCTGGTCGTTCTTGACCACCTTGTTGAAGTTCTTTTGTGCCTGCAGGTACATCTGCTCCTGGCCCTGCAGATCGTGCATGGTGAGCTCGCTGCCCTGCCAGTCGTGGGTCTGCGAGTTGGGCGAGAGCGCCTGGAAGAACGGTGACCCGTTCAGGAGCTTGCCGATCACATCCATCGCCATCGGCATGCCGCCACCGAGCGGAGACGACTGGGGCCCCGCGCTGCCGCTGCCGTCGCCGCCGCCCGCCGTCTTGCCGCCGAGCATGCCGGAACGTGTGGTGCCGGCCGGCAGCTTGGGCGTCGACTCGGATCGAATGCCCTGAACGTCTTTGAACTGCGGCAGCTCGTAGGGCGGCGGATTGGTCTTGGTGAAGACGCGGCCCATCACCACCGGCCGGTCGGGATCCGCGCCGAGGAAGTCGACGAGCACCTCTTGTCCGATGCGTGGGATGTTGATGGCGCCGAAGCTCGCGCCACCCCACGGCTGGTTCACCGGGATCCAGAGCGACGACTCCTCGGAGCGGTTGCCGTAGCGGTCCCAGTGGAACTGCACGCGGATACGGCCGAACTCGTCGGTGTGGATCTCTTGACCCGAAGGCCCCACGACGGTCGCGCTTTCGACCCCGCGCGTCGCAGGCTTGGGCGTGGCGACCGGCGGGTGGAACGGGCTGTCGGCGAACGTACCGCTGCAATGGTAGCTCCAGCGGCCGTTCGACGTGCCCGACAACGTGCTCGCGGTGATGAGGATGGGCGAGGCGAGCTCGGACTTCGTGTGCTGTTCGATCGGCACGACCACGCCGGGTCGCACGTCGATCGCGCTCGTCACGAAGGTGGCGGTGCGAGCCGTCGCCCGCTTGGCCGCCAGACGCTTCTGTACCTGCGCGCCGCCGGTGCCGAGGTCGGTCCGCTGCGCGCCTCGATCGTCGGCATGGGGGGTGTCACCGCCCTGCGCCTTGAACGAGAAAGCTCCGGGCCGGTAGTGGTATCGCTCGAGCGCCAGCTCGGCCGCCGTCCCGCCCGATGCCTCTGCCGAGAGCGACTCGGTCGGCGGCCGGCGATAGTCGAGGTCTTCTTGCACGTAGCGCCCCGGTCGAAACGCACGCGCGATCTCGACCTGCGTCGCGTAGTCGTACAGGGTCGAAGGGTTGGGATTGGAGACGTAGGGGAGCGCGGTCCGAGGCTGGGCGGCCTGTGGGGCGTCATCCAGGATGAGCTTGCTCTCGCCTGCCACCGTTGTGTCGAACCAGAACGAGACGCCGGCGTCCTCGAGCATGCGGCAGAGGAACGCGTAGTCGCTCTCGCCGTACTGCACGCGGTAGCGACGCTCCTTGTATGAGCTCGAGAGGCGCACGACCGGCTCGATCGACCACGACGTCAGGATCCGGAGCGCAATGTCGGGGTCGGAGATCTGCTGGAACGTCCGGTATTTGCGCGTCTGGGTCAGGAGCCACAGCTCGGGCACGATGCGGAGCGAGTAGGTCGACAGGCCGTCGGCTTCGATCTGGCGCTGCGCGACGTTCTGCACGACGCCGGCCCACAGGCGGTCGGTCTCGGGAAAGCCGCGCTCGATCGAGAAGCGCGCAGCCTTCCCGAGCATGGCGTCGAAGTCGACGTCCGGATCGGCCGCCACGCAGACCAGATCGACCGCGAACAGCGCGCCGAACCGTTCATCGAGGTGAAACTCACGGACGTCGAGGGCGGCGCCGGACTCGACCTCGAGTCGAAGCGTCGGGGGCCGCGCGAACTGCTGGAACCAATCGAGCGCCGATGCCATGGCTGGTTACTCCCCCCCGCCGAGGATCTTGCCCAGGATCCTCTTGGCGGTGTCGCCGCCGTGCTGGGTGAGCGTCCGCTGCGTGGTGTAGTCGGTGAAGTTGTTCAAGATCCCGTAGGCGTCGCTGGCCATGCCACCCTTCTCGAGGGCCTGCTTCCAGAAGCTGCCGCCGCTCTTGCCGAGGTTGCGGATGGCGCTGCCCAGGCTGATGGCCGAGACGGTCGAGTCGACGACGAGGAGCGCCGTGTACCAGCCTGGGGTGTCGACGCGCACCGGCTTGCCGCCGATCATGACCTTGTTCTTCCTCTGGTTCGCCTCGCTGATCTTGCCGGTGCACGTCGTGCGGTCATAGAGCCGGCTCGCGTTCGACTCCTCGATGAACACGTGCTCGGCGCCGCTCGAGACGTAGCCGTGCTCGACCTTGCACTTCTCGTGGGCGAGGGCGGACTTCTTCAGGTTGGTGTAGACGGTGTCGGCCCCGGTTTTGATCTTCTCGCCGCTGGGCGAGAGGATGAACGTGTCGATGAGGCCACCAGCCGTCGACGCGGCGCCCACCGCGGCGATGAACACCCCGAACGTGCCGCCCGAGACGACCACGAGCACCGCCACGCCGAACATCAACGCCGGTTGAGCCTTGGTGTCGGTCCAGTTGTCGTGCTCGACGGAATCTCCAACGCGGGCGGCAGGCAACATGGTCTCTCTCCTATCCGTCGGCTTCGCGGTACAAGAACGACGACATGA
Source organism: Myxococcales bacterium (assembly GCA_016794345.1). GTDB lineage: Bacteria > Myxococcota_A > Polyangia > Polyangiales > Polyangiaceae > Xiheicaenibacterium > Xiheicaenibacterium phototrophicum. The sequence goes on from JAEUKE010000226.1 coordinate 15,931, forward strand.
CCGAGCGTGCGAGCTCTTCGACGGCGCTCTTCTGGGCGGCCTGGCCGTTCCAGATGAAAAACAGCATCGTCGTGCCCAGGTTGATGGCGACGTGGATCTGGTAGAGGACGTGCTGCTCTTCACGGTACCGGCACGCCAATGCCGCGTAGGGTGAGCTGCACTCGAAGCTGATCGGCGCCTCTTCGCGAAAAGACTGGAGCTTGGCCTTGAGCTCGCGAAAGTAGGCCTCGACGGTGCGGGCGAACTCGCCGTCCTCGGCGATCTTCTTGCGGCGAACGACCACCGCCACCGGGCCGTCCTCGAGCGGCCATTCGAGCAGGGTCACCGACTTGTCGACGAACGCCGCCGGAATCGAGATGGCGAACTCGTCGGCGTGGTAGCGATAGCTGCTCACGGAGCCTCTTCGAAGGGCTGGGGCACCCGCGAGGGCAGCTCGATGCGCGTCTCGGCGAGGGCGATCACGCCGGTGTCCTGGGTGGCCACGATCCATTGGTTGCTGGGGCTGGCGTCGAGCAGGACCTGCATGCGCCGCGCGGCCTCGCCACCGCCCAAGAAGAGCTCGGGCGTGTCGATGAGGACGACCGAGTTGTGCAGGTGGGTCATGCAGATCGAACCGGCGAACACGAATGCTTGGTGCGCGGACGAAGACAGCGCCTCGAAGCCCGCGTGCTCGCCGTCTGGCAGGATGAACTCGGGGATGCCGACCGTGTCGAGCCCGCCGAACTTGTGCCCGGGAGCGAGAGCGCCGAAGAGGTTGCGCAAGCGCTCGAAGGCCTCGTCCTGACGGCCCAGCACGATGTCGCGCACGTGCTTGAGGATGCCGCGATACTTGCGCGGGTCGCGGCTGAGGCGCAAAAACTTCTGCTCCATGGGGAGGCTGCCCCCGAACAGCGTGTCGAGCTCGAAGCGGCGTGAGACCGGGAAGTAGTCGACCTTGCCGATCGCGGGAGTGTGGTCGTAGCGCTGCAGGACCGCGAGGAGACCCGGGTCGCCGTCGGCTTCGGGCAGCTTGCTCCTGTGAAAGATGACCTCGCACGGCTGGATGGGGTCCGAGACGCCCGCGAACGCCATCTCTTGGGGATCGAGCCACCATTCGATGATCGCCTTGGCGGAGCCTTGGCCCCAGCGGACGAAGCTCGCGCCGTTGGGCGTGCCACCGTACGGGGCGGCCACCTCTTTGGCGGCCGCGATCGTCTCGAGGAGGAACGTCTTGCCCGAGGCGCCCGGGCCGGTGACGGTCACGATCCGGGCGGGCTCGGTGTCGCCGGAGCCGAAGCGGTACTCCCCGTCGGGGACCGCTCGGAGGTTCTGCGCCAGAAGACGAAGGATTCGCATGGGCTGTGCGCTCAGCGCGCCATTCTCCCGTAGGGGGGTTGGATGCCGCGTCGATCGAGATCGCCGATCGCAATCATGTCCTTGTCGGCGTCGCTCAGGGAGGTGAAGTCCTGGAGCTGGCTTTTCAAGAAGTTCTTCTTGGCCTCGTAGCTCGAGGGCAGCTGGTGGTCGCGATAGTTGCGGAGCTCTTCGCGGGCCATGTTCGTCTCGGCCTTCTTCTTGGTCTTGGCGAGCGCCTCTTCGAGCGACCCGGACGTGAGCGCGTACGAGATGTCCAGGTTGTCGGGCTTGATGAGCAAGATGTCGGCGTTGATGCTGATCCCCTCGGGACGAATGATGATCGACGACGACCCGACGCTGATGATTGTCTCGATGGTGCTCTTGAGCTGGTGCGTCTTCGCGTCGCTCGAGAAGCCCTCGTCGCTCTTGAAGGCGATGTTCTTGGCCGACGAGTCGTAGGTCGTCTTGGTGAGGAAGACCTGGTTGGCTTGGCTCTCGCGGTAGACCGCGTCTTTGACCATCACGCCTTGGCTGCCGCCGACCATGCCCGTCCGATCGCTCGTGACGCGGAACGCCTCCTTGTTGCCGATGTGCTGGATGTGGTCGGTTCCGGCGATCTCCGCCTTGGCGTGCCCGATCACCTGTGTCTGGTTGTTCTTGATCACCTCGTGCAGGTCCTTCTGCGCCTGCATGTACATCTTCTCGTTCCCCTGTTCGTCGTGCATGACGAGCTCGCTGCCTTGCCAGTTGTGGGTCTGGCCGTTGGGCGAGAGCGCCTGGAAGAACTTGGACGAGGTGAGAAGCTTCGTGATCTGGTCGAGCGAGAGCGGCATGCCGCCGCCGAGAGGTGACGAGTGGTGCCCTGGTTCACCCGCGCCGTCGCCCCCACCCGCGAGCTTGCCGCCGAGGATGCCCGAGCGCGCCGTCCCGGCCGGCAGGCGCGGTGACGACTCGGAGCGAATGCCCTGCAGGTTCTGGAACTCGGGGAGCTTGTAAGGCGTGGGGTTGGTCTTGGTGAAGACGCGCCCCATGACGAGAGGCCGGTCCGGATCGCCGTCGAGGAAGTCGACGATCACCTCTTGGCCGATACGCGGGATGTTGAGCGCGCCGAAGCTGGTGCCGCCCCAGGGCTGGCTGACGGGGACCCACAACGACGAGGACTCGTCGGCCGAGCCCTCGCGATCCCAGTGGAAGTGGACGCGGACGCGCCCGAACTCGTCGGTGTGGATCTCTTCGCCGGGGGGACCGACGACCGTCGCCGCCTCGACGCCCGCCGTGCGCGGCTTGGGCGTGACGACCGGCGGTCGGAACGTGTCGGCGGCGGGCTGCGCCTCGGCGACGTGGGCCCAATCGCTGCCGACCGCCGACCCCGAGAAGCGCGACCACACGACCAGGAGGGGCGGCGCCCCCGCGAGCTCCCGCTTGGGGTGGTCGGAGATGGAGAGCACCTGGCCGGGCCTCACGTCGACCGCGCTTGTCGCGAACCGGATTCGGCGCCCCGAGCCTCGCTTGGCGTCGAGACGCTTCTTCGCCTGCTCTGCACCCGCGCCGAGGTCGGTGCGCTGTGCGCCGCGGTCGTCGGCCGACGGCGTATCTCCGCCCGCGCCGTCGTAGAGCATCGATCCGGGCACGTAATGGTGCCGCTCGAGGTCGCGTTCGACCGAGAGCCCACCGGCCGACGCTCCCGTCAGTGGCATCGAGGGCGGCATCCGATAATCCAGGTCCTGGAGCGTGTACTTGCCCGGCCGAACGGCGCGCGAGATCACGACTCGGGTCGCGAAGTCGTTGCGCTGCTTGTCCATCCCCTCGGACACGTACGGCAGTGGGGTCCGGCTCTCGGCTGCCTGCGGCGTGTCGTCGAGCACGAGGCGGCTCCCGCCCTCGGCGGTGGTGTCGAAGAAGAACGCGACGCCGGCGTCCTCGAGCATCCTGCAGAAGAAGGCGAAGTCGCTCTCGCCGTATTGCGTGCGGTACCGGCGCTTCTTGTAGGTGTCCCGGAGCCTCACCTCGGGCTCGATGCCCCAGCGCGAGAGAATGTCGAGCGCGATGTCGACGTCGCTCTGCTGCTGGAAGATGCGATACGTTCGCATCTGGCTCGCGAGCCATAGCTCGGGGACGATCGTCATGTCGTAGGTCGAGAGCCCCGCTTCCTCTGCCTCGACGGCCGCGAAGTGCGAGACGACCCCCGCCCACAGTCGCTGGTGGCCCGCCAGGCCGCGACGCACCGAGAAGGTCACGGCGCGACCGATGAGCGCGTCGGGATCGATCGCGGCGTCGGGCGAGCGGCAGACCAAGTCGACGGAGAAGAGCCCGCTGATGCCCTCGCGCACGTCGAAGCTCCGCACGTCGAGGTCGGCGCCGACCTGCAGCACCAGATCGGGCTGCGTCATCCCCGAGAGCACGTCGTCTACGAAGTCTGCTTCGGCCATGGCTCAGATCCCCACCGACGGGCCGACGGTGGTCGGCGTGGCGTCGGGGATGGTGTGGGTGCCGTTGACCAGGCTGTTGTACGTGTCGATGTTCGGCTCATAGCCCGCTTGCCGCATGCGACGGCCCCAGGCCATGCGGTGGTTCATGTCCGTCCGCCGGTTGCTCCCGGTCTCCTGGGGACGGTGCTGCGTGTCCTCGGTGGCTTTATCGAAGGCCTCGGCCTCGGCCTGCGCCTTCTTGCGAGCGTCTTCGCGCTTCTGCTGTGCCTCCGAAGCGAGCTGCGCCAGGTTGAGCGAGTGCCCGCGGAGGGCGGCGGCCACGAAGTCCGATCCCGGGTTGAGATGGGTGACGTCGCCCTGGATGACCATCCCGTCAGGCTTCATCACGATCTGCGAGCCTTCGGTCACGAGCTTGAGAATGTCCTTGCTCACGATCACGTGCACCGGAGCCTCGCTCCCCCAGGTCTCTGTCGCGTCGAAGCGAACGTCCTTTGAGCGTGCCACGTAGGCGTCTTTGGTCTCCCACTGCTGGCCGGCGGTGATGCTCTGCTTGAGCGAAGCCTGCTGGAACACCTCGAGCTGTTCGCCGCTCACCGCCCCCGTACGATCCGCGCCGACGTTGAACCCCTCCTTGTTGCCGACGTAGCGGATGTTGTCCGAGCCGATCGTCTCGCTCTTTGCATGGCCGACCACCGAGATCTGGTTGTTCTTGACGACCTTATGGAGGTCTTTCTGCGCCTGCATGTAGAGGAGCTCGTTGCCCTGCGGATCGAGCATGCCGAGCTCGCTGCCTTGCCAGCCGTGGGTGCTGCCGTCGGGCGAAGACGCCTGGAAGAGGCGTGAGCTGCCGACGAGGCTCGCGATCTTGTCGAGGGAGAACGGCATGCCGCCTCCGAGCGGTGACGACTGTGGCCCGGCCGTGCCGGCGCCGTCGCCGCCGCCGGTCGTCTTGCCGTTGATCATGCCGGACCGCGCCGTACCCGCCGGGAGCTTGGGGGTGGACTCGGAGCGGATGGCCTGCAGGTCTTTGAAGCCGGGGAGCTCGTAGGGCGGGGGGTTGGTCTGCGTGAAGACGCGACCCATGATGACCGGTCTGTCAGGGTCGCCGGAGAGGAAGTCGATCAGCACCTCTTGACCGATGCGGGGAATGTTCAGCGCGCCGAAGCTGGTGCCACCCCAAGGCTGGTTGACGGGGATCCAACACGAGGCACTCTCGTCGGCCGAGCCCTCGCGGTCCCAGTGGAAGTGCACACGCACGCGGCCGAACTCGTCCGAGTGGATCTCGGCGCCCCCGGGGCCGACGACGGTGGCGCTCTCGACCCCGCGGGCCTTGGGCTTCGGGGTCGCGAGCGGAGGCCGGAACCGGGCCGTCGTCGGCTGAGCCTCGCAGGTGTGCAGGAACGCGTCGTTCGACGAGCCATGCATGTGCGACGAAACGACGAGGAAGCTCTGCCCGCTGCCGAGCTCTGCGCGGGGGTGATCCGTGAACGAGACGATGGACCCGGGGCGAACGTCGAGCGCGCTCGTACCGAAAGCGCAGCGGCGAGCCGAGCCGCGCTTGGCCGCGAGGCGCTTTTCGGTCTGGCGCCCGCCCTCGCCGAGATCGGTCCGCTGCGCGCCGCGGTCGTCGGCGGTAGGGGTGCCGTCTCCGCCCCCGCCCGCGAAGAGCAGGGCGCCGGGGTTGTAGTGGTAGACCTCGAGCGCCGACTCCACCGCGAGGCCGCCCTTGCTCGACGCGCGGACCGGGAACGACGGCGGACGCCGGAAGTCGACGTCTTCCTGGGTGTAGGCGCCGGGCGCGACGTTTCGGGTGAACCGCAGCTTCGTGACGAAGTCTTGGCGGAGCGCCTGCGTCGGGGTCGCGACGAACGGGAGCGGTGCGCGGGCTTCGCTCTTCTCCGGAGCGTCCGAGAGCATGAGCGCCCCGCCGCCCGATTCGCCGGTGTCGAAGAAGAAGGTGACGCCGGCGTCTTGGAGGAGTCGGGAGGCGAACGCGAAGTCGCTCTCTGCGTACTGAACCCGGTACCGGCGAGGCTTGTAGCTCTCGGTCAGGCGCGCATCGGGCGCGAGACCCCAGCCCGAGAAGATCGCCAACGCGATGTCGGGGTCGGTCGTGTCTTGGAAGATGCGGTAGGTGCGGTTCTGGGTGAGCAGCCAGAGCGCGGGCACGATCGTGAGGGTGTAGGTCGAGAGGCCTTGGGGCTCGCTCACCAGCTGCCGAGCGGCGCGCACGACCCCGGAGAAGACCCGCGACTGACCGCTGCCCGGGCGCGAGATCCGGAACGACGCGGGCTCGCCGATCAAGGCGTCGAAGTCGATGTCGTGGTCGAAGGAGACGCAGACGAGCTCGACCACGAAGAGCTCGCCGAGGGCCTCGTGCACGACGAACTCGCGAACGTCGAGCGCGGCGCCGCCGGTGACGGTGACGGTGAGAGACGGAGGCGCGAGCGGGTTGAATCCGAGCGCGTCGACCGAGCTCATGACGTCCGGCCGTTGCGGGTGCACCCGATGTGCACCGGCTTGCACACCAGGTGAGCCTGCGCGGGTTGGGGGCGGAGCATGCCCGGGAGTGTGCAACCTGCGGGCCCGTCGTCGTGGCGCTGCGGTGGCATCGGCACCAGCTCATCAGCAGACCTGAATCTCGGCGGAGCAGGCCAGCGGAAATTCGGGACCCAGGCGCGAGCCTACAGCGTGGGTGCTTGGGCGTCGCCCCAGCGCTGTGCTCGAGCTGCACTTCAGGGGCTGATCTCGGCGCAGCAGCGGATCCCGATCCCGTCGCTCATCGAGTACCGCGGGATGTCTCGGAAGGCGTCACACTGCGCCTCGGTGCCGGTCTGGTACCAGGTGCCGCCGCGGACAAGGCAGTTCTGACCGTAGTCGGGGTTGTCGTAGTCGGTGCAGGCGTCATCCCACTCGGCGACGTTGCCGCTCATGTCGAAGACGCCGGGGTAGCCGCCCTCACATCCGGGGTGCGCATCGACCGGCTGCGGACCGCTGTTGTCGTCGCTGCAGAGCGTGTCGTCGTAGGTGTCGCCGTAGGGGAAGAGGGTCTGGCCGGGGCCGGTGCAGGCGGCGAACCATTCGCTGACGGAGATGTCAGCGTGCGGGCCTGGGCCCTCGGTCACGTCGTAGAGCCCGCCCCGGAAGTCGCCGCACAGGCGCTTGCCGGCCCACTTGCAGTAGGCCGCGGCGTCGCACCAATCGACGCAGGCGACCGGCTTGTCGGGCTCGCCGTCGAACTGCTTCCAGCTCGCGCAGGACGCCTTGGCGGCGGCGACGTCGGCCGGATCGATCCCGAGCTCGGTCATCACCCCGGGCTCGTAGCTCGTGTTGTCGCCGCACCTGGGCGGCGCGAGCGAAGGGCTTGGCTGGTCGGCGAGGAAGAGCGCGTAGGAGGCGTTGTCGACCTCGCGGACGTCGATCGAGAACGTGCCGGCCGGCGCGGCGACGACCACGATCTCCGTCGTGGGGCAGGGGGAGCAGCCCGGCGCTCCGCAGACCTCGCCGCAGGTCACGCCACCGCCTCCGCCGCCCCCGCCCGTGGCGTCGCCTCCGCCGGCACCGCCTCCGCCCGGTGTGCGGTCCGCGATCAGGCCGTCGATCCCCAGCACGAGGTTGCAGCCGGTGCTCGCGGCAACGAGGGAAGCTAGCAGGGCAGCCTTGTGATGCACCGGGCGCAGAGTCTACCAGGAGACGGTGGGCATCCTCAGGCGGCGACGTTACGGCGCCGGGCAGACCTCGCTCGGGTCGGCATAGCCGAACGTGAGATAGAAGATCGGGTGGCTCGGGGCGAACGAGCCTTCCTCGAGCTCCTCCCAGGCCAGGCCGTCGGTCGAGCGGTAGAAGGTCTGCTCGGCGTAGCCCTGCCAGACGTTGCCGACCGCGACGAGCGTGCCGGCATCGCTCCTCGCGACGGGGCCGAGCCGGGTGGGCATGGTCATGGGGGTGACCGTCCAGGTCGCGCCGTCGGGGCTGCTCGCGCGGTAGCCGTCGTCGCCCCAGAACCAGAACTCCGAGCCCGTCCAGACACCGTGCGACAGGATCATCGAGAGGCCGGTCTGGGTCACCGACCAGGTATCCCCGCCGTCGGTCGAGCGGCAGGCGTAGCCGTCCATGTCGACGATGAGGATGACGTCGTCGCCCGAGACGATGCCGCCGTAGGTGCTCACCTCGCCAGCGCAATCGTCGGGGATGACGCTCGGCCGCCACCAGGTCTCACCGCCGTTCGAGCTGACGAGCATGTCACGGCTCACGTCGCCGCTCGCCACGGCCACGAACCGCCCTTCGCCCTGGAAGTCGGCGTAGGCGAAGCGTCGGACGCTCCACATGTCCGAGCCGTCGGCGTTCTTGAAGTCGGCGAGGCTACCGGCCGTCCAGGCGGCGCCGTCCGTCGACCAGAAGGGAGAACGCGAGGAGAGGACGAACCGTCCGCCTCCGTACGCCAGCCCGCCGAAGGTGTCGTTCGCGTGTGTGGTCGTCCAGTCGATGCCGTTCGTGCTGCGTCGGACCTCGCCGGGCTGGCCCCAGCCCCACGTCGCCACGAGCTGCCCGTCGCCGAAGACGACGCCCTTGGCCACGTCGGGCGAGTGATCGCAGCAGGTCATCTGAATGCAATCGCCGCCGACCTGGTACGAGCAGGTGCCGTCGTAGCAGACGGCCGACTGCGCGGACCCACACATCAGCGGGTCGGCATCGGTGTCCCAGGCGTGATCGCCGACCCAGGTCTTTCCGTCGTCGCAGGAGACGGTTGTCCTGCCGACGCCGCCTTGCGCTACGAACATCGGAACCTTCCCCGCCGGCGCGCCGCCGCCGCCGCTCCCGGACGATGACGAGCCCGTCGTCGTCGTTGCCGGGCCGGCGCCAGCGCCCGTGTCGGCTGCGCCTTCGCCGGTCGCGCCGGCCGCGCCGGGATCGCCCGTTCCATCCGGGTCCGAGCCGCACGCGAGGAGACCCAACGTGACGACGAGGAGCGCTCCCCCTCTCCGCCCGGGAGAGGGGGCCGGGGGGAGAGGAGCGTGCGGAAGCGTTGGCCGTGAACGGCTGACAGGCTTCAGGCTCTCCATGTCCTCCGCTCCCTTCACGCCTTCTGCTCCCTTCATGCCTTCAGCTCCGGGAGCCAGCCGCTGAGATCGTGACCGGCCCAGCTCGCGTAGTGACCGCCGAGGCTGTAGTCGTAGGCGGCGTCCGGGTGGATGGCATTCACGCCGTAGCCCGAGCCGGCTTTGAACGGCGACGAGGCCCCGTCCGCCCGGCCCTTGTTGAGCGGTTCGAACGCGGAAGGTGGCATGTCCATCGACATGAGCAGGTTCGCGTAGAGCTGGTTCATCGGGAACCCGAAGCGGCTGTAGACCACGTCGTCCCGGTCCGCGACGTTGCGGTAGTCGATGTACTTGTCGGTCGCGAGCACGCCGCCGGCGGAGCCGAAGGTGATGACCGGGACGTTCCACGACTCGTGGCCGCGCTTGTTGTGCTCCTGGATACAGGCGATGACGCAGTTGTCGAGCTGACCGACGGCGTCGAGCTTCTTCGCGAGATCGAGGCACATGTCCTTCATCACGCTGCGCGAGTGCTCGACGAGGCTCGTGTAGGCGCTCGAGTCGGCGACGGCGTCGTTGTCGTTGTCGTAGCCGGCGTGTGACCACACGTGCCATTGGTTCGGGTCCTCGCTGACGAGGGCCTGGGCCCAGCCCATGAAGACGTTGGCCATGCCGCAGGAGATGAGACCGACGATGACGTCGTTCATCGTGCGCAGGAGCAGCGCGCGGTCCGAGATGTCGGAGTCGGGCCGGAGCTGATCGCAGACGGCAGCGACCTCCTTGATCTTCTGCTCGGTGACGGCGAGGTGATCGATGTGGGCGTCGACGCGGATGCGGTCCTCGTTGCCGAGCCGAGGGTTCTGCTTGAGCGCGCGGTAGTCCTCCAAGACGCGGTCGACGAGCAGCGCCTTGAAGTCGGTGGGGATCTGCGCGTCCGCGAAGTACTTGTCCCAGAGCGCGCCGGGGTCGTTGAACTGCGCCGTCGTGCGCGAGCCGTCGGCCTTGAACGAGCAGCCCCAGTCGCCGTCGAGCCAGGAGGCGGAGTAGGTGACGACGTCGCTCGGGAGGCCCTGCGTGGCAAACCAGTCCGCGATGACGTTGTCGAGGGTCGCCATGTCCGGGTTGCCCTCGGACTGGTCGGCGCTTTTGTGCCAGTTCCCGAACTGACCGGAGTGGTGGTACCAGCCGAGCGCGATGTAATCGAGCCCTTGCAGCATCGTCATCTTGCTCAGGTAGGGCGTGAACTCCTGATCGATGATGTCCGAGATGCGCCCGCCGTTGGCCTGGGCGAGCTCGGTCAACGTCGCGTGGTGGATGGCGTGCCGGCCGGGCACGTTCACCTTCGCGAGCCCCACGAGCGACCCGCTCGACTCCTGCGTCGGCGGCATGAGCTGCGAGGCCGGCCCGTACATCCGGTAGAGGCCGTTCCACGCGCCGACGCCGATGAAGCTCTTCGGGGTCGGCGCCGCCTTGGCCCCCTTGGGAAGGAGGGACTCGAGCAAGGGCAGCGCGAGGAGCGTGGTGCCGGCACCCTGGAGGAAAAAACGCCTCGATTTGCGGCTGAATTTCATCGTCTTTGCCCTTCCTATTTCACGAGGCGTCGTCGGAACGAGCTCTGCAGCACGCTCTTCGCGAGCACGGCCTTGATCGATCCGCCCTCCTTCGCGAGCTCGTCGCGGAGGTCGAGGACGTCGCAACCGTCGGTGACCGGATCGGCCGAGCGGCCGTTCAGGAACTCGAAGTAGCTCGATACCAGACACACGTCGGCGGCGCCGGTCTCGGCGATGTACCGGCCGAGATCGACCGCGTCGACGATCTCGGTCGTGTCGTCCTTCGTGATCGCGGGCGTCGCGCGCGTCTCGATCGGCAGCTCGGCGACGACGTCTCCCGAGCCGTCGGCGAAGCGCAGCTCGGTGTGTCTCACGCGCCCGGTCGGGTCGTAGCGCTCGCTCAGGAACCCGAGCGGGTTCATCTGAACGTGGCACGCCTGGCACGTCGGATCGGCGGTCGCCTCGTCTACGGCCTGGCGCGTCGTCTTGTCCGCGGGGTGCGTCAGGGGCTGGATGTCGAGCCCCGGCGGCGGCGGCGCGATGCCCTGGCAGAGCACGCGCGTCCGGATGACCTCGCCCTTGATGATCGGCCGGGTGTATTCGGCGCCCGAGGAGACGAGCGCCGCGCGGGTGAGGAGCCCGGAGCGCTCACCCTCGGGGAGGCTGACGAGAGCATCCGGTGAGCCGTCCCACGGCGCGACGCCGTAGATCTTGGCGAGCTCGGGCGTGCGCGCGAACGAGTACGGGCTCGTCAGGATGTCGCCCATCGTGCCCTCGGTGGTGAGCGTGTAGTGCTTCGCGAGGTCGAGGACCTCCTGGATGGTGTCCTCGCGGTAGCCGACGGGGAGGGCGTCGATGCCGGCGGCGGCGAGCATCGCCTGGCCCGCCACGACGTTGCCCTCGGTGCCGGGTGTCTTGGCCACGTCGTCGAGGTGGAGCCACTCGCGGTAGAAGCGGAGGACGCCGCGATCGGCCCGCGGATCGGCGAGCACGTCGCCGAGGAACGCCTCGAGCTCGGCGTTCTCGGTGATCTCGGTCGCCTCGACGCGGTCGAGCACCTCGTCGCTGGGCGGCCCGGCCCAGAAGAGGAAGGTGATCTTCGAGGCGAGCTCCCACTTCGTGAGCTCGTAGGTCGCGTCGACCCCGTCGGCGCCGCTCACGCGCTCGCCGTCGGCGTCGAAGCGGTAATAAAACGCCGGGTGACCGATGAGGCGGCCGATGAGCAGGCCCAGCGGGTCGACGCCTGCGGCCGACGCTTGCTGGTAGAAGCCCTTGAAGTCGTCGATCTCCGCCTGCGCGAGCGGCCGGCGGAAGGCCTTGCGGCCGTAGAAGGTGATCACCTTCGTGAGGCAAACGTCGTCGGCGAGCGAGGCCTTGGTGGCGCCTTCCCCGCAGACCTGCATGAGCCCGGCGCCGTAGGGAGCGGCGTCGTCGGCGATCTTGGCCGCGAGGCCGACCGCCACACCGAAGACCGCGTCGACGTGGTCCTGTGAGACCGTCTGGTCGCTGGTCGAGTAGAAATCGGAGACGTCACGCGGCACGAGCGAGAGCCTCGTCGCGATCTCGGCGAGGAGGGCGTCGCGGGTCGGCTCGTCGAGCGGGGAGAGCAGCTCGCGGATCGCGTTCTCGTAGTACTCCTTCGCGAGGCGACGGATCGGGCTCGCCGTCAGCGCCGCCGCCTCCGGGTCACACGAGAAGCCGCTCGGATCGGTCGTGGGCGTCTTGCCGCCTTCGTCTTCTCCGCCGATGTCGCCGACGCAGCCGGCGAGGAGGAGCCCGACCGGCACCAGGGTCGTGAGCCTTGACATGGCCGGCCCCTACGCAGCTTGTGTGCCGCGCCGTTTTTGCGAAGATTTGGAGCGTCCGGGGCCGAGTTGGGTGATCGATCACGCAGGGGGTTGGGCGATCGAGCGCTCAGCCCTTGGCGACGCCCAGCTTGGTGCAGAGCTTTCCCAGGTAGCTGCGCTCCATCCCCGAGATGCGGGCGGCCTCCGACTGGTTGCCGCCGGTCCGAGCGAGCAGGAGCGTCAGGTAGTTCCTGGTGAAGAGCTCCGCGAAGCGCTCCTTCTGCTCGGCGTAGGGCCGCTCGGGATCGATGACCTGCTGCATCAGCTGATCGAGGGCCTCGAGCGCGGGGCCGGCCGTGCCCGGGAGCGACCCGAGCGCGACGAACGCCTCGACGGCGTTGCGGAGCTCGCGCGCGTTGCCGGGCCAGGGCATGCGCGAGAGGGAGGCGAGCACGTCCGCGGGCAGCTCGGCGATGCCGGCATATCGTGCGAAGGTCTTCGCGAGCAGCTCGATGTCCTCCGGCCGATCGCGGAGCGGCGGGACCTCGAGCTTCACGACCGCGAGCCGGTAAAAGAGGTCGCCGCGGAAGCGGCCGGCCTTCACCTCGTCGTCGAGGCTCTTGTTGGTCGCGGCGACCACGCGCACGTTCACGCGCTTGGCCTCCGTGTCGCCCACGGGCCGAACCTCGCCCGACTCGAGCGCCCGCAAGAGGACCGGCTGCACGTCGAGCGGCAGCTCCCCGATCTCGTCGAGGAACAACGTGCCTCCGTGTGCGGCCTCGAACGCGCCGACGCGCTGCTCGACGGCCCCCGTGAACGCACCACGTTTGTGGCCGAACAGCTCGGAGGACACGAGCTCACGCGCGAGGGCTCCGCAGTTGACCGCGTACATCGGACCGGCTGCCCGGGCGGAGCCGGCGTGGATCGCGCGCGCGACCAGCTCCTTGCCGACGCCGGACTCGCCGTGGACGAGCACGTTCACGAGCGAGCCTTCGAGGCGCTTGAGCACCGCGAACAGCCTCCGCATGGCCGAAGAGACCCCGACGAGCCCGCGGTAGCTCGTCTCCGAGTCGGAGAGCCGCTCGAGGAGGCGATCGCTGTCGGCGTCGATGGCCACCTCGACGTTGCCAACGCGGATGCGGCTCCCGAGGGCGAGCACCATCTTCTCGACACGCTGGCCGAGGTAGAAGGTCCCGTTGCGGCTCCCGAGATCCGTCACGAGCACACCTTCCGGGACCAGCGCGAGCTCGACGTGGCGGCGCGAGACGGTGGTCTCGGGCACCAGCACGTGCGCGCCTTCTCCGGCGCCGAGCACGCAGCTCCCGGCGCTCAGACGAAAGCTGGGGGGCGAGGCCTTCGCCCCCACGACCCGGATGAGCGCGCCGAGCGGCAGCGCGACGACCTCGCGCGCGAGCGTCGCCGTCTCGGCGCTCCGGTGTTGGGCGGGCTGCTTCGCCACGGGCGGAGGATAGCGGAGGGCACCGCGGCGCGCGCCATTTGCTAGCATGACCGCCGAATGGACCCGGCACCCGGCGCCCTTGTCGGCGAGAAGTACCGGCTGGAGCGAGCCCTCGCGCGCGGCGGCATGGGAGCGGTCTGGGCCGCGCGGCACCTCACCCTCGACGTCCCGGTCGCGATCAAGTTCATGGGCAGCGCCGCCGGCTCGTCGCTCTTGCGCGCTCGCTTCGAGCGTGAGGCGAGGGCTGCGGCGAGCCTCCGGAGCCCACACGTGGTGCAGGTCCTCGACTACGGCTCGTGCGACGGCAGCCCCTTCATCGTCATGGAGATGCTCGAAGGGGAAGACCTGGCCCACCGGCTCGCGCGGGTGGGGACGCTCGGGCTGCCGGAGATCGCGAAGATCGTCGCCGAGCTCGCGAAGGGCCTCACCCTGGCGCACGAGGCCGGGATCGTCCACCGCGACCTCAAGCCGAGCAACGTGTTCCTCGCGCGCGTCGGGCAGGAAGAGATCGCCAAGATCCTCGATTTCGGCGTCGCCAAGGAGACGCGCCTCGACTCGCCCGCCGTCGAGACGACCGCAGGCACCGTGATCGGGTCTCCGTCGTACATGAGCCCGGAGCAGGCTCGCGGCGGGGAGGTCGACGCGCGGAGCGATCTGTGGTCGGTCGCCGTCATCGTCTACCAGGCGCTCGTCGGCGAGCGTCCCTTCGCGGGGACGAGCCTCGGCGACGTCCTCGTGCGCATCTGCAGCGACCCGCTGCCCGTCGCGTCGTCGCGCGCCTCCGACCTGCCGCCCGAGGTCGACGCCTTCTTCGAGCGCGCTCTCTGTCGGAGCCCGGACGGGCGATACCAGAGCGCGAGGGAGCTCGCCGAGGCGCTCACCGCGCTCGCGGCCGGTGCTCCCAGCCGCAGCCCGCGCTCGCCGCCGGGGCCTGTCCCTCGGCTCGACGTGACGGCCTCCGTCGCCGCGATCAGCGCGCGCTCCCCGGACGTCGCGACGGAGGCCGGGCCGCTCGCGCCGCCTGCGCCCACCACCATCCGCGAGGAGACAGCCGCGCCCATCGAGACCTCGCCCTCGCTCCGCGGCGCGGCAGTCCAGGCGCCGCCGCGTCGTTTGCGGCGCGTCGCGCTCCTCGCGCTCGGCGCGGCCTCCCTAGTCGCGGCAGGTGGCTTCGCGGCGTTCCGCGCCGCTTCCGGGGCGCGGCCGAGCGCGAGCGCGGACGAGGCGACGGCCCTGGCGGTCGGGGCGGCCGTCGGCTCCGTCGTCATGACGGAACCGTCATCTCAATCCCCGGGCCCGCTCGTCGCGCCGGGCGACGCCGCGGTCGGCGCGCCGCCCTCCGCGTCGGCCTCCGGTGCACCCCAGCAGAGCGCGAGCGCGCCGCAGGCCCCGGTCGCCGCGCCCGCGCGGCTGCCGGCGCGGCCTCGCGGTACGGTCGAGGTCGACCCGAAGTTCGGCCTCCCGGGCGCGCGATGAGAAGGCGGCCTCGCGTGCTCTTCACGTCGATGGCGGCGGCGCTCGCGATCGGCCTCGCCTCGCTGCCCGCCTCCGCGGCCCCGCAGACGGACGCGCAGCGCGCGCTCGACCGCGGCTACGAGGGCGACGCGCTCTTCGCCAAGGGGAAGTGGGACGAGGCGTACGATCTCTTCCGGCAGGCCGACGCGCTCGCCCATTCGCCGGTGTTCGTCCTCTACATGGCGCGGTGCCGAAGGAACGCCGGGCGGCTGCTCGAGGCGGCCGAGATCTACGCGCGGGTCACGGCGGAGGCGCTCGGTCCGAGCGCCCCCAAGCCGTTCCGCGGCGCGGTCGACGACGCCTCATCCGAGCTCGCCGAGGTGCGCGCGCGTATCCCGTCGCTCGTGGTGAAGGTGGCGGGGCGGCCCGCCGGCCACGTCGAGGTCCGCGTCGACGGCCGCGTGGCGCGCGTCGGCGAGGCGATCGAGCTCGACCCTGGCGAGCACGTCGTCCTCGCGACCGCGCCCGGCGCGGAGGCGAAGGAGTCGGTGGTCCTGAAGGAGCGGGGCAGGGGGACCGTGGTCTCGATCGATCTCGCTTCGTCGAGCAAGGGCCCGGGCGCCGCCCGGCGTGGCTCGCTCGTCCCCGGGATCCTCTCGCTCTCCTTCGCCGCCGTGGGGCTCGAGCTCGGCGCGATCGCCGGCGCGCTCGCCGCGCGCGACGCGAGCGTCGTGAAGGAGGGCTGCGTCGGGGACCGTTGCCTCCGGGAAGACGCCGAGCTGCTCGACCGCGCGAACACGCTCGCGACGGTGTCGACGGTCGGCTTCGTGGTGGGCGGCGTGGCCCTCACGACCGGGATCGTCCTCATCGCGGTGCGGCCCGGCGGGGAGAGCGAGCCGGTCGTCTCGATCGGCCCGACTGGCGCGCGGCTCCGGCTATCCTTCTGAGCGCCGGTCCTCAGGTCACTTCTTGCCGGCGGCCTTCTTGGTCGCGGTCTTCTTCGGGGCCGCGGTCTTCTTCGCCGTCGTCGTCTTCTTTGCCTCGGCCTTCTTGGTCGCCGGCGAGGCCGTCTTGGCGGTCTTCTTGGCGGTCGCCGTCTTCTTGGGGGCGGGCGACTTCTGGGTTGTCGGCGCCTCGAGATCCGAGTCGGCGGGGGGCGGCGGTTCCTTCGGCTCCGCCTTGGGCTTCGGCTTCGGCGCCAGCGGAGCCCCGGCGAGCGCGCGCGCGAGCGCGAGCGCGCCGCGATCGGCCGAGGCCGCAGGGGCCGCAGCCTGCGCGAGGCTCGCGGCCAGATCGGTCTGGCGGAGCTCCGCCGTGAACGCCTCGGTCTGCACGTCCACCAGGCGCTCGTCGGGCTCGGCGAGCGGCGTGAACGTGAGGGTGAGCCCGTCCGCGCCGTCCCACGACCACGAGCCGGGGCAGAGCGCGGCGGAGAGGTGGCGCTGCGCGAGGCGGTCGATTGTCCGGAACAGCGCCTTTTGCTGCGCGCGATCGAGCGGTTGGCCGATCGGCACGCGCCGCGTGAGCGTGGGCAGCTCCACCACGCCGAGATCGACAAGGTCCGAGAGCTCCTCCTCGATGGAGGCTTCGATGTCGATGCGCTGCTCCGGATCGGGATCCGATGGACGGAAGAAGGCCGTGCGAGAGGCCGCGTCGTAGCGGTCGAGCTCGCTCCGGACGTTCTCGGCCGCGCGATCGAGCGCGTCGCGGAGGGTCGCGTCGTCCGCGCCGCGCGCAGCGTGCGCGGCCACGTAGCCGAGGGTATCGAGCCGCACGCTGATCGGCGGGGGCGGCTCGTCCGCGTCGTCGAGGTGCTCGCCGACCTTGTGCAGCCCCTCCTGGAGGCAGCGGAAGATCATGCGCTCCATCGTACGGTCGTCCGCGTAGACATCCTCGACGCCGTCCGAGTCGAGCAAAGCCTCGCGCAGCTGCTCGACGAGCTGCTCGACCGCTTCGTCGGTCGCCTCGTCCCCGAAGGTGCTCGTGACCTCGCCCATGACGAGGCTGGGCGAGAGGCGAGGGACGATCTTCTCGAGGGCCGGCTCGAGGTACGTCGTGAGGTCCCGGACAACGGCCTCGCCTTCGCCGCCGGCGAGGACCAAATGCCCGGCTCGCTTCAGGGCGTCGACGATCGTTTTGGCGAGCTGGCGCGAGAGCTCCCGTTGCACGGGGGCGTAGCTATCACACTATGGCGCCGTTTCCCACGGCCGCAGCGTCAGCGCAGGGCGAGCGCGCGCTCGCGCACGTCGCGGGGCAGCTGCGCGCCCCCCTGAAAGGCCTTCACCCGCTCGTTCTCGGCCGCCGCCATCGGATGACGCGCCGAGAGCCGGACGGCCGAAAAGAGGTAGTCGAGCGGCCGCGTCTCGACGCGGAACGGATCCATGGCGGTCACGTACGCGTCGACGATCTCGGCCTCGGCGGCGGCGCTGGCCTCGAGCGCGAGGGCCGCGTCGAACGCCACGAGGCTGCGCGCGCTGTCGGAGGCATCTTTCGCGCCCCGCCAGAGCTCGATGGCGGCGCCGTCCCCGCGCGCCGCTCGGACCAGCGGCAAGAGGGCGAGCTGCGCCGAGGCTTGATCCTCCCTCCGCGCGCCGCGGGCGACCTCTGTCAGACGGTCGAGCGCGGCGCCGAGCCTCTGCTTGTCGCCCTTCGCGACGGCGAGCTCGACCTCGACCGCGAGCGCGATGCGCGCCGGGACCCAGACCTCCTCGCGGGCGAGGGGATCGCCGACCGCGCCGAGCAAGTCTTTCGGCACCTCTTCGTTGGAGCGCCGTCGAGCACGAAGCTCCGTGAGCACCTGGTTCCGCGCGGCGAGCGTGTTGCCCTCGTCACGGAGGCGATCGAGCTCGGTGAGACACGCGGCGTGCCCCTGGTCGAGGCGACCGCCGAGGAAGTGGGCCGCGGCGACGAGCAGGCCTGCCTCGAGCCGGACCATCGACTGCGGGACGGCCAGCCGCTGCTTCGTGAGCGCCAGCGCCTCGTCGAGCCGGCCGCTCACGAGCGCGAGGCGCGCGCTCGAGAAGTCGTCGAGGGTGTCTTCGATGAGGGCGTGGCGAAAGGCGAGGACCGTCCGTGCCTTCTCGAGATCGCCCTTCGTCAGCGCCTGGAAGAGCGCGTGATAGCTGCCTGCGTCCTCCGGGAGGATCTCCTGCAGGCGCGCGAGGTATCGATCGTTGCGCGCGTGATCGGCGCGACGCGGCGCGAGGATGGCGTTGCGGAGGGGCACGATCGCGAGGCCCGGGGTCTGCTCGGCGACCCGGTCGACCACCGCGAAGCCTTCCTCCTGGGCGTTGTTCGAGATGGCCAAGGCGGCGTAGAGGCCGGCTATGTCGGCGTCGCGGGCGTCCTCCGCGTAGGCTTGCCGCAGCAGGCGGAGTGACTCGGGGCGGGCGTCGTCGCCCGTGTAGAGAAGCAGCAGGCCGCGGACGCCTTTCGCGCGCGCCGGCGGGAGCTTGTCGACCAGCGCGAGCGCGCGTTCGATCGCCGCCTTCTGGCGCGCGGAGCCGCCGGCCTCGGTCACGGCCACCATGGCGTGGGACCACGCCGAGTCGGGCAAGGT
Organism: Myxococcales bacterium; assembly: GCA_016794345.1. Classification (GTDB taxonomy): domain Bacteria; phylum Myxococcota_A; class Polyangia; order Polyangiales; family Polyangiaceae; genus Xiheicaenibacterium; species Xiheicaenibacterium phototrophicum. The sequence continues at coordinate 34,541 of JAEUKE010000226.1, forward strand.
CTCCTCGAGCGCGCGGATCTCCGACAGCGTATCGTCCAGATCGCTCATCACGAGCCGCCGCCAGGTCGTCTCGATGCGGCGCGCGGCGGCTGCGTCCGCCGCGCCCCACGCGCGCTGGCGAGCCTCGTCGTAGGCGACGGGCGGGAGCTCTCCAGCGAGGGCGCGGGCGGCCTTTCGCGCGGCGACGAGCGGGCTCGACCCTTCGGCCGTCGCTTCCTTGCCCGCGAGCTTGATCGTCACGCGGGCCGGCGGGCCGGCCGCGAGCTCCACCGCGACCGGCGTCGCGCGCGTGAAGCTCGCCGACCTGGCGGAGCCCCACTCCGCGCCGATCTCGATCGCGACCCGCGCGCACGCCCCGACGCCTATGGCCGCCGAGACGTCGATCCCGCCCGGCGCGCCGCCGACAACCTTCGCGGGCGAGCACGCGAGCCGCGACAGATCCAGCGCCGGGTCGAGGGCAGGGGAGGCGGAGGCGGACGCCGAGCCGCCGACGTCGAAGCGCAGGTGCCCCGTGATGCCGGCCGCGACGAGCGCGATGATGACGAACGCGCCGAAGCCGGCCGTCAGGTAGAGGGCGATCTTGGCCGTCCTCGAGACGACGCGACGTGTCTTGGGGGGCAGGACCGAGAGCGGGCTCGTTCGCTCCCGAACGACGTCGCTCGGGCCCGTCCGCGCCTCGGCGAAGGGCTCGAGCGCGCTCGCCGCCTCGTCGAGCGAGTCGAACCGCTCTCCCGGGTCCTTCGCGAGCGCACGCATGACGGCTCGGTCGATCTCGCGCGGGACGTCGGTCGCCAGCTCTCGCAGGGGCACGGGGGGCTTGGCGAGGATCTGCGAGAGGAGCGTGACAGTGTCGTCAGCCTCGAACGGGGGCTTCCCGGTCAGGAGCTCGTAGGCGGTCACCGCCCAGGAGAACTGATCCGAGCGGCCGTCGAGCGGCTCGCCGCGCAGCTGCTCGGGCGACGCGTAGCGTGGCGTGCCCACGATCTGGCCCGCGCGTGTGAGCGTCGAGATGGACTGGCCGGCCTCGGTCGGCGCGCTCGGATCGACGGCCTTCGCGCTCCGCTTGGCGATGCCGAAATCGAGGACCTTCAGCGCGCCGTCCTCGCGGATCATCAGGTTGTCGGGCTTGATGTCGCGGTGCACGATGCCGCGCGCGTGGCCCGCTGCGAGGGCACGCGCAGCCTCGCAGAGCCACCGGAGCTTGCGCGCCCGCTCGGTCGATGGATCCCCCACGAAGGCGCGGAGCGACCGGCCCCGGACGAGCTCCATCGCCAGGAAGGTCTCGCCGGCGCCGTCGTCGAGCGTGCCCGCGTCGAGCACGACGACCACGTTCGGGTGCTCGAACGCGGCGGCCGCGCGCGCCTCGCGGATCATGCGCTCGCGGGCGTCTTCGGAGGCCTCCTCGGCCGAGACGAGCTTGAGGGCGACCTTTCGACCGAGGACCGAGTCCTCCGCCTCGTAGACCTCGCCCATCCCGCCTTTGCCGAGGAGCGCGAGGATGACGTAGCGGCCGACTCGATCCCCCGGCGCTCTCACTGGGCCCCCGGCGCTCTCATTCGGCCACGCGCTCCGTCAGAGGTGCTTGCGCGCGATCTCGGCCCACGTCCCGGTGGGCTCGATCTCGAGGTACTTGCGCCAGCACGGTCGGGCGAGCTCGGCTTCGCCGGTCTGCTCGTAGGCCATGGCCAGGTTGAAATACGCGTCCGCGAAGCGTGGATCGCTGGCGATCGCGCCCTTGAAGAACTCGATGGCGCGCTCCGAGTGGCCGCGCTCGAGCATGACGTAGCCGAGGTTGTATTGCGCCTCCGGCTGCGTGCTGTCGATCTGCAGGGCCTTCTCGTACAGGGTGACGGCCTGATCTTCCTCGCCGCGGCGAAAGCAGATGTTGCCGAGGTTCGTGTGCGCGATGGCGAGCCACGGATCGAGCTCCACCGCGCGGCGGTACAGCGCTTCCGCTTCGGTCATCGTCGCCGGGTCCTCGTCGAGCTGGCTCGCGCGGACGTAGAGGTCGTAAGCGGTCCGGGCTCGCGCCTTACCGGCGTTCGGGCGAAGCACGCGGACGACGTCGTCGCGCAGCGCGCGGAGATCGAAATCGAGCAACATCTGCCCGGTGACCGGCTCGTAGCTGCCGGTGGAGGAGCGGAGCACGACCTTGCGCCCGTCGGACACGATGGACAGCTCCGCCAGCGGGCGGGTGACCTTGGGCAGCGCCGCGCGGATGCTCTCGATCGCTCGGGCGACGTCGCGCAGGCGGACCTTCTTCGCGAGCAGGTCGCGCGCCGCGCGGAGCGCGATGATGTCCTGGAAGGTGTAGCCGCGGTGCCCGCGCCGGCGGCCGGACGGCGCGACGACGCCATTTTTCGCCAGCGAGCGGATGCGACCGATGGACAGCCCGAGCAGCCGCGACACCTCGGTCGTGGTGAAGACGTCGCTCACCGGCTCGCGCGACGAGGGCGGGGGCGCGTCGAGCTCTTCGTCCTTCTTGGGCTGCGGCGCGTCCACGCGGCCGCCACCAGGCCCGAATACCACGTGGATGACCTTGGGCTCGTCGCCCTTGGGCCCGTCGCCCTTGAGCTTGTCACCCCGTCCGGATCCTCGCTTTTGCCTGTTCATGGGCTCGGCGTCACCACACTCGCGAGAGAAGCACCACGTCGGACGCTATCACGCGGCCGGCTCGATACGACAAGCCGTGACGCTTCGAGCACGTTGAGGCGTGCGTCAAGTGCGAAGCGCTGCGCGCCTTGCGTACACGCTCGCTTCCACGTCGACGCGCAACGTAAGCCCGCGAGCCGACGACTCGATCTCGACCTCCGCGCGCAGCGCGCCCAGGTGGCCGTCGGCACGGAGCTCGGCCTCCTCCCGCGCGACGCGCAGCGCGCGGACGCGGAGGTGGGGATCGATCGCGAGCATCTGGCGCTCGAGAGGCGTCGCGCCCCAGCGCGTGTCCTGCGTGCCCGCCCAGGCGAGCAGGATCGACGTCGTGCCGAAGTAGGTCGGTGGTGGGCCGGCGTCCACGGCGCCCTCGCTGATCACGTCCGCCTGCTCGAGCCACGCTCGAATCGGCCCGTACGTTACCGCCACGAGGTGTTTCTCGCGCTTCAGCGTCAGTGGAACACGTCGGATTTTCGCGAGCCCGGGGCCTGCGCGCATGGTGCGAGCGAATCGTAGGCCGCAGCGCATGCGGAGGGCCAAGCCGATTGCCCTCGGGCGCGTGAAGTTGGCCGCGTTTGGGAGCGGATCCTACCGTCCATCTTCGAGGAGCCACCGATGAGCTACGAAGGTACCGAGCGTCGCCAGCACCGGTTGATCGTCACGCGCAACACCGAGTACCACCTGAAGGGGGACGTCTGCGTCGCCGTTCGCGACCGCAATTCGAAGCGCTGGAGCGAGGGGCACCTCGCCGTCGCGCGCCGCGTCGAAGGGGGCGTGCGCTTCTACGACAACGGCGCGGTCGTCCCGAGCCTCGACCCGCTCGGCGTCGGCGACGCCATGTTCTTCACCTACACGACCGACCGCGGCGAGGACCGCCAGCTCATCACGAGCCGGATCGAGGCGATCCAGCGGACGCCCAAGAAAGACGTCCTCGCGTACGCGACGCTGCGCCCGCGCCCGAAGAAGTCGTGACCGGTATCCTTGGCGGCGACGTTCCCTCGTTTGGCGACGTCGTGCCTGTGGATTCACCCCCCCGGCCCCCCTCGCGAGCGAGGGGGGAGAAGCGTCAGGCGGACCCGCCCACGCTGCAGAACCACTCGTAGTCGACGTAGCCTTTGATGGTGGGCTCGTCGCCGCAAGCGGGGCAGCTCTTGTCTCTCCGGAGCTTGAGCTCCCCGAACCGCATGCGGAGCGAGTCGTACGTGAGAAGGCGACCGACGAGCGTGTTGCCCTTGCCCAGCAAGAGCTTGATCGTCTCGGTCGCCTGCACGACGCCCACGATGCCGGGCAGGATGCCGAGCACGCCCGCCTCCTGGCAGCTCGGGGCGAGGTGCGGGGGCGGCGGCTCGGGGTAGAGGCAGCGGTAACAAGGGCCACCGCGGCCGGGATCGAACACCGTGACCTGCCCCTCGAAGCGGAAGATGGAGCCGTGCACGACGGGCTTCTTGTGGAAGACGCTGGCGTCGTTCACGAGGTAGCGAGTGGGGAAGTTGTCGCAGCCGTCGACCACGACGTCGAAGCCCTCGAAGATGCGGTCGACGTTTTCGCTCGTGAGCCGCTCGGGGAACTTCACGACCCTCACGTCGGGGTTCAGATCGGTCAGGGCCTTCTCTGCGCTCTCCACCTTGAGGGTGCCGACGCGGCTCGTCGCGTGGAGGATCTGGCGCTGGAGGTTCGACGCGTCCACCACGTCGCCGTCCACGAGGCCGATCGTTCCGACGCCGGCCGCGGCCAGGTAGAGCGCGGCCGGGCTGCCGAGCCCGCCGGCGCCGAGCAGGAGCACCTTCGACGCGAGGAGCTTCGCCTGCCCGGCCTCGCCCACCTCCGGCAGGAGGATGTGGCGCGAGTAGCGCTCGCGCTGCGCCTCCGAGAGCTGCGGCGGGTGCTCCATCGGGAAGCCGAGGTCCTTCCAGCGCACGAAGCCCGGGTTCGCGCTCTCGACGTTCGTGTAGCCCATGTCGAGGAGCGTCTTGGCCGCGAGCGCGCTGCGGACGCCGCCGGCGCAGTAGACGACGATGGGCGCCGCCTTGTCGGGAATCTTCTGCTCGATCTGCAGCTCCAGGAAGCCACGCGGCAGGAGGATGGCGCCCGGGATGTAGCCGAGCCGGGTCTCGTCCTTCTCGCGCACGTCGAGCAGCACCATCGGGACATGTTGCTCGTGCCGGCGCTTGATCTCCTCGAGCGACACGATTCGGATCTGCTTTCGAACCTCGCTGATGAGATCGCTGTAGGCCTGGGACATGCCGGAGGATCTAGCCGATTCGGGCGCGAGCGGCCATCGCCGGTGGTCGCGGCGGTCTCCGTGGGTATAGTGCGCGGGCCATGGCCAAGGACGACCGCGAGCCGTTTCATGCCCCTCACGTCACAATCAACCGCGTCTACACCAAGCGCGGTGACGAAGGCCGGACGAGCCTCGTCGGCGGTCAGTCGGTCGACAAGGACGACCTCCGCATCGAGGCGTACGGCACGGTGGACGAGCTGAACGCCGTCATCGGCGCCGCGCGGGTCGGCGCGCTCGAGGGCGCGGCGCACCCCGGCGCGGGCAGCGCGGCGCTGGCCGAGCTCGCGCGGTCCCTCCTGCGGGTGCAACACGAGCTCTTCAACCTCGGCTCGCTGCTCGCGACCTTGCCGGAGGACCTGCGGCCCGGTCAGCCCCGCGTCACCGAGAAAGACGTGGAGGCGCTCGAGCGCGAGATGGACGAGGCGACGGCCGAGCTGCCCGTGCTCCGGTCGTTTGTCTTGCCGGGTGGCTCGCGGTTGAACGCGGACCTCCACCTGGCCCGGACCGTGTGTCGCCGCGCGGAGCGCCTCACCGTGCGCCTCGCCCGCGCGACCGAGGTGGACGCGCTCGCTGTCCGCTACCTGAACCGCCTCTCGGACGCGCTGTTCGTGTGGAGCCGGCTCGCGTGCGCCGCGACCGGCGCAGACGAGGTGCTCTGGACGCCCAACGCGAGCTCGACCGGCGCCAGCCCTTGATTGAAGACTAGCGCGTCCGCGCGATGTGGGTCGCGAGCTTCTCGAAGAGCGTCATGCCGAGCACCGGATCGTGCGCGCAGATCTCCCGGAAGTCGTCGCGGCGGATGCGGAGCGTGCGCAGGCGTTCGACGACTGCGGCCCGCCTCGTCCGGAGGTCGACCCCGACGAGAGACTCGGGGAACAACACCGCTGGCGCGCCGAGGGTGGTCCCGCTCTCGGTCTTCACCAGGCCGTCGAGCACGATGTACGCGCAGTGATCGCCCGCGTCGAACGGGGGCACGTCGGCGCCGGCCTCGAGCTCGATCTCGATGCTGCCGGAGAGGACACCGAGCACCGAGGAGGGCGGTAGGCCCTCGAGCAGCGGGCAGTCGCGGAGCACCGACGTGTCGAACGCGCCGCGCTCGTCCGAGCGCTGCAGGAACCGCTCGTCTATCCGCACCGCGACGATGGATGCGTTGTCTCGGCCGCCCCGGGCGAGCGAGCTCTTCACGAACGCATCGCAGATCGCGCGCGGCGTGCCACGGCACGCGTGGGAGATCGCGGCTTCGCTCTCCATCGGCCCGTACGCGCCGTCCGTCGCGAGCACGAGCGTGTCGCCGCGCCGGAGATCGACGGGGAACACGTCGACGCGGAGCGGGACCGGCAGGCCCACGCCGCTCGCGAGTGGCCGCGGCGTTCGCCCCGGACCTCCGGGCCGGCGCACGCTCGCCGGATCGTGGACGAGGTGGTCCTCGGTGATCTGGAGCGTCGCCTTCGACCGCGCGAGGAAGACGCGGCCGTCTCCCACGTGGGCGACGAACGCCTTGTCCCGTGCGAAGAGGCACAGGTCCATCGTGGTGCCCATCTTCTCGCCGCGGCTCTCCTGTTCGGAGACGAGCTTGTCGTGCGCGGCCTCGCAGGCTCCGCGGAGCAGCGCGAAGACGTCGCGCCTGACCTCGAGCGTCGGGCTGCGGCAGAACTCCTCGAGCTTCTTGTTCGCCTCCTTCGTGGCCAGGTAGGCGCGCGCGACCTCGAGGGCGGTGCGGCTCGCGTGCTCGCCGGAGTCGAGGCCGCCCATCCCGTCGGCCACCCCGAAGAGCGCGAGCTCGGGCGCGACGAGGAGCGCGTCCTCGTTCGTGGCGCGCACCTTCCCCGTGACCGTCTCCGCCGCGATCTCCACGCGGAAGTCGAACCGGGGCAGGATGCGCGTCTGGGTCACGGGCACCCGTTCGGCGCCGTGCCGGCGATGGCCTCGAACGCGCACGTGTCCGCGCGCGACTTGAGATCGTCGCAGCTCGTCGCCTCTTGGTAGTAGGTCACGCAGCCCTGCACGGTGCCCTGATCGTACTCCAGGCAGGGCTCGCCTCCGACGATCTGAACGAGGCTCGGGCACGTCCGAAGGGTCATGACGCAGCCCTGGAGCGACGTGAGCTTCGACTCGAGCGCGTCGCGCAGCGTCTGGCAGGCAGCGTCCTCGGCGACGGGCGTGCCGTTCGTGGGCGGGTGGAACTTGCCATCGTCTCCGCCCTGGCCCTGGGCCCCGGTCCCCGAGGAGGACGAGGAAGACGAGTCGTCGCCGCAGCCGCCGGCCAGGCCGGCGCCGACAAGAAGCAGAAGGAGCAATCGCATCGGGCGGGAAGCCTACGCCACTCCGGCTTACGGGAGCCACAGGGCTGTCCACGTCTGGCCACATCGGCGCCGGGCCGCTCCGCGGATTTCCCGGAGATCACGCCTCGGACGCGGTGGTCCGCGCCTTGCGATGGGCCCAGGCATGCGCAAGTCGCTCCTCCTCACCGCAGCCCTCGTCTTCTCGTCGCTCCTTCCCGCGTGCAAGCGGGCTTCAACCGAGACCAGCGACGTCCGCGTGGTCCAGGTCCCCGTCCCGGTCGGGTGCCAGGCGCCAGCGGCCGCCCAGACCGACAAGCCCGCTGCTGCTGCGGCTCCGACGCTCGCCAAGGCCGAGCCGGCGAAGCCCGCGACCGCCCCCTCCACGAAGAAGGCTGACGGGTCGGCTCTCCGCGTCAAGCGTCTGGTCGTCGCCACCGACGTCGACCGGAGCTCGCGCCGTCCGGAGGGCGAGGCCACGAGCTTCCAGAAGGGTCGCTTCGAGAAGCTCTACGCGTTCGTTGAGCTCGAGAACCCGGCCGGCGAGTCGGACATCGTGGTGAGCTTCGATCCTCCGAGCGACAAATCGGAGAAGGGCAAGGTGGAGCTCGCCGTCGGGCAGTCGCCGAGCTGGCGGACGTGGGCCTTCTCGCGGAGCTTCGACGAGACGGGCGAGTGGACCGCGATCGTGCGGACGAAAGACGGCAAGGAGCTCGCGCGGACCGCGTTCGAGGTGTTGTAGTCTCCGCGCCCTATGGCGGAAAAGTCGCTGGTGGCGGGCCCCCGTGAGCGTGGTCTGTTCTGCAACCGCACGCTCAACATGCGGGCGATCCGGGCGATCGGCTACGACATGGACTACACGCTGGTCCACTACAACATCGAGGCCTGGGAGGAGCGCGCCTACGAGCACCTGAAGGCGCGCCTCGTGGCGCTCGGGTTCCCCGTCGGCGGCCTTCGGTTCGACCCCAAGGCGATCTTGCGGGGGCTCATCATCGACAAGGAGCTGGGCAACGTCGTGAAGGCGAACCGCTTCGGGTACGTGAAGCGAGCCTTCCATGGCACGAAGCCGCTCGGCTTCGAGGAGCTCCGCTCCGTCTACGCGCGCGAGGTGGTCGACCTGTCGGAGCCGCGGTGGGTCTTCTTGAACACGCTCTTCTCCCTGTCGGAGGCGTACATGTTCTCGCAGCTCGTCGATCTCTACGATCAGGGCAAGCTCGCGGGCACACACTCCTACTCGGAGTGTTACGAGATCACGCGCAAACACATCGACCTCACCCACATGGAGGGCCAGCTCAAGGCGGAGATCGTCGCCGCGCCCGAGAAGTTCGTCGATCTCGACGGCGACACCGCGCTCGCGCTGCTGGACCAGAAGAGCGCGGGCAAGCAGCTGATGCTCATCACGAACTCCGAGTGGTCCTACACGGTCGCGATGATGACCTACGCCTTCGATCGGTTCTTGCCCGTGGGAACGACGTGGCGCGACCTCTTCGACATCGTCATCGTCGCCGCCCAGAAGCCTGCGTTTTTCGTCGGCCGAGCCCCGTTCCTCGAGATCGCCAGCGAAGACGGTCTGCTCCGTCCGACGATCGGCCCGCTCCAGAAGGGCAAGGCATACTGGGGCGGCAGCGCCGGAGACGTCGAGCAGTCGCTGGGCGTTTCAGGCGACGAGATCCTCTACGTGGGGGATCACATCTTCGGCGACGTTCACGTCTCCAAGAACGTCCTGCGCTGGCGGACGGCGCTCATCGTTCGTGAGCTCGAGGACGAGGTGCTCGCGTCGGACGCCGCGCAGCGTGAGCTCTCGGAGCTCGGCGGGCGCATGGCCGAGAAGGAGGCGCTCGAGCGGGAGCACTGTTACATGCGCCTGCTGCTCACGCGCCTGCGCGCCGGGTACGCGGCCGAGACGACGAGCGGCTCGTCGGAGAGCGAGCTCGTGACCGAGATCGCCGCGCTCCGTCAGCGCATCACCACGCTCGACGACGAGATCTCGCCGCTCGCCAGGCGCGCCTCCGAGATCACCAACCCGAGCTGGGGCCCGCTCATGTGGGCCGGCAACGACAAGAGCCACTACGCGCGCCAGATCGAGCGGTACGCCGACGTGTACACATCGCGCGTGTCGAACTTCATGTACGCCACGCCTTTCGTCTACCTCCGCTCCCCGCGCGGCACGCTCCCGCACGACGTCGCCCCCGCGCCGGCGCCCGGGGCCGGGGCCTACGGCGCGCCGTCCACGTCGAGACTTCGCTAGCCCCGATGATTCGGTAGACTGCCACCCGCCCATGCTGAGCTTCAGCCACGACCCGAAGATCGCGGAGCGTCAGATGCACGCGATCATCTACTACTTGACGGCCTTCGGTCACGTCGACGGCGACTTCGACCGGATCGAAAAGGGCTTCTTGCGCGCCTACATCGCCGAGCTCGTGCAGGCGCGGGCGGTGCAGGCGATGCCGGACGCGGAGCCGTCGCTGCGCGACGAGCTGGTGGAGAAGTGGACCGAGCACTTCCGCGAGGTGGCCGAGGGGATCGACGACGAGATCCGCGAGAACCTGGCGGAGCCCGTGGCGGACGGGGAGGACGCGCAGTCGTTTGCCCTCTCGCGGCTGAAGCTGCGTTGTTTCGAGCTCTTCCAGGAGTTCGACGAAGACGGCCGCAAGGGCCTGCTCGCCACGGCCGAGGAGCTCATCGCCGCCGACGGGAAGGTCGACGAGGCCGAGGCGAAGCTCCGGGACGAGATGCTGGCGCTGCTCGACGCGCCGCTATCCATCCGGGAAGACGACTTCGAGATGGTCGAGGAGGGGTCGGTCGTCATCGAGGGGGCCGCCAAGATCCCCGCTCAGAAACACGACCATCCGTTCTTCTCCCGGACGGAGTGGCACTACGCGACCGACAAGGAGACGTTCGCGAAGCAGGCCGAGCAGGACCTGGACGTCGTCCGAAGGACGATGCAGCGCCTCTCCGACCACCGCGCGCGGGGCAGGGGAAAGCTCGCGCTGGGCCACACCTTCTCGGACTTCTCGGAAGACCCGCCGTTCCTCGACGGTCACGTCTGGGTGCACCACCCGCGCGGCAAGGACTACGAGCTGCTCGTGCTCGGCGACCTGCACGGCTGCTACTCGTGCCTGAAGGCAGCCCTGCTCCAGGCAGACTTCTTCGAGAAGGTGCAGCGTTACCACGACAACCCCGACAAGGAGCCGAACATGATCCTCGTGCTCCTCGGCGACTACATCGACCGTGGTCGCTTCAGCTACAACGGCATCCTCCGCACGGTGCTCCAGCTCTACAACGCCGTGCCGGACCACGTCGTGCCGCTGCGTGGCAACCACGAGTACTACGTCGAGCTGAACGGTCGCATCTACGGCGCGGTCAAGCCGAGCGAGGCCATGGCGTCGCTCAAGCCGCTCGCGTCGGACGAGCTCTTCGCGGAGTACATGCGCCTCTTCGAGGCGCTGCCGAACATGTTCGTGTTCGACAAGCTCTTCTTCGTGCACGCCGGCATCCCACGCGACGATACGTTCGAAGAGAAGTTCCTCGGGCTCGACTCCTTGAACGACTACGACATCCGCTTCCAGATGCTCTGGAGCGATCCGACCCACGCGGAGATCGTCCCGCTCGAGCTGCAGAAGCAGTCGGCGCGGTTCGCCTTCGGCCGGAAGCAGTTCCAGCGCTTCATGCACAAGATCGGCTGCACCACCATGATCCGCGGCCACGAGCGCGTGATCGAGGGCTTCAAGGAGATCTGGAGCGACCCGGACGCGCGCCTCTTGAACCTGTTCTCGGCCGGCGGCGCCACGAACGACGACCTCCCCGCCGACTCGAACTACCGCGAGGTGACGCCCATGGCGCTGACGGTGAAACACAGCGCCGGCGTCACCTCGATCAAGCCCTTCGTGATCGACTACGAGCGCTTCAACGACCCGCAGGTCAACGCGTTCTTCCGCGGTCAGCTCGCGACGGCGCCCTGACGGGATGAAAATGACAGAGCAGGAGGCGAGGCCGCCTCCTGCCCTCCTTCCCGCGGTCCCCTCCGATCAGAACTGCGCTTGTTCGGTCGAGCCGTGCAGCGCGAGCGTGGAGGCCTCGCCGCCCGAGATCACCTGCGCGACCTGGTCGAAGTAGCCGGTGCCGACCTCACGCTGGTGGCGCGTGGCGCTGTAGCCGTTCGCCTCGCTGGCGAACTCGGCCTGCTGGAGCTTCGAGTAGGCGGCCATGCCGCTGGTCTTGTACTCGCGGGCGAGCTCGTACATCCCGTGGTTGAGAGAGTGGAAGCCGGCCAGCGTGACGAACTGGAACTTGTAGCCCATGGCGCCGAGCTCCCGCTGGAACTTGGCGATCGTCGCGTCGTCGAGGTGTTTTTTCCAGTTGAACGACGGCGAGCAGTTGTATGCGAGGAGCTTGCCGGGGAACTGCTTGTGCACGCCCTCGGCGAAGCGGCGCGCCTCCTCCAGGTTGGGCGTCTGGGTCTCGCACCAGATGAGGTCCGCGTAGGGGGCGTAGGCGACGGCGCGTGCGATGGCCGCGTCGAAGCCGCCCTTGAAGCGGAAGAAGCCCTCGGAGGTGCGCTCCCCGGTGAGGAACGGGCGGTCGCGCGGATCGACGTCGCTCGTGAGCAGCTGTGCGCTCTCGGCGTCGGTGCGCGCGACGACCAGCGTCGGGACGTCCGAGACGTCCGCCGCGAGGCGCGCCGCGACGAGCGTGCGGATGAAGTGGCTGGTCGGCACGAGGACCTTGCCGCCCATGTGCCCGCACTTCTTCTCGCTCGCCAGCTGGTCCTCGAAGTGGACGCCCGCAGCGCCCGCCTCGATCATGGCCTTCATCAGCTCGTACGCGTTGAGCGGGCCGCCGAAGCCGGCCTCGGCGTCCGCCATGATGGGCGCGAACCAGTGTGTGCCGTTCTTGCCCTCGGAGACGTCGATCTGGTCGGCGCGCTGCAGGGTCTGGTTGATGCGCTTGACGACGGCCGGGACGCTGTTCGCCGGGTAGAGGCTCTGATCCGGGTACATGGCGCCGGAGAGGTTGGCGTCCGCCGCGACCTGCCAGCCGGAGAGGTAGATGGCCTGCAGCCCGGCGCGGACCTGCTGCATGGCCTGGTTTCCGGTGAGGGCGCCCAGGGCTGCGACGTACGGCTCCTTGTGGAGCAGCTCCCAGAGGCGCTTTGCGCCCATGTCGGCGAGCGTGTACTCGATCTTCACGCTGCCGCGGAGGCGCGCGACATCGGCTTGGGAGTAAGGACGCACGATGCCGGCGAATCGATCGGGCACGGAAGGGACGTTCCAGGTCAGGGCTGCGCTCATCGGGATCTCCGTCGGTAAAGTCGTGGCGTTGTCGGTCAAGGCTGCCGCCGCGAGTCGGTGAGCAGCGCGTAGGCAGGAAGAGTCAGGAAGTCGGCGAGGGTCTCGGACGTGGCCAGATCCTCGAAGAGGCGTCGCGCGTCGCCGAAGCGGCCGCCGCGGTACGCGGCGCTGCCGATCTCGGCCTCGACGTGGGCCATCTCGCTGTCGAGGACGGCGCGGAACCGCTCCTTGGTGAGAGGCGCGCCGTCCACCGTCGCGCGGTGGTGGAGCCACTGCCAGGCCTGGCTGCGGCTGATCTCGGCCGTCGCTGCGTCCTCCATGAGGTTGTAGAGCGGCACGCAGCCGAGGCCGCGGAGCCAGGCCTCGAGGTACTGGACGCCCACGCGGATGTTGTGGCGCAGGCCGGCCTCGGTCCTCGTGCCCTCGGGGACGCGGAGCAAGTCGGCGGCGGTGACGCTCACGTCCTCGCGCTTCTTCGCGATCTGGTTCGCCTCGGGCATGTGCTCGTCGAAGATCGCGCGGGCGATCGCGACGAGCCCGGGGTGCGCGACCCACGTGCCATCATGACCGTCCTGTACCTCTCGCAGCTTGTCGGCCCGGACGCGCTCGAGGGCGATCCCGTTCGCCGCGGGGTCGCTCTTGATCGGGATCTGCGCGGCCATGCCCCCCATCGCGTGGATGCCGCGGCGGTGGCACGTCTTGATGACGAGCTGGGTGTACGCCCGCATCAGCGGCTGCGTCATGCCGACCTGCGAACGGTCCGGGACGATTCTGTCCGCGGAGCTCCGGTTCGTCTTGATGTAGCTGAAGATGTAGTCCCACCGGCCGCAGTTGAGCCCGGCCGAATGGTCCTTCAGCTCGAAGAGGATCTCGTCCATCTCGAACGCGGCGGGCAGGGTCTCGATGAGGACCGTCGCGCGGATGGTCCCGACCGGCACGTCCAGCGCGCGCTGCGCGAAGACGAAGACGTCGTTCCAGAGGCGCGCCTCGAGGTGGCTCTGCAGCTTGGGCAGGTAGAAGTACGGCCCGCTCCCGCGGAGCATGAGCTCGCGCGCGTTCAGGAAAAGATACATCCCGAAGTCGACGAGCGAGCCCGGGGCAGGGCGACCGTCGACGAGCACGTGCTCTTCGGGCAGGTGCAGGCCGCGGGGCCGCACGACGAGCGTGGCGGTCTTCTCGGCGAGGGCGTAGCGCTTCTTCGTGCTCGGATCCTCGAAGTCGATCGTGCGGCGGACGGCGTCGTAGAGGTTCTGCTGACCGAGCGCGACGTTCTCCCAGGTCGGGCTCGTCGCGTCCTCCAGGTCGGCCATGAAGACGCTCGCGCCCGAGTTGAGCGCGTTGATGATCATCTTCCGGTCGGTCGGTCCGGTGATCTCGACGCGCCGATCGGCCAGGTCCGCGGGGATGGGAGCGACCACCCAGTCGCTCTCGCGGACGCTCCGCGTCTCGGGGAGAAAGTCGAGCTCCGCCCCGGCGTCGATCGCGGCCTGCCGCTCGACGCGCGCCGCAAGGAGCGCCTCGATACGCGGTCGGAACGCGCGAACGAGCTTCTCGACGAACGCGAGGGCCGCGGGCGACCACACCTTGGCTGCTTGAGCCGGGACCGGCTGCGCGAGCACGAGCGCCGGAGACGTTGCAACTGTCTGACTCACGTTGCCTCCCTGCCTATGACGCTGCGCGCTGTCACGGCGTCGAATGTAGTTCGATTGACTGCCATGTCAATAACACCAGTAATTTTCTGTGGTTAACATGTGTGTCGCTGTCGAGGTACTGGCTGTCAATCTGTAAATCGTGTAAACCCAGAGCATGAATGACGCGTTCGCTCTGGGAGGCAAGATCAAGACCCTCAGGCGGCGGGACGGGCTGTCGCAGGTCGAGCTGGCGCAAAGGCTCGGGATTTCGGCGAGCTACCTGAACCTGATCGAAGGCAACAAGCGCCCCCTCACCGCGACGTTGTTGCTGAAGCTCGCGCAGATCTTCCGCGTCGACCTGTCGACGTTCGCCTCGGCGGAGGACGCGCGCCTCGGCGCAGATCTGGCCGAGGCCTTTGGTGATCCAATCTTCGAGGGGCAAGGTGTCGCGGAGTCGGAGGCCCGCGAGCTCGCGGCGGAGAACGCGCCGGTCGCGCGGGCGGTGATCGCGCTCTACCGCGCGTACGTGTCTGCCCGCGACAACGCGCAGGCGCTCGCCAGCCGGCTCAGCGAAGAGGGGGAGGCGGGCGCCGCGACCTCCGGGACGCCCACCGAGGAGGTCAGCGACCTCATCCAGCGCCACATGAACCACTTCCCCTCGCTCGAGTCCGCCGCGGAGGCGATCTGGCGCGAGGCCCGGCTCGACTCGGAGGACGTCTACAACGGTCTCGCCAGGTACCTGCAGACCAAACACGGCGTGACCGTGAAGGTCGTGCGCGTGAGCGACGAGCGAAGAGCGATGCGGCGCTACGATCCGGAGCAGAAGGTGCTCTCCATCTCGGAGGTGCTCCCGCCCCGCAGCCGCCGGTTCCAGGTCGCGCACCAGGTCGGGCTCCTCGCCGCCTCCGCCGAGCTCGACTCGGTGCTGGCCGACGCGCCCGAGCTGACGACAAAGGAGGCGCACGCGCTCGGCCGGGTCGCGCTGGCGAACTACTTCGCCGCCGCGGCGCTCATGCCCTACGACATGTTCCTCGATGCGGCGCGGGCGGAGCGGTACGACGTCGAGCTGCTGGCCCACCGCTTCGGCGCGAGCTTCGAGCAGGTCTGCCACCGCATGACGACCCTGCGCAGGCCGGGGCGGGAGGGAGTGCCGTTCCACCTTCTGCGCATCGACATGGCCGGAAACATCTCCAAGCGCTTCAGCGCATCGGGCATCCGCATCGCCCGCTTCTCGGGGGCGTGCCCGCGCTGGAACGTCCACGCAGCGTTCCTCACGCCCGGCATGATCCGGGTGCAGATCTCGCGCATGCCTGACAGTCGTGTCTACTTCTGCATCGCGAGGACGATCCGCAGCGACCGAGGCGGCTACAACGTGCCGCACACGGTCCACGCGATCGGGATGGGTTGCCCTATCGAAAACGCCCGCGAGCTCGTCTACGCGGACGGCGTGGATCTGGAGAACCTCGACGCCGCCGTGCCGGTCGGGGTGACGTGCCGCCTCTGCGAGCACCTCGACTGCCCCCAGCGAGCGTTCCCGCCGCTTTTGCACCCGCTCCGGATCCAGGAGAACGTGCGCGGCGTGTCGTTCTATTCACCCGTCGGTTGAGCCGCGCAATCGGCGCGCCCGGGTTCCAGTATTTGTAGAAAACTACATGTATTAGAATGTCTTACACAACGAACGTGCCCTGTTGTATAGGTGCTTCATGTTCCGCACGGCGCTGCTTCTGGGGTTGGGGTTCGCTTGCTTCGGCTGCTCGACGTTGCCGTCGCGCTACGAGACGGCCGATGACGAAGAGGCAGGTCTGATCGACGTGACCGAGTACGTCGGCAACACGGACGCGCCGCGGGAAGCGGGCGCGGCGCCCGGGCAGGAGGTCGCGTGGGAGGACAACGGGCGACCCATCCGTGAGCTCACGCCCGCGCCCCGGCCGCGCGAGATGAAGCTGCCCTCGAACGACATGAAGAAGAAGAGCCAGGCGGTCGCGGCGCCGGATCCGAACGCCAAGAAGGCCGCGCCGAAGAAGTAACGGAAGCGCTGCGGGCGAAGCGGCTTGGCGAGCGGGGGCGACCTCGCTCGCTCCTTTTTGTCGGGCCGTTCGACGCAAAAGCCGTGGTTTTTGCGTATCCTCACCCGGAAGCCAAGCATGCGGTGTGAGTCCTGCAAAGAGCTGCTCGACTTCGGGGACGCGAAGTTCTGCCCCGCGTGCGGCGCGTCCGTGGCGTCCCCGCCCGACCCGCTGATCGGACAGATCGTCGCGGGCCGCTACCGGATCACGCACCTCGTCGCCGAAGGCGGGATGGGACGCGTCTACGCGGCGGAGCAGCCGATGGGCGCGGCGAGCCGCAAGGTCGCCATCAAGGTCCTGCTCTCGGAGTATTCGGGCCGCGATCAGGACATGCAGCGCTTCCTCCGGGAGTGCAGCACCGTGGCGGAGCTCGAGCACCCGAACACGATCAAGTTCTACGACTACGGCGAGACCCCGGGCGGGGACCTGTTCATCGCCATGGAGTTCCTGAACGGCAAGTCGCTGGCTCAGCTCCTCCGGGACGGACCGCTGGCCCCCGAGCGGGTCGACCTCATCGTGGGCCAGATCTGTGGGTCGCTCCAGGAGGCGCACGACCGCGGCATCGTGCACCGCGACCTCAAACCTGACAATGTCGTCATCACTTCGCCCGGTGGCGCGCCGGACTTCGTGAAGGTCCTCGATTTCGGGATCGCCAAGCGGGTCGGCGGTCGCGACCCGAAGCTCACCCCGCTCGGCGTCGTCCTCGGAAGCCCGCCGTACATGAGCCCGGAGCAGTTCACGCTCCAGGAGGTGGACCCGCGCAGCGACATCTACTCGCTCGGGGTCGTCGCATACCAGATGCTCACCGGCAGGTTGCCGTTCGAGGCCAGCGACCCGCTCGAGTGGGCAGCGCTCCACATGAGCGCGCTGCCCGATCCCATCGTCGATTCTTCCATCCCCCCGCAGATGAAGAGCGCGATCATGCGGGCGCTCTCCAAGGAGCCGTCGGGGCGCCAGGAGAGCATGCGGCAGTTCTTCGGCGAGCTCACGCTCGGCTCGGGCTCGATGCCCCCGGGGCGCGCGTCGTCGGTCGTGCCCATCCCGGCGCACAACCTCGGCACCGGAGGACAGCCGTTCGAGCGATCGTCGGGTGGGCTCTCGACGTCCGAGCGACCGCTGCCACCCCCGCCGCGTGCGCCGCAGGCGCTCGGCACGTTCTCCGGCGACGATCAGCCGACCGCGGTGAGGCGGCCGGAGGACGCGTCGGCGCCGCTCCCGCTCGTCGTCCAGCGGCACTCGTCGAGCCCCGAGATCGCCTTCCACGAGGTCTCGGGCTCCGACCTGCCTTACACACGCGAGTCGCAGCCCGTCCGCGGCAGCCAGGGGACCATCGTCATCGACAGGGCCGCTCGCGCGGCGGCGGCGGCGCGTCCGCGCCTCACCATGCCCGACCTGTTGCCGCCGACGGTGCGCGATCCGCAGGTCCTCTCGCCGTCTTCGAGCCGCGCGCGCACCATCTGGCTCTTCGCAGCCGCCCTCGTCATCGTCGGGAGCGTCATCGGCTTCGTCGTCTGGTCCTTCGTCCTCCGCCCCGAGCCGCCGAAGGCGAGGCGAGAGAAGCCCGCGACGGCGACGGCGCGCCAAGGGGTGGATGCGCCCCCGACGCCGATCGACATGCCCCAGGCTCCGCCGATGCAGCCACACGACACGCCCAGCGCGACGTCGGGCGAAGCCGCGCCGACGCCTACCGCCGCGCCCTCTTCGGAGAAGCTGTCGCCTTGCCAGACGGCAATCTTCGCCGCCGTCCAGGGGCGCTGCGAGGTCGCGAGACGTGCCTACTCGCGCTGTGCCGAAGACAGCGCCTACCGACCCTCCGCGACCCGGGCTCTCGACGGATTGTGTCCATGAGTTCGGGGCTCAGCTCGGGGTCACGCAGGTCTCGCTCGTGCAACGGCCGGTGAGGCGAAGCCGGTTCTTCGCGAACCAGCCGTAGGCTGCGTCGAGCAGGTGCGACACCCCCGGGAGACGGGTCAATGCCACGAGCGGCCCGAACCCAACCGCGGCGTAGAGCTGCCGGAACACCTCGACACCCTCGACGAGCTCGCCGGTGGGCAGCCGCCCGTGGATGCGAGCCATCAGGGTCGCGTGATCCACGCCGAGCGGGGCAGCGTCGAACCCGCTGGCCGCGATGTCCGTGAAGCGGATGCGTCCGCGACGGTCGAGGCGGCGGAGCATGCGGATCTCGCGGACGCAGAGTGGGCATTCGCCGTCGAAGAAGACCTCGAACATGGTCAGCCTCCGGTCCCCCGGACATCGAGCGCGCCCACGTCGATGTAGTGGCCGCATTTCTTGGCCTTGGTCTCGAGGTAGCTGCGTGCGTGGTCCGTGATCCCGACGACGTGTGCGACCCGGCTCGCCACGCGGATCCCATGGCGCTCGAGCTGCGCGACCTTGTCGGGGTTGTTGGTCATGAGATCGATGCTCCGGACCCCGAGCGTGCGGAGCATCGCGGCGGCGATGCCGTAGTCGCGCTCGTCGTCGGCGAAGCCGAGAGCCCGGTTCGCGTCGACGGTGTCGAGCCCCTCCTCCTGCAGCTTGTAGGCGCGGATCTTGTTCGCGAGGCCGATTCCGCGACCCTCTTGGCGGAGGTAGAGGATGATCCCACGCGGGGCGCTTTGCACCTCCCTCATGCTTCGGTTGAGCTGCGGGCCGCAGTCACAACGGAGCGAGCCGAAGACGTCGCCCGTCAGGCACTCCGAGTGCAGCCGCGTGACCACGCCGTCGGCGCCAAAGACGTCCCCGTGGACGAGCGCGGCGTGCTCCTTCTCGCTCCCGTCGGCCGAGAAGACGTGGATGTCGAATTCGCCAAACTCGGTCGGGAGCTTCGCCACCGAACGAAGCTCCACCCGGCTCTGCTTCGTGGCGGGGCGGAAGGGCTCGAGGGCGGAGGGAAGATGGGCCTGCATGTCGCTAACGTCTAAGCCTTGTTCATGCCATGTCAATGGCATGTCCAGCCAAGCGGGCGGTTGACAAGGATTTGTCCAAGTCGCAAGATTGCCCCGTGGCCAAGCCCTCCGGCACAGTGGTGGAGCCCCTCGAGGGCTTCTCGATTCGCGCCGTCGCTCGCATGGCGGCCATCGAGCCGGACACGCTGAGGATGTGGGAACGTCGCTACGGCTTCCCCAAGCCGCGCCGCACCGCGGGAGGCGCTCGCGTCTACTCCCCCGACGACGTCGACGTCCTCCGGCTCATCGCTCGAGCGCAGAAAGAGGGGTTCCGCGCGGGCGAGGTCGTGGGGAGGACGCGTGCCGAGCTCGTCTCGTTGCTCGAGGCGGCGGGCGCCGCCTTGCGGGAGAACGTCGCCGGCCCGCCCGCGCCCCCGCGCGCCCAGGACGATCTGGTCGAGCGCTTGCTCCACGCGCTCGGACGGTCGGAGGCGAGCACCGTGCGCAAGGAGCTCCGCAAGGCCGCGCTGCACATGGGACCCAAGGTCTTCGTCACCGATCTGGCGGCGCCGCTGCTCGCTCGGCTAGGGGAGCTGTGGGAGGCGAAGGTGCTCGACATCCACCACGAGCACCTCATGACGAAGCTTCTCTCGACTCAGCTGCGCATCCTCCTCGCCGCCTCGGAGGACCTTGGAGCTGACAGAACCGTTCTCTTAGCCGCGCCGTCGTCGGAGCAGCACGAGCTCGGCCTCGAGATGATCGCGGTGTATCTGGCGTTTCACCAGGTGGAGCCCCGTTTCCTCGGCGTGGACTCGCCTGCGGCCCAGATCGTGGAAGCGGCAAGGTCGCTCCGGGTGGACGCGGTGGGCATGACGATCTCGGAGGCGGTCGACATGCCGCGCGTGAAGGCCGAGGTCGAGCGCGTCGCGCGAGGTCTCGGCGCGGATCGCCCGCTCTGGCTCGGGGGCGCCGGAGCTCGGCGGCTGGACCTGCGGGGGCCGAACATCCGGTGCGTCGACAGCTGGGCCGAGCTGGACCGCGTCATCCGGGACCTCCGCGATGGCGATCGGCCGCCGGCGCGCAGCGCCTCGCGTTCGATCTGAGCGGCTCGTCGGCTCGACGAATCCTGGACGGAGCGCCATCGACCCGAGTCGCGCCCGGGGGCTCAGATGACGTAGTCGTCGGCGAACACGGCCGCTTCCCCCAGCGAGACCATGACGCGCTCGCCTTCGCGCAGGGCGAGCGGCTGCGCTTCGTCCTTCGAGATCTCCGCGACCAGCAGCTGCCCATCCTCGAGCTCCAGATCGACTCGAACGAGCCAGCCCACGCGAGTGACCCGCCGGATCGTGGCCGTCGGCGGACCGTGAGAGCCGCGGGCATCCGCTCGGCCCAGGATGCGAACCGCGTGGTGGCGCACGAACGCGCGGACGTCCGCGCCCTCCCGTTCCTCCGCGGCGAGCGGGACGTCGAGCGACCCGAGCGCGGCGCGGCCGTCCCGGGCGACTCCGACGAGGACGTTGGACGAGCCCATGAAGCTCGCGACGAACGGGGTGGCCGGAGCATCGTAGACGTCCGCGGGGGAGCCGATCTGCTCGACGCGCCCCCCGTTGATGATGACAACTCGGTCAGCGAGCTCCATCGCCTCCTCCTGGTCGTGGGTCACGAAGAGGCACGTCATGCCCTGCTCGCGTTGGAGGCGACGAAGCCAGCGACGCAGCTCGAGCCGGACCTTCGCGTCCAGCGCCCCGAAGGGCTCGTCGAGCAACATGACGCGGGGGCGGGGGGCCAGCGCTCGGGCCAGCGCGACGCGCTGCCGCTGGCCGCCGGAGAGCTGTGAGGGGAAGCGGGCCTGGAACCCCTGCAGCTGGACGAGATCGAGCAGCTCTTCCACGCGGCGGTCGACCTCGGCCGGCGGGGTCTTGCGGACCTCGAGCCCGAACGCGATGTTGTCGCGCACTGTCATGTGACGAAAGAGCGCGTAGTGCTGGAACACGAAGCCGAGGGCGCGCTCCTGGACGCGGGAGGAGGTGACCTCCGCCCCGCTCACGTGCACGCGCCCGGCGTCGGGGAAATCGAGCCCGGCGATCAGGCGCAAGACGGTGCTCTTGCCGCCGCCGCTCGGTCCGAGCAGCGCCACGAACTCGCGGTCCTCGACCGTGAACGAGACGTCGTCCACGACGCGGTGGCCGCCGAAGTGTTTGACCAGACCTTCGACCCGGATGGTCATGACTCACCCCCGCTCTGCGCCGGAGCCTGGTGCGGCGCATCGGCCGCCGAGCGGGCCTCGACGACACGCTTGACGACCAGCGACACGGCCGCGAAGACGAGGAGGAGCGTCGCGATCGCAAACGCCTCGGCGAACCGCTGGTCGTCGTAGGTCGCCTCGATGTGCAGCGGGAGCGTGTTCGTCTCGCCGCGGATGTGCCCGCTCACGACCGAGACGGCCCCGAACTCGCCGAGCGAGCGAGCCGTCGCCAGCACGAGGCCGTGGATGAGGCCCCACTTGGCCTTCGGCAGGGTGACGCGGACGAAGGTCGTCAAGCCGCTCGCGCCGAGCACGAGCGCGGCGAGCTCCTCGTCCGTCCCTTGCGCGGCGAAGAGCGGGATGAGCTCGCGCGCGACGTACGGGAAGGTCACGAACACCGTCGCGATGACGACGGCGGCGGGCGAGAACAGGACGCGGATGTCATGATCTGCGAGGAAGGGCCCAAGCCAGCCGTGCGCGCCGAAGAGCAAGACGAAGAGCATGCCCGCGATCACCGGCGAGACGGCGAAGGGGAGATCGATGAGCGTGACGACCAGCCCCTTGCCCGGAAAATCGAAGCGCGTGACCGCCCACGCGGCCGCGAGCCCGAAGGCTGCGTTGAGCGGGACCGCGACGGCCGTGGCGAGCAAGGTCAGCCGCAGGGCGGCCAACGTGTCCGGCGCGGTGATGGCCCGGAAGAACGTGGGGAGGCCCTCGCGAAACGCCTCCAAGACGACCACCAACACGGGCAAGCCCAGGAAGAGGAGCAGGAACGACGTCGCGGCGCCGATGAGCACCGCGCGAACCCAACGCGGCTCGCTCGCGGCCTTCGGCCCGCTCGCCGCGGCGACGGGGAGCGCCTTGTGGAGGGTCGGCGCCGCGGCGCTCACGTCGCGTCTCCGAGGCCGCGTCGGCGGAAGAACGTCTCGACGCGACCGAGCGCGAAGAGCAGCACGAACGAGAGCCCCAGCATGACGACCGCGATCGCGGTCGCGCCGTCGTAGTCGTACTCCTCGAGGCGAGCCATGATGAGGAACGGCACGACCTCCGTCCTGCGCGGGAGGTTGCCGGAGATGAAGACGACCGACCCGTACTCGCCGAGCGCCCGGGCAAACGCCAGCGAGAAGCCGGTGATGGTGGCGGGCAAGACAGCGGGGAGGATGACACGCCGGAAGGCGACCAGGCGGCTCGCGCCCAGCGTCGCGGCGGCCTCCTCTTGCTCGCGCTCGAAATCGGCGAGCACGGGCCCCACGGTGCGGATCACGAACGGGAGGGAGACGAAGGTGAGCGCGATGACGACGCCGAGCGGGCTGAACGCGGCGCGCACGCCCGCGGCCTCGAACAAGCGGCCCAGCCACCCGTTTGGCGTGTAGAGCGCCGTCAGCGCGATGCCGGCGACCGCCGTGGGCAGCGCGAAGGGCAGATCCACGACGGCGTCGAGCACCGACTTGCCGAAGAACTCGTACCGAACGAGGACCCACGCGACCAGGACGCCGAAGACCGTGTTGACCAGGGCGGCGATGAACGACGCGCCCACCGTGAGCGCGAAGGCGTGGAGGGCACGGGGCGTCGTCACGAGCTCGACGAACCGACCCGGCGAGATCGACGACGCGCGGAGGAGCAAGGCCGCGAACGGGATGAGCACCACGAGCGAGAGGTACGTGAGGGTGATGCCCGTGGAGAGCCCTCGTCCGGGCAACACGCTGCGCGCCCTGCGTCGGTTCACAACGAGGCCCTCTCGAAGGCGCGATCGAAGGAGCCCCCTTCGGCGAAATGCGCCGCGTGCAGACCGCGCCAGTCCGCGCCGAGGTCGCTCGCGTCGAAGAGATCGACCTCCGGGAACGCCGCGGCGCGGAAGGCCTGCTCCGAGCGCGGACGGAGGTGATGGTCCGCGGCCAGGGACTGCGCGAAATCGTCGAACAGGCCCTCGACGTAGGCCGCCGCGGGCGCGCGGGAGCCTCGCCGGTCCGCGACCCGGTCCACCACCGTGACCGGGATGACCGCGCGGATGCTCCGCTTCGGCGTGACGACGGTCAGGCGGTCGCCCCACTTCTTCTTGGCGAGCAGGGCCTCGCTCTCCCACGCGAGCAATACGTCTCCGATCCCCCGGTCGACGAAGGCCGTGAGCGCGAGCCGGGCGCCGCTCGGCAGGGCCGGCACCTTCGCGTAGAAGTCGCCGAGGAGATCGAGCGCGCGGCTCTCTCCGTGCAGATCTCGCAAGCACCCGTAGAGGGCCAGGTGGTTCCAGCGGGCGCCGCCCGACGTCTTGGGGTTGGGGGTGAGGGGGACCACGTCGGGCCGGAGGAGGTCCTCGAGGCCGGCGATCGACTTGGGGTTTCCGGCCCGCGTGAGCAGGACGATCGTCGAGGTGAAGGGGGACGCGCCGAAGGGGAGGCGGTCGGTCCAGTCCGCGGCCACGTGGCCGGACTGGACGAGCGTCTCCACGTCGAAGGGGATGGCCAGCGAGACGACGTCGGCCGACAGCCCTTCGACCACGCTGCGCGTCTGCTTGGCGGAGCCGCCGTGTGAGGCGCGGACACGCAGCGCCGGCCCGAACGTGGCGCCGCGTGTCTCGAGGAAGTGAGCCGAGTACGCGGCGACGATCTCCCGCGTGGCGTCGAACGAGACATGCAAGAGCTCGTCTTTGTCGCGTCGGCTGCAGGCGCCGAGCAACACCCCTCCCGAACCGGCGAGGAAGGAGCGGCGAGGGAGCGGGGCCGACAAGATAGCGGACACGATGCTATACATGGCGGATTGGTGCAAGCGCATCGGTGCGCCTGTACCGGTCCGACAGCTGGGCGCGCGTCCGTTAAAGCGGCCGCCGCCGGCGGGCGACGAGCGCGGCCAGCCCGAGGAGGCCGGCGAGCCAGCGCCCGTCGGGTGGGGCGCCGACCGTGCGGCAGCCGCAGCCGCCGGCGGCCTCGAGATCGCCGTCGGCGGGGTCCGCGCCGTCCTCGGGGGCGCCGCCGGCGCCCGCACCACCCGCGTCGGAGCAGCCGCCGTCGGCGCACGGATCGGTCGGCGCGCTGGTCTGGAGGGCGACGATGCAGACGTCGTCCAGGGTCCAGCCGCCCATCTCGAGGCCCTGGTCGGTGTCGAGCCAGAAGCCGACCTGAACCGTGCCTTCAGGCGAGATCGTCTTCGACAGATCGACGTCGGAGAAACGCCACTCCTTGTCCTTGTGGTGGATGTTGCTCGCGTCGCCCTGCTCGGAGTCGAGGTTCGTCCACACCACCGTCTCGTTGGACTTGATGGAGGCCTTGTCGAAGTGCGCATCCTCCACGTTCAGCCAGCGGCGGTACTGCAGGCGGACGTTTTCGTAGCCCTGCGTGCTCACGACGGGCGTCTTCGCCCAGTTCTCGATGTTCGACTGGTAGTTGCCGTTGTAGTTCGGCTCGGGGACGAGGTCGTTGCCGAACACGTTCTCGCCGCTGTACGCGGCGGTGGGGTCGCCGTTCGTCGCGTTGCCCCGCGGCGGCCCCCAGCCCCAGTCGTCCGCGCCTTCGTTCGGCTCGCCGGCCGCCAGGCCGTGTGTCCAGCCTTCGGCTTCGGGGTCGGACTCGAACGTCGTGCAGTAGAGCGGGATGACGTCTCCGACGAAGAACTCGTACCAGGGGTCGGCCTCGTTGTCGGGCAGGTTGAGGGCGTTGCCCTCGGTGAAGGCGACGTTGACGCCGTATTCGACGACCGAGCCGGCCTCCTGCGTCGGGATGACGGCGGAGAGCAGGTTGCCGGACGCGTCCATCACGATCGAGCCTTGTTCGCTCGGCTCGTCTCGGTTTCGCCACGTGAGGACGGCTTGGCCGAGCTGGTCCGAGTCACACTGCGCGAAGAGCCCGGTCAGCTCGACGGAGATGGCGAAGCCCTCCTGCTTCGGCGACATGACGCCGAGGCTCGTGCTCGCGGCGTTGACGGGCACGAGGCCGTGTCTCCGGAAGGCGCGGTTGATCTCGCAGACGTTGGGCGTCCCGTTCGTGACGTCACCGTCATCATCGTCGGCGGCGAGCACCTCGGTGTGCATGCTGGGGATGTCCACCGCGCGGCGCAGCGCCTGGTAATAGAGGTGGTTCGCGCGGGCGACGCCCTCGGTCTCGCCGAGCTTGGCGACGAGCTCCTTGCGCATGTCCCACAGCGCCTGGCCGATGATGAGCCCGTCCTCGTGGACCTCGCCCACGAGGTCGTTGGGCCACGTGTTCTCGTAATTCGGCGGGTCGAGATCGCGCAGCGGGTCGTCCGTCATGAAGAAGCCGCGGCTCATGCCCGGATCGCCTGTCATGGTGGCGGCGAGGTAGTCGCTGGTTCCCTCGCTGAGCGCGCCTTCGAAGGCGCCGACGCCCTCGATGACGGCGTGGGCGTGAAGCGAGTGGCCGTACTCGTGGTAGATGACGTCCGCGATGCGGCCGGTGTTCTCGCACCCGCTGCCGGCCTGGTAGAAATTGATCGTCGTCCCGTCCGAGTAGGCGTTGCAGACGTCCGCGATGTTCACCGTGGCCCGCACCTGCGAGGTCAAGAAGCCGAGGGAGGGCGCGAAGGTCTTCGCGTACTCGCGCACGAGCCCGGCGTGGACGAAGGCGACGATCTGCGCGTCGAGCGCCGGGTCGGCCGAGCCGTCCCAGACGTAGCTCTGGGTGTCGGCGACGTCGATCGTGAAGCTCGCCTCGGGGCCCGCGTCGTTGAGGGCCCGGGCGCGGTCGCCTTCGAGGAAGAGCTCGAGCGGCGTCGGGCTCGCGCCGGCCCAGGTCACGAGGCCGACGTCGGTCGTCTTGGCAGCAGCGCCCTCGACGTTGATCTTGGTGAGGGGCAAGGGAGCGTCGTAGCGGGGACCAAACGAAGGGCTCCGGACGGGGACGTGGCCGCTCACGGTCGCGTTGGCGAAGCGCAGCGTCTGCTCGCGGGCGATGGGCCTTCCGCTCCGCGCGTCGACGTAGACGGTGAAGCGGAGGGCGGGGGCGCCGACGGTGACGGGGAGCACGACGTACGTCTCGACCCGACCGCGGCCGCCGGCGACCGGGAGCACCACGAGGTCGCCGACGTTCGTCACGGCGGGGGCGCCGAGCGACGGGACCGCGGCGCCGGAGAAGAAGTCCCGGTCGACCCACTCGAGCGCGCGCGCCTCGGCGACCGCGCGGTCGACGATCGCGCCGGGGGCCTTCGTCGCGACGTTCGGGATGGCCTCGGAGCCGATGACGAAGAGCTTGTCGTTCTTGAAGCGGAAGCTGATCTGGCCGCCGACCACGCGCAGCCCGCCGCTCCGCTGGACGAAGCCGACCGTGCGCATGCCGGCGTCGAGATCGTTCGAGGTGAGCTCGAAGTCCGAGGGTCTGGCGCCCGGCGCGAGGAGCGCGACGTGCCGCTCGAGGATCGTGCGCGCGAACGCCTCCGCCGCGGCGGGCGAGGAGACCGCGCCGGGCGCCGCGAGGCCGGGCCCGTAGAGCCGCTGCGGGACGCCCGTCTGCGCGTCGAACGAGGCGCGCCACCCCGGTCCGACGTCGCTGACGAAGCTGTCATACGCAGCGCGGGCTCGGCGCGGGACCTGATCCCAGACGATCGCGCCGCGTGGGCTCGCGTCGGCCGGGGCGCCGCCCGAGGTGTCGAGGTTCCGCTCGAGCTGCGGCCGCCCCTCGAGGGCCACCGGGGTGCGGAGCGCGAAGGCGGGCGACGTGAGCGTGGCGAGGACCAGCGCCAGACCAGAAGCGGAGAGGGCTCGCATGGGCGGCGACAATCTGGCTCGAATGAGGATCGGGTTCAAGCGATGAAGGGACGCCGGCCTGCCGGATCAGGGAACGCCGACGTTGTGTGATTCGCCCTCCGGTCGCCACCGCGTCGGGGTCTCGACCAGCCACCCGAGCCCCTCGGAGAACACACGGGCCGCCTCGGTCCCGTACTCGCCGTGCCGCGCCCCCGGCAGCTCGAGGTAGCGGACCGCGCGGCCACGGCTCTTGAGCTTCGTCGCCGCCTCCGACAGGTGCTGCCGCGCGTCATGATCGCCCACCAGGAGGAGGACGGCCTCGCTCTTCGTGAGGCTCGTCGGCTTGGGCGCGCGCGGTCCGGCCACCAGCACGGCGCGCGGATAGCGCTCGGGGAACCTCGTGCCGAGCGACTCCGCGCGAAGCGCCCCCTGCGAGTAGCCGACGACGAGCCGCCGGTCGAGATCGAGCGGTAGGCCCAGCTGGTCGCGGATCGCCTCGAGCGCGTTCGTGATGCGGCGATCGAGCCGAGCGGGGTCCTCGGTCCATTTGGTGCGACCGCCGGCTTTGCATTTTTGATCACCTTTGAGCGACACGATCGTCCCGAAGCGCGAGCCGGTCTCGGCCCAGGCGGTGAACGCGGTCGGATCGCCGCAGCGACCGTGCAGGTAGACGATCGGGGTGCTCGTTCGACCGGGCACGACGAGGACGGCCGAGTCGCGAGGCACCTTCACCTCGCGAACGACGATCGGCTCGGGCGACGAAGAGGGCTCGGTCCGCTCCGCGGGCGGATCCTCCGGCGGAGCGGGGGCGGCGGCGCGGGCCGCCGTGGGGGCTTCGGGCTGCGCCGCCACGCTCGGCGCTGGGGGCGCGCTCGGTGAAGCGGCCTCGGGCGGGGCCGAGCAAGCGAGCGGCCAGAGCATGATTCCGAGGGCCCACCACCGTCGCATGCCACTCGATCGTAATCCGATCCGATGCGCCAGGCCAAAGCCGTGGTACGCCCTCCGTCATGGCAGAGCGAGACGACCTCTTCCGCGTCGAGGCCGAGGCCGAGGCGGCGGCGCGCCAGCTGGCGGCCGAAGGCGAGCGCGGACTGACGAACCGGTGCCCCGAATGTGCCGCCCTTGGGAGCCTGGAGGAGCAAGAGGACGGCGCGATGCGCTGCGTCGACTGCGATGTCGTCCTCGGCGCGACGCAGCGCCTCGGCGGGCTGGGGCGGAAGTAACGCACCCGCCGAGGACCGCGAGGTGGCTCGGCGAGGTCAGCCCGCGTACAACGCGAGGTAGTCGTCGGTCATGCGGTCCGCGCTGTATTTCGCGAGCGCGACCTCGCGACCTCGCCGGCCGAAGCGCGCGCAGAGCTCGGGGCTCTCCAGCAGGCGCCGCAGCGAGGCCGAAAACGTGGCGTCGTCTCCGGCGGGGCTGAGGAGCCCGGTCTCGCCCTCGTCGACGAGCGCGGGGACACCTCCGACCGCGGTGCAGACCAGGGGCAACGCGGCGCTCATCGCCTCCGTCAGGCAGAGCGGCAGGCCCTCCGAGTCGCTCGAGAGCGCGAAGACGTCGAAGGCGGCGAGGTAACGAGGGACGTCGCTCGTCTCGCCGGGGAAATGAGCGAACGGCGCCACGCCGAGCTCGGTCGCCAGCGCTCGGGTCCGCTCGGCCTCGGCTCCGCCGCCGACGACGACGAGCCGCGCCTTCGGGCCGAGCAGCGGCGCCGCGGCCCTCACGAGCAGCGGGTGATTTTTCACCGGCGCCATGCGACCGACCGTCCCGATGACGAAGGCGTCGGCGGGGATGCCGAGCTCGTCGCGGACGGCCGCGCGGAGCGCCGGGTCCTTCTGGAACCGGCTCGTGTCGGTGCCGTTCGTGATGACGTGCACCTTCTTGCGCGCGACCTCGCGGATGGAGAGCGCGTAGTCCGCCACCGACTGGCTCACGGCGACGAACGCGTTTGTCGCGGCGGCCCCTGCGCGCCGGAGCATCAGGCGCTGCCAGGCGTCGGGGTGCGGGCCGTGTTTGGAGTGCACCGCGCGCGCGCCGGAGAGCCGCCCCGGGATGGCCGCGTAGATGAGCGGGATGGGATTGTGCGTGTGGACCACGTCGAAACGCGAGCGCAAGAGGAGCGCGAAGAGGCGCGCCGAGAGCGTGCGATCGAAGCCGCCCGGGCGCTTGGCCACGCGCTCGACCCGGACACCGGCCGCGACGAACTCGCGCGCCAGAGGTCCGTCTTTCGGCTCCTCGAGGGACAGGAGCGTGACGTCGTGGCCCTTCGCGACGAGGCGCTCGCAGATCAGGAGGGCCACGCGCTCGGCGCCGCCCGTGTGGGTGCTCGAGAGGACGTGGGCGATCTTCATGACAGAGCCGTGTTCATGGGCGTGGATCAGTCGTCGTGTGGCTCGCTCGCGCCGAAGGTGGCGGGCAGGCCTCGGTAGTTCCGGTAGAAGTAGGTCGCCGCCAGGGCGACACCCGGGATGAACCACCACAGGCCGACGCCCATGGCATAGCGAGACGTGGCGGCGGTGTGAACCGTGAGCCCCGCACCTCCGCCCGCGGCGGGCAGGAGGGAGGGGTAGAGGCTCGCCGCCGCGCTCGCGAGCATACACGCGAGGAAGGCCGCGGAAGCCAGGAACGCGCGCTTCGTGCGCCCGCGCCTCACGAGCACGTTGGCCGCGATCAGGGCTGCACACGCCGCCGCCGGAAAGGCGAGGAGCGCGGGACGCGACGCCATGGCCTCCATCGCGCGCGGCTGCACCAGGAACGTCGCCGCGGTCGTGGCACCTGCGAGCAGCCCGACCGCGAGCAGGAGGCGCTCGGCGAGCGACTTCGCCCGCGCTGCCGTCGCGCCCGCGGTGCGGTGCGCGAGCCAGAGCGCGCCGTGCGCGGCGAGGCCCGCCACCGCCGCCGCTCCCACGAGCACGGTGTAGCCGTCGAGGATGCCGACCTCGGCGCTCGCCGGCGAAAACGTGGTCCACAGCGGCGCGAAGAAACGCCCGGTCTCGTCGAACGAGACGCCGCGCACCACGTTGCCGAGCGCCACGCCGAGGAAGAGCGCGATGAGCAGGCTCGAGACCGCGAAGACGGCATCCCAGAGCTCGTCCCAGAGCGGCCCACCCACGTGGTGGTGTTTCATCTCGATGCCCAGCGCGCGGCCGATGTAGAGCCACAGGAGCAGCTGGACCGGCAGGTAGAAGCCGCCGATCGTCACGGCGTACATCTTGGGGAACGCGAGCACGAGCGTGCCGCCGGCTGCGAGGAGGCACACCTCGTTGCCGTCCCAGACGGGGCCGATTGTGGCCATCGTGAGCCGGCGCTCCGCCTTCGTCTCGGCGACGAAGAGGTGGACGATCCCGACGCCGAGATCGAAGCCGTCGAGGACGACGTACGCGGCGAGCGCGGCGGCCGTGAGCGTGAACCAGACGAGCTCGAGGCTCACGTCGCCTCCGGCTGGTCGGCCTTGTTGGCTCCGAAGCCTCTCGCGACGATGCGCCCGGCGAGCGCGAGGAAGAGCACGGACAGCAAGGCGTAGATGCCCATGTACCCGAGCAACGTGAAGAGCACGTTGCCGCTCGAGACCTCCTTGGTGAACCCTGCGGCGGTGCGCATGACCCCGTGGATCACCCAGGGCTGGCGGCCGAGCTCGGCGGTGAGCCAGCCGGCCGTGTTCGCGACGTAGGGCAGGGGCGACGCGAGCAGGAGCGCCCACAAGATCGGTCGGAAGGTGAAGAGCCGGCGCCGGACGAGCAGCAGCGCCGAAGCTCCCATCAGGGCGATGAACGTGGTCCCGAGCCCCACCATGACGTGGTACGCGTAATAGAGGAGGGGGACGTTGTCGGGCCACTCCGAGCGGGGGAAGCTCGAGAGCCCTTCGATGCGCGTGTCCCAGCGCTGGTGGGTCATCACCGACAGGAAGCGCGGCACGATGACGGGGTTGTCGAGCTCGAGCGCGTCCATGTCGGGCTGCCCGATGATCGCGAGGCCGGCGCCGTCTTCGGTGTGGAAATGCCCCTCCATCGCCGCGAACGTGATCGGTTGATGGGCGTGCACCATCTTGGCCTGCGCGTCGCCGGCCGGGAAGGCGACGAGGACCGTCGCTGCGGCGCCGACAACCACCGAGACGGCGAGGCACCGGCGCGCGTGCTCGGGGTGGCGGCCGGAGAGGAGGTAAAAGGCAGACACACCGGCCACCACGAACGAGGCGGTGACCACGCTCCCGAGCATGGTGTGGGCGTATTGCCAGAACGCCCAGGGGTTCGTGAGGTACGTGGCGAGGCTCGTCAGAATGACGGTACCGTCTTCGTTGACCGCGTGCCCGACCGGGTGCTGCATGAAGGCGTTCGTCACGATGATGAACCACCCCGAGAGCCATGAGCCGGTGAAGACGGCCAGGGCCGCGCCGAGGTGAGCGCGCGGCGACAACTTCTTTTCCCCGAAGAGCAGCAGGTAGAGGAACGACGACTCGAGGAAAAACGCGAAGAGGCCTTCCATGGCGAGCGTCTGGCCGATCACGCCGCCCGCGGCCTCCGAGAACCTCGACCAGCTCGCGCCGAACTGGAACTCCATCGGCAGCCCGGTGACGACGCCCATCGCGAAGTTGAGCCCGAAAACCCGCGACCAGAACCGCGCCGCATCCGCGTAGAGCGGGTCTTTGCGGCGGATGGCGAGCACCTTGAAGATCACGATGAAGAGGCCGAGGCCCATCGTGAGCTGCGGAAAGAGATAGTGGTACGTGATGGTGAAGGCGAAATGCAGCCGGTGCAGGCCGAGGGCGTCCATCGTCACTCCGGACGCGCGATGGTCACGACGAGGCGCTCGGCGACGAGAGCCCGCGAAGCGAACGCGCGAAACGCCTGGGTTGTAGGGGCGGGGAGCGGCGTCGGCGAGCCGCCATCGAACAGCCTGCCGAGGCGGACCGCCGGATCGCCGAGGCGCTCGCGCTCGGCGCGCGCGTGGCGACGCGCGGCCGTGGTGAGCTCGGCGTCCGGGATCTCGCCTCGACCCAGCCGCCCGACGAGCTCGGAGACGAGGCGCACGCTCTCGTCGATGCCCTCGGGCGGAGCGATGACGTCGATCGCGAGGAGGGTGCCGCCGGGCGCCGTGATGGTTCGGGCGGCGGCGCGGGCCCCGGCGACGGGGGCGAGCGCCTTGCCGAGGACGCCGTCGGGCCCGGTGAGGAGGTCGGCGGTGAAGGTGACGAGCGCCGGGTCCGCGGGGGGCAATGTCAGGTGCGCGCGGCTGGGCCCACGGGGACCTTTGACCTCGCTCTTGCGAGGGGTGGTCGTCGGGGCTGGGCGGGCGCACGGCCGCGACGAGCCGGCCCCGAACCAGCGCGCCGCCTCGTCGACCGCCGCCCGGGCCTGCGCCTCGTCCTCCTGCGCGATCACGACGATCTTGAGCGGATCGTGGGCGAGCGCGCGAAGCCGCCTCGACAGCTCCCACGCGCCGCGCTTCGCGCTGTCGGCAGGCGGGCCGAACGGCTCGAAGACGGACGGAGGATCGATGGCCGCCTCGGCGTGGGCCTGCAGCCCGGGCGCGCCCCGTCCCCACGAGAGCTCGACCTCGCGCCGCGCAGACTCCTGCGCGCGGAGCAGGCTCTCGGTCGACGCCGGCTCGGGAAAGAAGCTCGAGGCGGCGAGGTCCGCGGCTCGCCGTGCGGTCTGGGCGGGCGTCTCGGCCGCGAGCGGCGTCGCGCGCGCCACGAAGCCGATCCCGGTCGGCGAGAGGTACGGACGGATCTCGCCCTCGTGCTCGCTCGTGAGCGGGACGGCGGCGCGCACGGCCATGGCGGCGCTGCCCCAGAGGTGGGCCGGCTCCTCGGCCGCGGCGCAAGGATCGGCGATGAGGACCCAGACGTCGCGCTGTCCTCGTTCGACGCGTGTCACGGCGGCGATCGGAGCCGTGGGCCTGGGCTCCGCCGTGGGGCGCGACACGGCGGCCTCGAAGGCGGCGACGCGCGACGCGTCCGCGTCCGCGGCGAGCTCGACCGAGACGGCCGACAAGAACGAGCCGCGGCCGTCTTTGGCGAGCGCCCACCAGGCCGCGAGCACGGCTGCGTCCGCCGGGTCCTTCGCCGAGACGACCTCGCGGGCGGCGAGATCTTCGGGGGCAGGCTCGGCCACCTCCATCGCGAGCTCGCTCCCGAGCGCGCGGACGAGCCGGGCGAGCGCGTTCGGATCGGGCGTGCTCTCGGCTCGTGAAGCGAGCTCCCGTCCGGCGTCGGCCGCTGTGGCCCCCAACTGCAAGGAAGCTTTGGGCGCGGAGCCGAGCGTGAGCGCGACGCACCCGCCCGAAGGGGTTGCTGCTCCAACGATCTCGCTCAGCTTGAGGCCTGCGTCGCTCGCGAGCGCGTGGATGGGGCGGCGCGCTTCACCCAGCCGGTGAGCCGCGGCCACGGCCCCGGCCGGGGTCGCCGAGCGGAACGCGACGCGCAGCCGGAGGCCGGCCTTGATGTCGGCCGCCGCGGAGGCGGAGGACTGGAGCGCGGCGGCCCTGGCTTCTGCGTCCGCGCTCGCGGCGGCCGGCCAGCTCTCCGCGCCGTCGAGGGCGGTGGCCATCGCGTCCGCCGTGGCGTCGGGGCCCACCAGTCCGAGCGCGACGGTCTCGTGGGTCATGGCGCGAGCGCGGAGGGCCTCCGCGCGGCCAGGCGCGTAGGGGGCGGTCTTGGGGCCCGACGCGAGCCTCCCGCTGCAGGCGAGCGCCGACGCGAGAGCCTCGGTCGAGGCGCGCGGGAGAGGGGATCGCTTGGCCGCGGTGCGGCTCTCCTCCGCGGCCTGGATCGGCAGCCTGAGGGCCGAGGTGAGGGCCGCGAGCGCAGCGGCCGGCGTGTCGTCGACGTCGATCGACACGAGCAGCGCGTCCGCCGCGACGTGGACGCGCGCGGAGCGGCTCGCGAGCCGCGCCCGCACGACGTCGGCGAGGATGGCGAGCGCCTCGGGATCGCCGGGGGCGCGCGCGACGGCCCCGAGCGACGAAACGGGATCTCCGTCGCGCGCCAGCGATACGAGGCGCGGCTTGCCGGCGATCTCGTGGACGTCGAGCCGCGCGCCGCTCAGGGTGGTCGAGGCGAGCGGCGCCGGCGGTCGCGCGCCCTCCGTGCTCGCCCCGCAGGCCGCGGTCGCCGCGATCCAGCCGAGCGCGATGGCCGCAGACCGGAGGCGCAACGTTTACTCGAAGTCTGCGGCCGACCGCGGGGCGATCTTGAAGCCGTAGAAGTAGGTCAACACGCCGGTGACGGCGGCGAACTGCGCGCCCTGGGTGAGCGCGGGGCCTTCTCCTTCGAGGTCGAAGAGCTCATTCGAGATCTTCACCACGTCGTCGCCGCTGATGCCGCCGCCCACGTCGATGGCGGCGGTGTAACGGCCCTTGCCGTCGCCCGCGCCGTCGCTCGCGATGGTGACGCCCTCGAACCGCACCAGCATGCCGATCCACTGCCGGGCGTTCGGGTAGCCCTTCACCGGGTCCCACCGAGCCGAGTCCGCGCCGGCGGTCACGATCGTGGCCGGGGTGGCGGGGGCCGCGTCGAACCGGAGGCTCATCGCGCCGCCGATCTCCGGCAGGGTGCGGCAGCCGCCGAAGCCGTCGGAGTTGGGGCCGAGGAACTCGATCAGGTTGCCGAACGTGTCGACGACGTCACCCTCGAAGACGCGCAGGTCCGGCGGGGTGAAGCTGGGCGAAAACACGGTGAGGCCCGAGTAGGGAACAGCGCCGTCGGCCGGGTCCGTCACGTCCTGCACGTAGATGTTGCCCACCGCCCCGTCGTTCGTCTCGTCGAAGCGGTCCACCGCGACGATGATCTGCCCCGTGAGGCGGACCTGACGATCGAGCGGAGCGGAGCAGCCGGCCGTCCCCATCTTGTTCTCGTCGAACCAGGTGGCGGGCCCGACGACCTCGCTCACGCGCGCGCCCGTGCCGAGCACGTCCGCGTCGGGCTCGCTGGGCGGATCGCCCGTCGAGCCATCGCTCGTCACGTTGCACGCGGCCGCGGCAGAGAGCGCACCGGCCAGGGCCAAGCGCCGAAATGGACAAAGAGCCTGACCGATCATGGCGGTCAGGCTCTTTACCAAAGGAAGGTCGAGGAAAGAAGGGTGTCAGGCCGCCGGGGCGAGCAAGGTCTCGAGGCGGCTCTGGATCTTGTGTTTCTTCGAGTAGACCGTCTTCACGCTGATGTTCATGCGGACGGCGACCTGCTCGGGCTCGAGACCCTCGCCGTAGTAGAGCTCGACGAACTGCTGGTCCTTCGCGGAGAAGGTGCGAAGGACGGTCGCCACGCGCTGGGCGCGCTCGCGGCGCTCGCAGAGCTCGTGTGGGGTGGGGAGCTCGCACCGCAGGGCCTCCGCCTCGTTGATGGGCGCGCGGTTCGGCTCGCGCTTGAGGGACCGGAGGTGGTCGTAGGCGGCGTTGATGGCGAGGAGGCCGAGCCACGAGCTGAACCGGTTGCCGCGCGCGGCGTCGAACGTGCGGAGCTTGTGCATGTCGTTCGACAGGAGCTGGACGATGAGCGTCGCGTAGATCTCGCGGATGTCGTCCTGGCTGACGACGGCCGCGAAGCGACCGGTCACCTTCGTGATGCACCGGTAGATGAGGCGGTCGTAGCGGAGGTGGAACTCGCGCCAGGCGCGGTCACGACCCTCGAGCAGCTGGGCGATGAGCTGCGTCTCGTCTTGCGTCGACCGGGCTTGCGTTTCGTTCAGCATGCCGGCCGCCACTGCAGCCCGCGTGCCACGCCCCGACCTCACTTATTTAGCCAGGATCCTGGTTGTTACGGCGGCCCAGAGCACCGTAACAGCGTAACAGTCGGCCGTAACGCGGGGGCTGGGTGAGGTCGTGTTACGCTGCCTCTCGCGGTTTGTTCCCGCGCCAGCGCCATGCAAAAAGTCCGGAAGATCGTCGCCTCCGGGCGGGCCCTCGCGGCGCTCGTCCTGGGCATCTCCCTGGTGAAGGTACTCGTGAAGCGCGCGTTCGGCGTGCTGACGGGTCTGCCCCTGTTCCTCCAGAACTACGGCCCCGACCGGCTGCCGCCTGTTACGCCGGATGAGCGGTCGATGATGCCGAAGTTCTCGGGCTGCTTCGCGTGTGGTCGCTGCGATATCGGCGAGGCCGAGCGAATCCGCAAGTCACGCGGGGCCTATCCAGGCGTGATGGGTTTCGTCCTCGCGAGCTCGCGCAGCATGCCCGACTACGACGCGGCCGAACGGGCGCTCGCCTTCGTCGATGACGCGGTGCTGGCGGCGAAAGAGGAGATCTGCCCGGCCCACGTGCCGATCTCGGCCCTCGCGCGGTTCGTTCGCGCGAAGGCCGAGGAGGTCGGGCAGGCTCGGGTCAGGCAGGCTTGACGGGACGGCGGCCGATTGCCTCGTAGGTGAAGCCGAGGCGGGCGACCTCCTGGGTCGGCCAGATGTTACGGCCGTCGAACAGGGCGGGGGTGCGCATGAGCTGCTTCACGCGGCCGAAGTCCGGCGCGCGGAACGAGTGCCACTCGGTGACCAGGGCCAGCGCGTCCGCGCCTTCCACCGCGTCGTACATCGAGTTGCAGAAGGTGACGCGGTCGCCGTAGATGGCCTTCACGTTCGGCATCGCCTCGGGGTCGCTCACCTTCACGGTCGCACCCCGCGCGAGCAGCTCGTCGATGAGGACGAGGGCGGGCGACTCACGGATGTCGTCGGTCTCGGGCTTGAACGCGAGGCCCCAGACGGCGACCACCTTGTTCTTCAGGTCGCCGAAGTGTTTCTCGATCTTCAAGGCGAGGACGCGCTTTTGCCGCTTGTTGACGGCCTCGACCGCACGGACGACGTCGAGCCCGTGGCCGACCTGATCGGCCAGGTGCACGAGCGCGGAGAGGTCCTTCGGGAAGCAGGAGCCGCCGTAGCCGGGGCCGGGGAAGAGGAACTTCGGGCCGATGCGCGTATCGGAGCCGACGCCCTTCCGGACGAGCTCGATGTCGGCGCCCACCTTCTCGGCGAGGAGCGCGAGGTCGTTCATGAACGAGATGCGGGTCGCGAGCATGGCGTTCGCGGCATATTTCGTCAGCTCGGCCGAGCGCGCGTCCATCACGTGGATGCGGTCCTGCGTGCGGACGAAGGGCGAGTAGAGCTGCCGCATGATGTCGAGGGCGCGCGGGTCGTCGCTGCCGATGACGACACGGTCAGGCTTCATGAAGTCGGCGATCGCGGCCCCCTCCTTGAGGAACTCGGGGTTGGAGCAGACCGCGAAGGGGACCTTCGTGACCGACGAGATGATCTCGCGGACCTTGTCCGCGGTGCCGACCGGCACGGTGCTCTTGTTGACGATGACCTTGTATTTGTCGATCGTCTTCCCGAAGGTCTCAGCCACCTTGTAGACCGCCGAGAGATCGGCCGAGCCGTCGGCGGCGGGGGGCGTGCCCACCGCGGTGAAGACGACCTCGGCGGCGCGCATCGCCTCGGCGATGTCCGTCGTGAAGCGGATGCGACCGGCCTTCATGTTGCGGCGGATGAGATCGTCGAGCCCGGGCTCGTAGATCGGGATCTCGCCTCGGTTCAGTCGGTCGATCTTGTCGGCGTCGACGTCACAGCAGACCACGTCGTTGCCGAAATCCGAAAAACCGGCCCCCGCGACGAGGCCCACGTAACCCGTTCCGACGATCGCAAGATGCATGGCCCGGGCGTAGCACAGCTCGGCGGCGGCGTGACGACGCCGCCGCCGATCGAGGGGTCCGGCCCGCTATTTGACGACCGAGAGGCGAGCCACGGCGGAGAAGGCGGCGACATGGCCGCTCTCCTCGGCGACGTACACGTCACACCGCTCATCCACGCGGAGCAGATCGGCCACGAGGTCGGTGTCGATGACGCCCACGACGCGCCCGTCGGCCGGCCTGACCACGTGGACCTGGCTCTGCGGGACGAACAGGGCGCCCGAGCGCAGGACCGGCTCGAGACGACGCGGGCGGTCGCCCTCGAGGGGCTCGGAGAAGACGTGACGATACCGGAGCTCGCCGTCGTTTGCGCCGAACGCGGAGAGCTCACCCAGCTCCGAGTTCAGGATGGCGAGGTCGTCGACGAGGAGGGCGGCCGCGCCGCCGCGACACGCCTCGCGGGCGTAGAGCAGCTCTCCGGTCGCCCGATCGAAGGCGACGAGCTGCGAGCCGCGGGCGCCCATCGTGACGACGAGGACCGTCCGCCGGCCCACGTGGGGCGCGCCGACCGGCCGCGCGTGCCCCGGCAGGTCGACGCTCCAGCGGAGCGTGCCGGACCACGGGTCGAGGTGGAAGAGCCGGGTCGAGCCGCCGCCGGAGAGGGCGGCGTCGCCGGCGATGGCGAAGAGCGAGTCGTCGCAGATGCTCGGCGTCGCCGAGAACCGGAGCCGCGCCCGGAAACGCCAGACGACCTCGCCGGTGACGACGTCGACGGCGAAGAGGCCTTGCTCGCCGGCGGACACGACGACAAGGCGGCCGGCGCGCTTGAAGCGGAAGGTCCCGCCCCGCCGGGTCGCGAGGCGCCAGACGATCTCGCCCGCCTCGAGGTCCACCCCGCAGAGGCGTCGCCGCCCCTCGGAGACGACGAGCATCCGCGGCAGGCCGGGCGCGCTGATGACGGCGCCGGTGATCGGGCCGCCGACGCGTGGCTCGAGGCGGAGGGTGGAGCGGAGCTCCCCGCTCGCGACGTCGATGACCGAGAGCGTTCCGCTCTCGTCGATCCGCGCGAGGCCCGAGGGGGTCATCACGCTGACGCCGCGGGCCGCGGGCCGCGTCCAGGCGATCGTTCCCTGGCTGCGGTGGATGCAGGAGACCTCGCGCGACGAGCCCACGACGAACGCGTCGCCGCAGAGGAAGATCGAGCGGAGATCGATGGCGGGGACGGCCGCCGTCCATTTCGGCGCGAAGCGCAGCCGCGCCGCGCTCAGGTCCGCGCGGGGAGGCTGGGGCGCCTGGTTGGCGGTGGCGTAGGCCCGGTAGCTCTCCGGCGAGGTGTTGACCAGCGTGTCGTCGTGGTCCATCTCGCGGCACATCTCGGAGATCTCGCGCAGGCGGCTCTTCAGCTCGACGATGCGGAGGTTGTGGGTCTGCGTGCGGTCCCAGCGGAGCAGCGTGCGAGCGAGCGACCGACCGAAGTCCGCCACCGCCCCGGCGAACGAGCCGAGCTCGAGCGACGGGAAGGTCCAGCCTTCGATGCGAGGGCCCGACCGGCGGACCGGCGCGAGAGAGAAGGCCATCACGTCGCGCGTGCCGCGCCCGCGTCCGCCGACGAGGCGGACTCCGGCGAGCACGCCGCCCGCCTCGACCTTGCGCCAGAGAGGCCGCAGCCTCGCGCTCGCGTCGAGCGCCTCGAGCGCGAGATCGACGAGCTTCTCGGCGAGGAGGAAGACGTGGACGTCCGCGAGGTCCCGCGTGTGGTCGCTGGCCACCACGCGCAGCCGCCCTTTGAAGAGCAACGGCAACACCTCGGTGCGGAGGACACCGCCCCCGTTCGAGGTCGTCTGCGGGTGTGCGCGGAGGGCGAGCTCGGCCCCGAACGCAAACGGCAGCTCGTCGCTGGGCTCGATGACGACGCTCTCGAGCAGAGGCGAGGCCTCGTCGTCGAAGCGGGCCGCCCCGAGGGCGCGGCCGGCCGCGGCGAGGCGATCCACCTCCCGCGCGGGCGCGAGGCCCGACCGACGCTCGAGCTCCGCCGCGAGCGCGCGGCTGAGGCCCGCGGCGTCGACGGGCGCCTCGAAGCGGTGCAGGGTGACGTTTGCGCCCGACCCGTAGACGCTCGCGAGCGTCAGGTTACCCGAGCGCTCGAGGCCGACCTCGAACGCTTCGTCACCTGCACGCACGCGCACGGCGGCTCGCCGCCGTACGCCGCGCCCGAGATCGCCGAGCGCTTCGGCCAGATCACAGAGCGCTTGCCCGGAGGGCATCGCCCCGACGACGCGGGCGAGCGCAGCGTGATCGAGCGCCGGCGCGGCGTGCTCGAGCAGCGTGAGCCATCTTTCGACCTGGTCTGGGGCGCCCTTGTGCGTTAGAGGCGCGGCGGACTCTCCGATCATCCGACCGAGATGCTAGGAGCGTGGGGGGCTTTCTCTAACTTTTCGGACCGTTTCGTCGTGGAGTGGACAATGCCAGGGACGCGAGCTAGCGGCGCGGAAACGGCGTTTCCGCGCGGGGGAGAACGAGTCCCCTCTGGGACAGACCAACACCTCGCCCGAGAATTCGGGCCGCCGTCGCCCCGTCAGGGGCGGCCCGAATTCTTCAAGAGAGGTTGGTTCCAGGGGACCAGCGGCGCGCCGTACCGGGGCGTCGCGGCAGCGGCGCTCGCGGCCGCGTTGCCGGCGGCGGTCCTCTGGGGCTTCACGGTCGACGACGCGCTCATCGTCGCGCGCTACGCGCACCACCTCGCGACGGGAGAAGGCTACGTGTTCAACGCGCGCGGCCCCTCGACGGACGGCGTGACGCCGCTCGGCTTCGCGCATTTGCTCGCGCCGTTCGCGGCCGAGAGCGCGGAGCGCGCGCTCGGCGCCGCACGTGTCATCGGGCTCGTCGCGTGGATCGTCGGGGCTGCGTTCGTCGGTTGGCGCATCGCGGGGCTGCCGGGCGGCCGCGGGCGCTGGCTCGCGCTCCTGCTCCTCGCGCTCTCGGCGCCGCTCGCCGCGTGGTCGAGCGCGGGGCTGGAGACCGGGCTCGTGTGTGGCCTCGTCACGGCCGGCGTCGCGCTCCGCCACGCAGCGCGAGCCGAGCCGCTCGGCCCTGCGCTCCTCGCGGTCGCCGCCGGGCTTCGGCCCGAGCTCCTGCCGTTTGCGCTGGTCGGTGGCGTGCCCGACGCGCGGGGTGGCGCCGCCGGGAGCCAGGCCCTCGTACCGAGCCTCGGGACGCTCGGCCGGCTCGCGCTCGTCGTCGCACCGTTCGTCTCGGTCGCGATCGCGCGCTTCGGCCTGTTCGGTCGGGCGGCGCCGCTCGCGGCGGTCGCGAAGCAGTCGAGCCTCGGCGCCGGCGCCGCGTACGCGTTCGCGTGTTTCCTCCTGGCCGGCCCGCTCGCCGTGGCCGTGCCAATGGGGTGGCGCGCGCTCTCGCCTTTTGGCAGGTGGCTCTTCGCCGCGATCTGGATCCATTTCCTGGCGATCGCGGGCGCAGGCGGCGACTGGATGCCCCTCAGCCGGCTCGCGGTCCCGGTCCTGCCGAGCGTCGCGATCCTCGCCGCCGAGATGCTGGGCGGCGGCGGGCCGGACCGCCGCCTCGGGCGCTGGGCGCCGGCGCCCTGGGTGGCGCTCGCGCTCGCCCTCGCGCTCGAGGCCTTCGTCTGGACGGGGCCGGGCTTTCGCGCCCGGCGCGTGCTGGCCGACAGGCAAGCGGTGATCGAGCAGACGCGCGAGGTGCTCGCAGGCTCGAAGGTGATCGGGACGCTCGACATCGGCTGGGTCGGCGCGGCGGCGCCGCGCGCGAGCGTGGTCGACTTCGCGGGCGTGACCGACCCGATGATCGCCGTGCTGCCGGGCGGTCACACGTCGAAGCCGATCCCGGACGAGATCTTCGCCGCGCGGGAGGTCGACACGCTCGTGCTCCTGCTCGGCGACGGCCCGACCGACGGCGAGGACTGGACGCGCTGGCCCTTCGCGAGGGGCGTCGAGCGCTGGGTGGCGCTCTCGCCCGGCCTCGGCGAGCGCATGGCGCCCGTGCTCGTGACGACCGGGCGCCTCCGGTACGTGGTTCTACGGCGGCGCTGAGCCGTCCCCGAAGACGCGCGCGCGCCCCGCACAGACGGCCACGCGAGCAGGGCCCGAAGACGCAACGCGAGGCGTTCGGTGTAAGCTCTCGCGCCGTGGCGCCTCTCTTCGAGAGTATTTCGCGGCTGGCCGAGCGCGTGGAGATCCTCGCGCGGGGGCTCGAGGGGGACAGACGCGCGGCGGAGCTCATGCTTGAGCGCGGCCGTCCGCTCGACGCGCGCGAGCACGCGCGCGCGATCCTCGTCAAGGTCCCGGGCTCGCCGCTGGGCCTCGCGTTGTGGGCCGACGCGGCCGAGGCCGCGTGGCTGGACCACGAGGCGGTCCAGGCGCTGACGGAGCTGTCACGAGCCGTGCCGTGGCGGGGGGACGTCTGGCTGCGGCTCGGTCGCGCGGCCCACCGCGTCGGCGACCCCCAAGCTCGCGAGGCGCTCGAGCGCGCGGCCGCGGCGCGCGACGACCGGGTCTCGTCGCGGCGGGCCTTGCTCGACCTCTGCGACATGGACCTCGCCGTGGGCGACGCGGCGCGCGCGCTGCGCTGGCTGGACCGGATCCCGGCGCCGCTCCAGGGCCGCGACGAGCCGGCGCTCCTGCGTCGGGCGGAGTGTGCGCTCGCCCGCGGGGCGAGCGCGGAGGCGCGCGAGATCGCGTCGTCCCTCGACGAGGCCCTCGGCGAGGACGGGCCGTTCGAGGAACGCGAGCCCGGGCGGCGCGCCGCGGTCCTCGCGCGGAGCCTGTGGGCGACGGCGGAGTCCGACGCGATGGTGCGGGCGCGGGCGACGTCGCTGGCGGTGCGCGCCTTCGTGCTGGACGCGCCCGGCGCGCGCGAGCTCCTGGCGACGGTCGTCGCGTCGACCACCGACGCGGTCCTCCTCGCCGACCTGCGCGCGGTGGCGGCAGGGGCCGGTCTCTCGGACGAGCCGATCTTCACGGCCTCCTTTGCGCTCGCGGAAGGTCGTCGCGGCGACGCGCGGGCGGCGCTCGTGCGCGCGCTGGCCGGCGGCGACGCGGGCGCGGAGCGGGCGCTCCTGCGGCTCGCGCTCGATGCGCGCGACGAGCCCGCGCTCGCGGCGCTCGCGGACCGCCGTCCGATGGCGGTTCCCGAGCAGGCCAAGCAGGTGCTGGCGGCGGGCCGGGCGCTCGCCGCGGGCGAGCCCGCGCGCGTCTTCGAGCTGCTCGAAGGGGCGACAGGAGAGGTGGAAGGGTGGGCGGACGACCTCCGGGCGCGCGCCGCGCGCGCCCTCGTGGAGTCGCCGCAGACCTGGCCGGTGGTCGTGGAGATGTTGCTCGGTGCGGCGCGCTCGTTCGGCACGGTCGAGGACCTGGTGCACGTGGAGTCGCTCGTCGCGGAGCGAAAGAAGCCGATCGTCGCGGCGGTCGTTGGCGAGTTCAACGCGGGCAAGAGCACGTTCATCAACGCCTTGCTCGGTGTCGACGTCGCGCCGACAGGCATCCTGCCGACCACGGCGACGCTCCACCGCGTCGCGTACGCGCCCGATCCTTTCGTTCGCGTCCTCGTGCGCGGCGCGGCCGACCGCGTCGTCCCTCACGAGGGCCTGAAGCCCACGCTCGCCAAGCTCCGCGAGGAGGGCGCGCGCATCGACCGCGTGCAGATCTATGCCCCCATCGAGCGGCTTCGCTGGGTGGAGGTGCTCGACACCCCCGGCTTCAACGCGCCGGATCCCGAGCACGCCAAGGA
Organism: Myxococcales bacterium; assembly: GCA_016794345.1. GTDB lineage: Bacteria > Myxococcota_A > Polyangia > Polyangiales > Polyangiaceae > Xiheicaenibacterium > Xiheicaenibacterium phototrophicum. Next base: position 77,923 of record JAEUKE010000226.1, read on the forward strand.
GGCGCGGGGCGCGTTCGAGGAGGCCGACCTGGTCGTCTGGCTCCTCGACGGAACCGGGGCGATGAAGGCGAGCGAGGCCGCGATCCTGAAGGAGGTGACCGAGCTCGGCATCCCCGTGCTCGTGCTCCTCAACAAGCTCGATCGTTTGGGGACCGACAATCTGGGCCGCGTGCTCTCGCACACGAAGGAGGGCCTCGCGGAGATCGGGCTCGAGCCACACGCCGGCGTCCTCGGCTTCAGCGCGAAGCTCGCCCTCGCGGGGCGTCTGGGCGACGAGGCGGCGCTCGAGCGCTCCAACTGGCCGGCGGTGGAGTCGATGTTGAACGAGGTCGTCGTCGATCGCGCAGACGAGCTGCGGGAGCGGTCGATGCGGCGCAAGGCGGCGCGCATCGTGTCCGAGCTCGGAGCCATCGTGAACGATCGCGCGGAGGCCGAGAGCCGGCGCGGCGCGGAGGAGCGGGCGCGCGCGGAGGCGCTGCGCGCGGCGGCCGCGCGCCTGGCCCAGGAGGCGGAGGAGGCTGCGGCCTGGCTAGAGGGAGCGACCGAGGTCGAGCGTCGCGCGCTCGACGCGGATCTGCGGCCGCTGACCCAGCTCGGCGAGGGCGTTCGCGACGAGATCGGCGCGCGGACGTTTGCGGGGGAGCGCCTCGTGACCCGCCTCGCGGGTGTCATCACGCTCCGCCTCGCCGAGCAGCTCGGCGTCGTCGCGCCGCCCGACGCGGTGGCCATGGTGGCCTCGGCGCTCGAGGGCGTCGCCCTCGCCGTCACCAACCCCGAAGACCTCGTGGGGCCGGGCGCGCGGCGAGCGCTCGTGGCCGGGGTGCGCGCGGCCTCGCGCGCGTTTGCGCTCGAAGCGGAGACGGCGCCGACGGCGAGCGTGGGGGCCGGCGCGCAGAAACGCCTCGCGGCCCTCGGGGCCGCGCTCACGCGGCCGAGTCGGGAGAGCCCGGCCGCCGACGGCGCGGTCAGGGAAGCGTCGCCGGCAGAAACCGAAACGCGGTGACGCCGACCGCGACGCCGGCGACGACCGCGAGGACCAGGAACAGACACCCGGAGAGACCCAGACCCTTTTTCTCCGGCTCGGGCGGCGGCGTGACGAGCGGAGCAGGGGGCGGGGGGTAACGCCCGTCGGGCGCGGCCGCCGCGTCTGGGGGAAGCGGCTGCGGGAGGCCTTGGCCGACCACGGGCGGCGGCGGAGCCGCGGGCACCGGCATCGGCGGCGCGGGCGCGGCGGGCTGGGGGGCGTCGTTGGGGATTGTCGTCCCGAGCTGGCCTCGCGAGCCTGCGATCGGCGCGAGGGGGACTTCCGCCGCGGCCTGCGGCTGGAAGGGGCCCTGGATGCCGCGCTGCTTGAGGAAGTCCTCCACGCTCGCGGCCATGGCCTTCATCGGCATCGTCTTGCCGAGGGCGCGCAGATCCACGTTGGCCGGCGCCGCGCGCTCGATCTCCCCCTGGGCGTCGAGCCACCCGACGAGCGTCTCGCGCAGCTCCATGGCCGTCTGCGGTCGTTCGGCCGGGCTCTTCGAGAGCGTCTTGAGGATGATCGCCTCCAGATCCCGGTTGATCGTCGGGAGGATGCTGCTGGGCGGAGGCGGCGGCTCGAAGGCTTGTTTACCCGCCGTTTCGAGCGGGCTCGGCGAGTCGAAGGGGACCTGCCCGGTGACGAGCTGGTAGAGCAGGATGCCGCAGGTGTACAGGTCGCTCCGCCCGTCGAGGCTCTGCCCGCGGCACTGCTCCGGGCTCATGTACGCGGGGGTACCGACGACGACCCCGAACTGCGTGAGGGCAGGGGGCGGATCGCTGTCGGTCTCGCCGCTGACGCGCACCTTTGGCTGCGAGTCGACGAGCTTGGCGATGCCGAAGTCGAGCACCTTCACCGCGTCTCGCTGCGACGAGGGGTCGTAGAGCACCATCACGTTCTCGGGCTTGAGATCGCGGTGGACGACGCCGAGCTGGTGGGCCGCGTGCAGGGCCTCGCACACGGAAGCGACGATCCGGACCGCGCGCGGCTCGCTCAGCCGCTTGTCGATGCGCAGCGTCTCGCGCAGGTCCCGGCCGGGGCACAGCTCCATCACGATGAAGTGCACGCCCTGCTCTTCGCCGATGTCGAAGATGGCGACGCTGTTCGCGTGTTTGATCATCGAGGCGGCCTGCGCCTCCCGCTTGAACCGCCCGGTGAAGGTGCGGTCCTGCGCGAGGTGCGGGTGCATGACCTTGATCGCGATGTCGGTCTGACGGGAGAGGTCGACCCCGCGGAACACGCTCGCCATCGCCCCCTCGCCCAGATGGCTGGTGATCTTGAACCGCCCGCCGAGCGTTCGGCCGAGGAGGGGCTGGCTCGCGGTCATGACGGAGGCACTTTACCAGCTCGGGAAAACGGGCAGCGACTTCTAGGTGTCCCGAGCCCTCGAGAGGGACCCAGGACACCGCCGGCTCCCCTGGGGTGAGGGCCGGAAGCCACGGCCGTCGCGGTCAGCCCTTGGCGCCCGTGAGACCGTCGATGAAGGGCCGATCGCCCTGGACGGCGACGCGCTGGGAGTAGAAGCCGAGCCCGCGCACGCCGCCGAGCTCCTCGCCGCCGCCCGCCCGGCCGGGGCCGCCGTGGATCGATTGGGGCAACACCGTGCCCGGGCCAGGAGCCTGGTCGACGACCTTCGCGCTGATGGCCACGACGCGCCCCAGCGACGAGCCGATCCCCAAGACCAGCTCGGTCGCGAGCGCCTTGTCGTCGGCGTAGACGCTGGAGACAAGGCCACCTCCGCCTCGGCGGACCTGGGTGATCACCTCGTCCGTCGAGTCGTACGCGAAGACCGTGGCCGCGGGACCGAAGACCTCGTGCGCGTGCGCGTTCTTCGCCGCCGCCGCCGACTCCTGCACGAAGAGCGTGGGCGGGACGAAGAAGCCCTTGCCGGCCGGCACCCCCACCGGCTCGAACGGGCCGTCGCCGAAGGCGACGCGCGACTCCGCCCGGAGCAGCTCGAGGCCTGCCTTCACGTCGCGGGCCTGGGCCGCGGTCGCCACGGGGCCCATCGTCACGCCGTCGGTCTTCGGGTTGCCGGCGACGACGCCGCGCAGGCGCTCGACGAGCTCCTCGACCACGCCGGCCGCGCGGTCCCGTGGGACGAAGACGCGCCTGATCGCGGTGCACTTCTGGCCGGTCTTCTGGGTCATGTCGCGGAAGACGTCGCGCAAGAAGCCGTTGAACGTGTCCGAGCCCGGCTCCACGTCCGCGCCGAGGATCGCGGCGTTCAGGCTGTCCGCCTCGACGTTCACGCGGACCGAGTCCCGAACGACGGGCTGGACCGAGCGGAGGGTCGTCGCCGTGGAGCCACCGCCGGTGAACGAGAGCACGTCTTCTCCGCGGAGATGCTCGACGAGATCGCCCGCCGGCCCGGTGAGGAGGGACGCGACGCCCTCGGGCAGGACCTTCGCTTCGACGATCAGCTCGAAGATGCGGTGCGCGAGGAGCGCCGTGCTCGTCGCGGGCTTCACGAAGACAGGCATGCCGGCGAGGAGCGCGCAGGCTGCCTTCTCACCGAAGCCCCAGGCGGGGAAATTGAACGCGTTGACGTGCACGGCGACGCCGCGGCGAGGCAGGAGCAGGTGATGGCCCACGAACCTGGGGCTCCGCCCGAGCTGCACCGCGTCTCCATCGGTCAGCCACTTGCGGGACCCGAGCTCCTTGCCGAGATCGGCGTAGTAGGCGAGCGTCCCCATCGCGCCGTCGACGTCGAACTTCGCGTCGCTGCGGGTCACGCCGCCGCTTTCCATGCCGACGTCGAGGAGGTGGTCACGGTTCTGGTGGATGATGCGGCTCATCGCGCGCAGGAGCTCGCCGCGCTCGGCGAAGGTGAGCGCCCGAAGCGCCGGACCACCTTCGTCGCGCGCGAAGTCGAGCGCGGCCGCGAGGTCGATCCCGCGCGTGCTCGTCTCGGCGAGCGGCTCTTCGGTGGCCGGGTTGACGAGGACCTGGCCCGCACCGTCGCCTTTTTTCCACGTGCCCGAGACGTAGCTCGACAGAACGATCATGGCCGGCCTTCTAACCCGAAGGGGCCGGCGGTTGAACTGGTCACGTCGACGAGGTGGACTTTCACTGGGTCGTGCAGCTCGCCGTCGCGAGGACCGACGCGATCTTCGCGCGCACGAGCTCCAGCTCGCGGACGGCGAGCGACAGCTCCGCCTCGCGCAGCCGTCGCGACGCGTCGACGAGGTCGAAGCTGGTGACGGCGCCGGCCTCGAACGCGCGCTGCGCCAGCCGGTCGGTCTCGGCCGCGAGATCGCGCGCGCGCTGCGCCACGGTGAGCGCGTTCTTGGCGACGGTCACCGCGCGCTGGGCCTGGGTGACCTCCACCCGGGCGCTGCGCTTGGCCGCGTCGAGGCGCTCCTCCTGCTGCCGAACCGTCGCCACCGCGCTCCGATGGATCCCGTAGCGAGCGCCGCCGTCCCAGATGGGGATCGTCAGGAGCCCCTGGATGTTCCAGGAGTAGTTCTTGTTCCCGATCAGATCCTCGCTCGAGTACGTGAACGTCGAGCTCAGGTCTGCGGTCGGGGAATAGAGGAGGTCGGCGTCGGTGACGCTACGCTCGGCGATCTCGCGCTGGATCGTGAGCGCGCGGATGTCGGCTCGGGAGTCGAGCGAGTCGGACTTGCAGATCTTTCCGATCGTCGCCTCGATCTCGTTGATCGAGATCTCCCGCGAGACCCCGTACGGCTCCACCGAGCCGAGCGCCAGCCCGAGCGCCTCCCGAGACCGCCGGAGATCCTCGTCGCCCTGGATGAGCGTCGCGCGGGCCGCGACGACGTCTTGCTCGAACCGGACGACGTCGAGCGTCGTGCCCGACCCGAGCTCGAGCCGCCTCTTCTGGAGCGCGAGACGCTCGAGCGCCGCGCGCAAGCCGACCCGGTTCGTCTCCGCGATCCGCTCGGCCGTGACCACCGCGACGATCGCCGAGGCGACGCGCCCCACGAGCCTGCGTTGTGTGTCCTCGGCCGACGCCTCGGCCGCCTCGGTCACCTTCTCCGCCGTGCCGATGCCGTACCAGACGCGCGGCGCGATGAGCGGCTGGCGGAGGCTCAGCGAGGCCGACGCCGTGGGCGAGGAGGGGACCGTGATCGTGGTCGGCGTTCCGGTGTCGAAGTCGAGCGAGGTGATCTCGGAGCGGATGATGTGGAGCGTGACGTTGCCGGTCCCGGTCAGCGTGGGCAGCGTGCCGGCGAGGGCGCGACGCTCGTCGCCGCGCGCGCGCTCGATCTCGAAGAGCGAGATGGAGTAGTCGGCGTCTTCGGCCGACGAGAGCGCGAGCGCCTGCCGCCAGCTCGTGAGCGTCTTGGGGGCGTCCGGCACGTCGTCCAGCATCGGGTCGTCGAGCGCGATCGGCTTCGGCGTCACGGGCGGCTCGGCGGGGGGCTCCGCCGGGGCGGCGGGCTGCGCGAAGACCGCGCCCGTGATCGCCGTGACGGTCAACGCGAGGAGCGCTCGAGCGCAGATTCGCATGCCCCGCTTTTGGAGCGTCCGGCTCCCGCGCGCAACGCTCTTTCGTGCCCGGAGGACGAGGAGGGGCTCGTCCTGTCAATCAGGAATGCACGAACCGACGACCGAAAGGTGGTCGAAGGCAACTTCCCTTGGCTCGGGCGGCGACGGTCCGTTATCAAAGAAGAGCGATGCCGAGGCTGGCCGAGCACACCGACGCCACCGTGCGCGCGATATCCCGCGCGCTCTGGGCCGGGGAGTCCCCGGAGCGGTTGGTGCCTCAGCTGCTCGGGTTGGCCCGCGAGGTGGAGCCCGGGAGCGCCACCTGGCGCTTCGCCCTGCGGAACCTCGCGCTCACCTGGGCTCCGACCTCGCCGTGGAAGGCGTCGCTCGTCGCCCGCGACCTCCTCGCGCACGAGCCGGCCGACCACGCGGCCTGGGCCGCGCTCGGGCTCGCCCAGTCCATCCTCGACAACTGCCGCTTCGCCATCCGCTGCTACGAGCGCGCGCTGCGCATCGCGCCGGGCGAGCCACGGTACGCGCACAACCTCGGCCACCTCTACGACGTCGTGCTCGGCAAGCCACACGAGGCGGTCCCGCTCCTCAAGGTCGCGTACGAGGCCGAGCCGCGTTGCCCCGACACCGCAGCGAGCTACGCCCACGCGCTCGCGCGGACGGGCGAGATCGACTCGGCCGTGACCGTGCTCCGCGCCGCCCTTCGAGGCGGCGCCACACGCCACCAACGCGAGCTCATGCGCTGGCTTCGCGCCCAGCAGGGCACCGCGCAGGGGTGAACGGCGAGCGGCCGGCGGTCAGCTCTCGACGGCTGCAGCGAGGTCGTCGGCGGAGCGCTCGCGCGCCAGCTCGACGTTGACGCTCGACTTCGTGCCGATCGTCGACCCGCTCAGCCCCGCGATCGCCTTCTCGGCGTCGTCGCGGCGGACACCGACGAAGGTGTGCCGATCGCGGACCCGGATGCGGCGAATGTGGTCCTTGTCGAGCCCGGCCGTCTCGACGAGGGCGCGGAGCACGTCCTGTGCGCGGGCGTTGTCGCGGCGGCCGACACCGACGAAGAGCTCCACGTAGGGGACGTCGTCGACGACGGGGGCAGGTGTGCTCTCGATCGCGGGCTCGCGCGGCTCGCGCGGCTCGCGTCGAGCGGGTCGATCGCCCTGCGGGCGGTCGGCGTGCACGCGCTCGTTGGGGCGGTCGGCCTGCGGCCGATCGCCCTGCGGCCGATCAGCCTGCGCGTGCGGCCGATCACCCTGCGGCCGATCGCCCGGGCCACGTCCGGGTCGCCTGTCGCGCGTCGGCAGCAGCGGCTCGTCGTCGCCTTCCTCTTCGGGCGGGCTCCACTGCGTGAAATCGCGCGCGCCGCCCTCACGGGGCGGACGATCGTGGGAACGACGCGGGCCCGCCGGACGATCGCGGTCGTGCTCCCGGCCGCGGCGCGGACGGTCACGATCACGGTCGCGCTCCCGAGCCGGTCCGGTCGGGGCGGGCGCGACCAGACCGGGAACACCCGGTGTGGACGGCTGCTGCGTCGCGGCGGCGACGGGCTCCTCCACGGCGGGCGCTCGCGAGCGCTCCGCGCGCCCCGGCGCGTCGGGCCGCCGCTTGATGGAGGCGCGGCGCGGCTGCCGGCGGAGCCGGTCCGCGTCCTGTTGCGCCTTCGGCGCCTGATCGAGGTAGGTGCGCAGGAGGCCGGCCACCAGCATCTCGCTCTGATCGTGCGAGAGCAGCCGGCGAGCGAGCGCTCGGTCGTCGAGGTCGTTGCCCTTCGACGCGAGGGTCTCGGCCAACATCGAGAGCAGATCGGTCTCGGCGCGCGTCCGCAGCTCCTCCGTCGTCGGGATCTGCCGTTCGACAGGCCGGATCTTGTAGGTGAGGCGGAGGTAATAGAGGCTGCCGATGTCGTGCGGGGTGATGAGCGAGATCGCGGTGCCCGTGCGGCCCGCCCGGCCCGTGCGGCCCGTGCGGTGCACGTAGGACTCCGCGTCCATCGGGAAGTCGTAGTTGATGACGTGGGTCACGTGCGAGACGTCGATCCCGCGGGCGGCCACGTCGGTCGCGACGAGGAACCGCAGCCGGCCCTCGCGCGTGGCGGCCATGACCTTCTCACGGTCGCCTTGCGGCAGGTCGCCGTTCAGCCAGTCGGCGTCGTAGCCGCGCTGGTTGAGCGCCGCCGTCACCGTCTCGGTCTCTTCCTTCGTGTTGCAGAAGATGATGGCGTTCTCCGGGTTCTCCGACTCGAGCACCCGCACGAGCGAGCCGATCTTGTCGGCCTGGACGAGGTACGTGTAGTGGTCGATCTCGAGCGCGCCGATGTGATCGCCCGAGAGCGTGACGAACTCGGGGTTCTTGAGGCGATTTTTCGCGATGCGCTCGATGTCCGGCGGGACGGTGGCCGAGAACAGGAGCGTCTGGCGCGACGGCGGCAGCGCCTCGAGGATCGCCGAGAGCTCGCGCTCGAAGCCCATCGACAGCATCTCGTCCGCTTCGTCGAGGACGAGGAGCTTGATCGCGCTCGTGTTCAGCGTGCCGCGGCGGATGTGATCGAGCACGCGCCCCGGCGTCCCTGCGACGACCTGGGCCCCGGCCTGGATCCCGGAGATCTGCCGCTCCATCGAAGCGCCGCCGTAGATGGGCAGGATCTTCACGTCGCGGTGTTTGCCGAGCCGCTCGAGCTCCGCCGCGACCTGCAGCGCGAGCTCGCGTGTGGGGCAGAGCACGAGCGCCTGCACGGCCGCGGTGGAGCGCCGCACGATGTGATCGACGATCGGCAGACCGAAGCTCGCGGTCTTGCCGGTCCCCGTCCGCGCCTGCACGACGGCGTCCTTGCCTCGGGTCGCGGGCTCCCACACGGCCACCTGGACCGGCGTGGGGTGCGTGTACCCGACCTCCGCGAGCGCTCGGCGGACCTCGTCCGAGAGCGGCAGGACATCGAACGTGGGGGCTGACTCGGCGGCCGGCTGGCTGCCTTCCGTGGGAGGATTCTCGTTCACTTGGTTTCTTTCGGAGCTTCTTTGGGTTCGCGGCCGGCTGCAGGTTGCCCGGCGCCCGACACGCCCAGGTCGACACGTCGGCGGAGCGCAGCCAGGCTCGCCGCTTCTCGGCGAACTGCGTGCTCCTCCGCATAGCGGAGCCGCTCCAAGGCGTCGAGCCCGGCCAGCTCTTCCGGCGCCTGGCAGGTTGCGCGAATTCCTTCGAGATATCGCCACTCTGGCTGGAGAGCGGTCCGGAACCGCGCCAGGGCCTCGTCCGGGTCCTCGTCCCCTTCGGCCGCCGAGTGGCGGGCCTCGTCCACCGCCCGGCGAAGCTGTTTGAGCCCCGCCTCGCAGCTGGGGTAGGGGGAAGGGACCACCTCGGGGAACAAGACCTGCTGGATGATCTGTAGGCTCGCGGCGAGGACCCAGCTGGCAACGAGACCCAGGAACGCGACCGCAGCGATGCGCTTGCCCCGACGAATCTCGTCTGGGGTCAGGGAGTCGCGCGGGGGCGCGCCGGGGTCGGATCCTTGGCGCCTCGGCGACGGCGGCGTGTTCTCCGGGCTCGCCACGGGCACCCGCGTCCTAGCACACACCGCGTCGCGCATCTGCTTCGTGGGCACGATTGCCCTCGTCTCGGTCCTCCTCGCTCCCCGCGCCGCGGTGGCCGACCCGCTGCCCACCAACGACTACGTCATCGACTTGTTCCAGGGGCCGCTCTTGAGCCCCATCCGCGTGACCTCGCTCGGAGGGGCCTACGCCGGCTACGCCGAGGGGACCGGCGGGCTCGTGTCGAACGCGGCGAGCCCCGCGTCGCGGTCCCTCGACTCGCTCCGTCACGTCGAGCTCTTGGTGAGCGGCTCGCTCTCGTTCCCGCTCGATATCTTCGAGAACAACGACTTTGATAACTCCGGCGAGATCGACTCCGACTACTCGGACTTCGTCTACCTCAACGGCGGGGCGATCTTGCAGGTGGGCGCGTTCGGAGCGGGCCTGCACGCGGAGCTGCAGACCTACGAGCTCACCGACGCGGGCGGCAGCTCCGCCACCGTCGTCATCGGTCGTTACCACGCGCTGCTCGCGGCCGCGCTCGGTCGGGGCCAGCTCGCCCTCGGCGCGGGGGCGCGTGGCGTCACGATGGGGATCGCCACGCCCGGCCGCGACCTCGTGTACGTGGGCGCAGCGCCCGAGCTCGGCGTCCTCGTTCGTCCGGCGCGTGTCCCGTTTCGCTTCGGCGCGACCTACCGGTTCGCGGTCGACGGCCACCCGACCTTCGATCCTCCGACGCCCGCGCGACCGGGAGAGCCCGCCCGATCCGGGAGCTTCACGCTTCCGCGTGGCGTAGTGCTGCCCTGGGAGCTCGAGACGGGCTTCGCCGTGCAGATCGGCCCGCGGCCGCTCCAGGTCGCCTTCGACGATCCGGTCGACCTCGACGACGCGACGGAGGCTCGCGTCGGAGCGGCCCGAGCGCGGCGCCGGTCCGACCGCGATCGAACGCTCGCGCGCATCTCGGATCCGGTGGAGCGCATTCGGGTGGACGCTGCCATCGCCGCGGAGGACGCTCGCCTCTCCGCGCTCGAAGAAGAGGAGCTCGAGCGCGTCCGCCGCCGCGCCGAAGACGAGGCGGATGACGTCTACGCGAGCCTCCCGCGCGACCGCATTCTCCTCCTCCTCTCGGTCCTCGTCAGCGGGCCGGCGACCGACGGGGTCAGCGTCGAGCGCTTCCTCGGCCAGGCCGTCGCGGGCAGCACGACGGGCGTCATCGGCGGATCGGGCGCGAGCGTGAACTTCTCACCGCGCTTCGGGGTCGAGGTGGAGCCCGTCCCGACCTGGCTCATCCTCCGCGCCGGCAGCTACTACGAGCCGAACCGCTTCGGCGGTGTCGGCCGCCAGCATTTCACGTTCGGCTCCGAGGTCCGCCTCTTCGAGTGGGACGTCTTCGGGCTCTTGCCCCGCTCGCTCTGGGGCGCCACGACCGCGATCGACCTGTCACCGCGCTACGAGAGCGTCTCGGTCAGCCTGGCCGTCTTTCGATGACGATCGTGTCATTGAGGCCGAAGAGGCGGATTCGGTGCACTCCGTCCAGCGTGGCTGGACTCCGTGCACCTCAGTTCATCTCTTTGGCGGACCGCTCGCTCTGCTGCGGCTCGAGGAAGGTCGCGGTGATCTCGCGCTCGAGCGCCGACAGGAGCTCGCCGTCGATCGCGGCCAGTTGGCCCGCCTGCCGCGCGACGTTGAGCGCGTAGATGAACACGCGGCTCGCGCGAGCGGGCAGGGGACGCTCGGTTCCGAGGCCGTCGTCCTCCCCGGCGTCGAAGCCGTCGAGCAGGATCAGCGCGCGCGGGTCGACGCCCTCCGCCACGAGCTCCACCCCGGGCACGTCGGAGATGTAGACGTCGGCGCCGCCGACGTATTTCGACAGGAGCGGGTTGAGCTGCGCGAACGCAGTCGCGGCCGACTTCTCCCACGCTTCCCGGGCCGGCGCCCACGGGGGCATACCGTGCATGAGATCGAGCTCACGCGAGCGGAGGAACGCGATCGTCGCGCCCTTGCCGTCGCCCAGTTCGTCGCGCACGAGGCCGAGGTAGTAGTGCGCCTCCGCGTGTCGCGGGTCCTTCTCGGCGGCCTCCTCGATGAGGGTGCGCGCCTTCTCCACGTCGCCGAGCTCGTAGTGGGCGCGGCCCACCAGGAAGAGGTGGCTCGGGTTCTCGTAAGGCCCGTCCGGGATCTGCGCGAGGACACGCCGCGCGTCGTCCTTGTTCGCCTTGCCGATGAGCGCGTCGAACTTGAGCAGAAGCGCGTCGATGACCTCCTCGTCGACCTCGGCCAGGTCGAGCGCCTGGTCACACATGCGGATGGCCTGGTCGTAGTCGCCGAGCGGGGAGATGTAGACCTCGGCCGCGTTGAGCATCGCCTCGAGGTAGGTCTCGTCGAGCGCGATCGCCTGCTGATAGGCCTCGATCGCCTCGTCGCCTTCTCCCTCCATGGCGGCGACGAAGCCGAGCAGGTTGTGGGCCTCGGGTGAGCTCGGGTCGAGCTCGAGCGCGCGCCGCGCCGAAGCAGCGGCGCCGCGTGTATCGCCCCGCTGGACGAGCTCCCACCCGCGATCGAGATGCGCAGAGAACTGATCCATGCCTCGCCCTTCCTTTATTGGAAGGGAAGGCAGCGTCAAGCGTCACTCGTGGATGACGACCATGCTTCCGGGGCGATCGGAGCTCGAGAAGACGCCGTGCCAGCCGCGCGGCGTGCGCGGCTCCACCCAGTTGAAGACGAACTTCGCGTCGTTCGGCGCGAGGTTCACGCAGCCGTGGCTCATCTCGCGGCCGAAGTTCTGGTGCCAGAACGCGCCGTGCAGCGCGTACGAGCCCTTGAAGTACGCGACGTAAGGCACGTCTTCGATGGAGTAGGGCAGGTCGCCCGAGGCGCCGTCACCGTCCATCGTCACCGCGACGTGTTTCTCGCGGATGCGCCAGGCGCCGGTGGGCGTGGCGTGGTCCTTCTTCTTGTTGCGCGAGCGCTTGCCGGGCGAGATGAGCGCCGCGTAGACCGGCTTGTCACCGACGAGGAGCACGAGCGTCTTCTTCGTGAGGTTCACGTCGACCCACTTCTCGTCCGCGCCCACGTCGCTCGGGCGGGCGCCCGGTTCGGTGATGGTCCCTTGTTTGTCGCGGACCCAGAAGCCCTGCGTGCTCTCGCGGTAGGTCTCCTCGCCGATCTCGATCGTCTTCCCCGTGAGCGGCACGGCCGTATGCCGAGCGAGCTTGCCCTTCTCCTTGGCCGACTTCTGGTCCTTCGAGAGCTCGTACTTCTGACCCTTGTCGCTCAGCATGAAGAAGACGGCCTTCGCGTCCTCGGGCCACTCCGTGCCTTTTGCCTCGGGCGGTTTGTTGATCCACATCCGGTCGGTGGGCGCGAGCAGGCCGCCGGTCGTGCGGTACCAGAGCCTGTCGTTCCAGCCGAAGGTCTTGTCGACCGCGATGAAGAAGCCCTTCACCATGCGCTTCGACAGGTTGCCGTCGGCGTCTTGCTCGAGCTCCGCCAGCGTGACGACGGGCTTCTTGTCCTTGTCCTTTTCGTCCTGCTGCCACCAGGGCTTGGGCTGGGCTGCCTCCGCTGCCGCCTCTTCGGGCGCGGGCGTGCCCGTATCGAGCTTCTCGACGGCGGCCACCGCTTCTTCCGCCTTGACGTCGCCGCTGCCGGGCACGGCGCCCCCTTCGGCCTCGGGCGCGTGTTTGCCCTTGCGCCGCTCCTGTTCCGGGTCGGTCGCCTCTTCCTTCTTCGGCTCCTCCTCTTTCTTCACGAGGTAGGGCTCGTACTTCAGCATCTCGTCGCGCGTCGGGAGCGTCTTGTAGAGCGGCGTGCCGTGGAAGCGGTTGTAGGCGTATTGGTACGGCAAGATGGCCGCGAGATCGGGCTGACGGACGCCTAGCTTCACGCGCGGGTGCTCGAGATCCAACGTCGCGTACTTGCCGCAGACGTAGCCGCCCTCGACGAGCTCGTACCAGCCCTGCTTGCAGTTCGAGCGCTTGATGGGCTTGTCCTTGACGGGGACCTTGCCGCCCTGCCGGATGTACCCGAGCCGCTCGTCCGAGAAGCGCGGCTCCGGGTAGATGGGTGTCTGGAAGGCCATCGCTCCGAGGAGCGGGCCGTCGTACGGCGCGTCCGGTGTCAGGACGACGGCGCTCGCGCTCGCCGACGCGGTCGGCTGGGCTTCCACGGCCGAGCCCGAGCCCTGGGCCGTCGCCGCGGCGGTGGCGACCGCCGTTCCTGCGGGGCCGACGGCGTCGCCGCTCGGCGCGCTGAACCGCGAGGCGGGCGGAGCGTCTTCGCTGCTGCAGCCGACCCCGCCGCCGAGCCCGGTGAAGGCCAGGCTCCCTCCGGCGAGGGCGAGCACGAAGCCCACCGCCGGTGCGGCCCACCGGCTGCGCGGAGATGACGCCCGCTTGCGCTTGCCGTCGCCCGCCTTTTCGGGGCGAGCCTGGTCCTGGCGTCGAGCCGATCCCATGCGATGCGAGTCTCCAAGCGCCCGAAGGCTGTTTCGGGGAGCCAAGGTCTACTACTCGGCTGTCCGGTGTCGACGCCAATTTTTTCCTGGCTGGCCAGGTCGATGAAGCTCCGACAAAGCCCGATCTCGACGGGCATGTTTGGCGTTCGCCCAACGTCCTACAGCCAGGACCATGCCACCAGCGCCCGGCGTGATAGGGTGTGAAGACGCGACTCGGCGAGGTCCGGCCTGTGGGCAAAAAGACGCGGAGGAGTGCACCCAGTGACACAGCCTGAAGCGGCGAACGCCGCTCGGGGAGGGCGGTGGTTGCCGCCTGGTGTCCCGGTGCCCATCCGCGTGATCGAGCGTCTCGGTCTCTCGCCGGGCCGTCTCTTGGTGTGCGCGCTCCTCGCGCTGCTGCTCCACGTCCCGCTCCTGCCGTTCGCGCGCCTCTTCACCCTCGGCCTGTTCGATTTCCTCGACGACGAGACGGAGGAGGACGGCGAGGCGGTCGTCCCGATCGAGATCGAGGTGGAGGGCACCCTCGAGGAGGCCCCCCCCACCACGAAACAAGATCCCGTCGAGCCGCCGGGTCCGAGCGATCCGGAGGGCTACGCGGTCGCGGACGCGGGGGTCGACGCCTCGAAGGGCGCGGACGACGGCGGGGTGGACGGCGGCGAGCCGAAGGCGGCCGACGCCGCTCCTCCCGACGCTGGGCCCGACGCTCCCCCGCCGCCACCGAAGGAGCCGAAAGAGCCGATCGCCGACAACAAGGCCATCAAGGATCTCTCGAAGAACCCGAACAACGTGCAGATCATCCTGGTCGGCTCGCGGCTGCGGGAGCACCCGGTCGGCGCGAAGCTCGGGGCGCTGCTCCCGACCCTCAAGCAGTGGGAGCCTTTTTTCAAGGGCTCCGGGATCAATCCGATCGACGACATGGACGCGATGGTCATCACCGGACCGCAGGTGCGCATCAGCGGGGAAGTGATCGCCATCATGAAGTTCAACATCGACATGGCGCGCGTCGAGGAGACCATCCAGAAGCTCGCCGAGGGCAGCGAGGGCGTGAAGCTCGAGGACACGCCGGTGCCCGCGTGGAAGGCGACGGCCGACAAGGGCGCGCGCCTCTTCGCGGTCGTGCCGCAGAAGGGCCTGCTCTACGTGCTGCCCTGGCCCAAGAAGGGCAAGAAGGACAAGGGGCTCTCAGACGACGAGTGGAAAAAAGAGGAGCGGCGGCGCGTCGACCAGCAGCTCGCTCGCGTCAAGGTGGCGAAGTTCCCCGACTACACGAAGGAGCCCTACGCGATCGACGCCTTCATGGTCGAGCCTTACAAGCTTGTCAGCAAGACCGGCGAGGTCAAGCTCGGTCCGTTCGAGATCCAGCTCATCCCCAGGTCGCTCCTCTCGCTGCGCATCCACGTCACCCCGAACGGAGGGGACGCCGACGTGCGGCTCACGTTCCAGGCGAAGACGGCGGACGACGCCGCCTCCGCGATGGAAGACCTCCGCACCGCGTGGCCCTTGCTCCAGGTCGGGGCCAAGAGCGAGGTCGGGATGGAGCTCCCGGACCTCACCTGGGAGCAGGACGGCGCGACAATCGAGGCCGAGGCCACGCTCCCGCAGGCTTCGCTGGAGAAGGTGTACGAGCTCGGGAGAAAACACTCCGAGGACGTGAAGCGAAAGAAGGACTGAAGGGCGGGCGGCTGGCGCTACTTCGCGGCCAGGAGGCCGAGGGCCTTGTCCGCCAGCTCGCGGTCGACGTCGCGCAGGCTGAGCCCGCGGCCCTTGCGGGGCTGCAGGAAGACGCGGCATCGATCGCTCGATCGCGCCGGCCAGAGCGACAGCGCGTAGTCCAGCGCGAGCCCCACGAGGAGCACCCCCACGCCGAGGCCGATGAGCTCGGGCGAGGCGGACCGAACGCCGTCGACGAACAGCCGCAGCCCGACGTAGCTGCCGGCGAGCAGGCCCGCGATGCCCGCGTAGACCGGCAGGCGCGGGTACCGCACCTCGCGACGCGCGCGGGCCAGGCCGGCCGTCGGCAAGAAGGTCTCGCGCTCGAGGATCGTGCGGCCGAGCAAGATGGTGCGGCTCTTGATACGCACGCCCTCTCGCGACACGTTCGCCTCGGCCGGCCGGCGGAGCCCGAGGGCGAAGCGCGCGAAGAGCCGCGCTCCCGCGACGAGCGGCAAGACGAACGTGACCGTCAGCAAGAACGTGGCGAGCGCGCTGCGCGGCGAGCCGGTCTCTTCGGCGGAGAGGAGGACGCTCTTCGTTGCGAGCGCTTCCGGGGCCTGGCCGACGAGCGCGAGGAGCGTGACGTCGCGCAGGGCCACGCGCAGCGCGGCGCGGTGTTGCTCGCACACGGGCGCTTCGCTCCGTCCGATGGCGCTCGCCGTCACGATCGCGGCGGGCCGGTCGAAGCTCCCTGCCCGACCGTCGTCGTAACGTTCGAGCAAGAGGACGAGCGCGGACCAGAGCGGCTGGGCAGCGGGGCCGAGGCCGCGGTCGAGGTAGGGGAGCGGGTCGACGGGCGTGTGCGCGGCGATCCAGCCGAGCGCCTCCGCGACGCGGAGGCTGGCCTCGCCCTCATCCGGAGGGGACAGCCCGATGCTCCGCGCCAGGAGCACGCCGAGGAGCTGTCGCTCCGGGCGGCTCAGCGGTCCGCTCGAGCGCAGCGCGCGGATCACGTTGCCGAGCTCGGTGTCGCTCGATGCCTCGTCGAGCCCCAGCCGCGCCGCCGCCTCGTCGACACCGGCGTGCAACGCGGACCGGCGCTCTTCGAACGCGGAGAACGCCGCCGCCTGCACGAGGCGAGCGAGATCGTCCGCTCTCGGGTGCTGCCCGAGCGCCCTCAGCGAGGCGTCTCGGCTCGGGTCGGTGTCCTCCGCCATGCGCGCGTGCTCCTTAGCCTTACGCCTCGGCCGCTTCCAGTCTTCCGAAACGCCCGCTGTCGCAGAAATTTGGCCAGCCCGAGGTCCTTCCGATACTCGCGACACATGGCCTCGAAGCAGCGCGCGATCACCGAGCTCCGGACCCACATCCGCGAGATGCTGGAGCTCCTCGCCCAAGGCTCGACGTTCCCGAAGCTCTCCCGAGCGCAGGGTCAGGTGGATGGCTACATGCGCGCCTTGCTCGACAGCGGGCAGGCCACGGAGCGCGAGCTCCTCGCGCTCGTGGCCGACGTCCGGCGCGAGATGCGCGGCGAAGCCACCGCCGAGGTGACGTTCGACGAGCCGGCCATCCGCGTCGCCTGATCGTCGCTGTTCTCCCCCCTCACGAAGTGAGGGGGGCAGGGGGGGGAAACGACAAGGATGACGCCGAAGAGCGCTCGACGTCACCCGTATCCGCGTTGGGTCAGGGGGGCGACACCACCGAGACGTTGCCTTCGGTCTTGTCCTTCGAGCGGCGCCACCAGGAGACGAGCTTGGTCGCGCCGTCCACCGTGACCTGGCTCGAGAAGAAGCCGCCGAACGACTCGGTCGAGGCGACGCGCACCGACCAGTCGTGGCCGCCCTGTTTGGAGGTGCCGACCGCGTAGCGGAGCTTGCCTGCCGTCGCGTCCTGGTAGGTGACGTGGACCTCGCCCGCGGGCGTGACGGTGACGAACGAGTCGTCGCCGATGACGTGCAGGCCGTCTTCGTTCTGCGTGCCGTTCAGCGTGAGGCCGTCGTCGATGACCTCGACCTCCTGGACCACGCCGCCGACCACGCGCGCGTACTTGAGCGACTCGTTGTAGCCGTCGACGTACGTGAGGTGCCAGCCGTTCGAGTCGATGAAGAGCGAGAGGCCGACGCCGACGTCGCTGTACGTGCCGTCCGGCTGGAGCCCGCCGTCGACGACGACCGGGACCCACGCGCTGCCTTCGCGCGCGGCGACCACGACCGTCCCCGCGACACGATCGTAATACGCGAGCCCGAGCCCGCCCGAGGGGATGGGCGCGAGCGCGACGTAGAGGCCCGTGGCCATCGGGAAGCCCTTGGCCTTTGACGCGTCGATCGAGCTGCAGGTCGGGGCGCCGTCGACGAGCACACACTTGTCCGGGCTCGAGCACGAGTCGCAGCCGGAGGTCTCGGCCGAGCAGAGCCCGGTGTCTTTCACGCAGTGGTTCGACCCGCAGAGGCCGAAGGTGCACGGCGTCTGCGTGTTCACGATCGCGTCCTCCGTCGTGAAGCTCTCGCCGCTCCCGCGGGCGATCTTCACCTTGGAGGTGATGAAGCCGTCCGCGGCGGGCTCGAGCGCCAGGTACGCGATGGTCGGCGTGCCGCCGTCCACCACGAGGCTCGCGTAGCGGCCCACGTCGCTCTCGCCGCCGTCGTCGACCGTGGTCGTCGTCCAGTCGCTGCCGCTCAGCTCGGCGTATTTCAGCGCCTTGTTCGTGCGGTCGTAGTAGGCGACGACAGGTTTGTCATCGACCAGGCCGATCGACGTCCACAGGCCGACGTCGGGGCCCGGCGCCGTCTGGCCGCCGCGGAAGCCGTTGAGATCGAAGGCCGCGCCGTCGGGCGGCGGATCGGTCGGGACGCCGTCGACCACCTCCCAGGCGACGCTCGTCCCGTCGAACTTGCCGACCACGAGATCGCCGTATTGCAGCGGCTGGCCCTGCAGATCGACGTTGTCGTAGTCGCCCTCGGCGTAGCCTGCGACCCACAGGGTGCCGTCGCTCGCCACCGCGGTCGAGGTGTAGGAGCCGATGAGACCGGGCTGCAGCGGGACGCAGTTCGGCGCCTCGCACACGTACGCCGGCTTCGGGTTCTTCGTCTCGTCGTCGTCACACGAGCAGCCGCTGAACGCGCCGCTCGCGAAGACGCCGGCCGCCGTGGCGGCGTGTGCCGCCACGCGCGAACGACGACGCCAGCGCGAGAGTGCGAGGATGCCGGCGAGGGCGCCGAGGCCGATACCCCAGGGCTTCTCGGACGGGACCTCGCTCCCGGGCACGGCGCAGCCGCAGCCGCTGCCGCCGTCGCCGCGAGGCGCGCCGCGGATGATCTCCTGCCGGGCCTTGCCGACCCGGCCGATCTCGTCGACCGCTTCGATCTCGATCTCCTCCGCGTCCTCCGGCACGTCCACCACGCCGATGTCCCCCAGCCGGCGCCACGCCGTGAACGACTCGTCGTCGAAGCGGAAGCGCACCAGCGTCTCGCTCTGTGAGACCAGATCCCACACGTCGAGCTGGGCCGTGCCATCCTCCGCGACGGGCAGGAGCTTGACCGCTGGCGCCTGCGTGTCGATGAGGACCTCGAGCTCCTCCGGGGTGGCGTCGATGGCGTAGGCGTCGTGCACGGGCCGGCTGCGGACGAGGATCTGGTGACGACCCTCGAGGCGCAGCGTCTCGTCGGTCACGCGCAGGATGCGGCCCTTCTGCCAGGGCTTCCACACGCCGCCGTCGATGCGGACCTGGTGCTCGACCTCGAAGGTCGGCGCGGAGCCGTCGGCCTGCTCGGCCTCGACCACGAGCACCACCTCGGGGGAGTTGTCGGGGGTGAGGGTCTCGGCGCGGAGGCCGCGCTCGTCGACGTTGACCTCCTCGACCGATGCCTTCGTCTCGAGCGCGGCCATGTTGGCGCCTGCGAGCTGGAGGCCGGCGAAGATGCCGAGGTAGCGCTCGCCGTTCTTCGTCACCGTGCGCAGGCCGGGGGAGCCCTGACCCTCCACGCTCGGCGGGATGACGAGCTCGAGGCCGAGGCCCGAGAGCGAGCCGTTGATGTCGACGGGGCCGATGCCGCCACCGAGCAGCGAGCCGATCTGACCGGCGAGCAGGCTCTGGAGCGTGGCCGCGAGCACCGCCGGATCTTCTTTGATCAGCTCGGCGTTGGAGACCTGGCCGTTCGTGATCGAGAGCTTGTCGAGCACCGGGACGAGGCCGTCCGGCGTGACCGAGAGGTTCACCGGCGCCTTGATGTCGAACGACGCCGTCATGAAGCGGATGAAGCGGTCGCTCGACCAGATGTAGAAGTCGAAGGTCGCCTCGTTCAGCTCGAGGTTGATGAGAGGATCGGTGTCGAGGTTCGTCCCGTTGCCGAAGGTGACCTTGGGCGGCTGCCGCGGCTTGAGCACCAGGGCGACCGGCGCGCTCTCGCGCTGCAGCGCGAGGTTCTTCAGCGACTGGGCGAGCAGGCCGAGCGTGTCGCTGTTCAGGAGGTCGACCGTCTCGGTCGAGATCCCGATGCAGAGCAGGCCCGAGTTGTACATCCCGTTGAGCGCGTAGTTGAAGAAGCTCTCCGAGATTCCGAACCCGACGTGGGGGCCCGCGGTGTCCGCGGGCCAGCCCGCCGTGACGAGCGAGTCGTTGATCAGCTCGTCCGGCAGGCGGAGGTTCTGCGGGAGCGCCATCTGGCTGAGCGGGACGCAGCCGGAGATGGGGTTGGGCTCGACGCCGCCGAAGGCGCCGACCGTGGCACCGCCGCCGATGGGGTTGAGATCGCCCCAGGTGTAGCCGGAGGCGTCGTCGCGCGGGGTGGGGCCGCCGCCGGCGAGCACGAAGTCCATCCCGCCCTTCGAGCCTGGCGAGATCGAGGCGAGCAGGCCGGCAAGGTTCGCGTGGCCGTCGAGGCCGAGCGCCATCGGCACGCAGGAGCCGTCCGTGTAGCGGCAGATGCCGGCGTCATCCGTGCTCTGCAGGGGGCACGGCGGGTTCACCATCGGGTTCGACTTCTGGCAGAGCTGCTCCTCGATCGTGCCGTTGATGGAGCCGAGGAACTGGTCGTAGATCTGGTCGACGACGAAGCCCTTGAAGAAGTTGAGCGCGGCCGATACCAGCCCGCCGTTGCAGAACTCGATCGCGTTCTCGAGGTCGGTCTTCGAGATGTTGAGCTGCACCACGCGGACCTTCGAGTAGCCGAAGCGCGCCTGGTGGCTCGGGTCGAGATCGGTCTCGAGCGAGATCTCGAACGTGGCGTTCACGTTGGCGAACGTCGCGTTCTCGTTCGGACAGGCGTTGTTGCCCGACAGGGTCAGGTTGAGATCATCGACGTCGTTGTCGATGGGGAGGTCGGCGAGCCGGATCGGGATGGTGCCCGCGATCTGGATGTTGTGCGGGTTCGTCGGCGTCACCGAGAGGTTCGCGCTGGCGAGGTCGATCTCCACCGTGCAAGCCCCGGGCGGCGAGCCGTCGGGGCAGATCGTGTAGTCGATCGTCGTCACGAGGATGTCGATGCCGCCCTCGGTCTTCGGCACCTGGAACGTCATGACGGAGCTTCCTCCGCCGATGAGCTGGGCCGCGAGCGCGCCGATGTTCTGCTCGAGGAAGTCCATCCCTTGCTGCGTGATGCGAACGCCGGCGGCGTTTTCGATCCGCTTGTCGTTGGGGAAGCCGCCGGGGAGCGGCGTCAGCCCGCCACATCCGCTCGAACAGCTGTCGCTGGAGCAAGCCGTGGCGAAGAGCGCGAGCAAGAGCGCGATCTTCACGACCGATTGCGCGCGGGACGAGGGTTTCCGAGAACGCGGGCGGGCCATGGTTCAAGCACCTCCGTGCGCCGAGCCTTGCCCTCGGCGGGCGCACCTCCGATGGTGCGTCCGCGTTCGAGCGTGAGCTTGACGTAAGTCTTCCTGAACAGACTAACTGGTCACGCTACGACGCCGCAACCACCGACTCGGTGCGATCGCAACGATCCCACTACCTCCCTTCGCGATTCGGGGAGGATCCCGGCGGAGAGAAGAGGAGGGGGGGCGCGCCGGAGCGGCGTCAGGGGCAGTCGGAGCGGACGGTGGCGCCGCTCGCCGCGAACGTGGCGCTCAGCTTGACGCTGTCGCCGCAGCTGCCCGCCGATCCGGGGTCGTCCGGCGTGGCACCGGTGCACCAGTCGCCAGGGAAGGTGATCTTGTTCGACCCGTCACGCGTGCACTTGCCGCTCATGTCCTTGTGCTCGTTCGAAGCGAGCAGCCAGCAGAGCGTGCGGTTGTTGAGCTCCGGGATGAGGACGGCGTCCGCCTCTTCCAGCGTGATGTGCCCCTCGAGCGCCGCACCGTCGATGAAGAGCGGGACGGCGCCCGCCTCCTCCTTGCAGAGGTTGTTCGGATCGAGGTTCTCGCCGTTGTACTTGCCGATGCAGTTGTTGTCGGCGGAGACCTTGCCGTCGAAGATGCGAACGCCGCGGAGGGGAAGCAGGATGACCTGCGCCGCATTGCCGGGGTTCGTGTAGATGGGCACGGTCACCGCCTTCGTGGTCTGCGTCGCGAAGGAGCCGTCCGCGCCGACGGGCACGTCCACCTCGAACGGGGCGACCGGAAAGCCGCTGATGGTCTCGTTGACGAAGCAGTAGCCGCGGCTCGGATCGGTCTCGAGCTTGGCGCCGCCGGTCTTGAGCTTGCCGGCGGTCTTGTCGAACTCGAAGATCCAGGAGAACGTCCCGTCGCCCGTGAAGATCGCGTCTCCGGTCGCGGCGGTACACGAGGGCGCGTTCAGGAAGATGCCCTTGGCCAGGAGCGACGCGACCGTCGGGTCCGTGAGCGCAGTGGGCTGCGTCACCGAGAGGTGGCTGATGCGGAGCGCGAACTTGTCCTTGCCTGCGTTGTCCGCGAACGCGATGCACTCGCTCTGGATCGACGGACAGCCCGAGCCGGGCTCGCAAGACGCGCCGCCCGGGGTCCCGGAGGAGCTGCTCGAGTCGTCCCCGCAACCGAGGACGAGGACAGCGGAGAGCATGGCGAAGGAAGTCGGCTTGACCATGCCCAAGCGTTACCGCATCCGGCGCTACCGAGGAAGGTCGAACAGCGCGCGGATTTGTGCCACACGGGCCTCGACGTCGCTCGAGACGAGCGGCTCCACCTTCGCGGTGCCGACGCCTTCGACGCAGAAGGACGCGGTGGCCGTCCCGTAGAGCATGGCGTGGCGGAGCGTCCGCTCGGTCGCGCCGTTTTTCTCCAGGTGGGCGGCCACGTAGCCCACGAACCCGCCGGCGAAGCTGTCGCCTGCGCCCGTCGGATCGACCACGTCCTCCAGGGGGAAGCCGGGGACGGCGAAGATTCCGACCTCGTCGAAGAGGAGGGCGCCGTGCTCGCCGCGCTTGATGATGAGCGTGTGCGGGCCGCGCTTGCGGATGTCGGCCGCGGCCTTCCGGATGTTGTGGATGCCCGAGAGCTCGCGCGCCTCCTCGTCGTTGATGATGAGGACGTGCGCGCGCTTCAGCATCTCGCCGAGCTTCGCCGGCTCACCCTGGATCCAGAAGTTCATCGTGTCGGCGACGACGAGGCGCGGCGACGCGCAGCCGTCGAGCACGCTCGACTGCAGGGCGGGGTGGATGTTCCCGAGCAGGATGACCGGGCTCTCCCCGAAATCGGCGGGGATCTTCGGCTGGAAGTCGGCGAACACGTTGAGCTGCGTGTCGAGCGTGGTGCGCCCGACCAGGTCGGCGTCGTACCGGCCAGCCCAGCGGAAGGTCTTGCCGGCCGCGCGCTCGATCGCCTTCGTCTGGACGCCGCGCGTCTCGAGCGAGCGGAGCACGTCCTGGGGGAAGTCCTCTCCGACGACCGCGACGGTGCGCACCTCGGTGAAGGTCGAGGCGGCGAAGGAGGCATACGTGGCCGATCCGCCGACGGTGTTGCGGAAGGTGCCGGTCGGAAGCTCGAGGTCGTCGAAGGCCATCGAGCCGACGATGAGGACAGGGGCGCGGGTGGTCACGGGGTCTCCTTCGGGGCGGTTTGGGGCGAGGTCGTTTCGGCTCTGGCTTCCAGGAGAAGCTCTTCGCAGCGCTTCGCCCAGCGAGGCCTCCGGCAGCGCTCCGCGAGGAGGATGCCCCGCAGCTTGCCGTAGGCCTTGTCGATGTCGTCGTTCACGAGCACGTAGTCGAAGAAGCCGTAGTGGGCGATCTCGGCCTTCGCTGCGGCCAGCCGGCGGCGTGTGGTCGCCTCGTCCTCGGTGCCGCGTCCGCGAAGGCGGCGCTCCAGCTCGGCGAGGGAAGGGGGGATGACGAAGATGCCGATCGCCTCGGGGAAGGTCGCCTTCAGCTGCCGGGCGCCCTGGTAGTCGATGTCGAAGAGGACGCCGTCGGCGTCTGCGCTCCGCGCAAGCTCGATCTCGCGGATGGTCGTTCCGTAGAGGTTGCCGTGCACCTCCGCGTGCTCCGCGAACGCGCCCTCCTTCACCATCGACTGGAACGCCTCGCGGTCGACGAAGTGGTACTCGCGGCCGTCGACCTCGGTCGGGCGCGGCTTGCGCGTGGTGTGCGAGACGCTGAAGCGGAGCAGCGGGAACTCGCCGCGCAGGCGGTTGAAGAGCGTCGTCTTGCCGGCCCCGGAGGGCGACGACAGGATGAGCAGAAGGAACTCTTTCCCGGGGCTACTCGACATTTTGCACCTGCTCCCGCATGCGCTCGAGCTCGACCTTCATCTCGACGACCTCGCGGCTGACCGCGGCGTCTTGGGCTTTGGCGGACGTCGTCGTCGCCTCGCGGAGCATCTCGAGCAGCAGGAACTCGAGGCGCCGACCCTCGGCCGCTTCCGCGCGGCCGCCGAGGATGGACTCGAAGTGCTCGAGGTGGGTCGTGAGGCGAGAGATCTCCTCCGAGACGTCGGAGCGGTCCGCGAAGAGGGCGACCTCGGCCTCGAGGCGCGCGTGCTCGACCGACACGTCGAGCCGGGCGACCCGCTCCTCCAGCCTTCGTTTGTAGGATGACGCGAGGCTCTTCGTCAGGTCTTTCGCGCGGTGCAGGGCGGCTCGCACGAGCGTCGCGCGGTGCGTGAGCTCGGCCGAGATCGCCGCGCCTTCCCGCGCGCGGTCGGCGTCGAGGGCCTCCAGCGCGTCTCCGAGCGCGGCCTCCGCGGCGTCGCGCAGCTCCGAGAGCAGCGCCGCCGGCGCCACGAAGAGCCCCGGCACCGCCGCGAGCAGCGAGAGGGGAGCCGCCGCTTCCCCCTGCTCGCGCGCGAGCCGCCCGAGCGCCTCGATCGCGGCCTTCGCCTTGGGCTCGTCGAGCTCGACGCTCGCGAGGCCCGTCCCGTCGAGGCGGATCGAGACCTCGACCCGCCCGCGCCTCAGCCTGCGGCGCGCGAGCTGCTCGGCCCAGACCGACGAATCCCCCAAGGCTTCGGGGAGCCGGACGCGGACGTCGAGCGTGCGGGCGTTGACCGAACGAACCTCGACGACGACGCGGCCCGCTCCTCGCGAGCGCGACGCCGTTCCGAACCCCGTCATGCTGCGCACGTGGAGCCTCGGGACCTCAGGCCGAACGGGTGGTGTCGGCGCCGCCGTTCCACAGCGCCGCCATCACGTGGGACGCGGCCGTGAGGCCTTCGTTCCGGAGCTTCGTCAGGTACGTGGCGGTCGGCGCGATGCCGTCCTCCCACTTGACGGTGGGCTCGTACCCCAGGAGCTCGCGGGCGCGGGTGATGTCGCCGAGCGAGTGGCGGATGTCGCCGGCGCGCGGCTCGGTGTGGCTCACCTTCACTTCGCGGCCGCCGAGCTGCGGCGCGAGGACGCGACCGACCTCACGCACCAGATCGTTCAGCGCGATGCGGCGCCCGCCCGCGATGTTGACCACCTGGCCGTTGAGCTTCTTCGGCGTGTTCGCGGCAAGGAGGTTCGCGTTCACGGTGTTCTTCACGAAGCAGAAGTCGCGGGTCTGCTCGCCGTCACCGAAGATCTCGATGGGCCGATCCGAGATGGCGCGATCGAGGAACCGCGGAATGGCGGCGGCGTAAGCGCCGTCCGGCGTCTGCGCGGGACCGAAGACGTTGAAGTACCGCAGGCTGATCGTCTCGAGGCCGTAGAGGCCCGCGAAGACGCTCAGGTACATCTCCCCGGCGAGCTTGGAGACGGCGTAAGGCGAGAGCGGCTGCGGCGCCATGCTCTCGCGCTTCGGCAGCTCCTCCGTCTCGCCGTAAGCAGCGGAGGACGCGGCGAAGAGCACGCGCTTCACGCCCGCGTGCCGCGCGCAGTCGAGCACGGTGACGGTGCCGCCCACGTTGGAGGAGTCGCTCTCGCGCGGGAGCTCCACGCTCTTGGGGACGCTGCCGAGCGCCCCCTGGTGAAAGACGACCTCCACGCCCTGGCAGGCCTTCGCGACCGCCTCGGGGTCGCGGATGTCGCCGAGGACGCGCTCGACGAGCGACTGTTGCGGGATGCCGTCGAGGTTCTCCCAGAACCCCGTCGACAGGTTGTCGAGCACGCGCACGCGCTCGCCCGCTGCCGCAAGCGCGGCCGTGATGTTCGAGCCGATGAAGCCGGCGCCGCCGGTGACGAGGTACTTGGCCATGAGCGGATCAGACCAAGCCCTTGCGGCGCTGGATCTCCTCCATCACGCGGCGGTACTCGACCTCCCACGTCTGCGAGCCCTCGCTCACGTGCTTGAGCTTGCTGCGCACCTCGGCGTCGACCGCGTCGTCCATCTCGAGGTACTTGCGCAGGATGGGGCGCATGCGCCGGCGCAGCTCGTGGTCCTCCGCGAAGACCTCGTCGACGTTGCCCGAGTGCATGAGCATCTCGATGCACTGGTCGAGCAGGTAGTCGAACATGTCCTCGCCGGTCTTGATCCCGCGCTGCTCGGCGAAGACGCGCTTGAGGCGACCGAGCTCCGAGGGCGGCAAGCTGCGGCTGTCGGCGGCCTGCTTGGCGCGGTCGGTGACCTCGCGCTCGGCCTGGATGTACTGGTTGAACACGGCCTCGAGATCGCGACCGACCTCCTGAGGGTGCTCGGCCTCGATGTCCTTACCCTGCACGAGAGCCTTGAGGAGCTCGTCGCTCAGGGGCTTCACCTTGCCGCTGTAAAGCCGCATGTCCCCCGCGACATCGCACGGATCGGCTGCGTCGTCGAGTCCGCCGACGCGGTGCGCCTTACTTTCGCTTGGGTGTGCGAGCGGGGGTCTTCAGCTCGCGCGTGCCGATCTTCAGCCGGCGCTTCACGGCCGAGCGCTGGCGCTCCTTGTAGCGCTCGTGGCTCGCCTCGCCGTCCTCGTTGGCCTGCTCGGTCGACTGGTCGACGATCTGGAACTCGCAGAGCACGAAGACCACGCGACCGAGCGCGACTGCCGCGGGTGGGGCGAGGCGCATCGTGTCCCGCGGGAGCTTCACCGGCAGATCGACCACGAAGTGGATGACCCGGTAGCTCTCGGAGGAAAACTGGTTGTCGCTCGGGGTGTACGAGTCGTCCACGCCGGTCTGGAAGTCCTTCACCATCCCCCGGAGGTGCGGGTGCTCGTGGCAATAGGTCCGGAAGTGGAAGATCGTGTTGATGCTCTCGTTGGCGAGGACGAGGCTGAACGGGAACAGGTGGTGGCTCAGGTAGAGCAGCACCGAAAGGATGTCGTCCCGCGAGCGCGTCACGATACGAAAGCGGAGCTTGTCGTAGACCTGGGAGGCGGAGGCGTCCGGCTTGGACAGGAGCTTCGTGTAGAGCGAGTCCTTGTGCTTCCGGCCGCCCACGAACTCCACGATGGGCATCCCCGCGGACAACATCGCGCCGATGACGCGGTAGACCTTCTCTTCCACGAGGTGGAAGACGTCCTGGTCGGACATCGGCAGGCTGAAGAGCAGCTCGCGGCCGTCCAGGTGGTGGATGATGTGCATGGCCTTCAGGATGGCGCATGCGCAGGTCTGGCGATGGCCTTTGCCCGACGCCAGAAGGAGCAGCTCCGCCACGCTCGCGTTCGCCACGGGCGAGGGGATGGGGAAGTCGAACTGGCGCCTGAGGTAGGCGATGGCTTCCTGCTTCAGCGACTCGAGCCGCGCCGCGTCGTCCGGGTCGTCCGGGGCGAACTCGTGGGCGGCCAGCAGCGTCTCGGCGTCGTCGACCGTCTCGAGGTTGAGGCGGTGCCAGTCGATGACCGAGTCACCTCGAAGGATCAGCCGAACCGACTCGAGCTCGTGGAGCCGGAACTCGTCCAGGCCGACGAGGCTGCTCGGTTCGGGACCCTGATGACGCGCCACGCTATCCCCTGAATCGGCTCGTTAGCCTGGCGCGAAGACTAGCTTGTCGGCCTTTCGGCCCGTCAACCCTTGGGATGCGCCGGGGTCTTCCCCAGCGACAACGTGCCCAAGAAAATGCCGACGGTCAGCATGACGACGACGGCGTGTCCGAGGTAACCGCTGTACGCGATGGCACCAAACGGAGCGAGAGCGGCGAGCAACCAGGGCGTGAACTTCATCGTTTCGTCATCTCCCATTCAGGAGGACCAAGAGACCATGTGCAACGATGTAGGATAAGCTGCCACAGCGCCGAAGAGCGGGGCAAGAAGTAGGGGAGGGGGGTATCTCGCGCAAGCGAAAAGCGACCATCAAGCTTCGCGCCGTCCTGGTCGAAGGCGCAGGAGTTCGCCGATTCACTATCGAATTCAATGAGCTGCAAAACACCCTTCGCGTAACAAAAGAGTAGGTGAAAAGCGTCCAGCGGAACACGAGGTGCGGCCCGCTAGACACGCGTGAAGATTGGGAGTGTCGTGCGCGGCTCAGGGGGCTGGAGGAGTCGGCTGACCCTTGCCGCGGATGCGCTTCACGAGCCCCGTGAGGACCGGCTCCGGAAGGTCGGGAAAGGCCGGCATTCGGTTCTTGCCGTTCTTGATAGACGTGACGATTTCGTCATCGGAGACCTTGCCCAGCCAATCGTCTGCGGTGAGGTCTTTTGCCCCCACCATCGGGCCCTGTGGCCCGTCGCCTCGGCCTGTCGCGCCGTGGCACGTCGCGCAGTTCTTTCGCCAGATCGTTTCGGCGAGCGCGGGCGCGGTGTCTTCTTTCGCAGCTGGTGGACGCTCTTGCCCGCGGTTCATCCCGAGGTTCTCGGTGCCGTCGTGGTCGGCCGCCGTCCACTCGCGGACCTCCCCACGGTCGGGCTGACACGCTGCGGCGAAGAGGACGAGCACGAACAGGATGCGCACGGGCTTGTGCTTACAAAAGAGAAGAGCCCCGGTCCACCTTCGTCGGTGAGCCGAGGCTCTTTGCTGCTCAGAGACCGACCGAGCGAGACCGAGGTCCAGCTCGGGGGGAGGCGATGCCTCTCAGCCGCAGGGCTTGCCGGCGGGCTCGCCGCCGTTGTCCGTCGGGATCTCCTGGCCCTTGTCGTTCTTGACGGGCTTGCCCTTCACGGCCGCGTCGAAGAACGAAACCCGGCGGTTCTTCTGCTTGTTCTCCGGCGTGTCGTTGGCCGCGAGCGGGCGGCGCTCGCCGAAGCCGACGGGGAGCAGGCGCTTGCAGGCGATGCCGTTCTCCGTCAGCCACTTGGTCACGCTCATCGCGCGATCCTTCGACAGCTGGAGGTTCATGTTGTCGTCGCCGTCCGAGTCGGTGTGACCCTCGATGCGGAGGAGCGTCACGTCGGGGTTCTCGTCCATGTACTTCTTCACGAGGCCGAGGATTTCGCCGGCGCCCGCGTTCATGTCGAGACGGGCGCTGCCGGTCTCGAACGGAACGGGGGAGGGCAGCTCGATCTCGTTGCCGATCTTGCGGATCGCGCGGAGGTTGAGCTTCGGCTTCGGCTTCTCGGGCGTGGGTGCCGGCGGCGGCGGCGGCGGCTCTTCCTTCTTCTTCTTCTTCTTCTTCGGCGTCTCCGCCTCGCCGATCTGCACGCTCGCCTTGCAGCCGATGAGCGAGACGCCCCCGGCGAGGAAGCTGGCCAACACAACCGGAGCGACAATTTTACGCATACAAGTTCTCCTCTAGGGAAGCTCGGCACGGGAGGGGGGGCGCAACGCCCTCGACCTCGCCCTCGCTTGTACAGCAGAGAGCGTGGCTCCACCTCGACGATGGCTTTAGACGCGCGCCGCTATCTTCTCTTCAGACCCTCTCGATGACCCCAACGGCAGACTCGCACCGAACCACGGTGCGAGACCAGGAAACAAGCAAAGCCGCCTGATACAGGCAAAGCGCGGGACCCGGAAGCCACAAATGGCTCGCGGCTCGCGTCTCCTCGACGCGCGAGGCCCTCATGGAGGCTCACGGTGTTGCAAGGAAGCATACAAAAAGATTCGAGCGGGGCCCCGCCTCACGGTCGGGGGCACCCGCTCTGGTCTTACGGACGGAGGGGGAGAATCAGCCCCCGCCGCCTCCCGTTCCGTTGCCGCCCGTGCCGCCGCCGCCCTCGCAGGGGTTCTCGGCCGGGTCCGAGAGCTCCCCAACGCCGACCACGTTCACCTTCGTCGCGTCGAAGCCGAGGCCGATCGAGATGCCGTCGCAGGTGGCGTTCGGGTTCTGCGTGCCGTCCTTCATGATGTCCGAGCCCTGGCGGAGCTGGTTCAGGATGCCGTCGACCGCCGAGCCGTCACAGGAGATGAACGGCCCGAGGACGTCGCGGACCTGGGTGATGAGCTCCTCCGTGTCGAGGACGCCCGCGATGACGCCGTTCGTCGCCGAGGTGCGGCCCCCGTCGAGGTCCATCGAGATGACGGCGCTGCGGATGTTGAGGGCGAAGGACTGGCCCGAGATGTTGAGCGAGAGCTGAACCGTGCCCTTGTCGCCCGAGACCCAGGTGTTGTTGTTCACGTAGGAGTTCGCGAACCGCACGGGGGACTGGATGGGGTTGGGGACGGTGTTGCCCGGCGTGAGCGGCGGGCTGAAGAACTCGGGCACGAGCTTCCAGTCCGGCGGGGTGCCTTCCTTGCCGGCGAAGAGCTGCGCGTTGATCGGGTTGTAGTTCGCCTGGGTCCCGAGCGCCCCGAGCTCCATCATGATGTTGAAGCTGCCGTCGGTGATCGACTCGTTGAGAGTCGCCTCGAGGTCGCCGCCGCCGAGCGACGACGCCGCAGTCTTGATGATCGGCAGGAGGTACTTGCCGAACGAGTTGTCGATGCCCTGGTTGCCGTCCGGGAAGACCGACTTGGGCGGCGCGTTTCCGGCCGGCTTGCAGTGGTTCGAGAAGTCTTGCTCGGTGATCTGACCGTCGAGGTCGTAGCCGAAGTCCGCCCACGCCTTGGGGTCCTCGACGCCGGCGCGGGTCTTGATGCCGAGGTAGAGCTTGGACGTGCCGAAGGTCACCGTGGTGCCGTCGCCGGGACCGCCCGAGGAGGGACGAGCCGGCGGCTGCTTGCCGGCGGTGGTGTTGTTGGCGCCCGAGCCGCCGGTGCCGGCGCCCGAGTCGTCACCACAGGCGACGGCGCTGAGAGTCAGGAGCCCTGCCGCTCCGAAGGCGAGATAAAGATGCGAACGAAGCATACTGCGAACCTCCCAGGGTGACCGGCGCCAAGCCGGCCAGGGTGAATGCCGCGCGCCCGTGGACGCGATGGGGACAGAAGTAAACGGAAGCCGACCGTGTTCGACGGCCTTGCCGCCCCGACCTTCACCGAAGTGGAGAGCCGGAAGTCCGGACGAGGCCTCAATAGCGCCGACTCGTGCGCGAGGGAAGAATGTTAGTGACTTCTCGGTCAGTCTAGCGCTCGACGCAGGGAGGCAGCAAGCGTAGGGGCACGATCGTGTCGACGTCGGCGTTCGTGCACCTGCACGTCCACAGCCAATACAGCCTGCTCGACGGCGCCCTCCGCGTGAAAGACCTGGCGAGCCGGGCGAAGTCGCTCGGTATGCACGCGGTGGCGCTCACCGACCATGGCAACATGTTCGGGATCATCCAGCATTACCTCGCCTGCAAAGAGCAGGGGGTCTCGCCGATCTTCGGCTGCGAGGTGAACGTGGTGCGGGAGGGGCGCTCCCGCGGGCCGACCGAAGACGTCCCGGTGGACCACCTGGTCCTCCTGGCCTCCAACCTCGAGGGCTACAAGAACCTCGTCCGCATCGTCTCGGCCGGGCATCTGGATCCGCAGAGCGCTCGGGCGCCGAGCGTGGCCCTCTCCACGGTCGCGGAGAACAAGGAGGGGCTCATCGGCCTCAGCGGCTGCCTCGGCGGCGTGGTGGCTCAGCAGGTGCTCGAGCAAGGGGAGGACGCCGGACGGCGCTCCCTCGAGCGGGTCATGGCCGCGTTCGAGCCGGGCAACCTCTACGTGGAGCTCCAGGACCACGGCCTGCCGGAGCAGCCCATCGTCAATGGGATCCTCGTCAAGGCGGCAGCCGCCCTCGGCCTTCCGCTCGTGGCGACGAACGACGTCCATTTCAACCAGCGCGACGACGGACCGAGCCAGCTCTACCTCTCGTGCATCGCGGCCAACCGCGCGTTCGCCGACGCCAGCACCGCCCACCACGGCAGCTTCGAGATGTTCATGAAGCCGCCGGCGGAGATGGTCCACACTTTCCGCGACTTCCCGGACGCGGTGAAGAACACGCTCGTCATCGCGGAGCGCTGCTCGGCGCTGAAGCTGAAGCTCGGCGAGCCGATGCTGCCGACCTTCCAGGTGCCGGAGGGCTTCGACGCGGACTCCTATTTCCGCCACGTCGCGCGGGAGGGGCTCCGGGCGCGGATCGAGGAGGCGCGCGCGCTCGGCCGGCAGATCGACGAGGCCGCTTATGCCGCGCGGCTCGAGATCGAGCTCGACGTCATCTGCAAGATGAAGTTCCCGGGCTACTTCCTCATCGTCTGGGACTTCATCCGCTACGCGAAGGAGCACGCCATCCCGGTGGGCCCAGGCCGCGGATCGGGCGCCGGCTCGCTCGTCGCCTACGCGATGCGGATCACGGACCTCGACCCGATCCCGTACAACCTGCTCTTCGAGCGCTTCCTCAACCCCGAGCGCGTCAGCATGCCCGACTTCGACGTCGACTTCTGCATGGACAGGCGCGACGAGGTCATCGCGTACGTCGGCGACAAATACGGCAAGCGAAGCGTTGGACAGATCGCCACGTTCCACGAGCTCAAGTCGCGAAGCGTCATCAAGGACGTCGCCCGCACGATGGGCATCCCGCCGAACGACGCGCAGCGCCTCGCGAGCCTCGTGCCGCAGAAGGGGCCGGGGGTCATGTACACGATCCCCGAGGCCCTCGAGATCGAGCCGAAGCTCAAGGCGATGACCGAAAACGACCCGCAGGTCGCCGAGCTCATCAAGCAAGCCATGAAGCTCGAGGGGCTCACGCGCCACGCCGGCATGCACGCCGCGGGCGTCGTCATCAGCGAAGGGCCGCTCGACGATCACGTGCCGTGTTTCAAGAACGGCGAGCAGATCGTCACGCAGTACCACAAGGACGACGTCGAGAAGGCCGGCCTCGTCAAGTTCGACTTCCTCGGCCTGCGCAACCTGACGATTATCGAGCTGGCCGTCGAGTACATCCGTCGGATGACCGGCGAGAAGCTCGATTTGATGTCGCTCGGCTTCACCGACCCCGCCGCCTACCAGATTTTGAAGGACGCCAACACGACGGCGATCTTCCAGGTCGAATCGGAGGGCATGAAGAAGCTGCTGAAGAAACTGGGCCCCGACCGCTTCGAGGACATCATCGCCGTGCTTGCTCTCTACCGCCCCGGCCCCCTCGGCTCCGGGATGGTCGACGACTTTATCCTGCGCAAGAAGGGCCAGCAGAAGATCGACTATTTCCACCCCGACCTGACCGCCTGCCTGTCGCCGACCTACGGCGTCATCGTGTATCAGGAACAGGTGATGCAAATTTCGCAGGTCATCGGCGGCTACACGCTGGGTGGCGCCGACATGCTGCGCCGGGCGATGGGCAAGAAGAAGCCCGAGGAAATGGCCAAGCACCGCGAGACGATTGCCGAAGGTGCGAAGCAGAAAGGCTACGATCCGGCGCTCGCCGAGCAGCTGTTCGACCTGATGACCAAGTTCGCCGAGTACGGTTTCAACAAGTCGCACACCGCCGCCTACGCCGTCGTCACTTACCACACCGCCTGGCTCAAGGCGCACCACTGCGCGGCCTTCATGGCGGCAACCATGTCGTCGGACATGGACAACACCGATTCGGTCAAGATTTTTTACGAAGACACCATCGCCAACAAGGTGAAGGTGCTCGGGCCGGACGTCAATGCCTCGAATTACCGCTTCGAGCCGGTCGACCGCAACACCATCCGCTACGGCCTGGGGGCGGTCAAGGGCACCGGCGAGCAGGCAGTCAATGTGATCCTGAAAGCGCGCGAGGAGGGCGGGGCGTTCAAGGATCTGTTCGATTTCTGTCAGCGTTGCGACAAGCGCATGGTCAATCGCCGCACCATCGAGGCACTGATCAAGGCAGGCGCGTTCGACAGCCTTGATGCCGACCGCCACAAGCTGCTGGCCTCGACCGGCATCGCCATGGACTTTGCCGAGCAGGCCGAGCGCAATGCCATGCAGACCAGCCTGTTCGACATCGGTACGGCCGCCGAGGAACATGCGCCACAGTATGTTTCGGTCAAGCCCTGGGGCGAAAAGGAACAGCTGATGCACGAGAAGACGGCGCTCGGCTTCTTCTTCTCCGGCCACCCGTATAACAGCAGCAAGAAGGAACTGTCGCGCTTTGTCCGGCGGCCGCTCAACCGGCTTGAGCCGGCCAAGGAAATGACCGTGCTGGCCGGCCTGGTGGTTGGCGTGCGCACGCAGATGACACGGCGCGGCAAGATGCTGTTCGTCCAGCTCGACGACGGCACCGGGATGATCGAGGTCTCGGTATTCAACGAACTGTTCGAGGCCGAACGCGCCAAGATCGTTACCGACGAGGTGCTGATCGTCGAGGGCAAGGTCAGCTACGATGATTTTTCCGGCGGCAACCGTGTTGTTGCCGATAAGCTGATGACCGTCGGCGAAGCGCGCGCGCGCTTTGCCAGGCACCTGCTGCTGCGCATGAACGGCGATTCCGACGCGCACAAGCTGCGCTCCTTGCTGACCCCCTTCGCGCCCGGCCCGGCACAGGTGCGCATCCGCTACCGCAACGCCACGGCGGAATGCGAGATCGTCCTCGGCGATGCCGTCCGCGTGCGCCTCGACGACGGCTTGCTGGACGCGCTCAGCGGCTGGCTGAAGCCGGAGAATGTCGAGATCGTCTATCAGTGATCACAGTTATCGACCAGGCGCTGTTCGCCGAGCTAAGTGCCGAGGCGCAGCAGGCTCCGCGGCGGCGCAAGAACCGAAATTTTCATCCGGCCGACGACTATCCCGGGCATCGCCTGCTCAACGCCATCGAGCCGGGCTCCTACGTGATGCCGCACCGTCATCTCGATCCGGCCAAGGACGAAAGCATCGTCTGCCTGCGCGGTCGTCTTGGTATTGTCGTTTTTGGCCCTTCCGGGCAGGTCGACCGCAACATTCTCCTGACGCCGGCCGGTGCGAACATTGGCGTCGACATCCCGCATGGTGTCTATCACACCGTGCTGGCGCTGGAGAGCGGCACAGTGTTTTTCGAGGCCAAGGCCGGCCCCTACGTGCCGCTGGCCGCTGCCGAGAGAGCCTTGTGGGCACCGGCCGAGGGTGAGGCCGGCGTGGCGGAATATCTGGCGGGGTTGCGCCGGCTGTTCGACTGACGGCGGCCGTTCGGGAGGCACTGGGCGCAGAGCTTGTCCGCCAAGTTGTAACCACCGTCCCCGTCTTGCGCACGACCGAGTGCTGAGATTTCATACCCGGCGGCGAGAGTGTCTCACCAACGGAATCCCAGCCCGAGGTAAGGCCCGGCGAAGCGCATGTCGTAGGCGAAGTTCTGTTCGCTGTAGTCGAAGGCGACGACCCGATAGCCGAGCTTGCCGATGATGGCCGGCGAAAACGCGTAATTGGCGCCGGCGATTACCTGCCAGCTCAGATCCGAGCCCGCTCCGAAGCCGCCGATGTCGGCATAGCCGACCAGCGTCCAGTTTTCGCCGAGCGGCTGGCGGATGCGCGCGCCGATGACCGGATCGACCCAGTGCTCCTTCTGCCCGAAGCTGCGACCGGCCAACGGCAGTTGCGGAAGTGTCGCCCGCAGCTCGACATCCCCCTGCACCGAGGCGTAGCGCAGGCCACCGAACAGGTCGACCTGGCTCGGCCCGTCGCTTATCCGGTAGCTCGCCAGCAGCGTGTATATCTGCTGCGTGACCGTGCCGTCCGCCGCCAGTGTCACGAAGCCTCGGGGGCCGGTGACGGAAGCGGTATCCGATACCTTGAAATACACGGCGTCGAAGAGCACGCCCCAGCGGCCGTTGCGTGCTTCGAAACTGCCGGCCGCCGCGAAGTCGAGGATCTTGAACAGGTCGGAGAAGTCCTGCTGCACGGCG
This sequence comes from Myxococcales bacterium, assembly GCA_016794345.1. Taxonomy (GTDB): domain Bacteria; phylum Myxococcota_A; class Polyangia; order Polyangiales; family Polyangiaceae; genus Xiheicaenibacterium; species Xiheicaenibacterium phototrophicum. The sequence continues at coordinate 113,326 of JAEUKE010000226.1, forward strand.
ATTCCGGCCTGCGGGCGGGCGGTGACGGCGAGCGTGCCGTCCAGCCCGGTCGCCCACAGGTAGGGCGTGGCCTCGAACTGCCAGGAGTCCGCCGCTTCGGCGTCCGCGGCCGCTGCGGGCAGCGGAACGGCGAACGCACCGGCGAGCAGCGCCCATGCTGCGGCGCGACTGCCGCCGCATCGCGCACTCACGTTCAGGCCGCCCGGGTTTGCGTGCGTCGGCATGCTTCGTCCGGCCCGGGCTTGCGTATCAGTCGCCCGCCGAGTCCGGCGGCAGCAGATCGGGCACTTCGAACGGCTTCGGGCCCGCCGTCGGTGCTTTCGGGGCCGTGCCTGGCAGCATCTCGAAGTTCGGATGGAACACCACCATCAGGCTGCGCAGCTGGTCGAACGGCTTGCGGTCACCCTCGAACTTCGCCTTGCCGGCCTTGATCAGGTCGTCGAAGGTACTGGCGCCCATCATCACCTGGTCGAGATCTGTGCGGTTCAGCGTGATCGTCAGATCCGGTTTCGGGGCCTGCACGCCCTTGATGTTGGTCAGTGTCGCGTTGCTCAGTTCGACCAGATATTTTTCACCATTGTCGGGTGTCACCAGGTTGATCGTGAAACGCATGCCATCGGCCTTGCGTGGGTCCATGCTGATGCCCAGGAAGTCGAGCCATTGTTCGGTGGACATGGCACGAATCACGTCGGGTCCGGTTGTCCTGATCGGGTTACCACCCGGCAGGCCGTTGCGCAGTTCAAAGGCTCCCTGCAGGAAGATGTTGCGCAGGGTCGGACTCTCCTTCTGGTAACCGAGCTGCTCGAAGGCATCGGCCAGCAGATCCTTGGCCGGCTGGTTGCGCGGTTCGGCGAAGACCA
>JAEUKE010000239.1 GCA_016794345.1 Myxococcales bacterium
GCGCAGAGCTTTCAGAAGGGGGAGCTGCTCGAGCTCGACATCCGCGACGTCGAGACCACCGAACAGTTCCCGCCGGGCGGCATCAAGCTGACCGTCGGAAGAGACATGTGAGGCCTCATGAGCAACGGAATTGAACTCGACGACTTGGACCGACTGGCGAACGAAGCGTTCCCCGGCCTGGTCGTGCGCAAGGACCTGCTTCGCCGCATGCGGAGCGCGTTCGGCGTGCCCGCGTTCGTGATCGAATTCCTGCTCGGGAAGTATTGCGCCTCGACCGACGAGGAGGCCATCCGCGAGGGGCTCGAGTTCGTGCGCGAGACCCTGAGCAGCAAGTACGTGAAGCCCGACGAGCGGGAGGCGGTGAAGTCGGCGATCAAGCAGCACAACACCTACGAGATCATCGACAAGATCTCGGTGCGGCTCGTCGAGACCCACGACAAGTACTGGGCGCGCCTCTCGAACCTCGACCTCGACTTCATCAACGTCGAGGAGAGCCAGGTGCGCGAGCACGACCGCTTGCTGATGGGCGGCGTGTGGGCCGAGATCAAGCTGCGCTACGATGACGCCTACGTCTTTAAGGGACAGAACCGCCCCTTCTTTGTCGAGAGCATCCGCCCCATCCAACTCTCGACGCGCAACATCGAACGCTTTATCGAGGGGCGAAAGCGATTCACGCGCGACCAGTGGCTCGACCTGCTGATGCGGTCGATGGGCTACGAGCCGAACCACCCGTACTACACGAAGCGCCGGAAGCTTCACTACCTCCAGCGGCTCATTCCGCTCGTCGAGCGCAACTACAACTCGGTCGAGCTCGGGCCACGAGGCACGGGCAAGAGCTTCGTCTACCAGCAGCTCAGTCCGTACTGCCACCTCGTCTCGGGTGGGCAGACCACGACGGCGCAGATGTTCGTGAACCTGAGTTCGGGGCAGCGCGGGCTCGTGGCGCTCTGGGACGTTGTCGCCTTCGACGAAGCGGCTGGCATCAAGTTCACGGACAAGAACGGCCTCAACATCATGAAGGGCTACATGGAGGATGGCGCCTTCAGCCGAGGCAGCGACGTCATCACGGCCGAGGGCTCGGTGGTCTTCGTCGGCAACATCGACGGCGACATCGAGACCATCATCCGCACGTCGAACCTTTTCTATCCGATGCCCAAGGAGATGGACACGGCGTTCTACGACCGCATCCACGCGTACATCCCGGGCTGGGAGTTTCAGAAGACGTCGGACGCCGCGTACACCAACCACTTCGGGCTCGTGACCGACTACCTCGCGGAGGTCTTCCGCGAGGTGCGCAAGCGCAGCTACGGTGACGTCGCCGAGCGCTACTTCCGCTTCGGGCAGCACCTCGGAGGCCGCGATCAGAAGGCCGTTCGAAAAACGGTGTCGGGACTCATCAAGCTGCTGCATCCCGATGGCGAGGTCACCAAGGCCGAGGTCGAGGAGTACCTGGCCTACGCGATGGAAGGGCGTCGCCGGGTCAAGGAGCAGCTCAAGAAGATGGGCGGCCTCGAGTACTGGGACACCACGTTCTCGTATATCGATCTCCAGAGCGGTCAGGAGACGTTCGTCCCCGTCGCAGAGATGGGGAGCGGCAGCATCATCGCCGAGGGCGGGTTGCCTCCGGGGAGCGTCTACACGATCGGCACCGACGCGGCGGACAACCGACTCGCGATGTTCTTGCTGCAGACGCAAATGAACCGAGGCTCGGGTCGCATCGTCCCGCTCGGGAATCTGTCGAGCAAGATGAAGGAGGCGATCAAGACGGCGGACGCCTACCTGAAGGCGAACCTGAAGAACCTCGGCATCGACCAGGACTTGAAGGCCTACGACTTCACCGTGCAGGCCATCAACCTGAACCAGGCCAAGGAGGGAGCGGAGACGGCCGTCGCCTTCTTCCTGTCGATGGTCTCCGCGCTGCTCGGCAAGCCTATCCTCGACCGCACCGTGGTGCTCGGCGAGATGAGCGTGCAGGGCATGTTGCTCAAGGTCTCCGCGTTGCCCGAGCGGATGCAGGCGGCGGTGGAGGCCGGCGCCAAGCGCATCCTCATCCCGAGCGAGAACAAGCGCGACCTCGCCGAGGTACCCGACGCGATCCTTACGGCGATCCAGTGGCAGTTCTACGACTCGCCGACGCGCGCGGCGATCCTGGCGATGGGCATGGGCTGACGCGATGGCGCCCTCGACGACGAGCGCGCCCCACGGCGACTGGTTCCGCGCGGGGCTCGACGGAATTCTGGACCGTTACCGTCGCGCGCGAGCCGAGGAGCGCCTCGACTCGAGCCATCCGCTCTGGGGGCACGCGAAGCGCCTTCGCGCTGACCTCGAGGCAACGCCCATCGTTCGCGAGCGGCCCAATGTGAACGTCCGCTGGTCGTTCGGCCAGGGCGCGTGGGCCCGCATCCCGTGGCTGGCGCTGCTCGACGACCGCGTCGCCAAGGCCACGAGCGATGGCGTCTACGTCATCTACCTCTTCCGGGAGGACATGTCGGGCGTCTACGCGACGCTCAACCAGGGCATCACCAAGGCTAAGGAGCGGCTCGGTTCCGAGGCGGGCCGGGAGACGATCCGTCAGCGCTCCGAGGAGCTGCGCCGCTTCGCGGGACGGCTCAGCGAAGCCGGGTTCGCACTCTCCAACGAGATCGAACTTCACACCGAGCACTCGCTCGGGAAGGACTACCAGCACGGCACGGTAGCCCATCGCCTCTACGAGTCGGGCTGCGTCCCGCCGACGCGCGCGCTCCTGGAGGACCTGCGGCTGCTCGTCGATGCATACGACGGCATCGTGACGGCGCAGTTGGCGCGGCGAGTGTGAGCACCAGGGGGGCTGGCCCGTGCGCGACGACAGGGCGGCCCGCGTGCGCGCCGCAGCCTGCGACCACACCAACGCCCCGGACCACCGCGCTCGGCGCGCCACGCGCCAACGTGGGCGCGTGGGCGCCCGTTCCGGGTACGCGTGGGACAGCGCCCCGATGGTCAACAGTCCCACCCGGCGCGGGACAGTTGATCGCCGGGTCACGGTCCCGGAAACCGAGGGTCGGCTGTTAACCGCGTCTCGGCTTCTCTCTCCCCACGGGACCGAGATGAGAGCGCGAACGCCGTCCCGAGCGCCCTCGACGCGCTCGTCTTCACGCGCGCGTCGCTCTCCGCGCGAACGCTGTCCTGGCGCACGCGACGCTCGCCGACGCGCAAACCCGCGGGGAATCAGGGGAGAAAAGGCAACGGCCCCGGAGATCGCTCTCCGAGGCCGCTGTTCAAAAGTGCGGGGTCGCGTTTCCGCGACCCCGCTTGAATGGCTCCAGCTGCTGGACTCGAACCAGCGACCCGGTGATTAACAGTCACCTGCTCTACCGACTGAGCTAAGCTGGAAAACGGAGGCGCACTCTAGCCGGTCTCTCCGATACGTCAAGAGGGACGAGCAGATACCTGCGTTCTGACGGAGACAGCGGCACTTCCCCTCGCTGGCTCAAGGTCGACCCCGGCGTCAGAACCGAGACGTGACCGCCGTCGCTTCGGGGCATCACGTGCGGGTGGCGAAACCGGCAAACGCACTGGCCCGAGATGCCAGGTCTTGAGGGTTCGACTCCCTCTCCGCACACGAGGTCCCCGCGCCTGGGCGTTCCCGGAGTCTCTCGACCGCCGCTCCCGCTGGCGGCGCACCCCCGTTCGGCCAGCGACCCGCTCTGCGCAGGTCGCCGGCCCCGAGCGCATCAGAGCGCGGCTTCGATCGTCGGGTGGATCATGCGCGACTTGGCGAGCACCATGCCGACATTTGCGCTCGCACGGCAGACGATCACCGTCGCGTGGCTCGTGTGCTTCTTGCCGCGCAGGAACACGTGGAGGAGGTTCTGGCTCCAGACGGCGATCTCCTGGAAGTAGTGTATGTCGTCCTGCGCATGGCCGCGGACGCGCTTGAAGTGCTTCTCGATGGTGAGGATGGTGGGCCCCTGGAACATCTCGGCGGTCGCCGCTGCGACGAGGTCGAGGACCTCGCTGGGGTGGGAGTCGACGGTCTTCACGCCGAGCAACATGCCCGTCTGCATGTCGACATAGCCAATGGCCAAGCACTCCGGGATCTGGGTCTGCGCTGCCTGAATCGCCTTCTCAAGGGACACGTTTTACCTCGTATTCGTTCTGCGTTGCATTCGTTCCAGCTCGAACAAAGCTTCGAGCTGGCGTTCGGTCTGGATGAACCTTGGCTCCGCGATCCGCACGCGGACGATTGCGTCTTCTGCGGAGCGACCGCTCATGACGAGCGCGGCCGCCAGCACCATTCCGGTGCGGCCCAGGCCGGCCTTGCAATGGACGATGGCGGTCGAGCCTCGCTCGGCGTGGTCGCGCAGCATGGTCCCAAGCTCGGCCAGCACCTCCGGTGTCGCGGGAGCCATGTCGGGGATCGGGTAGTGGGCCCACTGAATGCCGTAGCTCTGGAGGAGCCCGACGTCGTATTGGGGGGACTCCTCGAGGCAGACCAGGAGCGACGCGCCGGCTCGGTGCAAGACCTTCACCTCCTGCTCGAGGTCGCGCAAAAGGCCGGGTCTGGGGATGCCAGCCAGCCGCTCGGGCCACACCCATTTGATCCACGGTGCCGAAATGGGTGCGTCTCCTACGTCGAGCGGATCGGCAGAAGGAGAAGGGGTGTCCGCGCCGCCAGTGGTCGCGTAGCGCTGGCCGACGTCGGTCTTGGGAGCGGCCAGGAACTCGCGTGCGGGCCCGCGCTCCTGGATGGTCCCTCCGGCGAGGAGGGCGACGTGCCCGCCGAAGTCGGTGAGGTCGCGCTGGTTGTGGGTCACGACGAGCACGGACATGCGGAGCGCGAGCTTGGCGAGGTGTCTCAGCACGGCGATTCGGGCAGGCTCGTCGAGCGTGCTCGTCGGCTCGTCGACAAGTAGCACGAGCGGGCTCGACATCGCCGCGCGCGCGACGGCGACGCGTCGCTGTACGTCGAGGGGCAGCTCGGCGACTGGGCGCGTCTCGTCGATCAGGTTCTCGAGGCCTGCTTCCATGAGCGCCACCGCGGCCAGCTCGCGGCCCTCGGAGAGCGACTGTTTCTCTCGACCGGCGACGCCGACGCCCACGGCTGCGAGCGGGGGCACGAGCAGCGCAGCGACCTGCTGTGAGACGAGAGCAAAAGGTGTCTCGCGCTGAGACGAAAAGCTCACCCGTCCGTCCACGACGACCCCCTGCTTGTCGTCGAAGACGCCGGCGAGCGCGCGAAGGAGCGTCGATTTGCCTGCGGCGACGGGCCCAACGAGCCAGGTGATCCCATTGCGGCTCAGCTCCAGATCAACCTCGACGAGCAGCTTCTTCGTGCCCGCGGTGACGGAGAGCCCCTCGACCTTGACGGCGAGATCGTCCGATGCGCTGGCGTCGAGCCGCAACATGCGGGGGCCGCCGCTAGCACGTCCTGTGCCATGGGCCCGGGCACGCCCCATCGCCGCTTGCCCGATTCGTGCATGTCACGCGCCCGTGCGGCTCATGGATGAAACCGACCTCGGGACGCGCCTGCACGCCGACCTGATCGGCGCGATTGCCGCGTTGCGCGCGATCGAGATCGAGGAAGAAGAGGAGCCCGTCGCGCCGGGGACGGTGCAGGCGGCAAACGAGGCGCTGGAGCGGGCGAGGGAGACCGTGACCACTCTCGACGAGGCTCTGGATTCTTCGGAAGCCCGCGACGCGACCTTCTTCGTTCTCCTTTCAATGCGAGAGCACCAGGCTCGCCTGAGGGAGGCTGCCGTCACTCGAGGGAGCGTCGTCGACGCGCTCTCCACGACGGAGTCCGCGCTCATGCAGCTCCGGGAGCTCGTCAGCAAGCAGTTCGGGCGGCGGACCGTGCACGGACCAAGCGAGCTGGCGCGAGCGACGAAGTGTCGGGCGAGCGTCGCGCGCCTCCTCATGCTGGCGCGGTATGGATCTCACGACAACAGCCTGGCGCAACGAGCGCGGTTGGTCGGCACCGGCATGGCGAACCTGCTTGCAGCCGGGGGACAGACCCTCTTGTCGATCCAGGCTCGTCACCTGCTGAAGGGGCTCCGGTCCCGGATCCACCGGCAGCTGACGGATCTCGCGGAAGGGCGGCCTTGCCCCGACGAGGAGCTGATCCGCACCTTGTCGGATGCTTGCAGCACGCTCGAGCTCCTTCGCGCGCACGCGAACATCGAGCTACGGGAGCACGATCTCGCGGGCCTTCGAGGCGCACGGGAGTTCTTCAACGGAGGAGACCGGCGTTCCGCTCTCTTCGTGCTCCGGGGCCTGCGAGGTCTTCACGAGCGGCTCGACCGAACGCTCGAGGTCGAGGAGCCACTCGAGAACGAGCTCATGGACATCCTCGACGAGCTCGACACGGTCCTCGTCCCTGCGTCCCCGGGCACTCGGAGCCTCGATTCCATGTTCCCAAGCGGAACCAACACCACTTCCGAGTGATCAAGACGTCCGTTTCAGTCGTGCAAGGCCGATGTCTCATCGTCTCACCCCCCCTGTAGCGATCCGAGTCTTAGTGACGTATCGCAACGTAGTAATTGGTTGCGGTGTTGCCTGGCGCCCGTCGCCGCTCAGGGCGTACCTTTTGCCGGGTTCAGGAGCAGCGCCAGTACGCCCTCGACGCACTCACGCGATTCGACCGGCGTCGGGGCGCCTCCGCCGACGATGAGGACGCGGTTCTCCGAGGCGATGGCGGCGTGAATCCAGCCGACCTTCTCTCCATAGCTGTCGGCTCGCGCACGGGCCGCTTCTGCGGTCGCTTCGACGGCCCATTGAATGTTCGTCGTACAAGCCTCTTTGGTCCCGGAGATCAGAACCACGCTCTGCGCGTCGAGCGTTCGAACCTCGATGAAGCCCGATGCCTCGAGCCTCTTGCGAATGATCTCGGGGTCGAGCGCCGGCAGCGCCGCATACCGTCGTGGGTGATTTTCGAAGCCCCGGTCAGGAAAGGGCGGTGCGATGTCACGGACCACGTCGGCGGAAGAGGCGCCTCCTTTCAATTGGACCACCGTCAGTCCGTTTGTGCCCGGGGGGGCCGCCGGCTCCGAGCTCCTGGACAGCGAGCTCAGCGACCGTGAGGGGGCCGAGGCTCGCTCGGGGCTGCGAAGCGCGACGGTCGCCGCAGCACCCGCAACAGCCAGGAGCGCGGCGCCGCCGACCCACCACACTCTCCGGCTGACACGGTACCTCGCCGCGCCGCGCCGGCTCGCGACTGGGGTCGCCTCGGTCTTCGCGAACGCCTGGGCCACCGTGGACTTTGCCAAGGTCGGCTGCGCCTCGGGGCTGCGGAGGCCGAGCGCCTCGATGGCGTCGAGCATCTCGCGGGCGTCTGCATACCGAGCCTCCGGTCGAGATGTGGTTGCTCGCTCCAGCACGGCGCGGAGGCGCGAGCCGAGCGCTGCCTCGGGGAGCTGGACGGGCTGGTCGGCGAGGTGCGTCGATATGATCTCCAGGGCGTTTTCGGTGTCGAAGACGGGCCGTCCGGCGATCATTTCGGCGAGGGTCAGGCCGAGCGCGTAGAGATCTGCGGGCGGCCCCACCGGTTCGCCGCGAACCTGCTCCGGCGCCATGTAGCGAGGCGTGCCCATGACGTGGCTCGCGCTGGTGAGGGCGGTCGAGGACGGCTGCGCCGACGCAGCTGCGATCTGCCGGGAGGGCGGAACGGCATCCTGCGACTGCTTGGCGATCCCGAAATCGAGCAGCTTGACGAACAGCGGCTCGCCAGCATGGGACGTGAGGAAGATGTTGGCAGGCTTGATGTCGCGGTGCACGACCCCGAGAGCGTGCGCCTCCATGAGCGCCTTGAGGACTTGCGCGGCGACGCGGGCGACGCGTTCGTCCGCCTGGGGGCCGATCCGCGCGATGCTGGTCGCCAAGGTCTCGCCACGCAAGAGCTCCAATGCAATGAACGGGATCCCCTCCGCGGACACGCCGTGGTCGAAAAGCCTGACGGTGTTGGGGTGCTCGAGCCGCTGCGCGAGCGCCGCTTCGCGCTGGAAGCGCTCGAGCTGCTCCGCCGATGCCGTTGCAGAGGCGGGCAGCACCTTGAGCGCGACGCGCCGGCCGAGCCCGATCTGCGTCGCGACGTAGACGTGCCCGAACCCACCTGCCCCCAGCACGCTCTCGATTCGGTAGCGGCTCGCGACGACGAAGCCCGGCGCCAGCCACTCTCCATGGCGAGCGGGGAGCGTCGAATCGGGGCTCGGCTGTTCCGCGAGGGCCATCGTCTTCGCGTGGCCCGGAGGAGCCACCCTGGTCGCGAAGACAACCTAACGCGAGCTTGCGGACGCGTCGACTCGCGAGGCGGGTGTGGACGACGCGCTCAGCTCAGTCGAGGAACCCGCCGCTCGTGGAGCTCGATGAGGCGACGGATGTCGGGGCTTCCCCGCCGGTGCCGCCGGGCGCGCCTCCAGCTCCGCCGGGCGCGCCCCCGGTGCCGCAGCCGCCGGCGCCCGACGACGTCGCCACGACGCTCGTCGAGTCCTCGCCGCCGGCGCCCGACGAGGTCGCAACGGCGACGGAGGTGTCGCAGCCGCCCGAGGTCGAGGAGCTGACCGCGCCGCCGCAGTCGCTCGTCGGCGCGAGCCCGCAGCACGGCTGCTCGGTGCCGTCCCACACACACGAGCAGCTGCCCGAGGGACCCGAGCAGGTGCAGCTCGAGCCCGAGCACTCGATGATGAGATCTCCTCCGGAGACGGCGAACCCGTAGCCCAGCATGGCGGCTCCGCCCGAGGTCACCCCGACCGAGCTCGTTCCACCATAAGGCTCCGAGACCCAGGGGCACCCGCAGCTGTCGACTGCGCCGGACGAGGAAGAGCTGCTCTGCGAAGCGCTGCCGCCTTCGCCCTCGTCGTCGATGGGCTCGGAGACGGTGACGCCGCAGTTGAGCGCGACGATCGAAGCGGTCGAGATGGCCACGAGAGAGACGATTCTTTTCATGTGGAGTCCCCGGTGTTGGTTCAGGCTGGTTGCTGCTTCACTCTCCTCAATGGCCGCGCGGATCGCCTGCGGCTCAGAGCTCGAGCAACAAACCAAGAGACACGCCTCCGGCAAAGGCGTAGGTCGAAATGGGTCGTCCCGCGAATCGAACCTCGACCGGAGGAAACGCCCCGCCTCCGAGCGCGGCCGCCGCCAATCGGAACGATTCGGTGACACGAAGCCGCCCTTCGACGCGGCCGTAGGCCAGGCCGGCGAACACGCCGTCGTCTCGGGCGCGGTAGCCCTCCGCTGCCTCGGCCGAGAACGTCACGTGGGCGAGGCCGATGCCGGGGGAGAGCACGACGCCCAACGATTCGGTGCGAACGACAGGGGCGAGATCCAGCTCCGCACCGAATAAAAAGGTCCGCATCGTCGCTTGCCCTTCAGCCGCGCCGATTTGCGCGCCCACGACGGGGAGGGACGCGAGGAGCCCCACGCCGACCCGCTCGTGAGGCCAGAAGCGGACAGTGGCGTCGACCGACATCGAAGGACCTTGGGCGGCGACCCCGAGCCCTGCGAAGACGCCCGCCTCGAAGATGGCGGGCGCGTGATCCGCTCGGAGCGGAGGTGGCGGAGGAAGCGGAGGCGGGCGACCGGCGGTTGGCGCGAGCGAAGCGCGAGGCGCCGCAGAGCCAGCCGGTCCCGGTGCGGAGGCGGCGGGCGGATCGATCGACCCGGCGTCCGGGCTCGGCCCTTCGTTTGTGGGCTCGGCCGAGCCACCGCCCGGCAGCGCGAGCGCCCGCACGATCTCGGTCACGCGCAGGACCCTCGCGTCGGCCGCGCCTCCAGCTTCGACGAGCGCGACACGTTCCGTGACGTTGCCTCGCTTCGAGAGGACCTCGATCGCCGGGTCGTCCCCGTCGCCGATGACGATGACGAAGCCGTCAGTGGAGAGATCCGACGCGAGAGCCTCGACACGGATCTGTAGCCCGGCCGCGCGGAGCTCCTCCGAGAGCCGAGCGGCCAGCGCGCCCCGGCGCCCGGCCACGATCGCGACGGCTTGTTGTCCGTCGTCGGCGCGAGCGGCGTGCGCCGCACCGAGCGTCGACAATGCGACCGCGAGGAGCAGACGCGTTCGCCGAACGATCATCGGGGGCTCGCGCACGCCTCTGTCACGGGCTCTCCCGGAGGAGACCAGCCGCCAGGCTGGCGTGCGCGCCCTTGGGGTACCGCTCGAGGTAGCGCGCCGCGAGATCCTTCGCACGCGCGCTGTCGCCGCGGTTCTTCGCACACTCCATCGAGCGACCGAGGGCCTCCGGGGCGAGCGAGCCGCCTGGCCGCTCCGCCAGGTAGCTCGCGAACCATTTCTCCGCCTCCGCCCACGCGCCTCGCCCGTCGAACGCCATTCGACCGAGCTGGTAGGCGGCGTTGGCGGCTGCCTCGGAGCCGGGGGACCGCTTGCGTGTGGCCTGGTAGAGCTGAGCGGCGACCTGTCCCTTGCCGGCGAGGCGGGCGGCGGAGCCGAGGTCGAGCAGCTCCGCGCCGGTTGCGGACGCGATGACGGCATCGAGGCCGAGGGACTCGGCCTCCGCGAAGGCTTCCCGAAACTGGCCTGCCTGGAGCTTCGAGCGCCAGCCAGGGACGGGTGCCGCGGAGGGCGCGGTCGTCGAGGGCGAGGGCGGCGCCTCGACCGTCGCCGCCGCAGGAGCGGACGCTGACGGGGATGGCGTGGGACGATCGTGGGGCGACGGAGCTGGCGGCGCGCTGCAGCTCACGCGCAGCGTCTCGGGAGCCGACACGAACCTGCCGTCGGCCTCGACGCACGGGCCTTCGACCCGCACCCGCCCGGAGTCCATTCGAACCGAGAGCGTGTCATGGCTCGCATCCCAGGCCACGTCGAACTCGGTGCCGACGACGTGGACGAGGAACGGGCCGCTCGCGATGACCCAGGCGTTGTCCTGTCGGTGCACCACGCGGACATGGAGCGTCCCTCGTTCGAGCAAGACGTCTGCGCGCCGTCGGCCCAGCGCCGTCACGCGCGCGCGGCCGCCTGGCTCCACCGTGACGAGCGAGCCGTCCGAGAAGTCGAGCGCGACCGGCGAGCCGTCTGCAGCGACCCACTGTCCGAGGGCGCCGCTCGTGCCCGCGACCTCGTACGAGAGCGACTCGTCTCGACGACGCATCCAGAACAGCGCGGCGACGACCAACGCCGCCGCGATGAGGAGCGCGAGCCCGCGGCTCCTCCATGGGTGCCCGCCCGGCGCAGCCTGGCGCAAGGAGGCGGCGGCCTCCCGCTTGTAGACCGCGGCGAGGCGCTCGTCCGCGCTCGTCCGCAACAGGCGCCCGAGCGCCTCGTCTTGCAGGCCTGCCACCTTCCTGCCGATCCGGCGCGGGGCGGATTCGACAGCCTCGCGGGGCTGCCTCTCGGTCATGCCCATCGGTCACCTTCTTCCAGCCAGGAGCTCAGCGCTTCATCACGCTTGCAGAGCTCGAGAAACCGCGCCTCCGCTCTCGCGAGCTTGCGCTTGATCGTCGCGAGCGAGACCTCACACGCGGCCGCGACGGCGGAGAGCTCCAGTCCTTCGACGAAGCGGAGCGTGAACGCGACTCGCTCGTCCGCGTCCAGGGAGCCGACGACACGATAGAAAGCCTGGAGCGCCTCGCGGGCGTCGGCGTCGTCGCCCGCGCCGACGTCCGGCAGGTCTTCGTCGGCGAAGAACGAGAGCCACCGGTGGCGGCGGGCCTTGCGGATGGCCTCACGGGCGACGAACACCGTCACCGAGGTCACGAACGGCTTGAGCGATTCGGGCTCGGTCACGTCGTCGATGCGGGAGAACACGCGGACGAAGACCTCCTGGGTCAAGTCCTCGAGGTGGCGCACGTCTCCCAGGATCCGGAAGAGGATACGCTCCACCCGCGCCCAGTGTGCGCCGAGCAGCCAGCGCTCCGCGGACGAGTCCCGGGCGCGCAGCGCACGGAGGCGGTCGGCCGTGGGCGCGTCGGGGTCGTCCGACGCGTCCTGGCGCGCGCGGGGTGGGGAGAGCAGCCGAAGGCGGGCGGACAAGGGGGCAGACCTGAGATGGCCGGTCGCCTCGGAAACGGCTCACGGCCTCGAGGCCGTGCCACGAGCCCGCCCGCGCGTCACCGCTCCTGGTCGCCCTTGGACAGGTGGAGCTGGTCGAACTCCCGCCCCGAGCCGTCGATGAC
>JAEUKE010000195.1 GCA_016794345.1 Myxococcales bacterium
GCGCCGAGTTCGCGATGGAGTCCGTTCTCTGGACCGAGGAGGCGTCATGAAGTTCGGCTTCGCCCTTCGGCGTCTCGCGCTCATCGGACCGGGGAAGGCTCCTGCTGAAGTCACGTTCACGCGAGGCCTGAACGTCATCGCGGGCCCCTCGGACTCCGGCAAGAGCTTCATCGCGAAGTGCCTCGACTACGGGCTCGGCGGCGGCGCCGCCCCAAAGGAGATCCCCGAAGCGGAGGGCTACAGCTCCGTCATCCTCGAGATCGAGGCCAACAGCGACCAGCGCGTCTACTCGCTGGAGCGGAGCCTCCGTGGCGGCGAGGTGCTCTGCAAGGCCGACGGGGAGCCTGACCGCGTGCTCGCGGCGAAGCACCAAGCGGGCAAGGAGGAGACCGTCTCGCAGTTCCTTCTCGACCTGTCGGGGCTGGGCACGAAGAAGGTCCGCATCAACGAACAGGGCAAGACGCGCCCGCTCAGCTTCCGCGACATCGCCCGCCTCGTCATCATCGACGAGGAGACGGTCATCAAGGAGGACTCGCCGGTTCTCAGTGGGCAGTTCACGTCGAAGACCGTCGAGAGCGGGGTGTTTCGCCTCCTGCTCACGGGCACCGACGACTCCTCGATCATCGCGAAGGAAGATCCGAAGGTCGCGAAGGGGCGTCAGGCTGGCAAGGTCGAGCTTCTCGAAGGCTTGCTGAAGGCGACGCGGGAGCGCCTCGCCGAGCTCGGTGAGGTGAGCACGCTCGCCGAGGAGCGCGACCGCCTGACCCGAATCGAGGCTTCGATTCAGGCGGCGCTCGTCGAGCGCAACGCCGCGCAGGCGAGCGTGGTGCCGCTCCAGACGAAGCGCAGCACGGCGTGGACGGCGCTGAAGGCTGTCGAGTCGAAGCTCGCGGTTCTGTCGGAGCTGCAGACGCGGTTCGACTTACTGGAGCAGCAGTACGAGTCCGACCTGCGACGGCTGGAGGCGATCGCCGAGGCTGGGGTTCGGCTCGACCAGCTCAAGGAGGAGCGGTGCCCGATGTGCGGCGCGCTCGCCGAGCACCAGCACCACGAACATCCGAAGGCGAGTCCGGCGCCGGCGGACGTCTCACAGGCGTGCAAAGCCGAGGCGGCCAAGACCTCGAAGCTGCTCCAGGACCTTCAGACCACGCGAGCCGCCAACGCCTCCGAAATCGAACAGCTCCAAGCTACCCGCGATAGCCGCCAAGCCGAGCTCGATGCGATCTCGTCGGAGCTGAAGGGGCTGATGGAGCAGCTTGTCGACGTCGCCTCCAAGAAGGTCGACGAGCTTCGTGCGCGCGCGGAGACTTGCCGGAAGTCGATTGAGCACCTCGAGCGAATCCAGGAACTCGAAGAGCTGCTTGAAGAGGCGAACAAGCCGAAGAAGAAGCAAAGGACCGACGTCGCGGGCGCGGCGGTGAGCACCGCGCAGGCTGACCCGTTCAGCCGCGAGGTCGAAGCGCTCCTGAAGGCGTGGCAGTTCCCCGACCTCGATCGCGTCTCGTTCAGCGAGAACGATCAAGACGTGGTGATCTCGGGTCGCGCGCGTAAGAGCCACGGCAAGGGCGTACGGGCCATTACGCGGGCGGCGTTCAACCTTGCGCTCCTTCGCCTCTGCATCGAGGACGAGCGCCCGTTCCCGAACTTCGTCCTGATCGACTCACCTCTGCTCGTCTACGAGGAGCCCGACGCTGGGGAGTCGACGTTCCCGCAGGACATCAAGAAGCACTTCTGGGAGAGCGTGAAGACCTCCTTCACCGACGCGCAGGTCATCATCATCGAGAACAGCCACCAGCTTCCCGCTGACGGCACGCTCGATGGCGTGAAGGTCGAGCTGTTCACAGGGAACGACCAAGGGCGGCGCGGATTCATCCCGCAACCGGGACCTGCGGCATGACCCGCAAGAAGAAGCTGACCGCGTCACTCGCTCGCGCTTCGGCGTTCCAGAGGCCCGCGCCCAACGCGCAGAACGCGCCCCAGTGCGCGCCGCAGCCCCCGACCGCGCCCACGCCCCGGACCACCGCGATCGGCGCGCTACGCGCCAACGTGGGCGCCCGTTCCGCGCTCGCGCGGGACGCCGCCCCGATGATCAACAGTCCCGCCCCGCGTGGGACAGTTGATCGCTGGGTCACGGTCCCGGAAACCGAGGGTGGGCTGTTAACCGCGTCTCGGCTTCTCTCTCCCCACGGGACCGAGACGAGAGCGCGAACGCCGTCCCGAGCGCCCTCGACGCGCAGCTCTTCACGCGCGTCGTGCTCTCAGCGCGATCGCCGTCCCGGCGCACCCGACGGTCGCCGACGCGCAAACCCTCGGGGAAACAGGGGAGAAACGCAACGGCCCCGGAGATCGCTCTCCGAGGCCGCTGTTAAAAAGTGCGGGGTCGCGTTTCCGCGACCCCGCTTGAATGGCTCCGCATTCGTAGCGCATAACCAACCCGTTCGCAGGGCTCTCGGTGGGACGGGGTCGCTCTGCTCGCACGGTCCCGGAAATGCGAACGCTTGCGAATCCAGGTGGTTGGGCGCGGCGAGCCGGGACGCACTCGGAGATTCGCTCCGTCCCGGCGCGAGTGGGGGAGGCCCCTGCGCCTCGGCCCTTCTTGCCCTGCGAAGTCAGGCACATGCCGGTCGATATGCATGGCTGAATCACGGCTTGCCACGGTGATGATGCAACTGTATCTTTCATGCCGTGGACGCGACCCGCAACGAGACCGGCCGGTGGCTGATGCTCATCCACCAGATCCCGCCGAAACCGGCCTACCTGAGGGTGAAGGTGGGACGCCGCCTCGCGCGGATCGGAGCGGTCGCGCTCAAGAACACCGTCTACGTCCTGCCCCGAAGCGAGGGGGCGCAGGAGGACTTCCAGTGGGTGCTCCGCGAGGTCGCGGCGGCGGGGGGTGAAGCGACGCTGCTCGACGCCCACCTCGTGGACGGCCTGTCCGACGCCGAGGTCGAGGCGCTCTTCCGCAACGCTCGCGACGCCGACTACGCCGAGGTCGCCCAGGAGGCGCGCGCGCTCGAGCAGCGCATCGGTCTCGGCGAGCTCGACGACGACCTGAAGCGCCAAGCGGACGCCGAGCTCTCACGGCTTGAGCGACGCATCGAGGAGATCTCGACCATCGACTACTTCGGCGCCGCGGGCCGCGAGTCTGCGCACGCCCTCGTGGTGGCGCTTCGCGCGCGCGTCACGCCGAAGACGACTCCGCCGCCAGCACCGGAGCTGGACATGCGCGACCAGTACCAGGGGCGCACGTGGGTCACGCGGACCGGCGTGCACATCGACCGCATCGCCAGCGCGTGGCTAATCCGCCGCTTCATCGATCCCGACGCGACCTTCAAGTTCGTGCCGGCCAAGGGCTACGCGCCCGAGCGCGGCGAGCTTCGGTTCGACATGTTCGAGGCCGAGTTCTCCCATGAAGGCGACCTGTGCACGTTCGAGGTGCTCTGCGCGCGCTTCGCGCTCGCAGAGCCCGGCCTCTGCGCCGTCGCCGAGCTCATCCACGACATCGACGTGAAGGACGGGAAGTTTGGTCGTCCGGAGACCGCGGGGCTCGCCGCGCAGATCGCGGGGCTCGCGCTCCTGCACCGCGAGGACGAAGCGCGCCTGTCGCGTGGCGCAGAGCTGTTCGACGAGCTGCTCACCTACTTCGCCAAGAAACGGGATTGAGGAGATCACCATGAACCACACCGCCATCGTCGCTTCGTCACTCGCGCTGCTCTGCGGGGCGTGCAACTCGCCGCGCAGCACGCCCGCGGCCACCGTCGGCACGGTCTCCTCGGAGACGCCGACGCCGCCTCCTCCGTCTCCGGTCGCCGCCGAGCGGCCCGCGGCACCGACCGAGGCTGCGCCGGATCCCGCCGCAGCCACGCGCACACGTACGTTCGACGACGACGCCGTGAATGCGCCTCCCGAAGGGTTCTCGTTCGGGCGCACCGGCAGCGGCGCGCTGGGGCGGTGGGTCGTGCGAGCCGAGGCGGGAGCCCCGAGCGGTGCGAACGTGCTCGCGCAGCTCGACGCGGACGACACGGACATGCGCTTCCCGATCGCCGTGATGGATGCGCCGGTGCTGCGCGACGCCCGCGTCAGCGTCCGCTGCAAGATGGTGTCGGGGCGCGTCGACCAGGCCTGCGGCCTCGTCGCCCGCTACCGCGACGAGAACAACTACTACGTCACGCGCGCCAACGCGCTCGAGGACAATATCCGCCTCTACACGGTTCGGGACGGGCAGCGGCGCCAGCTCGCGAGCTGGAGCGGCCGCGTGACCCCCAACGCCTGGCACGAGTACCGCCTCGAGGTTCGCGGAGACCACCTCGAGGTCTTCTGGGACGGCCAGCGCGTCATCGACCATCACGACGCGACGTTCACGGAGGCATGCCGCGCTGGGGTCTGGACCAAGGCTGATTCCGTCACGTACTTCGATGACCTTCGCGCGGAGGCGCCGTGATGGGGAGCGACCGCGACGCCGCGTTCACGCGCCGCGAGGCGCTCACCACGCTCGCGCTGGGGGGCGCGGCGATCGTCACGGGGTGCGCTGGGACAGCGCGCGTGGCGGCTCCCCCGACTCAGCCCACTTCGACCACCGGAGATCGAACCATGACCATTCCCACTGCACTCGCTGGCAACCACACCGTCGTTCCACTGCCCTTCGCCGCGGGCTCGCTCAACGGCCTGTCCGAGCGGATGATCACGTCGCACCACGAGAACAACTACGGCGGCGCCGTCCGCAACCTCAACCGCGTCGAGCAGGAGCTCTCGCAGATCACGACCGACACGCCGCCCTTCGTCGTCGCGGCGCTGCGTGATCGCGAGCTGACGTTCCGCAACTCGAA
The DNA here is from genome assembly GCA_016794345.1 of Myxococcales bacterium. Taxonomy (GTDB): domain Bacteria; phylum Myxococcota_A; class Polyangia; order Polyangiales; family Polyangiaceae; genus Xiheicaenibacterium; species Xiheicaenibacterium phototrophicum. Next base: position 4,827 of record JAEUKE010000195.1, read on the forward strand.
GACGCTGCACGAGGCGTACTTCGCGAACCTCGGCGGCGACGGGCGACGCTCCGGCGCCATCGAGACCGCGCTCGGCCATGCCTATGGCACCACCGCCCGATGGGAGCAGCACATGCGCGCGACGGGGATGGGCCTCGGTGGCGGCAGCGGTTGGGCGCTGCTCGTCTTCGAGCTCGACACGGGCGCGCTCAGGACGGTCTCGTCCGGAAACCATACGCAGGTGCTCGCCACGAGCGTGCCGCTCCTCGTTCTGGACATGTACGAGCACAGCTACCAGATGGACTTCGGCGCGGCCGTCGCTCGCTACCTCGACGCCTTCTTCGCTAACGTGAACTGGGACGAGGTCAATCGACGCCTCGAGCGCGCGCAGCGCATGAGCGCGGTCCTCCGGGGAGTCGCCGGATGACGAACGCGGCGACGCCAGAGCCGCGAGCCCTCGCGAGCGACGAGCCCATCGCGCAGCCGGACAGCGCTGCGCTCGCTCCGTGCTCGTTGCGGGACCTGACGGTCTACTTCCTTCGCCTCGGTACCTTCGGGTTCGGCGGTCCCATCGCGCTCGCCGGCTACATGCAGAAGGACCTCGTCGAGGAGCGTCGCTGGATCTCGAAGGACGACTACGTCGAGGGGCTCGCCCTCGCGCAGCTCGCGCCTGGCCCGCTCGCCGCACAGCTCGCCATCTACCTGGGATGGGTACGAGGCGGCGTCCTCGGCGCGACGCTGATCGGCTTCGCCTTCGTCCTGCCCTCGTTCCTCATGGTCCTCGGGTTGGCGGCGCTCTACCTGCGCTTCGGAGGGCTGCCGTGGATGCGTGGCGCGTTCTATGGCATCGGCGCGGCGGTCATCGCCATCATCGGCCGCAGCGTCTGGAAGCTCGGGAAGATGACCCTCGCGAAGGACCGCCTCCTGTGGGCGCTCTTCGCCGTGAGCGCGTTCGTCACCGCGTGGACCGAGTCCGAGATCGTCTGGGTCTTCCTCGGAGGAGGCGTCCTCGCCGTGCTCGTGAAGGCGCCGCCGAAGCTCCGAACGGGCGGCGCCGCGATGAGCATCCTGCCGCTCCCGCTTTGGTCGATCTCCGGGCTCGCGGGGCCGGCGTCGGCCGCGACTCTGGCGACGATCGCCTGGTACTTCGCCGAAGCTGGTGCCTTCGTCTTCGGCAGCGGCCTCGCCATCGTCCCGTTCCTTCACGGGGGCGTGGTCACTCGGTTCCAGTGGCTCACCGAGCAGCAGTTCCTCGACGCCGTCGCTGTCGCGATGATCACGCCGGGACCGGTCGTCATCACCGTGGCGTTCATCGGGTACCTCGTCGCGGGACCCTTGGGCGCGTGCGTCGCGGCCGTCGCGACGTTCTTCCCATGTTACCTGTTCACGGTCATCCCAGCGCCGCACTTTCGCCGCTTCGCCAAGAACGCGAGCATCAAGGCGTTCGTCGACGGCGTCACCGCAGCCGCCACCGGAGCCATCGCCGGCGCGGCGTTCGTGCTGGGCCGAAGAGCGCTCATTGACGTGCCTACGGTGCTCATTGCGCTCGTTACGCTCGGGCTGTTCGTGAACTTCAAGAAGCTCCAAGAACCGCTCGTCATCGCCGCTGCCGGCGTCGCGGGCATCGTGATCAGGGGAGTGATGAACCCATGACCCAGATCTCCGTCATCGCCACCATCGTGGCGGCGCTCGTCACGACAGCGGGCTGCGCCTCCGCGCCGCGCGCCGCGCCGAGCGGTGCATCCCTGCCGCCCGCAACGACCCACGAGTGCGCGTGGGTGACCAGCTTCGGTGGCGACGACGTCTGCGGCGTCGAGGTCCCCAGCGGAAGGAGCCTGGGCTGCGTGAGCACGGGCTCGAAACCTCACGGCATCGCCGTGTCGCGCGACGGCGCGCGCGTCTTCGTCTCCAACGAAGGCGCAAACACGCTCAGCATCGTCGACTCCCGCGAGCGTCGAGTCATCGCCGAGGTCCCCGTCGGCGAGCGACCGAACCAACTCGCGCTCACGCCGGACGGCAGGCACGTGTGGGTGCTCAACAACGGATCGGCCTCGATCACGATCGTGGACGCGGAGAGCGGGGCCGTCGTGCGGACGATCCCGTCCGGACGCGGCCCGCACATCATCGTCACGAACGCCGCGCGCAACGCGGCCATCGTCACGGCCGAGGGCGACTCGTCGCTCGAGGTCTTCGACCTCACGACGTTCGAGCGCCGTTCCGTCGTCCCCGTCTTTGCGTGGCCTCGCGTGCTGGCGGTAACCGAAAACGGAGCCACCGCGTTCCTCACCATCCGCTGGCTGAACGGTGCGCTCGTGGTCGGACTCGACGGCGCGGGCCCGCGAGACCGCGTCGCGCTCGGCGAGCCGCGCTTCGCCTCGGAGGGCAAGGACGCTCACGGAATCGCGCTCACGCCTTCTGGTGACGAGCTGCTCCTCACGACGCAGATCACCGGGCAGCTCACCTTCATCGACCCGCGCTCCCTCGCCGTGCGGGGGGAAGTGCACGTCGGAAACGATCCGAACTGGGTCGAGGTGACCTCGGACGGTCGCTTCGCGGTGGTGAGCAACACGGCCGACAACGCTATTGCGATCGTCGACGTCGCGGCGCGCCGGGTCACCGCGACATCTCCGGCGGGCCGCGCACCGAAGCGGCTGGCGCTTGGGGCATGCGTCGCAGGGAGCGCTCCATGACGTCGCCGCGACGTGGCTTCGATGCCTGGGCAACGCGCGACGATGACGCGGGGTGCCGGAGCGCTGATCGCTGCGGTGGGGTGGGCCGGAGCGCGATCGAGGTCACGACGGAGTGAGGCTCCCTTGCGAGCGAGGCAGGCACTGACGATGGCGATGATGACCGCAGCTTTGGCCACCCCTACGCGCGCCCACGCCTATCGCCCGTTCGATTCGACGGACGCGAGCGTCGCGCCGCCGGGGGAGCTCGAGCTGGAGTTCGGTCCGCTCGGGTACTTGCAGACGCCTGACCGGCACTTCCTGGTCGTCCCGTCGCTCATCGTCAACTTCGGCTTCGCGCCGCGCTGGGAGCTGGTGGTTCAGGGCCGCGATTTCATTCTCCTCGATGACGTGCCGGGCGAAGCTCGCGCTCGTCTCGTCGACACAGGGGCCTTTCTCAAGGGCGTGCTCCGCGAAGGTAGCCTGCAGGGCGCGAGCGGACCGAGCGTCGGCACCGAGTTCGGCGTGCTCCTGCCGACCGTCAACGGGGACCCCGGCGTCGGCGCGACGGCGATCGTGATCGTGTCGGAGCGATGGGACGCCGCAACGTTGCACGTGAACGGCGCCGTATCGCTGACGCGCGCTGGGAACGCCGACTTCTTCGGCGGCGTCATTCTGGAGGGGCCATATCGGTGGCCGGTCCGTCCTGTCGCCGAGCTCGTCGTCGACCACGAGCTCACCGTGGGCACCGTGTACTCGGCGCTCCTCGGCGCGATCTGGCGGCCGCGCGACGGGCTCTCCTTCGACGTGGGGGCTCGCGCCGCGCTCGTAGCCGACGTGCCGGTCTTCGAGGCGCGCGCCGGGCTCACCTGGGCCTTCCAGCTCGTGAGATGTCCATGATGCTCTCTCGCCGCTCCCTACTGCTCTCGCTCGCCTCCGCGCCGCTCGCCGCGATGGGGCTCTCGGCCTGTAACAGTTGCCGCCCCTCGAGCGCGCGGGAGGTCGTCGTCTACACCTCCGTCGACCAGGTCTTCTCCGAGCCGGTGTTCCGAGCCTTCGAGGCCGAGTCTGGTGTGCACGTGCGCGCCGTCTACGACACGGAGGAGACCAAGAGCACAGGCGTGCTGAACCGGCTCATCGCGGAGGCGCAGAACCCGCAGGCGGACGTGTTCTGGTCTGGCGATCCCGTGCGCCCGTTCCAGCTCGTGCGCCGAGGCATGGTGGAGCCCTACGTGTCGCCTCAGGCCGCTGGGCTTCCGGCGAGCGCGCGGGCAGCGGACGGGACCTGGACGGGCTTCGCTGCTCGCGCTCGCGTCCTCCTCGTCAACCGAGCGCGCGTGCCGGCCGGCGAGACGCCGCAGAGCATCCGCGACCTGGCGAATCCGCGCTTTCGAGGGCAAGCGACCATCGCGAACCCGCTCTTCGGGACGACGACGATGCACGTCGGTGCCCTGTTCGCGGCCTGGGGCGAGGAGAGGACGCGCGCGTTTCTGCGCGAGCTGCGCGCCAACGACGTACGCATCGCGGCCAGCAACGGAGAGGTGAAGCGCCTCGTCGTCGTGGGTGAGGTGGCCTTCGGCCTGACCGACACGGACGACGCGAACGAGGCGCTGCGCGAGGGCGCGAACGTCGAGGTGGTCTACCCCGACCAGGACGAGCTCGGCACGCTCGTAATGCCGACGTCGGTGGTGCTCATGCGTCGCGCCCCGCACCCGGAGGCTGGCCGCCAGCTCATCGACTACCTGCTGTCGCCCGCCGTCGAGCGGCAGATGGCCGAACGCGCGGCGCATATGCCCCTACGAGCGGGCGTACCGGTCCCCGCGAACGTTCGGTCCGCGGAGGGGCTCCGCATCATGAGCGTCGATTATTCGAGCGTCTCGGAGCAGATCGAGGCGCAGCAAGGGTGGTTGCGTCAGTGGGTAGGGCTCTGAGCGGCGCGCGCTTGCGATGGCAGGAGCCGGCGGTGACGTTCGCCGCCGCGTCGATCCTGTTCATCGCCATCCTTCCGCCGCTCGCGCACGTCGGTCGCGAGCTCCTCGGTTCGACGGGCGCGCTCGCGTTGCTCGGTGAAGGCAGGCTCTGGTGGCTGCTCGCCCGGTCCATCTCCCTGTCCCTGGCCGTCACGCTGCTGGCGCTCGCCCTTGGCCTGCCGCTCGGCGTGCTCTTCGCCCGCGCCACGTTGCCGCTGTCCCGGCTGCTCTTCGCGGCGCACGTCTCGGTGGTGTTTCTGCCGCCGTTCCTGCCCGCGCTCGGCTGGTTTCACCTGTTCGGTCGGGAAGGCCTCTTCGGTGGAGAGCTGTCGGCTCGGCTCCTCTTCAGCGACGTCGGCGTCGTTCTGGTTCTCGCGATCTGTTTCACCCCGATCATCACCGCCCTCACCGCCATCGGCGTGCGCGGCGTGGAGCCGTCCCTCGAGGAGGCCGCTCGCCTCGTGGGAAGCCCGCTTCGCGCGGCGACGCGCGTCCTCGTTCCTTGCGCCGCACCCGCGGTCGTCCTCGGCGCCATCGTCGTCTTCGCGCTCGCGTTCTCCGAGCTGGGCGTGCCGATGTTCCTCCGCGTGGACGTGTATCCGGCCGTGGTCTTCGCGCGCCTCGGCGGCATGGACTTCGCGCCCGGCGAGGCTGCCATCTTCGTGCTCCCGCTGGTCGTCGTGGCGATCGCCCTCTTTTGGCTCGAACGTCGCTTCGCAGGGCGGCGCGCCGTCGCCGTGCTCGGCAGCCGCGCCCACGCACGAGAGCCGCTGTTTCGACCGCACCCCGTGACCTTTGCGCTCGCGTCTCTCGCGGCGCTCGCCTCGGTGCTGCCGCTCCTCTCGCTGGCGGCCCAGATGAGGCGGGCCGGTCTCGAAGAGGTGTGGCGGTGGACGGGTGCTTCGGCGTGGAACGGTCTACGGGCGAGCGCGCTCGCGGCTGTCCTGATGACGCTCGTCGCCGTCGTGCTCGGCAGAGGGCTCGCCCGAAGGAGCGCGAGTTCGGGCTGGCTGGACGGGCTCGCGACCTTGGCGTTCATCCTGCCGTCGTCGATCGTCGGCGTCGGCATCGTGGGCGCGTGGAATCGGCCTGCTACGAACTGGTTGTACGCGAGCTTCGGCATCCTCATCGTTGGCTTCGTCGCCCGCTACAGCGCCGTCGCGACCCGGGCGTTCGCCGCGGCGGTCGCCCAGGTTCCGGCGTCCCTCGAGGACGCGGCGCGCACGGTGGGCGCGGGCTACCTCCGCCGGCTCGCGCTGCTCGCGGGGATGACGAGGCGAGAGCTCGTCGTGACGTTCGTCTTCGCCCTGGTGTTCGCGCTGCGCGACCTCGAGACGGCGGCGCTGTTCTATCCGCCCGGCGGCGAGCCGCTCACGGTTCGGATCTTCACGCTCGAGGCGAATGGGCCGCCCGCGGTCGTGTCGGCGCTGGCCGTGCTCCACGTGCTCATCACGTTCGCCGCAGCGTCGGTCGGCCTCGTCGCGCTCGCACGACGGAGGTCGCCATGAGCGACGCGAGCGCGATCCTTCAACTCGAGGACATTTCGGTTCGGCGAGGCGAGACGCTCGTCCTCGATCGGCTCACGCTCTCGCTCGGCGTGGAGGTCGTCGCGCTCGTCGGCCCCTCAGGGTCTGGCAAGACGACGCTGCTTCGCATCCTGCTCGGGCTCGAGGCGCCGACGGATGGCAGCGTGCGGATCGGGGAACGGCTCGCGAGCCAGGGGGGCCGCGTGCTCGTGCCCTGCGAGGAGCGGAACGTAGCGATGGTCTTCCAGGACCTCGCGCTCTGGCCCCACCTGTCTGTCCGCGGGAACCTCGAGTACGGGCTCAAGGCGCGCGGCGTGAGTCCCGCGATACGCGCCGAGCGCACCGCGCAGGCCTTGCGGTGGGTCGGCCTCGAAGGAAAGGAGTCGCGCCGACCCCACGAGCTCTCGGGCGGCGAGCGGCAGCGGGTCGCCATCGCGCGCGCGCTGGTGCTCGACCCGGTGGCGCTGTTGCTCGACGAGCCGCTCGGCAGCCTCGACATCGCGCTGAAGGAGGAGCTCCTCGCGGTGTTCGCGACCCTCTTCGCCGAGCGGAAGCTCTCGGTCGTCTACGTCACCCATGATCCACACGAGGCGGCGCGCATCGCCCAGCGCATCCTCGTCCTGGAACGCGGCCGCATCGCGCAGCAGGGCAGCGCCGCGGACCTCGGGGGAGCACCCGCGACGCCCTTCGTGGAGGCGTTCGCGAGGGCCCTTCGGAGCAGGGATGCTTGACCGGCGCGCGCTCTACGCGACCTCGTTCGTACGGGCGGTCACGACGAGCCTCGTCGGTGTGCTGCTCGGCGTCTATCTCGCCCGTCTGAACGTCGCGGGCGTGGGCTTCGGCGTCGTCGTCTCATCGGGGCTCGCTGGCGCCGCGGTCGCGGCGGTCGTCGCGACGCTGGCGGGTGACCGTCTCGGGCGACGACGAGTTCTGGTCGCGCTCACGGTGCTCTCGATGGCCGGGACGATCGCCTTCGCGCTGAGCTCGACGCCGCTCGCCCTGGCTGCGGCCGCGTTCGTCGGGATGGTCAACGGCATGGGCAAGGACCGTGGGGCCGCGCTCATCCTCGAACAGGCTGCGCTCCCCAGCACGACGACCGCGGCGAAGCGCACGGAGGTCATCGCCTGGTACACGATGCTGCAAGACATCGGGCATGCGGCGGGGGCGGCGCTCGCCGGCTTGCCGGCGCTCTTGGCGACGACGACGGGGCTGCATGGCGCCGCGCCGCATCGCGCGATGTTGCTGGGCTGCGCGGGCGCGGGCTTGTTCTCGCTGGCGTTCTACGCGCGGCTCGGCGGCGTCGTCGACGCGCAGCGCTCGCGCGAGAGCGCACCGCTCACGGCGAACAGCCGCTCGATCCTGACGAAGATCTCGGCGCTGTTTGCGGTCGACAGCCTGGCCGGCGGCTTCCTCACGACCGCGATGCTCTCGTACTTCTTCTTCGAACGATTCGGCGTCGCCGAAGGCGTGATCGGAGCGCTCTTCTTCGGCGCGCGGCTGATGAACGCGATCTCGCATCTCGGCGCTGCGTGGCTCGCGAAGCGGATCGGCCTCGTCAACACGATGGTCTTCACGCACATCCCCTCGAGCGTGTTGCTCGTGACCGTCGCCTTCGCGCCGAGCTTCGAGGTGGCAGCGGTGCTGTTCCTCCTCCGCGAGGGGCTCGTCGAGATGGACGTTCCGACGCGGCAGTCCTACGTCCTCGCCGTCGTGCAGCCGGAGGAGCGGACGTTCGCGTCCGGCGTGACCAACCTCGTGCGGCTCGCCGCGTGGGCCGTCGCTCCCGCCTTCGCGGGCGCTCTCATGAACGACACCTCGATGTACTTGCCGCTCGTCATCGGGGCCGGGATGAAGATCGGCTACGACCTCCTCCTGTGGCGTGCCTTTCGCGCGGTGCGTCCGCCGGAGGAGAGCGCCGCGGCTTGAATAGCCGCCATCCGACCAACGCGACCGCTCGCCCTCAGTGCCGATGCCGGTGATGTGCATCCGACACGTGCGGGTGGTCGTGCACGAGCGGCGCGTGGCGATGGGGATGGCTGTGTGGCTCGCCCACCGGATCGCCGGGCTGATGCTCGTGCTGATGGTGCTCGTCGTGCTCGTGGAGGTGTTCGTGGGAGATCTCGTCGTGCGCGTGCTGGTGGCCGTGGCGCTCGCGGAGGAGGAAGCCGACCCCGACCGCCATCACCAGCATGGCGAGCCCATCGTGCCAACGGACCGGGTCGCCCAAGAGAAGCACGGACGCGAGAGCGCCTACGAACGGCGCCGTCGCGAAGTACGCCGCCTCGCGGGCGGCGCCGATCAACCGAAGCGCGAAGGCGTCGAGGACGACGCTCACGCCGTAGCTCAGGCTGCCGAGCACGAGCGCGCCGAGCACGAAGCGCCACGATGGGAGCGCGAAGGAGGTGACGATGAGCCCCAGCGCTGTGTTCGCCAAGCCGGCGACGAGCGTCTTGGCGCGAACGATGGCGAACGGGTCTTTCAATGACAGCCGCTGCGTGAGGTTGTTGTCGACGGCCCAGCACGCGCAAGCGCCAGCGAGCAGGGCGACGCCGGCCGTATCCGCTCCGAGCGAGCCAGGCTCGAGCTTCAGCACGACGGCTCCGCTCACGATGAGCGCGACGGCGATCGCTGCGTGCCGTCCCAGGTGTTCACGGAACAGCAGCACCGCGAGCAGCACGGTGAGCGGTGCCTCGAGGTTCAAGAGGAGGGAGCCGGTGAGCGCCGTGACTCGGCCGAGCCCGAGGAGCATCAGCACGGGGCCAAGGACGCCTCCCGAGAGCACGACCGCGGCGAGCTTGGGGGCGTCCCCTGGGCCAAGGCGGGCCTCCTTCGTAGGGCGGGAGAACACCCGATGCGTCCAGAGGCCGATCGCGGCGCCAAGATACAGGAGGCCAGCGAGCAGGACGGGCGAGATCTCGCCGAGCAGCACCTTGGCGACCGGCGCGGACACGCCGAAGAGCGCCGCTGCAGCGAGGCCGAGGGCTGCGCCCCGGGCCTGGACCGCAAGCGGTGCGCGCTGCCGCTCGGTCACACCGCCTCCGTCGCCGGCTTCAAGGCGATGCTCCCGGGCCGAGCGAGGGCGCCGAACTGTCGATAGAGCGCGGGCACGACGAACATGTTGAGCGCGGTCGAGCTGAGGAGCCCGCATAGGATGACGACGGCCATCGGCGCCTGAATCTCACTGCCCGGTTCGCCCCCAGAAAGCGCGAGCGGAACGAGCCCGAGCCCGGTCGCCAGGGCGGTCATCAGGATGGGGATGAGCCGCTCCTGTGCGCCACGCCGAACGGCCTCGTCGATGTCGCTGACACCCTCTTCGTGGACGAGGTGGCGGACGTGAGAGACGAGCATGATGCCGTTGCGGGTGGCGATGCCGAAGAGGGTGATGAAGCCGACGATGGATGCCACCGAGAGCACGCCTCCCTCGATGAACACACCGGCCGCGCCGCCGATGAGCGCCAGCGGAAGATTCACCATCACGAGCACCGCATCTCGGACGGACCCGAAAGCGGTGTACAGGAGGCCCAGCATGCCCAGCAGGCACGCGAGCCCGAGCAGGCCGAGCGTGCGCGTCGCGCCCTCGGCGCTCTCGAACTGACCGCCGTAGGCGACGCGGTAGCCGGCCGGCAGGGGAACCGCGCGCTCGACGGCCGCCTGGATGTCACGCACGACGCTGCCGACGTCGCGCCCGGCGACGTTGCAGCTCACGACGAGCTTCCTCTGCACATTCTCGCGGCCGATCTCGTTCGGCCCGCGGTCGCGGTGCACGTGAGCCAGCGCGCGCAGCGGCACGCGCGCGCCCCTCGGCGTCGTGATGAGCAGCTCCTGAAGGTCCTCGAAACTCGCGACCCGGCTCTGCTCCGTTCGAACGACGAGGTCGAAAACGGCTTGGCCCTCCATCACCTCGGACACGACGTGAACGCCGGAGCCGACCTCGAGCGCACGCGCCACGTCTGCGATGCGCATCCCATGTCGTGCAATGGCGCCGCGGTCGAAGCGAACCCGTGCGAACGGAATGTCGGCTTGCTGCTCGCGCGCGAGGTCGACCACCCCCGGCACGCCTCGCATCGCCGCTTCCACTTCGGCGCCGAGGCGCCGCAGCTCGGAGAGGTCGTCTCCGAAGACCTTGACCGCGATGCTCGCACGTGTGCCGGACAGCATGTGGTCGATGCGGTGCCCGATGGGCTGCCCGATCGTGATGTTCATGCCGGGCAACATCGAGAAGTCGCGCCTCAGCGCTTCGAGGAACTCCTCTCGTGGGCGCTCGGTCTCGCGCAGGGTGACATCGAGCTCGGCGGCATTCACGCCCTGGGCGTGCTCGTCCATCTCGGCCCGTCCGGTGCGCCGCGCGACGGAGACGACCTCGGGGTGACGTAGGAGAATTTGCTCCATGCGGCGTCCCATCGCGTCGGACTCCGCGAGCGAGGTTCCCGGTAAGGTCACGGCTGCAATGGTCAACGTGCCCTCCCGGAATTCCGGGAGAAACGAGCGCCCGGCGAACGCGAGCGCCACTACGGCGGTCGCGAGGAGCGCGAAGGACACCGCCGCTACGAGCCGCCAGCGCGCGACGACCGCGTCGAGCATCGGCGCGTAGCGCCGCTTGAGCCACGCGGCGAAGCGCGGCTCGTGCACCTTCGTCACAGCCTTCGAGCCAGGGAGCAGGAACGAACAGAGGACAGGGGTCACGGTCACCGCTACGAACAGGGACGCAGTGAGCGAGACGACGTACGCAACGCCGAGCGGCGAGAGCAGACGCCCCTCGACCCCGGAGAGGAAGAACAGCGGGAGGAACACCAACACGACGACGAGCGTCGCGAAGACGATGCTGCTCCGAATCTCCCGGCTCGCGGCGAGCACGACCTGAAGCGCCGGTCGCCGCTCGGCTTCGGGTAGGAGCGCGTTCAGTCGAAGGCGGCGCACCACGTTCTCGACGTCGATGACGGCGTCGTCGACGAGCTCACCGACAGCGATGGCCATGCCGCCGAGCGTCATCGTGTTCAAGGTGGCACCGAAGGCGGACAGCGCGAACACGGCCGTCACGAGCGACAGCGGGATCGCGACGATCGTGATGGCGCTTGCTCGTCCGCTCGCCAGAAAAGCGAAGACGATGAGGAGTACGAGCACGATTCCGTCTCGCAGCACAGACAAGACGTTCTCCACCGCGACCTCGATGAAGTCTGCTTGCCGGAAGACATTGCGCTGGATGGAAAGGCCCTGCGGAAGCGTGCGCGAGAGCTCGTCGAGCTCGCGGTCGATGCGCTCGGTCAGATCGAGCGTGTTCGTCCCCGGCTGCTTCTGGATGCCGACGACGACCGCCGACTGCCCACCATAGGAGCCCTCGCCTCTCCGGAGCGCAGCGCCGACTCGAACATCTCCGAGGTGCCGCACGAGCACCGGCTCTTCGCCACGCTGGACTACCAGCGTCTCGCCCACATCTTCCGGGGTACGCACCCGACCAACCCCGTGCACGAGGTACTCCTGCCCACCCTCGTTGATGAAGCCGGCGGACACGCTGGTGTTGGTCGCCTCGAGCGCCTGGACGACCTCATCCACAGTCAGGTCGTACGCGGCCAGCCGCTCGGGCCGAAGCGCGACCTCGAACTGTCTGCGCTCGCCCCCGGTCACGATGACCTGCGACACGCCAGGCACCGCGAGCAGTCTGCGACGAAGGGTGAAGTCCGCGAAGGTTCGGGCCTCCATCGCCGTCGCGCCATCCGTCGTCGTGACCGCCAGGAAGAGCACCTCGCCCATGATCGACGAGATCGGCGCGAGGACAGGCGGCTCGACCTCAGCCGGCAACGTGTCGCGGACGAGCTGCAGCTTCTCGCTCACGATCTGCCGCGCGCGGAACACGTCGGTGCCCCAGTCGAACTCCGCGTAAATGACGGAGATGCCGACGCCGGTCGCGGAGCGCACGCGTCGCACGCCGGGCGCGCCGTTCAGCGAGGACTCGATCGGAAACGTGACGCGGGTCTCGAGCTCCTCCGGGGCCATGCCGTGGGCCTCGGTGATGACCGTGACGGTCGGCGCAGTGAGATCCGGGAAGACGTCTACCGGCATGCGCGAGGTCGTGTACGCACCCCACACGAGCATGACGGCGGCGACGACGAGCACCGCGAGACGATGCGAGAGGGACCAGCGGAGAATGGCGTCGATCACGCTGGCTCCTTCAGTGCGCGTGGCCGTGGGCCGGAATGGAGCCGCTCGACGCGGCCAGTTTCACCGACCACGCGCCCCGAGTGACCACGTGCTCGCCAGCGCGCAGCCCGCTCAAGACCTCGACGTAGCCGCGGTCGCGCGCACCGAGTCGCACGACGCGGCGCTCGAAGGCCTCGCCCTCGACCTGCACGAAGACGACGAACATCCCGCTGTCGTCGACGAGGGCAGACTCCGGCACCGCAAGCGCGGCTCGCTCCTCGCCGTTCACGAGGTACACGCGAGCGAACGCGCCGACCGGCAGGCGAGCGCTCGCATTGTCCACTGCGAAGACCACGGGAAGCGTTTGCGTTCGCGGGTCGACGCGGCTCCCGCGTGCGATCATCGCATCGGCGCCAAGCTCGATCGCCTCGTCGATCCCTTCGACGAGGAAGGAGGCGCCGCGGGGGGTGCCCAGCCTCCCGACGTCCGCCTCGGGCACACGAGCCTCGAGCCAGAGCTGTGTGAGGTCGGTGACCCGAAGGAGCGGGGCGCCCGCCTCGACGAAGGCGCCTGGCGCGACGAGGACCTCCGTGACCGTGCCGGAGAGCGGCGCGCGAAGCTGGACGGTGCCTTCGCCGCGTCCCGCGGTTTGCTGCACGCGTCGAAACTGGTCGAGCCTTCGCTGCGCAGTCGCGAGCGCGGCTTGCGCTGCTTCGGCGGCATGAACGGCATCCTGTACGCGCCGCTCCGGGACCGCACCCTCTCCCCGGAGTGCTTCGAGGCGCTGGCGCTCGCGCTCCGCGAAGCGCAGCTCGAGATTCGCGCTCGTGACGGCAAGGTCCAGGGACGCCAAGTCCGCCGCTTCGAGCCGCGGTGCGAGGACGCCCAGCAGATCGTTCGCCGTCACTCTTTCGCCGAGCCGCGGGAATGCCCGCCCACTCGTCGCGACGCGACCTGCGACGGGCGCGGTGACCACGACCTCGCCATCGGATCTGGGAACCACACTGCCCGTCGCGCGCAGCGTGGGCCGGATGGCACGTTCGGCGACGACTGCCGTCCCGAACTCAATTGGCCATTGCTGCTCCTTGAGGAACGGGATGCGACCGGAGGCTTCGGGCTCCTCGGGGATCGCCTGGCGCGCGGCCTCAGCGCTCTCGAAAACCATGACCTCGCCGAGGTCGTGATCGGCTGAGAATCCAGGAGCGCGGACTTCCACGACGAGGCGGCGTCGCCCAGTGGCAGTAGGTCTCGCCACAGGCCGGAAGATGCCAGGGACGGTCGGCGCCTGACTGTCGAAGCGCTCCTCGCCGGCATCCCCTCGGAGCAGCACGCTCACGCGACCCTCGGCGAGCGCGGCGAAGCCTTCGAGCTTCGTCACGTGGGCCGCGCACGGAGACTCCTGCCCGCGAACCAGGGCCGGAAGCTCGATGAACAGCTCACTCGCGTCAGTCCAGTGCGTGAAGGAGAGCGCGGGCCGTTCATCCGCCGACTCATGGCCGTGCCCGTGCCCATGATCGTCGTCGCCGCCGTGCGAGTGCGAGTGGCACGACGTCAGGAGGCCAAGAATCAGAAGAGTGATGAGGCGTTTCATGGAAGCCCTGCTCCTGTCAGTCGATCGAGCTCGATGCGGGCGCGGCGCGCGGCGTGCTCCATGTCGAGCGCGGTCAAGGAGTCGTCTGCTGCCCCGCGATACGCATCGAGCAACTCGAGGAGCCCGAGCTCCCCGCCGTCGTAGCCGGCCGAGGCGATGCGCACGAGGTCGCTCGACGCTGCGGTGGTTAGCTCACGAAACTCCGCGGCTGCGCGCCTGAGCCGGACGGCCTCGGAGCGGGCGCCGCCGAGCTCGCCATCGAGCTCCGACTCGAGGAGCGCGCGACGGCCGCGCGCAGCTCGAGCCTCACCTTCGGCGATGCGTGCGAGCCCCGACGACTGGTCCCAGAGAGGGATGGACAGCGACGCGCCCAACAGGAAGCCATCCGTGCGGCCCTGGCTTCCGAGGTCGACTCCCTTCCATCCACCTTCGAGCCGGAGGTCAGGCACCCACCAGCGGGATGCAGCCGTCCGGTCGAGCGATGCAGCCTCGATGCGGAGATCGAGCGCGAGCAGATCAGGACGTGAGCCGCTGGTCGTCCGCAACGCCTGCAGCCCTGCGGGCTCACTCTCCGGCAGGAGCGTTCCCGTCACGCGTACGCTCGCGCCGCCGGCACCCGTTGCCAGCAGGGCTTGCAGTCGAGCACGCGCGCGCTCGAGCGCCGCTCGCTCCGTCTCGAGGCGGCCCGTGGCGACCGCTCGCTCGCGCTCGAGACGCCGACGGTCATAGGTCGCAGCGTCACCGCGCTGCTCGCGGCGCGTGACGATGGCGAGCGCCTCGTCAATCCGAAGCGTCCAGCCCTCGAGCGCGGCGACGCGGTCCTGGCGATACAGCACTTCGTAGAAGCGCACCCGCGCCTCTGCGGCGATGGAGACGCGTGTCGCATCGCCCTCCCGCCGCGCGGCGCGAACCCGTGCGTCGCCAGCCTCGCCATGCAGACCGCGGCGATTGCCGAGATCGATGATCTGCGCGACGGACAGGTAGTCCTCGCCCGTTCCGAACGTCCCGAAGGTCTGCTCCCGCATGTACGAGAGCTGGGGGTTCGGATAGGCGCTCGCGGCTCGACCTCGACCCTCTTCGATCGCCACGTCGCCCTCGATGACGTCGGTGAGCGGCGCGCGCTGAAGGGCGAGGGCGACGACGTCATGCTCGGTCAGCGCGGGGGCAGGTGCCTCGCTCTCCTGCGCGCTCGCGGTCCTTGCTGTGACGAGCACGAGCGCCAGCACGAAGAAACACCGAGCGACGGTCGGTTTTCGAGATGAACGAGTACGATGACGAGTGGCTCCCATGACTCCTCAGTGCGCGATGACGGAGAGAACGGACTCGGTCAGGTGGTGCAGCTCGTCAGCGAAGACGAGGACGCTCACCAGACCGACACCGATGGAGATGGCCAGCGGGCGCAGCGATCGGGGCGGCTCCGGCTCAACGAGCAGCGCCTCGACCCGGCGCTCGACAGCACGGGCGCCGAACGCCACCGCGACGGGAGCGAGCTCGCGCGTGGCCGCGTGCTGAGCGGCTCGCTCCACCGTGAGAATCGCCGCTGCGACGGTCACGCGATCGGTTACGAAGCGCGCGGCCTCCTCGTCGCAGGCCTGTTCGGCGGCGACCTCGAGTTCCTGCACGAGCCAGCGTCCAACCCATGGCAAGTGAACCACCGCGAGCGCTCGTACAACGCTGCCGACGAGCGCATCACGACGACGAACGTGGGCGCGCTCATGTGCGAGGACCACCGCTCGCTCCTCCGGGCTGAGCGCATTGAACAGGCCGCGCGAGAGCAGCACGCATGGCCGTAGGAGTCCCGCCGCGAAGCACACTGGCTGCGAGGTCTCGACGATGGTGATGCCAAGGTCGCGGCGCCGCTCGCCCGTCCTCGCAAGGGCTGCCACCATTCGCACGGCGCGTACGACGCTCGATGCGGCGAAGGCGGCTCGCAGCGCCGCGTAGCTCACCAGGAACACGAGGCTGAGCAGCAGGCCGGTGTGAATGCCGACCTTGGGCAGGTGGACGAAGCAGAGATGCGCGTGCCCGTCGTCGTGCACGGGGCAGTGGTCGAGCGCGGGCGCCACGAGCGCAACGAGCGACGGCAGGCTCGCCGCGAAGAGCAGCACGACGGCGGACGCGGCAGGTAGCGCCGCAAGCATCGCGATCGCTCTGTGTCGCGCCCGCGGTTCCCAGCGGGCGAGCCGTGCACCACCTAGGCGTACGAACACGGCGGCGAGGAGCGCACCGAACGCCAAGAACGCGATGCCGGCCAGCAGAAAGAGCTGCGCGCTCTGCGCTGCCAGGCTCATCGTGGACCCCGTTCGAGCTTGCGGCGCCGCTCGGCAACGAGCGCCTCCAGGCGTTCGAGATGTTCCGGCCCTGCACGCTCGGTGAGGTCGACGAACGCGGACACCACCGCCTCGGCCTGCCCGTGCATCAGCTCGCCGACGAGCTCACCCAAGAGACCTCGATGGAAGTCTTCGCGACTGCCACGCGCGCGGTAGACGTGCGCGTGGCTGACCTTGTCGCGCTCGAGGAGCCCCTTCTCGAAGAGGCGCTTCAGCGTCGATTGGATGGTGTTGAGCGTGATGCCGCGTCGCTTGCCGAGCGCGGCGTGCACGGCCTTCGCTTCGCCGTCGCCACCCGACCAGAGGTGGTTCATGACGGCGGTCTCGAGCTCGCCGAGGAGCGGAGGACGTACCGGGGCCGATTTCACCAGGGTAACGTACGCGGAGAAAAACCGACCGTCAATCGGTGTTATGCGCGCCGAGCAGCCACGCGGCGCGCGTCCCGACTCACCCCACCAGCTTCGTGAGGAGCGCCATCCCGCGCGCGGCCTCGGCGGGCGTCGCGTCGGCGAGCTCGAGGTACACGCGCCCGCTCTCGTTGTAGTCCTCGGTGTTCACGCACCAGCGCTCGCTCGCGGGCGTGGCCAGCTCCACGTCGGCGGCGAGCTTGTGGAGCGCGGCCTTCACTACGCGATGGCTGGTGCCCTTCGGGAAGCGCAGCGCGATCTGCGGCTCGGGCGTCCCGTAGCGGCTCTCGCCCTGGCTCACGGTCTTCGTCGCCTGCGTGTTCCTCGTCATCGTGCTCATCGTCGTCCTCGCGTTCTGCGCGGGCCCAGTGCCCGTCGCGTGAGGACATACAGGCTTCCGTTTCGACCCATAGCAAGGCCGGCGGATGTCGATTCTCAATGTTCTTTCAGGCACTTGGAGGCCGGTTGCCTACACGACGATGGGCTGCGACGACGTTGCGCCCATGCGCGCCTGTGGCCCGTCGCGCGGGGCGCGACGCCGGGCTGCCGTGACGGGGCCACGTGGGCCAACGTCGGCGCCCGTAGCGCGCGTCAGAGCGCGACCACCGCGTAGCGCGAGCCGGGGTTCATCGCCTCGAGCTGGGCGCGCCGCTTCTCCGCGTCCTCGGCGGTGGCGAATGCGTCGTACTTCCATGCGTTCCTGGTCGGTGCCATGCGGCTGATCGAGCCGTCCTTGTTCACCGACTTCACCATGAAGCGCACTGTCGCGGCGGCCTGCTCGATGGAGCGCTTGGCGCGCGCGTCAGCGTAGGCGCGGAAGGCGGTGGTGCTCTTGATCCTCATCGTCGTCGTCCTCGCTTTCGCGTCGGGCCCCGTGCCCGTCGCGTGAGGACATACAGGCTTCCGCTCGCGCACGTAGCAAGGCGAAGAAGCGAGGCTTCGACCTCGCGCAAGAACGGGCGACGTTCCGCGCGCTTCGGGCGTGGAGGCCTTCTGCCTACCCCTTCGCCGTGAGCCCGGTGCGGAGCATCTCGGCGACGAGCGACGCGGCCAGCTCCTCGTCGGTCTCGCCCTTCACGTCGAGCTCGACCTCCTCGAACTTGCGCGCGTTGGCGACGACCCACTCGATGTACTTCGGCACCGTGAAGTC
>JAEUKE010000200.1 GCA_016794345.1 Myxococcales bacterium
GATCTGAAGCTCAGCCACACTACCGACGTAGGCGCTGTGAGCGCCGGCGGCCTGCTCGAGCGCCGCTTGCCACCCTCGCCCGAGCGGCTCGAAGGGGCGCACCGCAATGACCTCTCGACCCTTCACCTGATGCCGCCGCCAGGTCGCCCGGATCTGACCGTCCAGCACCACCATGGGCAGATAGATGCCGTTCCCTCCGGGCACGACGAGCTCGGCGTGCCGGGGATCGATGCAGGAGGCCCGGTCGGCGTAGCCGAGCATGTATTCGTCATAGCCGGGCAGCAGCATCGCTCGGGGCATCGGAGCAGCCGAGTGCTCGACGGCGCCTGCCATGTCCAACGCGCGCCTCGCGTCGCGTTTGCCGATTCCCGCCCAGAACGCGAGGTCTTCGCTCGTGGCGGGCCCGTGGCCCTCGTGATACCGGCGCGCCAGCTCGAAGAGCGCCTCGTCGCCGTCCACCACACGACCGCGGCCGATCCACTCCTCGGCGAGGACGAAGCCCTCCCCGGCTTGGCAGAGCACGCCCGCCTGGCTCAGACAGAACAGGAGGTGCACGCCACGTTGGCCGCGCACGGCCTGACCGGCGGCCTCGAGACGTGTGAACAGCTCGGCGCGCGAGAGCGCCGCACCGGAGAGGGCGCGCTCGACCACGGCACGCGACGCCGCAACGTCCCGCTCGCCGATCCCGAGCTGCCGCACCCGCCCCGCCGCCCGGGCGAGGTTGCGCGGCCCGAGCAGCCGGACGAGCCACGGCAAATCCTCGGCCGGTACGACGTGGAGCGTGCCGCGCATGCACCAGCTCCGCACCACCTCCCTCGACGCGAAGGCTGCGTCCACGGAGGCACGGGTCGCCCCCACGGTGCGCACCGCGAGCGCCCACCGCCCCTGATGAAGATCTTGCGCCTGCAGCCCGAGCATCCGACGAGCGACGCTCGCGACCGTCTCGAGGGGCCGCGACAGGCCTTGAGCCGAGAGTCGCAACGCGCGCTGCTCGGCGTGCTCCGGAGAGGATGCGGATCTGGCCATCACCGCCTCGAGCAGGCGATCGGGTCGGAAGACGAGAGCGTCGTGGTCAGGCGCACCACCGCGCGGTGTAGATCGCGCAGCGTCCGTCGTCGAGCACGGCGAGAGCGACTTGGAAGTCCCCGGGCGCGAGGTATGTTCGAGCCGTGAGCGCCAGACGGTACAGCTGCCCGGTCGACCTCCCGCTCTCCCGGCGCGTCGCGGCGATTGTCTCGAGGCCGGCGAACGGGCCCTGAGAGGCCTGCCGTCACCTCTCTTCGGCGGCGCGCTTGAGATCCCTCGCGAACGCCTCGAACGCGGGGCCAAAGTCCGGCAGCGACTTCCTGATGAGCGGGAGCATGATCCCGGAGAACACCTCCTCCATCGCGAACTCCACGACGCCGTTCGCCTTGGGGGTCAGCGTGAAGGTCCGCACCCCGCGGAACATCGGCGCGAACCCGTCGCTCCAGATCATCTCTCGGTCATCGAGCTTGGTCACCCGGGGCGAAAAGGTCCTCTTCGGATCGAGCGTGACGCGGAGCTTCAGCCGCTCGCCCTCGCGGATGTCGCCCTCGAGGCTCACGACGGTGGAGTTCCATTTCGGGTAGCTCGCCGCGTCCGTGAGGATCGCCCGTACGGCCTCGGCGCTGGCGCGGACGTCACAGCGCACGGCGCACGACTGGCGGAAGGTCGTCTCGGTCTTTGTCGCTTTCGGCTGGCGAAGGTCCATGGCTGCACGGACGACGACCGGCGGGGGCCAAAGGATTCGCGCCCTCCGAAATCCGGGGCGCGCTCGCCCAAGCATTCGTTCTTCTTGGCTTTCTCCTCTCTCGATCACCGCAAGGCGGCCTTCCGCCCAAGAAAAAACAGGCGCGGTGGGCGGTCCTCGCCGGTGCGCTCCTCGATCGGCTCGACCGTGAACCCGACGCGCTCGAAGAGGCGCAGCCAGGTCGCGACGGGGTGAGCTCCGAAGGGGTGAGCCTCGTAGAAGCTGCGAACGGGCTGTCCGGGCTCCCGAACCAGAAAGGAGTAGTGCGTGACCCCCACGGTCTCGCCCGGGCTCAGCGGTGGGCTCCACTCCAGGTACCGGATCCCTCTGCCGTCGGGGGCGTCATCGCCACCCGCGTCGGAGCTCGGAGCGAAGCGCTCGAGCACGTGGTCCGGCGCGAACAGCGCCACGCCGCCGGGCACGAGGTGGCGATGCGCCGTGGTGAGCGCCGCGAGGAGATCCTCCTCGGTGGTCATGTAGTCGATGGCGTCGTGCGCGAGCACCGCGTCGAACGTCCGCGCGAGCGAGAGCGTGCGCATGTCGCCGACGATGTGCTCACACTCGGGGTTGATTCGCCTCGACATGGCCAACATGCTCGCGCTCACGTCGGTGAGGGTCATCGTGAAGCGCGCCGTCAGGTGGTGCGCGACGTGCCCGCCGCCGCTGCCGAGCTCGAGCAGGGAGCGCCCGCTCGGCGCCGCCTCCTCCAGGATGCGTCGAAGCTCGCCGGCCTCCTCCTCGTAGTCCTCCACGGGTGACAGGAGTGGCCAAAACGGCGCCAATGTCTCGTAGAAGACGTTCATGAGCTCGTCGGTCCTTGGTGCCCCCTCCCGCGAGCGGGCAGCGAAGAGCATCGCCCGAAGGCCGCCAGCCGTCTGCCAGAAACCGCGACGGCGCGGTCCCTGTTGACTGGCGCAACTTTTGACCCGAATAGTTGTACGTGCTGCAACCGTCCGATCTCGGTTTGCTCGTCTCACTCGACGCCCTGCTCCAGGAGGGCAGCGTCACCGGCGCCGCTCGCCGAGTGGGGCTCTCGACGCCGGCCATGAGCCATGCGCTCGCGAGGATTCGCGAGCGCCTCGGCGATCCGATCCTCGTCCGCTCGGGCCGGGGAATGGTCCTGACGCCACGCGCGCTCTCGCTGAGATCGCAGGTGAACCTGGTGGTGACCGAGGCGCGACGAGCGCTCGAGCCCGAGAGGCCGTTCGTCGCCGGGGAGCTCTCGCGCACCTTCGTCGTCCACGCGACCGACTACGTCCTCATCGTGCTCGGCGCCGAGGTCGACCGCATCCTCCGAGAGGAGGCGCCCGGCGTCTGCATCCGCTTCGTCCCGAACACGCCGGACGATCCCACGCAGCTCCGCGATCACGGCTCGGATCTCGCCGTTGGAATCTATGGCGACCTACCGCAGGAGATGCGGCATCGCCAGCTCCTCACAGATCGATTCGTCGCCGTCGTCCGCAAGGGGCATCCTGCGACCACGACGCGCTTCACCCTCGAGCAGTACCTCGGGCTGCCTCACATCCAGGTCGCGCCGCGCGGAAAGCCTGGTGGCTACCTGGACGACGTGCTGCGGGAGCGCAAGCTCACGCGCAACGTGGCGCGCGCCGTGCCCTACTTCGTCACCGCGTTGCAGCTCGCGGCCGAAGCCGACTACGTGCTCACGATCTCCGAGAGGATCGCGAAGCGGTACGAGACCACCTTCGGGCTGCGACTGCTCGAGGTGCCGCTCAAGCTCCGCGCCTACGCGCTCAGCCTGGTCTGGCATCCTCGCCTCGACGGCGACCCGGGTCACCGTTTCCTGCGCGACGTCTTCCTGCAAGCAGCCCGGATCGCCGCAGCAGAGCGACATGACCACCCGCGCACCCGGCTCGACTCGAGCGATCCGACGTCGGGACAGACGCGGAGGCGCCCTCGCCCATAGTTGCACCGCATGCACCTTCGACTTGCATGAGATTGCGTTGCCCGAATGGTTTCCGGACCGCATCCTCCTCTGCCGAGGACGGCGCCCCCCGTCGTCCGACAAGGAGCGAATCGAATGAGTCTGCGAGACGCGAACCCCTCCAACAAGTCCAAGCCCAAGCGAGTCGCGATCGTCATCGCGAACCCCGCGACCTCGACCACGACCGGATGGCCGGTCGGCTTCTGGTGGTCCGAGCTGACGCACCCCTATTACGCCTTCCACGAGGCGGGCTACGAGGTCGAGATCTTCAGTCCCGCCGGCGGCAAATGTGAGGCCGACGGCATGAGCGATCCCCGTGATCCGAGCGGATACTCCGCCTCCGATCTGATCAGCATGGGGTTCATCCACACGCCCAGCCTGGTGGCCCTGGTCGAGAAGACGAAGCCGGTCTCGGAGATCGACCCAGGGCGCTTCGACGCCATCGTCGTCGCGGGAGGGCAAGCGCCGATGTTCAGCTTCGAGCGCGCGACGGACCTGCACAAGAAGTTCGTCGAGTTCCATGAAGCCGGGAAGATCGCGGCAGCCCTCTGCCACGGTGTCGCGATCCTTCGTTACGCGCGGGGATCGAACGGGGAGCTCCTCGCAAAGGGCAGGACCGTGACCGGCTTCGCCAACGTCGAGGAGGACTTCGCCGACAACGCGGTCTGGGGCATGGGCGCGCTTCCGAAGGACAAACACCTGATGCCCTGGCGCATCGAAGACGAGCTCAAGAAACTCGGCGCCAACTACGTCCAGGGCGGGCTGTGGCGAGGCTTCGCCGTACGCGACGGCAACCTGATCACGGGCCAGCAGAACTTCTCGGGCGCCGAGACCGCCAACCTCGTCATCGAGACGCTCGGTCGCTGAGGACACCATGAGCGAATCGGCGGCACGGGAGGACGCGCTCATTGGGTCTTGCCATTGTGGCGACGTCCGGGCTCACGTCCCGCAGGGGAGCGTCGGCGTCGTCGCCTGCCACTGCGGCGATTGCCAGAAGCTACACGGCAACTTCTTCGCCATGTTCGTCGCCGACCGCTCGGCAGTGCGCTGGGAGGGTGAGGAGCACATCGTGTGGTATCGCTCCTCGCCGGAGAACGAGCGCGGCTTCTGCAAGCGATGCGGCAGCCGCCTCGCCAAGCGACCCGTCGCCGGAGCCAAGATCATGGTATCCGCGGGTCTCTTCGAGCGGACGCTCCCCCGCAAGGTCATCAAAAACGTCTGGGTCGAGTCCAAGCCCGCCTGGTACGACGCACCCAGGGTCGGTCCGCTCTCCCCCGAGGGCTTCGTGGCCATGGCTCTCGCCGAGCCCATCGAGACGGAGCTCGCCCAATACGGCTACGTGCAGCGCGCCGCCTCGGGCAACCGCAAGCCGCCCGGCGTGATCGCGCTTACCTGGATCACCGCCGCGGACTCGAGCGAGCGCGAGCGCATCCGCGCCCACTCGCGACAAAACGTGCAAGATTTCCTGAAGGAGCCCGGGTTCATCTCGATCGTCACGGGCTTCACCGGGCTGCGGGGCTTCACCGTCACCGCCTGGGAGGACGAACCTTCGATGAAGCGAGCGCTCGAGAAACACCACGAGGTCGCGATGAAGGAGCTCTTCGGGGAGCGATTCGTGGCCTCGGTGTGGACGAGCGTTTGGACGCCCACACGGATCAACCGGCTCTGGGTGAGGTGCACGGGCTGCGGCTCCCTGGAGGACGTCTCCAAGGACCATCCGAGCTGCAGCAAATGTAGCGCTCCGATGCCGCCGCAGCCCTCGTACTGGTGAGCAGACAGCGCGCGCCGGACGACGTAAGAACGTCGCGTGGAGCCTCGAGTCAACTTCATCACCCTCGTCGTGTCCGACCTCGATCGCGCGCGGCGCTTCTACCTGACGGGCCTCGGCTGGAGAGCCGCGTTCGACGCGGGCGGCGACATCGTGATGGTCCACGTCGGCCAAAAGGTCGTGCTCTCGCTCTGGGCGGAGTCGGCGGCCCGCGCCGAGATCGGCGAGGTCTCTCGCGGAGGCACGCTGCCGTTCACCCTCGCCCACAACGTCGCGTCGCCGGCCGAGGTGGACGAGGTGCTGGTAGCCGCAGGCGACGCGGGGGCGACCGTCCACGCGGCGACCCAGCGCCACTGGGGCGGATACAGCGGCTACTTCGTCGATCCCGATGGGTTCCGGTGGGAGGTCGCGTACAACCCCCACCCCATCGGGGACGTGATGCTGCCGTAGGGGCGGCTGCTGTGCGCTGGATGTGGGGGCGGGTGCCCCTTGACGTAGTCATCAGATGACTTTATGAGCTGCTCAGTCATGAGCGCTGCGGTTCAACGGGTCAGGCGAAACCGGCTCTCCGATCAGGCGGTCGCCGAGCTGAAGCGGCTGATCGCCACCGGCGTCTATGCCGGCGGCTCTCGCCTCCCCTCGGAGCCGGAGCTCGCCGAACAGCTCGGCGTGACACGTCTGACGGTCCGGGAGGCGCTCGCCAACCTGGAGGCCACCGGGTTCACGCAAACCCGCCACGGGAGCGGCACCTACGTCGTCGACACCGCGGAGGTCCCCACCCTCGGCCTGCTCTCCGAGCTCCTCGGCGCCGGTCGGCGCCTCGCGCCCGAGGAGTGTCTGAGCCTGATGGAGTTTCGCGCCGTGGTCGTCCTCGGCTTCGTCGACGCCATCGTCCAGCACACGTCAGCGGAGGATCTGGCCGCTCTGGCCACGTTGCTCGAACGCGAGAGGACGGTCCTCGACCGCCCAGGGCGCAGCGCCGACGAGCTCGCGGGCCTCGACTACCAGCTGAACCTCGTGCTCGCTCGAACCAGCCGGAACCTCTTCTATGGCCTGATGATGCGGTCGGTCCGGGCCGTCCACCTCGAGCTCGGCCGAATCATCTTCGAGAAGAACCAGAACGACGAGACGATCTTCACGCTCCACGAGGAGATCGTCTCGTCGCTGCGGAGCAGGCGCGTCCAGCCGCTTCGCAAGAGTCTGACCGTCTACCTCGAGGGCGGAACGAAGCTCATTCGTGAGTGGGCCAAGTCCCGGCCGACCGGCGCGCCGCGCCTCGTCGGTGCGGAGCCGCCGCGCGGCCGCCGCCCGCGCATCCGCTGATCATCGAGCTTTCGATTCCACGATTTCCTGAGAGGGGTGTGCACATGCGTCATTTCATGGTCTCTGCCGTCACTCTGGCCCTCCTTGGCTGCAGCGAAGCTGGCCCGGAGGAAGACGATGCGCCTGGCTCGGGGGCGGGCGGAGAGGCCGCCCCGAGCGACGCCGATACCGACGACGACGGCTCGGAGGACGGCGCTGGCGAGACGGCCACGACCGGGGCCGCGGCGGGACAAGGTGGTTCACAGACCACCCCGGACGAGCCCACGCGGATCGTTCTCCTCGTTCCGGGCACCATGATCACCGGGGACTACTTCGACGACATGGCGGAGCGCTTGAGCGCCGACGGGTTCCTTCCCGTCATCTACGAGCCGCCGGACCTGCTGACGGAGAGCTTGGCCAGCGGTGCTTCGGGGATCTCCGACGAGATCGACCGGGTGCTCGCCGCATCGGGCGCGCAGAAGCTCCACATCGTCGCGGAGTGCAACGGCGGCGTCGCCACCCGATACCTTCTCCAAGTCCTCGGCGGCGCCGAGCGCGTGGACCAGTTCATCTCCTTCGTGTCGGCGCACCACGGAACCTGGCTCTCGCCGGTGGGGGATCTCACGACGGGCTTCACCTCGCTGGCGGAGATCACCCCCGGGAGCGCCTTCCTCGCCGAGCTCAACGCCGCGCCGTTCCCTTCAGGACTGCACATGACGAGCATCTACTCGTGCAACGACGAGCTCATGTTGCCATACGACACCTCGGTCGTGAGCGGCGCGACCAACGTTCTCTTCTGCGACCATTACCTCGGGCACCTCGATGGCTTCTGGGACTCGCTCGTCTACGAGCGGATCCGGGTTACCCTCGAGGGCCAAGGAGACGCCGCGCCGACGAGCTACTGAGGCCGGGCTTCGGCCCGAACGTCCTGCGGTCCTGCCCTACATCGAGGAGGCTCCGACAGCGACGTGGCCGCTTCGCCGTGACGCTTTCGTCGGCGCACGCGGCCGTGGGTCCTATCTACCTGTTCGAGAAGGGCTCGGTGCTCGCGTGGGGACCTCCGGCCGACGACCGGAGCTGGCTGCTTCGCTACCTCGTCCCCGCTGCGCACGCGCACCCCGGCCACAACCACTACGACGGAGGGCTCGCCAAAGGCGAGTGGCTGGGGCAGGTCGTCGTGGACGGCCTCTCCGACAGCCCAGCGATCCGCGCGACGCCTTCGGCTTCTCGGTGCTTCCCGCAGACGCCTCGAGCGAGGCGGTCGGGACCGTTCCGCAAGCGGATCTCGACCGAATGGTCACGGGTGGCCTGACGTACCTCATCGAGGGAGCCGCCCAGCACCCCCAGAGAGGAACCCTTCGGTTCTCGTGGGCGATGGTCAACCCAGCGCGCAACACGAACTGCACGAACGGGCTCGACGGCACCGCTGGCGTGGTGCTGCGCCCCAACGCGACGACGGACGCCGAGATCACGTTTCACGTCGACCACCTCTTCTGGGACACGCTCGGCACGGAGCTCGCGCGGCTGCGCTTCGACCCGCTCTGGGGCGCCAACAAGGACGGGAACGACCTCCTGACGCTGGAGGAGCTGGCGCGCCAACGCCTCGCGAACCTCACCGACCCGACTGGTGCGCCCCTCCTCGACGAGAACGGCGTCCCGCTCGTCTACAACCCGGGGTCCATCCCCCTGGCTGACAAGAACCTCAAGGAGTTCGTCCCCGTGTCAGGCGCTTCCCAGGCCCACCTCAACGGGCTCGGCCTCTGCTCCGTCGGATCGCTCTGAGACCAGAGCGGCTCAGAATTTCGCCTCCCAGGCCTCGAACGGTGTTGCGACAGACCGACTCCCGCGGGATTCTACGCGGGATGCGAACCGCGCGTCCCAACCGTGATAACCGGCTCCAGGAGCTGCTCCGGAGTCATGGGGTCCGGGTGACCGATCAGCGGCTGCGCGTGCTGCGTGAGCTCGCCCAGCTCCGCATGCCGGTGAGCCACACGGAGCTCGCCGACCGGCTCGCCGGCGAGGGGATGGACCGCGCGACGGTGTTCCGGAACCTCGTCTCGCTGACCGAGGCTGGCATCCTCGCGAAGTCACAGCTCGGCGCCGTGTGGCGCTACGAGCTCCCGACCGCCGACGGCGAGGCTCACGCCAAACATCCGCACTTCGTCTGCACCGACTGCGGTGACGTCGCATGCCTGCCCGGCGAAGCGATCAAGATCCAGGCGCTCCCCACCAAGGTCGCCGTCTCCGAGATACAGGTTCGCGGCAGGTGCTCGTCATGTCGTTGAGGCTCGACCCGCACTTGCAACTCACTTGCATTTCATACTCGCCCGGACTACGCATGGCTCGTGATGCGAAACGCGATCGAGCGCGTGGTCAGGGTCGTTGCTGATCCGGTCGGCCAAGCCAGCGGCAGCGCCGAGCAACCGGAGGCCTTGCGGAGGTTCGCGCTGGCCGACACGTCGATCCTCCACCTCCCGCGAACACTCTCGACAACGGCGAGCGCTGCCGCGCAAGCGCTGAGCCGGTATTGCTTTCCGAGCTACGACGGAACGATGCGAGAAGGAGTCGACGTCCTTCGGCACGCTCGGCCCCTCCTGGCTCCCGCCGGCGCGCGAGCGCTGTCCAATGAGGTCGACCGCGCGCTCGAGGCCTTTCGGCGCGTGTCCGGGACGCGAGCGCCGCAGGTCTTCTTCGGCATCGTCTCGACCGACCAATGCCGAAAGTTCCATGTGGACTACATCGCGCTGAGGATGGTCGTGACGCTCGCTGGGCCGGGAACCGAGTGGGTGGACGAGCGAAACGTGGATCGTATCGCTCTGGAGCGATTCATCGAAGATGTGGACGATGCCAATCGGTCGATCGTCATCGATCGAGCCCTGGTGCAGCACTGCAAAGCGGGAGACTGGCTCCTCTTGAAGGGCGCCGCGTGGCCCGGCCGCGAGCGCGTGGGCGCCGTGCACCGGTCTCCGCCGATCGAGGCGTCGAGACTGCGACGACTGGTGCTGATCCTGACGATGCCCCGCACCAGACGCGCTGGTTAGGCACTCCCCTTGCGACGCTACGCACGCGCTGTCCAACGATGACGCTGCCCATCACGATCCTCACTGGGTTTCTCGGCTCGGGCAAGACGACGCTCCTGAACCACGCCCTTCGCGGTCCGTTGCTCACGCGAGCGCTGGTGGTGGTTAACGAGCTCGGCGCAGTGCCCCTCGACCACCTGCTGGTCCGCCAGGTCCACGAGGATGTGCTCTTACTCGATTCGGGGTGTGTCTGTTGCTCGATTCGCGGAGACCTCGTGGACACGCTCCTGGCCGAAGCGAGCGTCGGCGCCAGCAGCCGCTTCGATCGGGTCTTCGTGGAGACGACGGGCCTGGCCGATCCGACACCCATCGTCGCGACGCTCGTGCGCCATCCGGAGATCTTTCAGCACTACCATTTGGACGCGGTCGTGACCGCCGTGGATGGCCAGCACGCCGTCTCCACCCTGGCGCGCCACGACGAGGCGAAGAAGCAAGTGCTACTCGCCGACGATCTCATCCTGACCAAGGTCGACATCGCAGATGCCCGCGCGCTGACGGCGGCCCGCGCGGCCGCTCAGGACCTGAACCCGGGCGCACGCCTCTTCTTCGCCGAGAGGGGCCTACTCGACTGGGGCCCCATCCTCGACTGGAACCCCTCCACTGTCTCCGCCCGCCTCGACATCCCGCCGTGCGCCTCCCCGCATGGTGAGGACGTTCGTTCGTTCACGGTGCGCGTCGACCGCGCCGTCGACTTCCGCCTGTTCGCCGCATGGCTCGCCATCCTCACCCAGCTCCACGGCGAGCAGCTTCTTCGATTGAAGGGCCTGCTCCGCGTCGAGGACGAGCCAGGACCGCTCGTCGTCCAGGCCGTGCAGCACGTGGTTCACCCCACGTATTCGATGTCGAGCTGGCCCAGCGATGACCGCTCGTCACGAATCATGATCATCACCCGTGGCATGCCGCAACCGCTGGTCGAGCAGCTGCGGTCGAGCTTCGCCCTCCTGCTCGAAGGGCAAGTCCAGGCGCGGGCCGCAGCAGGAGCGTGATTGGCGCTTGACATTTATGCAAGCTGATTGCATTAACGCGAAGTGAACGTGTCCACCCACAAGCTGCCCGTAACAGTCCTCTCCGGCTTCCTCGGGGCAGGCAAGACGACGCTACTGAACCACGTCCTCGCCAACCGAGAGGGCCGCAAGGTGGCGGTCATCGTCAACGACATGAGCGAGGTCAACGTCGACGCCCAGCTGGTGAAGGGTGGCGGAGCGGCACTGTCGCGCGTCGACGAGAAGCTCGTCGAGATGCAAAACGGCTGTATCTGCTGCACGTTGCGAGAAGATCTCCTCATCGAGGTCGGCAAGCTCGCGCGGGAGGGCCGGTTCGACTACCTCCTCATCGAGTCCACTGGCATCTCCGAGCCGCTCCCGGTCGCCGAGACGTTCACCTTCGCAGACGAAGCGGGCAAGAGCCTCGACGACGTCGCAGCGCTCGACACGATGGTGACCGTGGTCGACGCGAAGAACTTTCTCGCCGATTGGCAGAGCGAGGATGACCTGCGGGCTCGAAAGATCGCGCTGAGCGAGGACGACGAGCGATCCATCCCAGACCTCCTGGTCGAGCAAATCGAGTTCGCGAATGTGCTGGTCTTGTCCAAGCTCGACCTTGTCTCGCCCGAGGACGCCGAGCGCCTCGAGGGCATGCTCCGGCACCTGAACCCCGACGCTCGCCTCGTGCGGGCTGCACACGGCAACGTGCCCCTCGATGCCGTGCTCGGCACCGGGCTCTTCGACTTCCAGAAGGCGGCGCTTTCGCCAGGGTGGATGAAGGAGATGCGCGGAGAGCACGTGCCCGAGACGGTGGAGTACGGGGTCAGGAGCTTCGTCTATCGGGCTCGCCTCCCCTTTCATCCCCATCGCTTCTGGAAGGTCCTCCAGACCGCAGACACCTGGGACGGCGTGCTCCGGTCGAAGGGCTTCTTCTGGCTGGCGTCTCGCATGGATGTGACCGGGCTGTGGTCACAAGCGGGCGGCGCAGCGAGCGCCGAGCCGGCGGGCATGTGGTACGCGGCCGTGCCCGACGACGAGTGGCCCGACGACGAGGATGCGCGCAGCCAGATCCGGGCGGACTGGGCGGAGCCTTGGGGCGACCGCCGGCAGGAGTTGGTCTTCATCGGTGTCGAGATGGACGAGGCGGCGCTGCGAAGAAAGCTCGACGCGGCGCTCCTCACGAAGGAGGAGCTCGCGGCGGGCCCCAAGCGCTGGGCCAAGCTGGCGGATCCGTTCCCGGCGTGGAGGGAAGAGGCCGAATCGTGATCGGCAGTTTTCTCGGTGAAGTGCCACGGAGGTTCCATGCAGCGACTGCCCGTAACCGTGCTCAGCGGATTTCTTGGCGCCGGCAAGACGACGCTCCTCAACCATGTGCTCGCGAATCGCGAGGGACGCAGAGTTGCCGTCATCGTCAACGACATGAGCGAGGTGAACATCGACGCGCAGCTCGTGAAGATGGGCGGCGCCGCGCTAGCGACCCTCCTCCGCCAGCCATGCGGGAGGGCGAGGTTCTCGGCAGGCCCGCCGGTCAGCCGGTCGAGCTCGGTCCGTTCCCTCCTGTCACGCGCCATGGGGGCCTCGCGTGAGCCCTCTCGATCCCCGACCGCGGCGGCTGCGGCGGGGGGCAGCGCTGCGAAGCTTGGTGCGAGAGAGCACGCTGTCGTCCGCCGACTTGATCTGGCCGGTTTTCGTCGTGGAGGGCGATCGGCTTCGCGAGCCCGTCTCGACGTTGCCAGGGGTCGAGCGGCTGTCGATCGATCTTCTCGTTCCGGCAGCCCGCGAGGCCGCTCTGCTCGGGATCCCCGCCATCGCCGTCTTCCCCGTACTGGCCCCCCACAAGAAGGATGCGCGGGGCTCGGGGGCGCTCGATCCGAGCGGGCTCGCATGCCGCGCGGTGCGCGCCCTGAAGGACGCTGTTCCCGACCTCGTGCTCATCGGCGACATCGCGCTCGATCCGTACACCTCCCACGGTCACGACGGGGTCCTCGACGCGGACGAGCGGGACGTCGACAACGACGAGACGGTTGCGATCCTGGCGTCGATGGCAGTGGTGCATGCGCGCGCCGGATTCGACGTCGTGGCGACCTCGGACATGATGGACGGCCGGGTTGCTGCGATCCGGCGGGCGCTCGACGAAGCCGGGCTGACTGCGACTGCGATTCTCGCTTACGCGGCGAAGTACGCTTCGGCGTTCTACGGACCGTTTCGCGATGCCGTCGGTTCGTCGCGCGCCGGTGGACCGGTGGCGGGCCCGATCGACAAACGCACGTACCAGATGGACCCAGCCAACCGGCGCGAGGCCCTGCGCGAGGTAGCCCTCGACGTGGCCGAAGGCGCCGACATGGTGATGGTCAAGCCGGGCATGTTGTACCTCGACGTCGTCCGCGAGGTGCGAGAGGCGGTCGACGTGCCCGTGCTCGCTTACCAGGTGAGCGGCGAGTACGCGATGCTTCGCGCGGC
This sequence comes from Myxococcales bacterium, assembly GCA_016794345.1. GTDB lineage: Bacteria > Myxococcota_A > Polyangia > Polyangiales > Polyangiaceae > Xiheicaenibacterium > Xiheicaenibacterium phototrophicum. Next base: position 13,307 of record JAEUKE010000200.1, read on the forward strand.
GGCAGAGGCTTCTGCCTTCGCGTGGGAAGACGCGCTCCTCGAGTCGCTTGCCGGGTTCAAGCGGGCCGGGGCCGACGCGGTCCTGACCTACGCAGCCGTCGAGGTGGCCAGGCGACTCCAACAGGACGGCGGACACGGGCGGTGACGCACCATCCGTTGCAAGCGTTCTTGCATCTGTCCTCTGCGATCGAGGACGACGCCGCCCTGACCGACGAGATGGATCAAGCGACCCGGGCAGAGTCACAAGCGTACCTGCTTCGCCTCGCCGACAAGGAGCGCAAGCTGCTCAAGGAAATCGACGCCGCTCTCGACCGAATGGCCGCCGACGCCTACGGCCTCTACGAGGGAACGGGGGAGCCCATTGGCTTTCGGCGGCTCGCCGCGCGCCCGTGGGCGCGCCATAGCATCGCCTACAAGGAGGAGCTCGAGCGTGAAGAGCGTGGCACATCGCGGAGCTGACGCTCAAGAAGGCGCCCGAAGGACCCCACGAGCAGGCACGACGACGACATCATGAGGTCTGTCGACGTTCATCGGATCGTTACGATCCAGGCGCCCGAGCCGAGCTTCCGTCCGGTGGCGCTGGGCGACCGGACCATTCACCTCACACGAGCCGTCTACTCCCCGGGCCTCGGTGCGGCCACCAGGTCGAAGTCGGCGGCCGAGCTCCCCGAGTCGAGCAGGAGTGGGATCGACCCTTCCACGCCGCGCCGGCGGGCGATGCTCTCACCCGTGTAGGTGTCCGAGACGAAAGCGAAGCTCGCGTCGACGCCAGCGGGCAGTCGCTTGTACGCGCTGCTCCGGGAATCCATCAGGGCCTCCACTCCATCGACGACCGCGGACACAGGGATCTTCACGAGCTTCTCGCCCGGGAAGTCGGGGTGTTCGACCAGCTCGATTGTCGTGGCATCCATCCGGGCGATCACGACGCCGGGACCAAAAACAGGCATCAACCAATCGTAGCCACCGGTGAAGTGCACGACCTCCAGGTTGTCGACGGTGGGCCAGTCGTCGTCGTTGCCAGAGGACTCGATGTACGCCTCGAAGTCGGCCCCGCTCAGGTCGAGGATGCTGTCCGGCTGGTGGTTCGTTCCATCGTGAGCGATTGTCAGGGTCTCTCCAGGTAGGAGGGGCACGTCGTCGCCGTCGCCTGGGACGCGAAACAGGTTGCCGAGGTAGACGTGCTCCGCGTCGTCGGCAAATGGGCTGACCGGCTGTCCCGGGTTGATCTCTCCGGCAGCGCCATACGCATCACCCACCAGCAAGCCGTCGGCGAACACGAGCCCGTCCGAGTCGTTGCGGATGTCGATGAACTGGTCGGCGAACGTGTGCGCCATGAGGCCCGGGGAGCCCGCGTAAAAGACCTCTTCGATGACCAACCCTCCGATGGTTGGGGGCCCGAGCGCGCCACCTCCGGCTCCGCCTCCGCCGGTCACACCACCCCCACCCTCCCCTCCCCCGCCGCTCGCCGTGCCGGCGTCATCCGCCTCGCAGCCCGCAGTTGCCAGAGCGATTCCGATCAGCGTTGCGCAGAGCGCTCGACCCGATGACATGGCCGGACGTTCCTACAGACCGAGCATCGATGCAACTACCTTGCATCGCGGTTGCAGCGCGAGCGACGTCGTGGTCTACGAAGGCATGTCCTGCGTTCCTTTCAGGCTGCTCCTGATCGGTTGCCTCGGTGCCTGCGGCGAATCCGACCTCGCGGCGGGCGGAGGCGGCGCCAACGAAGGAGCGGGCGGCTCGTCGCTGCCCTCCTCCCTGAGCATCGAGCTGGGGGCGGGTCGGACCGAGTTCGTGGAGCTCCCGAGCGAAGGCGCCACCCTGGAGCTCGTGAGCGGGCCCCAGGGCGGGTGGCACCTGGAGATCACCCTCAGGATGACGAGCTACGACGGCGAGCTCGTCACCCTGGATTACCGCGCGTCGGATGTTGGGGGCACCGCCCTCGGCTACCCGGCCGAGTACCCGGTCGACGCCGACAACTTGGTCCTCGCGGCGGACGGCCGATACGAGCGCGTCGGCGACCGGGTCGTGCTGAACATCGCGGGCCCGGACGAGGTCAAAGACTCGGACGTCCTCGTCGAGTGTCGCGTATGGCGAGGAGGCACGCAGCTCGCCGAGACGAGCCGAGTCGTCCGCGTGCTCGACGAGGTCGACGAGCTTCAGTAGCCACGGGGCGCCACGAGCGATTCTAGCCTGCTTCCGCGCATGGATAGCGTCAGTCGTTGTGCCCGGGCAGGCGCCGCACCAGGGTCGCAGCGTCGGCGAGCCGAGGTCTTGGCCGTCCTTCAGTCCAGCCAGATCGTCATGCCTTCGCGCGCCACGAACGCACCGTCCCACATGGCGCTCGCTTCTTGCTCCACCCTGGCCATGAAGTCGTCCTCATGGTCGGGGTCGTGATGGAAGATGGCGAGTCGCCGGGCACCGGCCTGCTTGCACAGCCGCACACCTTCTTGCCAGGTCGAATGGCCCCAGCCGACGTGGGCCGGGAACTCCTCGTCCGTGTAGGTGCAGTCGTAGATGACCAGATCGGCCCCGTCGATGAGCTCGAGGACGCGCTGGTCGGGGTTGCCGGGAACGTGCTCGGTGTCCGTCACGTAGCACAAGGCCCTGCCGGCATGCTCGATGCGATACCCCGTCGCCGCGTTTGGATGATTCAGCGGGGCCGTGCGGACCTTGATGTCGGCACCGACCTCGAAAGCCAAACCAGCTTCGAAGTCCTGAAAGTCGATCCGAGCGTGAAGCTGTTCGAGCGGAACGGGAAACAGTGGCTCGGTCATCTGCCTACCGAGGACCGACCGGATCCCCCCCACCTGCCCCGGAAGGGCAGCCATGACCGCGAGATCGAAGTCGGCCTTGAACGCCGGCCCAAAGAAGGGGAAGCCACAGATGTGGTCCCAGTGGACGTGCGTCAACAGGAGCGTTGCGTCCTTGGCGCCCTCTTTGACGAGCTTGGCACCCAGCTGTCGGAGACCAGTCCCGGCATCCAGGATGATCGTGCGGCCAGCCGCTGACACCTCGATGCAGCTCGTGTTGCCGCCGCAGCCGACATGCCGCGGCGTTGGGCAAGCGATCGAGCCCCGAACTCCCCAGAATGTAGATGAGAAACCGATGGGAGAAGGGTACTACGGTCCGCTCTCGGCGAGCAATAGAGGCAAGCACATTGCAACACTTCGTCGATGGCGCGAGCGTTTGCCTTGCGCTGTGAAGGCGCGCGAACGAAGACGCCCGCGCGACTGCTCAACCCCTCGAAATCTTCTTCTCCACGAAGAGCACGTGCTTGCGGATGATGGGGTCGAACTTCTTGATCTCGAGCTTGCCCTGCATCGTCCGCTTGTTCTTTGTCGTGTGGTAAGCGTAACCGGTACCGGCAGTCGAGACGAGCTGGATGACTTCGCGCATTGTCGTTCCTCCGAGCGGGACCCTAGCGCGCGCCCAGCACACATGCAATGAGCTTGCACCAGTCAACCGTCCCCTTCACCAAGTCTGGTGAGGCTGCTCATGAAGAAGCGCAGGCACGTCGAGCTACTTCAGCTCCTCCGAGACATTCGCCGGGTCAACCCCACCGGACGCAAGCTCCCCAAGGAGGAGGAGGCGGCACGCTACGAGGAGAAGGCTCGACTGCAGAGCGCCCTGCACGACTCCGCCGAGTGGGCTCAGATAGACCGAAACGAGCGCGCCCGACGGTCCGCCATAGCGAACCGAGATGTCGCGAGCGTTCTCGTCGTAGCGGAACGTTGCCTGCGCAGTCCATTCGAGGTGACGCTGGAGGAAACGCATCCGGCTCGGAACGTGCATCCACGGAGCGTCCGGCGGCTCGCCCGCCGGCACCTCGAGGCGATGAGGAATCGGACCGCGTCGCCGAGCGACGTCACCCGCTCCCGCGTCCACGAACACGAAAGACTCCTTACTTGCAACCATGTTGCCACAGTGCCATCGTTCGGGCATGTCCACAACGTCGTCGTACGACTTCGATGTCCCCGCGGAAGCGTCGGATCGTTCGTTCTCGGAGCGGTCCGGTCGCCAGCGCTCGCGGCGCGTCGCGCAGAAAGCCGGCATTCAGCCCGATCACCGGTTCGACTACAAGGATGTCTCGATTCTGAAGTACTTCCTCACCGATCGCGGAAAGGTGATTCCGCGGCGCATCAGCGGTCTGACGGCCGTGCAGCAGCGCGACCTGGCTCGAGCGGTGCGGAGGGCGCGCCAGATCGCGCTGTTGCCCTTTCAGAAGGGCAACCCTTGAGCGACGCGGTCGGCCAGGTCGGCCCTGGTCTCGCGGCCGCCCGGCCTCGAGAAGGAGTCGACGTCTCCCCCGCCGATTCTCTCGGCTCGAGCTTGCGGTTTGTCGAACACGTGGCCGATCTCACCGCCATATTCGAGCCGAAGGTGAACATCGTCAGCCTGCGGCGTGAAGCCTCAGCCGCGCTCACCGAGGAGACGAGGCGCGCCGTCGGCGAGTGGCACGGCAAGTTGTTCACGGTTGCGGTCCCCGAGGCGGAGCCCATCGTGGCGGAGCAGCTCATCGGGCTTCCGACCCTCGCGGCGGATGCTCTTCGTTGGATCGAGGTCCTCGCCGATCTCACGGGCTCCTTGCACGTAGGGGTGAGGTTGGCGCGGCTCGAGTCGGCGATGTGCCCGCGGTTTCACGTGGACCGGGTGCCCATTCGGTTGGTCACAACCTATGCAGGGCGCGGCACCGAGGTCCTCTCGAACGAGCACGTCGACCGAGCTCGTCTCGGGCATGGTGGTCTCTACACGACCGATGAGGCGAGCGGGGTCATGATCACGCCGAACCATGTTCGATCGACGAGCACGTTCGACGTCGTCCTCTTGAAGGGCGACACTTGGCCGGACAACGCTGGACTCGGCGCCGTGCACCGATCGCCGCCGGCGAGCGCGGCGTCGCCGCGTCTGGTCATGACCCTGGACGTACTTTGAAAGAGGCGAGATGACACAAGAGCTATCGGCGGCTTGGGACCACCACGCGCCAACATACGGAAGACTCGGCGCGCCGTTCACGGGATACCTGGCGCAGGCGCTGTTTCAGACTGTAGCGGGCCGTCTTCCTCCGGGGCCGCGGATCCTCGACGTCGCGTGTGGCAACGGGGAGCTCTCACGAGCAGCGACGCTGCACTGCCTCACCGAGGGAGCAGCATCGGGGCGGAAGGGTAGCGTCCTCGCGACCGACTTCTCGGCTGGGATGGTCGCGCTGGCGGCGAAGACCCTCGGGGTCCTCGATGCCGGAGACGTCGTGCGCTGGGAGGTGCAGGATGGACAGGCGCTGGCGCTCGAGCCGGAATCGTTCGACGCTGTCTTCTCCGCGTTCGGGATCTTCTTGTTCCCGGACCGCCTCGCGGGCTGGCGGGAGGCAGCGCGGGTGTTGAAGCCCGGCGGCCTGCTCGGCACCGCGGTGTGGCGGGGGCCCGAAGACAACGCCCTCGCCCGGCTCCAAATGGGCCCGGTGATGGCGGCGCTGCCGGAGCGGATCCGAGCGGGGCTTCCCCGGCCGAGCTGGCTCGACATCACGACGCGCGAAGGCCTCGAGGCCGAGCTCGCGAGCTGCGGCTTCCAAGACGTCGAGGTGAGCGTCTTCGACGCGATCCTCGTGGCACCAACACCGCGTGTCATGTGGGCATTCATGGCCGAGAACCCGGTCACGCTCCCGCTCCTCGCGTCGTGCACGGCCGAAGAGCGGGCTGCCGTCGAGCGCTCGGTCGTCACGAGCTTCGAAGCGCTCGCCGGCGGGGCCGATCGCGCGATTCGGTTCGACGCTTCGTGCCACTTCGCGGTAGCGCGGCGGTAACGCCCCCCACGTCAGTGCAGGTCCCCCCGATCGACGACGACACGGTGGGTCGTCACACGGCGCCGCGCGAGGCAGGCGGAGAGCCCATCCATGAAGCGCTCCCACCGCACGCGCCTCCCGATCGCGACGACGAATCCGTCCGCGAATTGGCCGCGGTAGGGCGTGAGCACGATCTCACGGGAGCCTGCCGACCACTGGATCACTTGGGGGCCGTCCCTTCCATCGACTCGAACGATCCCCTTCAGCCGATCGATCGCGCGGTGGCGGCGCACAAGCGACGTGAGCTTCGAGAGCTCGACCGGGCGCTTGACCAGGAACGTCGTCTGCGAAAAACCCGTGACCGAGTCGATTCCCAGGTCTCCCGCGTCCTTCGCGAGGTGCGGCGTGTCGAGGATGGCGGCGCAGTCGACGTGCGCGTGAACGGCTTCGATGATCGCCGCCTCTGGCGCGAGCTCTCGCGCCCGCTGCATGACCCGTCTCCGGTTCTCATCCGTAGCCTCGTCGACATGGTTGAGGATCACGACGTCCGCCCCGTCCAAGTGAACCTTCGCTGCGGGCCAGCGACGTTCTTGCTCGGGGAATCGCGCTGCGTCCAGGACGCCAATGCAGCTGCCGAGGCGCGCACGCTCGCTGTTCGCCTCGAGCGCACGCCGCACACCCGACAGCACCTGGGGCAAAGCGGCGAGCCCCGTCGTCTCGAGCAATACGGTGTCGACGCCCGGCCGGCGGATCTGCTTGTCGACGGCGGCGACGAGCTCCTCCCCGAGATCGCAGCACACGCACCCGCCCGCCAGCCCCAACACCGAGACCTGATCGTGGTGGCCGTGGGTGTCGTGGAGGCTCGCGCCGTCCACGTCCAGGTCCGCCATCTCGTTGACGACCAGCGCGACCTGTCGCCCCTCCCCGACGAGGTGTCGGACGAGCCGCTCGATCAGGGTGGTCTTTCCGCTCCCGAGGAAGCCGACGACCACGTGAACGACGATGCTCATGGGTTCCCCCTCTGAAAGGTCTGAGGCGCGCGCTGTCTCGTCAGATGAACCGACATCTGAGGACAGCTGCCATACTTGCAACCGCATTGCAACAAGATCGGTTGCGCCCGGGGGGGGGGCCTCGCTTTGACACTTCATCAAGTCGTGAAGTGATGGCGACTGCGACCAAGGCTCCTCCCCCGTGTGGACCTCACGAGACGCTGCCTGGTCCCCGTTTGGCTCGCGCGAGCGGAGCCGATATCGAGCAAGCGGCCGGGCTGTTCCGCGCTGCGGGAGATCCATCGCGCCTCCGGTTGCTCCACTTGCTCGAAAGTGGAGAGCTCTGCGTGTCGGAGCTGGCGGCAGCGACGGAATCGAAGCTCTCGACGCTCTCGCAGCAGCTCCGTGTGTTGCTCGCGGAGCGGCTGGTGAAGCGCCGACGTTCCGGCAAACACGTCTTCTACTCGCTGGCGGATGATCACATCCGCGAGCTGGTATGCGCGGCGTTGCACCACGCCGAAGAGACTCGACCCCGACAAGGACGTGCCCCCCCCAACGCAAGGAGAAAATCATGAACCACCATACCCACCGCGATCACGGCCACCATCACGGCGCCGGCTGCGGTCATCAAGCGATCCAGCATGGGGATCAGTCGACTTCGTACACGACGGACACCTGCACCACGCGCACGAAGGCCACGTCGACGAGTGCTCGCTCGAGATCAGCGACGCCAACCCCAACGCCTGCACCCCTTCCCCATGTTTGCGGCGGGCACGACGCAGCCCACACGCGCGGGCCGGGGTGCGGACACCCCTCCGTCCCTCACGGGGACCACGTCGACTACCTGGTCTCGGGTCACCTCCACCGTCCGCACGAGGGTCACTGCGACGACCACGGGGCCATTCAGGCCGCCTGGCAGCTCGCGCGTTCGTCAGGCGGCGGAAAGCAGTCGCTCACCGGCCGCCCGGGCGCCGGAGATGTTCCGGGCCGTCGGCCCGAGCTCCAGCTCGGCGAGGGGACCCGAAACGAAGAGCCCCGGAGCCCACTCGAGCTGCGGAGAGACGATCGGGTACCCGCATGCCGCGCAGGGCAGCCCGAGCCGTTCGATTGCGTCCTCGTCCAGGAGATCTCCGCCTGGCCGGTGAGGCTCGAAGCCGGTGGCGAGGACGAGGTGGGCGCCCCGGATGGCCGCCGCCTCGCCCTCGAGCTCGAGGCGGATCCCCGAGCCCTCCACCATCGCTCGACCGACGCGACCGATCACCCAATCGACATGCCCCGCAGCACGCTCGCGGGACAGGTCGATCGCGACCTCGGGCGGCACCGAGCCTCGATGCCTCGCCTCGACGATCATGCGTCGTCGAGCTGACAAATCCGTCGTCTGGGCGAACCGCTCCATCGCCTTGGGCCCCAACCAGGCTGGGTCGCTGTCGAACTGGTGCGTTCGCGGCGCGTGCCGTGCGACCACCGTCACCGGCGTCCCTTCACGCGCAAGCTTACAGGCGAGCTGTGCCGACGAGATTCCGCCTCCCACGATCACGACGCGCTCCGAGCCAAGGATGGCGCCTCTGTCGAACCTCGGGTCGAAGATGTGTGTCCCCGCGCTCGCCCAGCTCGGAAGGCAAGGCTGCTCGCCCAGGCCGATCGCGAGCACGACCCGGCGACTCTCCAGGCAACCTCGCTCGGTCTCGACCCGGTAGCCTCCCTCGATGCGGGACAACTTGCGACCACGGGCCCTCACACGGAGTTGATCGAGCCCGTTGGTCTTCACGACATGCTCGCTATGGGCACGAAAGAAGTCGAGCCCAGGGCGATCGTAGGGATACGCAAAGCGCGCGAGCCGGCGCCCGACCCCGCGCTTGGCGAACTGTCGGAGCGCGTGAGGCTTGAGATCGAGGTGATGAACAGCCGGAGAGCGGAGGTACCGCATCCCCGTCGCCTGCGTGAAGCGCCAGAAGGCCTCGAGCGGTTGGTCATGAGGGTCGAGCACGCGGACGCGACCGGCCGAGACGCGAGCCTGCGTGAGGAGGACATGGGAGAGGTATGTCCCGTGGACTCCGCCCCCGACGATGAGCCAGTCGAGCATGTTGCTCAGGCCTCGCCCCCGGGGTCCTTCCCCATCGGAACGGGGAATGGATCCTGCAGGCTCGACCCCCCTTCGGTCCCTGCACCGAGGAAGCCCGAGAGGAGGGCGTCAGGGAGTCCAGCGTGGCTCGCAATCATCGCCAGCATGACTGCAACCACATTGCATATCCGTCAAGAGAACAATCGCAACCCAGTTGCCAGTAGAGGGGACATCCGGTAGCTTGTCCGCCGGCATGACCCCGACCTCCGACCACCACCACGAGCATCGGCACGCCTGTGACTGCGCCGGCCACCGACACCGGTCCTCGGCTCCGAGCCAAGCCGGTGCGTGGTCGGCCCTCCTCCCCGTGCTCGCCTGCGCCGTGTGCCCCGCCTGCCTGACGACGTACGCCAAGCTTTTCTCGGTGCTCGGCGTGGGCTTCGGGCTGAGCGAGATCACCCACCTGTTCCTCCTGGTCGTCGCCATCAGCGCCTCCATTGGCGTCAGCGCGTGGCGATCGTGGCGAACGCGCCGGGTTTGGCCCATCGCAACCGCGCTCACGGGCTCCCTTCTCGTCCTGATTGGCCACCTGGCCGGCGACCTTCACGTCGTCGAATGGGCGGGGGTCCTCACCCTGCTCGCCGGCGGGCTGACGGAGCACTTTCGCCTCCGTCGCCGCCCGGCATCGCTGGCTCAGTCCGCGGCCTGACGAGGCTTCCTCTCGGTCGTTCTCGGGCCACGAGCGGGCCTGCGTTTGTGCAATCCGGTTGCATCTACAGGACTGGTGCACTACGAGAGCGACGTGGCATCGCAGCCTGCCCTCTGGTCGACGTCGAGCCCCTCTTCCCCGGCGATAGCGGTGCTCGGTCGCGTCTTCGAGCCCGACCTCACGTTGGTTTGCAAGCGACCTCTTCCTTCCGGCGCAGAGGTCAACGCGTGACAGGCTTCTCCGTCCTCCTGCTCGGGATCGGCCTCGGGCTCCGCCACGCGACGGATGCAGACCACGTCGTCGTGGTTTCCACCTTGGTTCAGCGCGAGCCGGGCACCTGGAGAGCTGCCCGAATCGCCGCGCTCTGGTCAGCAGGACACACGCTGTCGTTCCTCACGCTCGGCCTGCTCATCGTGCTTGCCGGGGTGAAGATCCCCGAGTCCTTCGAGCAGATCACCGAGCTGGTGGTCGCGACGATGCTCATCGGCCTCGGGGTCTGGCACCTTGCGCGGAGCTCGGGCGACCGTGACCGCGGAACGACGACGTCGGCGACGGCGATGGCAGCTCGACCACTCGCGATCGGTCTCGTCCACGGCATGGCCGGCTCCGCCGGCATCGCCCTTCTCGCTGCCACGACCATCTCGTCCCGCCCCCTCGCGGCAGGTTACCTCGGCCTGGTCGCGCTCGGCACCGCGCTGGGGATGGTCGCGCTCACGGTCGTGATGTCTCGCCCGATCGGCTGGACGATGCGGCGAAAGGGCCCGTGGCGGCGGGCGACCTCGGCATTCGCCGCTTTGCTCAGCGTCGCCTTGGGATTGGGCGTGCTGCTTCAGGCCGTCGTCGCCGAGGGCGCGGTCTGAGAAGCGCCAGCCCCCCCCCGCTTGCTTTTGCAACTTGGTTGCTTCTCCACTATCGAACGCTCGGAGGCGATGCTTTGAACAAGATCCCTGTCACGGTGCTGACGGGCTTCCTCGGCTCGGGGAAGACCACGCTCCTGAATCGAATTCTCACGGAGAACCACGGCAAGCGAATCGCCGTCATCGAGAATGAGTTCGGCGAGATCGGGATCGACCAAGCGCTCGTCATCAACGCCGACGAGGAGGTGTTCGAGATGAACAACGGGTGCATTTGCTGCACCGTTCGCGGAGACCTCATCCGCATCCTCGGCAACCTGATGAAACGCAGGGACAAGTTCGACCACATCCTCGTCGAGACCACGGGGATGGCGGACCCCGGGCCGGTCGCGCAGACCTTCTTCATGGACGAAGACATGAAGGACCTGTTCGCGTTGGACGGCATCGTGACGCTGGTGGACGCAAAACACGTGCACCTGCACGTGAACGACTCGAGGGAATGCCGCGAGCAGATCGCCTTCGCCGATGTCCTCCTGCTGAACAAGGCAGACCTCGTCACCACCTCGGAGCTCGACGCGCTCGAGCGGCGCGTCCGGGCGATGAACTCCATGGCGAAGGTGTTGCGTTCGACGAACGCCGAGGTCCCCATCCACGAGGTGCTCGACGTCGGCGGCTTCGACCTCGATCGAGCAGTGGCTTCCAAGCCCACGTTCCTCGTTCCCGAGTATCCATTCGAGTGGGCCGGGACCTACGAGCTCACGGAGGGAGCCTACGATCTCACGCTCGACGACGGCCCCGACCCGAACATGCTCGTCGTGTTCTTCGAGCTCGTGAACGATCGGCTCGCACACGATCGTTCAGCGGCCGACCGAGCGCTGCGGGCCTGGGCACACGACGCGGTGCCAATCACGCCGAGCGGCGAGATGGCGCCAAACGAGCACTCGCCCAATCTCCTCTTCCTCGCGGACGGTGGCCAGAAGTCCTTCCGGCTGCGGGTTCCGCGTACCGGCCGGTACGCGCTTTACACCCAGCACCTGCCGGCTGAGTTTTCGCTCGCGTTGCGAAAGAGCGTAGCCATCGCACAACCGATCGCCGGCCAGGAATACGCCGCGGGCCACACCCACGATGCCGAGGTCGGCTCGGTCGGAATCCACCTCGATGGCGCGGTGGACGGCGACCGGCTCAACAAGTGGCTCAGCACGCTCCTGCGAGAGAAGGGCGCCGACATCTTCCGCATGAAGGGCATCCTCAACATCGAGGGCAACGACAATCGGTTCGTCTTCCAGGGGGTCCACATGCTCTTCGACGGCCGCGCGGACAGGCCTTGGGGCTCCGAGAGACGCGCCAGTGATCTCGTGTTCATCGGACGCAACCTCGACCGCGAAGCGCTCACGCGCGGGTTCGAACGATGCCTGGCCTGAACGAAGCCGCTCCTCGAGGGAAGACGGAGCTGCGTGCGAGGTTTCGCACCGAGGCCGGCGACTATGTCGCCGCCCTCGCTATCGCCGCCGACGGCAGCGTCTGCATCGCCGGGCTCGGGGACGGCCGAGCGACGGTCCTCGACATGACCACGGGCCGGGAGCTCTCGACCTTCGTCGCCCACCGAGGCGGCGTCCTCGACCTCGCCATTTCACCCGACGGAAGGCGATTCATCACGGGTGGCCAGGAAGAGGTCGCGAAGATCTGGTCGGTCGATGGCTCGCTGCTCAAGGAGCTTCCCGGCGGCCCCTCCGCCTGGGTCGACACCGTCGCCTGGGCTCCCAAGGGCGAGCGCGTCGCGACGGGGTGCGGAAAGAGAGTCCGCGTGTGGACCACACAGGGAGAGCCCATCGTGGAGACGGAGCCGCTCGAGAGCACCGCAACGGGCCTCACCTGGCGCGCGGACGGCGGGGCGCTCGCCGTTGCTTGTTATGGCGGGGTGCACATCCTCCCATTTGTCGCGGGAGCGAAGGCCCGCCACCTCGCCTGGAAGGGGTCGCTCATCTCGCTCGCGTGGAGCCCTGACGCCAAGGTGATCGCATGCGGAAGTCAGGATTGCTCGGTCCACTTCTGGCGGCTCTCGTCCGGTCAGGACGCGCAGATGAGCGGATACGCCTTCAAGCCGAGAGCCCTCGCGTGGGACGCCGACTCGAAGCTCCTCGCAACCTCGGGCGACGCAGCGGTCACGGTGTGGGACTTCCGCGGGAAGGGTCCCGAGGGAACACGCCCGGTCCAGCTCCAAGGCCACAAGGGGGTATGCTCCGCGCTTGCGTTCAGCCCGCGCAAGGGCGTGCTCGCCAGCGGCTCCCAGGACACCTCGGTCCTGCTCTGGGAGCCGCGACGAGGCGACAAGCCGATCCGCTACGGCTTTCTCGAGGACGAGGTGACGGAGCTCGCCTGGCATCCGCATCACCACACGCTCGTCGGCGCCGACGCGAGCGGCACCCTACGGGGTTGGGAGGTCTCATGAGCCTCTTCGGAGGTCGAACCGACGAGGCACGCGCGGGAGCCATCCGCCGCCTGAAGGAGCTCGCGCGGGCGCTGCTCGACGCGACCGAGGAAGACGTGGTCGTCGTGAACGAGCTCCAATGCCTGGAGCCTGGTTGCCCTCCCGTGGAGACCGTCATCGCCCTGCTGGTGGCCGGAAGGGAGCCGAGGCAGCTGAAGGTCCACAAGCCGGCGGTCGACGTGACCGAGGAGGACCTCCGCGAGGCCCTCCATCGAGGACACGCGCACTGACCTGAGCCATGACCCCGCAAAGACGCGGAGCGATCGGACCGTAGCAGCATCAGCCGACGGCCTCGCCCACGTGGTGATCGCAAGGAACGCCGATCCGATCGCAAGCCGCGCTCTACCGGCCGAGGTCGACTCGACCTAGAGTCCACCCCATGCAGGACGTGCCGAACGGACCCCCGCTCACGCGTCGGGAATGGCTGCTTGCTGGCGCTGCCGTCGGTGCAGCCCTCGGGAGCCCGGGCTGCAGCGGGTCGACCCCCCCCTGGGCGGCTCACGAGGAGGAACTTCATGCCGTACGACGTCGCAATCATCGGCGGTGGCCCCGCCGGGCTCTCTGCTGCGCTCGCGCTCGGTCGAGCGCGCAAGCGTGTCTTGCTCTGCGACTCCGGGCCACGCCGGAACGCCGCGGCGGAGCAAGTCCACAACTTCGTGACGCGCGACGGCACACCGCCGGAGGAGTTCCGGACCATCGCCAGAGACCAGCTCGCTGCGTACCCGAACGTGGAGGTTCAGGACACACACGTCGCGCGTGTCTCCGGCCGAAAGGGCGCGTTCGAGCTGGCGATCGCTGGCGGCACGGCGGTGGCACGGCGCGTCGTCTTGTGTGTAGGGATGATCGACGAGATGTTGCCGATCGAGGGCTTCGAGGAGCTCTGGGGGCACGCGATCTTCCAGTGCCCGTATTGCCATGGGTGGGAGGTCAAGGAGCGCCCCTGGGGCTACATCGCCCGGGATCCGTCGATGCTCCACTTCGCGGTGATGCTCCGCGGCTGGTCGGAGAATGTCACCGTCTTCACGCAGGGCGCGTTCGACATCGATCCACAAAACCGGGCTCACCTCGAGGCGGCCGGCGTGAGGGTCGAGGCGTCGCCCATCCTGCGGCTGAAGGCCCGCGGCCACACGCTCGATGGCGTCGAGCTCTCCTCCGGAGCGGTCGTCCGAATCGAAGCGTTGTTCGTGCACCCTCCGCAGCGCCACGTGGACTTGGTGGCCTCGCTCGACCTCGCCCTCGACGCCGATGGGCTGGTGAAGGTGGACCAGATGACCCGAGAGACTTCGCTGCCGGGCATCTACGCGGCGGGCGACCTCGCGTCGCGCGCACAAGCAGCCATCCTGGCAGCGGCAGCGGGGACACAAGCCGCAGGGATGCTCAACCACGAGCTGACGGCGGAGCTGGCCTCGGCCGTTCCTTGAGTCGGCACACCCGCCGGGACTGGCTTGTCCGAGGTCGCGTTCGTGAGCCCGATGAACAGGGCGAGCGCCCAGCAGAACGGCGCCCAGACCCCCAATGTCGCCGCGATGCTCCGCGACACCCGCTTGTCGGTGTGGCGCACGCTCGCGCCGCCGACCATGTAAGCCGATTCGAGCTCGTCAGCCATATCGCGCCTGCCGCTCGGAGCCCGCGATGAGGCGCGCCCTCCGGCGGACCCTCGACAGAAGGGTCGCCGCGAGCGCGGCGATCGACCACGCACCTCGATCGCGGCCACTCGCGACCTCACACGAGCAGCCGCCTGCTTCGTCGGCGCTCTCGCCGCCGCCGCCGCCGCCCAACCCGACAGCGGCTCCTCCGGCCCCCGCACCAACGGAGGTGGTCGCCTCGACGCCACCGGGCACATCGAGCGAGATCGCCTGCGTGGTCTCGAGCTTGCCATCGCTCGCCACGAGCGTGAGCTCGACGTGCGTGGGGTACGGGCTCACCGGCTGCCACGTGATGACACCTTCGTCAGGATCAATCAGCATGCCCTCGGGCGCGCCCGATAGCGAGAAGGTGATCGCGTCGAGCGGGTTGGCATCGTAGGCGTCGGCGTCGTAGAGCGACGGCGCCTGGAGATCGGCGACGGCGGGCGGGCTGGTGGTGATGACAGGCGCGAAGCGCTTCGGCTCGGCGAAGATGAAGAAGCCGCCGGAGACGGCGCGGGAGCCGGTGTGTCCGGTCGGCTCGTCGACCGAGGAGTCGGAGGGGTAGTTCATGACGCCGTTGGGTGTCATGCCGGCGATCCACATCGTGGTCGACCCGCCTCCGTCCAGGTTCATCGCGTCCGCCAAGCCGAGCTCATCCTTGGCGAAGTCTGCCATCGCAGGGAGGGACATCCCCGCCTGGTTGGCTCCGCGGCCGTCGATCGTGAAGAGCGAGACGCTACCGTCCGCGAAGATGCCCGCTCCAGTCCGCGGGTTCGGGCCGATGAAGCCGGCACCGCCCACCGATTCCTCTGCGTATTCGGCCTCCGTCGTGTGCGCGACGCCTGCGGTCACCAGCCGAGGCGCGCCGCCATGTGCTTCCTCGACATCGGGCCAATCCTCTCCTGCGCCGACGATCTGGATGTGCGCCGCGCCGGCCGCGTCGATCCCGAAGGCGCTGCGGCTCGAGCCGTGTGTGCCGAGGAGCTCGCCTTCGTGGATGAGCAGCGAGACGGGATCACACGTCGAGACGTTGAAGTAGCCGCCATTGATGCCTACCGCCGCACCAGCGGCTGCGCCGATTGTCGCCACCGTCTCGCACCCGTTCGAGGGGAGCGCGACGAGCTGGGTGACCGTCGGATCCAGCCGAAGCTCGTGCACGATCTGCGGGCCCCCGCCGACGTCCTCGAAGCGGCGCGCCCGCCAGACAACGCCCTCGTAAGGCTCGTGCTCGACCCAGGCGTCGCCGATGAACGTCGCATGCAGGATGAACTCCCCGCTCTGGGCGTCGCCTTCGAAGGTGTCGACGACGACGTAGTAGGTGCCCGCGTCGAGCACGGGCTCGACGATCTGGTTGGCGCGCGCCACACAATCCAGCGCCACGCCGCCCTCGATCTCGAGCGACGAGAGGACGTGCACGTCGACATCGACGCCGCCGCCGTCGCCCTCGAGCCAAGCCGTGAGCTTGCCGCGCGCCGGCACCTCGACGCGGTAGAAGAGCTCGCCGCCGGACTCATCGAGGGTCGGGTCACACGCGTACGCGTCGATCACGCTCGCGCGGCCGGCGGTCGAGCCCGCGATGCGGAACGGGTTCTCGGGCAAAGCGATCGGATCGTCGAGCTCTCCGGTCGCCGGCGCCGCCAACGTGCTGGCGGGAACCAAGAGGACCAGGAGGGCAACAGAGCAGCGACGCACCGCGCGACGCTCTCTTCGCGGGGAGTGGGCGTCAACCGGTGCAGGTGTCGCCCATCACGAAGCTGACGGCGGAGCTCGCCTCGGCCTTGCCCTGGTCGTCCCGCGCTGACCGGCTCGCCACGCCGCCGGCGTGGCGCCGTGTGCGCGACGAAACAGCCGTATGAAGTGCGTGGGGTCCGCGTAGCCAACGCGCTCGGCGATGACGTCGACCATCTCGTCCGAGTGGAGCAACCGCCTCCGCGCTTCGGCGAGCCGCCCCGCGATGATCCATTCGGTGACGGACTGACCCGTCGCGCGCCGGACGGCCGTGGACACATGAGACGGGGATCGGCGCACGAACGCCGCCACGTCGCCGAGCGACAGGGGCCCGAGGCAGCGCGTCTCGATGAAGCGGAGCGCGTCGCTCACGAGCCCGCCTCGAGGAGCGCAGTCCGGCCGACTCATGTCCGCCCGCGCCACCTCGGCGAGGACGAGCGAAAGGAGGCTCGCCGTCACGATGTCCTCGTGTTTGCCCGCGTCGCTGGCTGCGGTCTCGCGATGGATCTCGGCGAACAACCGCTCGACGTGCGCCTGGCGCGAAGACGGGATCCGTACGATCGTCGAGGCGCCAGTCGCCGCGCGAGCAAACGGCTCCAGCAGCGGCGCCAGCTCGGTCGACGCAAATCGAACCGCGTCGAAGCCGATACCCCACGCCTCGGGTGCGCGAGCTTCGACGATGCGGTGGTGCTCACCTGCCGGGACCAGGTACACGTCGCCCGGGCCGACCTGGAAGCGGCCTCGCTGCTCGACGACGGCGCCGCCCCCGGTGACGAGCGCCATCGCCATGTGGTCGTGCACGCGCGCCTCGCGCGCGGGCACGAACGGATCACACGAGAACCTCTGAGCCCAAACGGACCGAGAGCGGCCGATCGCCGGATGGTCGGAGGTCACCGATCTCGGTTATCACGACGCGAGCGCTTCTGCAATTCAGTTGCACCTGGTTCGACCTTGACGAAACATACACCGCTATGTATATACGCAGTCGTGCATCTGGACGTATTTCAGGCCCTGGCCGATCCGACCCGTCGTCGGATCGTCGAGGCGCTGCGAAGAGGGGAGCTCCAGGTCGGGGACGTGGTCGAGAAGGCCGGCATCCACCAATCCGGCGTGTCGCGACACCTGCGCATCCTCCTGGAGTCGGGCTTCGTCTCCATGCGCCCGGACGGCCAGCGACGCCTCTACGCGCTGCGGCCGGAGCCGTTTCGCGATCTCGAGTCCTGGCTGAGCCAATACCGGGCGCTGTGGGACGCGCGGCTGGATCGATTCGGCGCCGCACTGGAGAAGCGACAGGAGGCTCGCCGAGCCACGAAGAAGGGACGCGAGACGTCATGACCACGAACGACGAAGACAAGAAGCCGGGCACGAGAGCGAAGATCGTCATCGAGCGCACCTACCGCGCGGACCTCCAGGACATCTGGGACCTCTGGACGACAAAAGAGGGCTTCGAGTCCTGGTGGGGTCCGCAGGGCTTCCGCGCGGACGTCTCGGAGATCGACGCGAGACGAGGCGGGCGGCTCCGCTACGCGATGGTCGCCGACTCGGCCGAGGCGATCGCGGCGATGAAGCAGATGGGTGAGCCGACCTCGACGTTGGTCCAGTCCCGCTTCACGGAGCTGAAGGCGCGTGAGCGCCTGGTCCTGACGAACGTCATCGACTTCATCCCAAACGTCGCCACGTACGAGAGCCGCATCGCCGTCGACTTCCTCACGGTCGGCGACAGCGTTCGGATGGTCGTCACGCTCGACGCCATGCACAGCGAAGAGTTCACCAAGATGCAGAAAGAAGGTTTCACAAGCCAGCTCAGGAAGCTCGACTCGCGGTTCGGCTGAGCGTTCGACCGACCGTTAAGCCCACCAGCACGCGTGCCGTCCAGTGGGTGTGTTTCCAGCCTCACGCCGGAATCCCGGTTACGGGCAGGGTGTCGTCACTCTCGTAGCCGAGCCAAACGAGGAAGAGCGCCTGGCGCAACGCCTCCGGGAGACGTTCGCCTCCCCGACCTACGAGCCCCCGCTCCTACCGGTCGCGGCGATGGAGCTCATCGCGCTCACACGCAAGCCTGACGTCACCTACCGGGAGATCCTCAAGCTCCTCGAGAGTGATCCGCTCATCACGGGGCGGACGCTCAAGATCGCGGAGTCGCCCGTGTACGCGCGCGGCGAGCCGCTCCGATCGCTCGAGCAAGCACTGACCAGGCTCGGACTGTCGACCTTGTCGGACATCTTCCTGCAGGTGTCGATGTCGACCCGCGTGTTCCGCTCCGCCTCCTTCGCCGCTCCGATGGAGGAGCTGAGGAGGCACTCGGTGGCGACGGCCCACGCCGCGAGGCTCGTCTGTCGAGCGACGTCGCTGCCGGACGAATACGCGTTCCTCTGTGGGCTGCTGCACGACATCGGCGCGGCGGCCTGCCTGCTGGCGCTCGGCGACTCGGGCCCGAAGCAAGCGGCGCAGCTGACCATCCAGCAGGTCCGCAAGCCGATCTGGCAGCTGCACGCCGAGGTCGGACGCGACGTCTGTAAATCCTGGAAGCTGCCGCCCGAGATCATGATGATTGTCGGTCACCACCATGAGCCCCGCATCGGCGGGCACGTGCACCCCCTCGCGGCCGCCGTGCTCCTCGCCGATCAGCTCGCGAGCCAGGCCGGGTTCCCGAGCCCCGTCGAGCCGACTCGAACGGGCGAGCCCGAGAACTACCTGGGCCTCCCGGACAACGCGGTGCTGCGGCTGCGAACCGAGACCACCCGCCACCTCGCGACCGCCGTCGACGGCTGACGCGGTCAGTCCTCGCCACGCACTGTGGTACTTTCTCGCGCACCATGGTTCGTCCTCCGCCGCGCGCCGCCGCCTTGGCGTTCCTCCTTGCCTCGGCGTGTGACCCGGAGCCCGAGCGCCCGCCCCCTCCAGCAAACGACGGGCTCTACTCGTTTGCGGGCGGTTGTTACGCGGTCGAGGCTTCGGAGCCCGACGGCGCGAACCCTCGTTTCTTGGTCGCGACCGAGGAAGGCGACGGCTTCACCTTCTCGGGGACCGACCCGAGCTCGAGCGCGCGCTTCTTCCTGAAGGCGTCCGATCTCGGCACCTACCTGCTCTACGACACGGAAGGTCGGTACCTCGTCGCCGAGGCCGGCCTGCTAGAGCGGCGCGCGGACCTCTTGTCCGACGTGCTCCTCATCGACGACAGCTACGTCTCGGGCGCCGAGTGGGAGCTCGAGGTCTCCGTCCACGACCCGGAGCGCTTCGCGCTGAAGAACCGCAGATCGGCCCGCTTCCTGACGAGCACCGGGCTCTTGGCGGCCGAGGAATCGAATAGCGCCGTGGTCACGCTGCACCCTCGGACGGGGTGCGCGGAGCACCCCGAGCTGACCCTCGACGCCGAGGGACAGGTGTCGACGACGCGCTTCCCCGACGGGGCGGTGTTCGGGATCGTCGACACCCACTCTCACCTGCTGACGAACTTCGGGTTCGGCGGCGGGGGCGTCTTTCATGGGGCGCCTTTCCACCGGCTCGGCGTGGCGCACGCCCTGCCCGAT
The DNA here is from genome assembly GCA_016794345.1 of Myxococcales bacterium. Taxonomy (GTDB): domain Bacteria; phylum Myxococcota_A; class Polyangia; order Polyangiales; family Polyangiaceae; genus Xiheicaenibacterium; species Xiheicaenibacterium phototrophicum. The sequence goes on from JAEUKE010000200.1 coordinate 33,074, forward strand.
TGCTCCCTCTTCCACGGTGAAGATGGCAGAACCGACATGCTCGGCTTCGCGTACGACCAGGGAACCGAGGGCAACTTCGACGTCGAGGTCTTCCTGCCCGCCCTCCTCTTCGGCTTCCTGAGCGAGTTCAACCATCACACCGCCGGCTACCCCGACTTCACCGACTGGCCCGCGGCGCCATTCAGCTCCACCCACCAGACGCAGTATTACCGCTGGCTCGAGCGGGCGTACCTCGGGGGGCTCCGCCTCGTGGTGCAGCACGCGACGAGCAACTCGATCATGTGCGAGTTGATCATGGGCCAGGGCATCCAGGAGGCCCGCTATTCGTGCAATGACATGGTCGCCATCGATCGCGAGATCGCGGAGGCCTACAACATGGAGCGGTACATCGACGCGCAGTCTGGCGGACCGGGGCTCGGTTGGTTCCGGATCGTGAAGACACCCGCCGAGGCGCGCGCGGTGATCGAGCAGGGCAAGCTCGCGGTCATCCTCGGCATCGAGGTCTCGAACCTGTTCGACTGCTTCCTCGTCACGCCCGCAGGTGTCCCCGCCTGCGACCAGACCTTCATCGAGACTCAGCTCGACCGCTACTTCGAGATGGGAGTTCGAGCGCTCTTCCCGGTCCACAAGTACGACAACGCGTTTTCCCCCGGGGACGGGCACCGCGCCATCAGTGAGGTCGGTAGCTTCGCCAACTCCGGCCATTGGTCGAGCTTCACGCTGGACTGCCCAGACGACGTGAACGTCGTCTTCGACAAGGGGAACGTGAACTTCGGCGGCCTCAACAAGCCGCGCGACGAGTACTTCGCGCCGCCTCCCAACGACATGAGCGGCTTCGCGGCGGCGCCAATCGACACCCTGGCGCCCTTCCTGAGCAACCTGCAGGAGCCGGCGCAGGAGGGGGCTTACTGCCAGAACCACGGCTTGACGCCCCAGGGCGAGGCCCTGATCCGAGGCATGATGAGGCGCGGCATGATCGTCGAGATCGATCACCTGCCGCAATGGTCGTATAAAGACGCGCTCGAGCTCCTGGAGGCCAACCAATACCCTGCGGCGGCCACCCACGGCAGCGAGTCCGGCGGTCGCATCTATCAGAACGCCGGCATCTCCAAGACGGGCCTCGGCCGATGCGCCGACCCGAGCGCGCCCGGATCGCTCACGGGATCCATCCGGGATCGTGCGGCCAGGATCGCCGCCGCCGGGGGCTACCCCGCGCCCGGCTTCGGCTTCGATCTCAACGGGTTCGCTGGCGCCCCGGGGCCGCGATTCGGGCCCCGCAGCGAGTGCCAGACAGCGCAGGAGAGCCCCATCACCTACCCCTTCACCTCCTACGCCGGAGACGTGACGTTCAGCCAGCCGCGCGTGGCAAACCGCGTGATCGACTTCAACACCGAGGGGTTGGCCCACGTGGGCCTCTTGCCGGAGCTCATCGAAGACGCCCGCAGGACGGGCGCCACCGCGGAGGACCTGGAGCCGCTCTTCCGTTCCGCCGAAGGCTACCTGCGTATGTGGGAGCGAGCCGAAGCCCGCTCGAGCACCATCCCCTGATCGAGGTCATCGATGCCCGTGTTTTCATCCAAGGTCGACAAGACCTCGAGCTCGTTCGCCGAGAACCGCGCCGATCTGCTCACACTGGTCGGTGAGCTGAGAGAGCTGACCGGACGCGCGGCGCGCCTGTCGGAGAAGCGTCGTCCTCGCTTCGAAGAGCGCGGGCAGCTCACGCCGCGGGAGCGGCTCGCGCGCCTGCTCGATCCCGGCATGCCGTTCGTAGAGCTCTACAATCTCGCGAACTACCTCGTCGAGAGCTCCGACCGAAAGGAGAGCGTCCCCGGGGCCAATTGCATCACCGGGATCGGCTTCGTCCGCGGCGTCCGCTGCATGCTGCTTGTCGACGACAGCGGAATTCAGGCGGGCGCGTCCACGCGCAAATCGGTCGAGAAGGGGCTTGGCGCGATCGACATGGCGCTCTCGCTGAGGCTCCCATTCATCCACCTCGTGGAGAGCGCGGGAGCGAACCTCCTCAAATACGAGGTCGAGCTCTGGGCCCACGGCGGCGGCATGTTCCACCGGCTGGCGAAGCTCAGCGCGGCCGGCCTCCCGACATTCGTCGTGCTCCACGGTCCCTCGGTCGCGGGCGGCGCCTACATGCCGGGGATGAGCGACTACGTCATCGCCGTGAAGGGCCGCGGGCAAGCCGCGCTGGGCGCCGCCGCCTTGGTCAAGGCGGCGACCGGTGAGGTCGCCGACGAAGAAGCTCTGTCGGGCGCCGAGATGCACGCGACCGTCTCCGGGCTCGTCGAGTACCTCGCCGACGACGACGCCCACGCCCTGACGATCGCGCGAGACCTCGTCGGCCGATTGAGCTGGAACGAGCGCTGCGTCCCGGCCCCGCGGCGCACATTCGAGGAGCCGGTCTATCCGCCCGAGGAGATCGCCGGAGTCGTTCCGGTGGATTATCGCCGACCGTACGATGTCCGCGAGGTCATCGCCCGCCTGGTCGACGGCTCCGACTTCATGGACTTCAAGCCGGGCTTCGGGCCCGCCACCGTCTGCGTGCAGGCGGCCATCCACGGGCACGCATGCGGCATCCTCGGGAACAACGGCCCGATCGACCCCGACGGCGCCGCCAAGGCCACCCACTTCATCCAGCTCTGTGATCAAGCGCAGATCCCGCTCGTCTTCCTGAGCAACACGACCGGATACATGGTTGGCACGCGCTACGAGCAGGCGGGGATGATCAAACACGGGTCGAAGATGATCCAGGCGGTGTCGAACGCCCGGGTTCCTCGGATCACGCTCTACATCGGCGCCAGCTTCGGCGCCGGCAACTACGGGATGTGTGGCTTCGCTTACAAACCTGATTTCCTCTTCTCGTGGCCCAACGCCAAGACCGGGGTCATGGGGGGCGAGCAGGCGGCGCTCACGATGCTCCAGGTCGCCAAGAGCGCCGCCGCCCGCCGCGGCATGCCCCTCGACGAGTCGATGCTGGAGGGGCAGAAGGCGGAGCTCGTCCGCCTGTTCGACTCCCAGTCGGACGCGTTCTACACATCCGGCCGCTGTCTCGATCACGGGGTCATCGACCCCCGCGACTCGCGCAAGGTGCTCGGGTTCGCGCTCGAGACGTGCTGGGAGAGCCGGCACCGGAGCCTCCAGCCAAACGCCTTCGGCGTCGCGCGGATCTGACCCATGCCGAAGATCAAACGAATCCTGGTCGCCAATCGCGGGGAGATCGCCTGCCGCATCATCCGGACGGCGCGCGCCCTGGGGATCGACACCGTCGCGGTCCACTCCGACGCGGACGAGGGCGCGCCCCACGTGCGGCTCGCCGATGACGCCGCCCGCATCGGCCCGGCTCCGGTACGCGAATCGTACCTGAGCATCGAGCGGCTCCTCGACGCCGCGCGCCGCACGCGGGCCGACGCCGTTCACCCCGGGTATGGGTTCCTCTCCGAGAACGCGGCGTTCGCTCGCGCCTGCGCGGAGGCCGGGCTCACGTTCATCGGTCCTCCGGCCGCCGCGATCGAGGCGATGGGCAACAAGGCCGAGGCGAAGCGACGGATGAGACAGGCCGGCGTCCCCTGCGTTCCGGGCTACGACGGGCCCGAACAATCCGATGCAGCGCTGGCCCAGGCCGCCGATTCCATCGGCTATCCAATCATGGTCAAAGCCGCGGCGGGGGGAGGCGGGCGAGGCATGCGCCTGGTGGGCTCCCCGGAGGCGCTCGTGCCGGCGCTGGCGCTGGCTCGCGCGGAGGCCGACAGCGCCTTCGGCTCGGCCGAGCTCATCCTGGAGAAGGCGATCGTGCGCCCGCGGCACGTGGAGATCCAGGTGTTCGCGGACGCGCACGGGCACGTGATCCACCTCGGCGAGCGCGACTGCTCGGTCCAGCGCCGGCACCAGAAGATCATCGAGGAGGCGCCCTGCCCCATCCTGACGGAAGAGGTCCGACGTGAGATGGGTCGAGCCGCCACGCTGGCCGCGCGGAGCATCGGCTACCTCGGCGCGGGTACGGTCGAGCTCCTGCTCGACGAGAGCGGGAGCTTCTATTTCCTCGAGATGAACACACGTCTCCAGGTCGAGCACCCCGTCACGGAAATGGTCACGGGCCTCGACCTGGTCGCGCTCCAGATCCAGGTCGCCGAGGGCCGTCCCCTCGGCATCGACCAGGACGACGTCGTGCTCGAGGGCCACGCGATCGAGGCCCGCGTCTATGCCGAAGATCCTGCGCGTGGCTTCCTGCCCGCGACGGGCCTGGTCGAACGCTTCACGCCTCCCACAACGGAGGGCGTCCGCGTCGACGCCGGAATCCAGACGGGGCAGGAGGTCTCGCCCCATTACGACGCGATGGTGGCCAAGATCATCGCCGGCGGTCCGACCCGCGAGATCGCGCGCCGTCGCCTCGTCGCTGCGCTCGAGCGGCTCGTGCTGTTCGGGCCGAAGACGAACCAACGCTTCCTCATCGACTGCCTCGACAATCCGACGTTCGCAGAGCGCGGCGCGACCACCGCGTTTCTGTCGGAGGAGATGAGCGAGGAAGCCACTCGCGCGCGACCGCCGCTCGCACGCGAGATCGCGCTCGCGGCCGTCGTCCGTGCGGTGCTCGAGCGCGAGGCGTCCGTCGCGAGCGCCGTCCTCTGCGGAAGGCCCCTCCTCGGCTGGTCGACGAGCGGGCCGCTCTCGTCGACGTTTCGATTCTTGGTGGACGACGCTCGCCACGACGCCCGCGTCACGTCGGCGTCGCCGACACGGTTCTTGGTGCGCGCGCAGGAGTCCGAGATCGAAGTCGAGCTCCTCGACCTCACGACGGACGCCGTCGTCGTCCGCGCGGACGGCGAGCGGCTCCATGTGCCGTTCCTCCTCGAGCGCGGCGGCCATCTGTGGGTGGCCTTCCACGGCAGGGCCGTGCTCTTCCGCGACATCCAAGCTCTGGGCAGGGAGCACGGCTCAGCCACGCGGGGCGGCCAGGTGGTCGCCCCCATGCACGGTGTCGTCAGGGAGGTCCTCGTCTCACCGGGCGACGTGGTCACGCGAGGCTCGCGCCTCGCCGTGTTGGAAGCCATGAAGATGCAACACGAAATCGAGGCTCCCGTCGCTGGTGTGGTGCGTGAGGCCCGCGCAGTCGTCGGCGCACAGACCGCGCTCGGCGCCGTGTTGTTCGAGATCGATCAGGCTGGCGAGCCGGGCGCTCCTTGACGGCGATCGCGCAGCGCGCGCTCGAGCTCCCCGATGCTCGCCGGCTTGGCGAAATGTTGGTGGAAGCCCGCCTCGCGTGCACGCCGCCGCGTGTCTTCGCTCGCGTACCCCGAGAGCGCGATGAGGTAGCTCGACGCGAGCTCGGGCATTTCGCGAATGGCACGGGCGACCGCATAGCCGTCGAGCTCACCCGGCAGCCCGAGATCGGAGATCACCACCTCGGGCAGGAACTCCCGCGCCATCTCGACGGCGGAGACACCCTCGTAGGCGACCCTGACGTCGTGCCCTTGCAGCTCGAGCAGGCTCCCCAACATCTCGGCGGCGTCCGCGTTGTCCTCCACCAGGAGGATGCGAAGCGGCTCCCCCCGCGGGACGCGAGCACCGTTCAGCGGAGCCTCCAACTGGCGCGATCGGCTCAGCGGAAGCCGCAGCGTGAAGGTCGAGCCCAGCCCCCGACCTTCGCTGCGCGCTGCGACTCCACCACCATGAAGCTCGGCCAGGCCTTTTGTGAGAGCCAGACCCAAGCCTAACCCCCCCTTGGATCGAGCGATGTCCTGCTCACCCTGGCTGAACGGGTCGAACAGCCGCGACAGAAGGAGCGGATCGATCCCGACACCGGAGTCGGTCACGCTCACCAAGGCGAGGCCGTCGGCGTCGTTGCGTTGGACCCGAACCTCCACGCGGCCCCCCGGCTCGGTGAACCGAATGGCGTTGTGGAGGAGGTTGCCGACCATCTGGCCGAGCCGCACGGGGTCCCCCTCGACCCAGACCGGCGAGCCGGCCGTCTCGATGGACAGAGTGAGCCCCGCAGCCTCGACGCCGGGCCGGTAGTCCTCCGCCATCTGGCGGGCGACGGCGGAGACGTCACACGGGCCCTTCTTGAGGGCCAGCTTCCCACGAGAGATCCGCGAGACGTCGAGGAGGTCGTCGATCAGCCTCGCCATGTGGCTCACCTGCCTATCGATCGCGTCCCGGGCCCGCGAGATACGCGGCTCGTCCGGTGCCAACCGACGCAGGATCTCGACGGCGGTACGGACGGGCGCGAGCGGATTGCGCAGCTCGTGGGCGAGGATCGCGATGAACTCGTCTTTCCGTCTGTCGGCCTCGCGGAGCGCCTGCTCTGCGTCTCGTTGCGCGGTGATGTCGGTGTTGGTTCCGAACCAGCTCACCACCCGTCCGGACTCGTCGCAGAGCGGGAAGGCGCGTGACAAGAACCACCGGTACTCGCCGTCCCAGCGGCGGAGCGGGAACGTGTCCTCCCACGGCTCCCCCAATACGAGGTGCCGCCTGAACTTCTCGAGCACGCGCGCGAGGTGCTCCGGGTGATGCACCTTCTGCCACCCCCACCCCTTCATCTCCTCCAGCGTCGTCCCGGTGAACTCGTACCAGCGCCGGTTGTACCAATGGATGTACCCGGTCTCGTCCGTCATCCACGCGAGCTGAGCGATGTTGTCCGCGAGCGCGCGGAAGAGCGACTCGCTCTCCCGGAGCGCGGTCTCCGCCGCGACCAGCGCAGAGACGTTCATCTGGGCAACCACCGCGCCCGTGATGTTGCCCTCGGCGTCGCGAACGGGCGCGCCGCTGTTCAACATCGTCCGGCGAGTCCCCGGCTTGTCGAATGGCTCGATCGAGACGACGTCGTCCCGGACCGTCTCCCCCCGGAGAGCCCGGGACATCGCCCATTCGTGCGGCTCTAGCAGGCGACCATGCCGCGACGACTGGTCCGCCCACCAGCCCTTCCACTCGCGGTAGGCTTCCACGTTCTCCGAAAATGGCGCCGGCCCCCAGAGCAGCTCGTTCGCGTGGTTGAACCGGAGGAGCCTCCCGCTCACGTCGGCGACGATGATGCCGGCGGGAGCCGCCTCGAGGACCGCGTCGAGCAGCTGTCGCTCTTGCTTGGCGCGGCGGGCGGCCTCCTGAGCACGTCGCTCGCTCTCCCGCAGCTCCTCCTCGGCGCGCACCCGCTCGGTGATGTCGACCGCGGTCGGGATGAGGTGGGAGACCCGGCCGGCGGCGTCCCGGAGCGGCGAGACCTGGAAGTCGATCGTCATCCGCGTGTCGTCCCTCATCCGGACGACGGCGTCGTACCGGACGACCTCACCAGCCGCTGCGCGCCCGCACGCATCGCGCAAGCGCTCGCGGACATCCTCCGCGTAGCTCCACCAATAACAGTCCCAGAACTTCTTGCCCCGGACCTCCTCGATCTCGATCCCTGCCGCCTCGAGGGGAGCGCGGTTGGCGTCGATCAACGTTCCGTCCACACCGAGGACGCCCACGAACGCGAACAGGCTGTTCATGATGCGGAGCGCGAACGCCTCACCCGAGAGCGCCCCCTCATTCGCGAGCCGATTCGTGTCGTCGTTGCCCATCTGGAATCCCAACCGCCGCACCGCCCGCCCCGGCGTTCGCGTGCCATCCTACCACCACACCGGCGATGAACACGGAATCCCTGTTTCGGGCACATGGCGAGGCAGATCGCCCCAGGACGCGACCATAACGCACGGTGCCCGGCGCTCCCTGCGAAGGGACGAGCAACCGCGGCTGGGAGGCCTGCGTCGTGCATCGGCCGCCGGCCGGATCACCAGAACGAGTGCGCAAACCGTGCACGTCGGCCCCATTGAAGATATTCGAACGAGCGCCCGAGGACCGTGCCTGATCGTCGCGGCCCCCGCGGACGACGAGGTGATCGGCGCGAGCTCGGTGCTCATGAGGCGCCCGGACGTGCTCGTCGTGCACGTCACGACCGGCGCCCCGCGTGACCGCGGCTTGTGGCCCTCCGACGCACCAGAGGGTCTCGGGGCGTACGCCGGGTTGCGCCGCCGCGAGGCCGAGCAAGCGCCCTCGATCGCGGGCCTCGAACCGGAGCGGATCCTCACGCTCGGCCTCGTGCGATTCCGGATTGCCCCCGTGTACGACTACGCGAGGCCGCCACTCCGAGGGGTGCTCCACTACGAGTCGCTCGGCTGGCCGATGCGTGGGCTGCAATGGTGCGAGCTCGCGGTCGCGGCCGCCCGAGAGCTGAGCCTGCCTCCTTTCCCCTTCGTAACCCCCGCCCTGCCAGACCGAGGCGACATGCCCTTGACCGTGCTCAACGTCGCCTTCCCTTTTGCCCCGGTCGGCCCGGACTCGGTCGGCGGCGCGGAGCAGATCGTGAGCGCGCTCGACGCCGCGCTCCTTCGCGCCGGTCACCGGTCCATCGACCTCGCGTGCGACGGCTCGACGGCAGCGGGCGACGGCGAGCCGTACAAGTACCTCTGGGGCGCGCGCGACCTCGAGCACGTCTGCGCGGCAGGGCTGCGGACCGGGCCGCCGCCAGGCTGAGCGCTCAGCCTTCACGCAGCATGACCGGGACGCTGAGGGCGTTCACGTCCGTCGGGCCCTGCTGGACGCGCGCATACAAGCCTGCCGGCGCGCCGGCGACCAGGAAGACGCCGAGGTTCGTCGTCCGGCCCTTGTGGTCGAGCAGCGCGTCGAAGTACCGCTGGGCGATCCACCGCCCCTTTCGGGCGTGCGCGAGCGTGGCCTCCCACTCTTCTTGCTTCGCGAAGCGGCCGACGACGACCTCGTCTCCTTCCGCGCCGTAGTCACTCTTGAGCACCCAGTCCTCCCGGGTGGCGCGGAGCAGCTCGGGGTGAATGGTCTCGAGGCGGGAGGTGACCGGGACGAGGCTGCGGATGGTGTCCTGGGCTGGAATGGAGAAGCGGTGAACGTGCTCCCAGAAAAACGCCATCATGCGCTTGTTCTGGGCGACCACGGCGCCGAACGGGTTGATCGTCACCGTCTTGCGACCGGCCTGCGCCCCGAACGCGACGACCAGCGGCGCTTGCAGCGGCGCCGTGTCCGCGAGCTCCTCGTCGGACCAGGCGCTCGCGCGCTCGCTCCACCAATCCGTCTTGTAGTGGCGGAGCATGACGCTCACCGGCTCGTCGAAGAGCCGGACCGTGGGGTCCGCTTCTCCCAGAGAGCGGAGGTTGTAGGGCGAGCCGAGCGCGACGGTGTACCCAGCCGATTCCAACCAGCGCTTGTAGACGCGCACGAGGGAGAGGTCCTCGGTGAACTCCGTGGGGTAGACGATCCCGGCAGTGCGCGGCGAGTCCTTCCCGACGAAGGCCTCTCGCATCGCCGTGACCATTCGAACGAACCGCTCTTCGAGCGACTCGTTCGGATCGAGGAGCGACGCGTCGTGTTTCTTCGAGAGCTTCCCGAGCACCACCGCCTCTGCCTCCCCGGTGGGTGTGTCACAGTTGAGCTCCGCCATCGCGAGGCCGTCGTCCGTCCGGAAGAGGTCCACCCGGGCGATGCCGTGCCACATGGGGAAAGACGCGGCGAACATAGCCTTCTGGACCGGTGTCAGCCCGAAGAAGTCGTCGAGCAGCGCGGGCTCGTCCCCGATGATCCGGATGGCCTCGTCGTAGACCTCACCGACGGCGCTCGCGGCCTCGGCGAGCGCTCGCGCCTCCGCCATCGTCAGGACGATCGGCTCCTCCTCGAATCGGGGCGCGCCGTCGAGCCAAGGGTCCGTGATCAGCCCGCTCCGGAGCAGATCTTTGGCGAGGTCTTCGTAGGGGCGCGTCACGCGAGCAGAGCGAGGGCGAGAGCAGCCCCGAGGTAGGTCGTCGCCTCGAGAGCAGCGACGCCGATGTTCCTGTCACGCCCGACTGCCTCGTCCAGATCGCCGCCGCGCACCGTGGGCCGGCCGCCGAGGAGCACCCCCTGCACGAGGACCTGTCGGACGGGGATGAGCCCCAGCGCGATCGCGGCGATCGTCGCGAACCCTACGAGCGAGCTCGACCAATCGACGAAGTCGCCTTCGAGAGCGCGCGCGACGACGACGGCGGTGGCGATCGACGCCCCGCCGTAGCTGAGCGCCGCGGCGAGGTTCTCTCCCTCGATCTGCTCGGTGTCGTCGTACGTCGTGAGAAAACGAAACACCGTCACCATCATCTGGTGAGAGAGCACGGCGAGCGCGAAGAAGGCGAGCGACAGGACGAGCCCGCGCAGGTCAGCGCCGGCCATCGCCCGCGACGTGAGCAACCCCATTGCCACGTAGTGGGCTGCTGCGGCGGTACCAGCCGCGACGTTGCCACGCACGAGCGCGCCGGTCAGCCGCCTCTTCATGAGGACGCGCAGCCCGAATACCCCGGCGAGCTCCAAGAGAGCCAGCCCGAGGAGGCCGAACGCTGCGCTCCACGCGAGATCCGCGGCCAGGTCTTCCCCGTGCACGCAGTTCCGGGTGACCGCCGCTCCGACCAGGAAGACAGCGAGCACGTCGCCGACCTCGCGCAGCGCAAACGCGCGGTTTTCTCCGAGGAGCTCGGCGCGGAGCGAGCTCTTCGGCGACACGATGCGCTGCAGGAGGCGGTGGGCCAAGAGCAACACCAGCACCGTGCCCGAGCCGAATGCGGCGACGTACGCGGTGCTCGGTCCCATCCGCGCGACCTTACCAGGATCGAGGCCCTTGTGGGCAGGCCGGCAAAGCGGGCATCCTCCCGTTCGTGCCCTCACCCGGCATCCGTGGCCTCTTCGGCAAGCCCTTCATCGACCTGGAGCCGTACCTGGACCTCTCCGAGCTCGACGCGATCCACGAGGAGATCTGCCTCGGGCTCGCCAGCGTCCCGGTCGACTACACCGGCGGGAGCCATCGCACGATGGGGATAGTCCCGCCTTCGCGCCCCGACGACGTGGGCGTGGACTACGGCGAGGTGATCCGATCGATGAGCGACGCTGCGTTCGAGACGTTCCGCTCGCTCTCGGACGTGCCGGAGCAGCTCGACCCCGCGAGGCGCGCCGATCTCACCTTCGGGGAAGAGCGCGCCGTACCCCTGTCGCGGCGGCAGATGCACTGGCTCAAGGTCCGCTTCGGAGTCTACTTCCCCTGGAAGGCCTACGTGGAGCTCATCCCCAACCGCCGGTGGGAGGAGAAGGCCTCGCCCGAGGGCAAGCAGTTCACCCGCCTGGCCCGCACGTTTTTCCCGAAGACGATCGCCTTCGTCGAGGGCCTGCCGTTCTCCCACATCGGCCGGTGCAACATCATGGGGCTCGAGTCCTTCGACCACGGCACGGTGCACCGGGACGGCGAGCCCGAGGAGCAAGAGGCGCCGGACGAGTTCATCACCTTCGTCCCTGGCTCCAACAAGCGCCTCTTCCTCTGGGACGACGTCACCCGAGCGCAACACTTCGTCGACGCCCGCGCCTACTGGTTCAACGACTTCGACTATCATGGTGTGGCGGCCGACCCCCATTTTCGCTATTCCGTCCGGGTCGACGGCGTGTTCACGCCCGAGCTTCGCCAGCGCATCGCCGAGGACGCGAAGGGAGAAGACTGATTGAAGAACCCGTTCGCGCGCGACAGCGAGGTCGACCAGCCCGGCATCATCGGAGCTCGCTGGTGGAACAAGTCCGTCGTCGAGTCTGCCGCCACGCAGGGCCGGCGCGTCGCGCTCGCCGTCCTCGCCGCGTCGGTGGCCGGCGTCGTCGGCCTCTGCACGCTCGGCATCGTCGGCGCGTCGTCCGTGTCGGACGACGACGAGAAGGAGGAGGCGCGGCAGTCGCTGAAGCTGCAGCAAGACTTCGGCTGGAACTTCGACGTCCCCAACCAGACCGTCGTGTACACCGACCTCGCCGCGCGCGACTTCGTCCGGTCGGCGCTCTCGACGCTCGTGGAGGACCTCGCGCCTGCGGGCGCCGACCTCCTGCCGTTCTACGTCCCGACACTCTTGCAGTCGCCGGAGGCGCTCCCCAAGGTCCAGCTCCCCGACGGCTCGAACGCGAGCATCCGTCCCATCGCCGAAGCCCTCCGGCCCATTCGCACCTCCTCGATGATCGAGTCCGAGGGGCGCGGCAAGGCGCTCGCCAAGCTCGTCTCGAGCGCCTCCCCTGCGGTCGCGCTCGTCGTCGACCTCGACGGCCCGGACGCGGTCGCGTTCGCGAGCGGGGCCGCGAGCCTCCTCGATCCGGTGTTCCTCTTCGACAACTGGCCGCACCCGAACGGCGTCGTGAAGGCGCACCTCGCGCTGGCGGCGGCCGTCTACCACCAGCCGGACCTGCGCGCGGCGAAGGGAGCTCGCCCCGGGAAGTCGCCGCCCATGTTCGTCCTCGATCGAACGCGCCTCGCGACCTACACGGACAGCCCGACGCAGTTCGACAATCGCTACACGGCCAAGCTCCCACCGGCGTCCGCCTTGCGCGCTCTCGGCGTGTCGCGCGTCCTCTACGTCGCGCCGCTCGGCGCTGCGACCGTGCACCTGGCCGATCTGGAGGCGAGCTTTGCCCAATACCGCGACGCCCAGATCGACGTCCGCGCCGTGATGGCAGAGGCCTTCGCCAAGACGGGCAGCAGCGAGGACTACCATTTCGGCGGCATGGTCGAGCGCGACGGCGCATTCCTGAGCCAATACGGCTGGGGCGCCACCGCGGTAGGAAGCGACACGACCAATCCGCCGTTCAACGACAAGGGCAAGCGGTGGACGCCGCCGACCGCGCCGACCCCGGACCCGTCCCTCGCCACGATCGGCGTAACCACCGTCGCCGTCGCGCTCGCGACCGGCTACGTCCTGCGGCGGAGCGGCACGTGGAACCGTGCGCCGAGCGGAAGCTGGGGAGGGGGCTGATGGGCGCGCGATCGATCCTGGCGCTGGAGATGTGCTTGCACTTCGATCCCAGCGTGCAGTCCTACTTGCAGGGGCTCGTTCGGTCGTGCGGCGAGAAGATGAGCCTGCAGGACAAGTGGGCCGCCTACGATCAGGCCGCGCGTTGCCTGATGGGGAGCAGGCACCTCTGGGCGCGTGGCTGCTGGGACTTCTTCGACGACGACACCCGCGCCCGGAGCGACTTCAACATGTGGGTGCACGGGATGACGTCGCTCGAGGGCGCGCGCACGCAGCCGTCGGGGACCGGCGACCCGTACCGCGGCGGGGCGCGCTTCATGACCTTCACCATGGCCGTGCTGCTCGTGACCGGCAGCGCGAGCGAGCGCAGCCTCGCCCACGTCTGCGACATCGCCGAGCCCTACCTCTGGCACGCGGCGACCTTCGAACGCATCCTCCAGGGCCTGCGCTACCTGAACTTCGCCAGCGTCGAGGGCAGCACCGTCTACCTCATCCCGCGCGACCCCGACTACGCGCTCACCCAGGAAGATCTGGGACACCCCAAGTTCGAGTACCTCCGCCCGATCGTTTGAGCTTCAATCGAGCGGCTGCAGCGGCCCGAACGGGGGTGGCGCCACGGGCGAGCCGGTGTGCATCGAGTCGAGGCGGGCGGCGCGCGCGTCGAGCTCCACGTCGTAGAACGGACTGAAGCTCCGATCGACGTTGGTCTGGACGAAGTTGGCGTTTGTGGTGTGGCACGTCGGACACCCGACGATCTCGATCCGCTCGGCCAGCTTCGGGAACGCCCCGAGCACCGACGCGGGGAGCCCCTCGAGCGAGAGCCGCTCGGCCGGCGCGCTGGGCGGCACGCGGGCCGACTGAGCTCGGAGCTGCGACGGAATCCCGACGGTCCGAGCGTCGAGGCCCGCAGCGTTTGCCTCCACGAAGGCGAGGAGCTCGTCGCGGAGCGGTCCGGGCTCGTTGACCAGCGGCGTCGCGACCGTCTGGAAGAGCGCCGGGTTGTCGAGCTCGTCGGGCCCGACCGGCGACCACTGGCGCCACTCCCACGGCGAGACCGTGAGCTCCACGCTCTCGGCGAGGAGAAAGCTGTCGTGTGCGAGCGTGCGATCGAGCCACGCCTTCGCGGCGACGGTGAACGCCTCGCCGTCCAACGAAGAGAGGCGCGACCACCGCCGCGCCGTCCCCAGGCAATGGGTCTCGCCGGAGGGGCTCACGTCGTCCGCCTGCGGCTCCTGGCGGAACAGGAACAGGAGGTGCAGCGGCGCGTAGATCGGGTGCGTCGACGCGATCGAGACGCGGAGCTCACCGCACGCTCCATTGCGGGGGGCCAGGTCGAGCCGGTTGTGCACACCGGTCACCTTGAACGGCAAGGTATCCAGATCCCACTGCCCCGGGTCCGCGCCGTGGGTCGACGCGATCTCGTCCATGAGCTGCGCCGGGGCCGCGCGCTCCGAGTGCAGCGTCGTCGCGAACCTGCGAAACCACCGATCGAAGAGGACGCCGCCGTGGCCGTCCTCCGAGATGGCCGCCATGACGCGGCCGAGCCCGACGCTCGCCGGATCATCGAGGACGGAAGGCTCGGTCCAGACGAGGCTCCGCTCGCGGCGAGCGGCGGGCACGGGGCCCCCGCGCGCCGCGATGACGGCGCGGCTCGCCCCGGCTGCCGGCTCGACGACCACGACATCCGCGCTCACGGCGCGGGGCCGGAGCCAAGCGCCATTGGCGGCCGGCTCGACGGGCGGCCCCACGTCCTCGCCGGCGAGCCCAGAGAGCACAGCCGTCGCGCCGTCGACCGCGAGCTCGATCACACGCGAGGCTCCGTCGAAGTGGATCTCGATCGACTGCGGCTTCTCCGGATCCAGCTCGATCGTGACGGCGCCCTCCCCTGCTTCGTCGACGATCTCCGCCAGGTGCACGACGACCGGCCCATCCGGCGGATCGCGCTCCTCCGTCTCTTCGCCGGAGCACGCCGAAGCCGCGAGCGCGACGAGAACCCCCTGGCAGGCGCGGCGAATCATGCGCGCGCTCGCCTCCGCCGCCCCCGAGAGAGCCACAGCGCCGTGATGGCCGCACCGAGCGCGCCGAGGCTTCCGTCATGCGAGCCGGAGGCGCGACAGCCGCACCCCTCCCCGCCGCCATCGACGGCATCCGCGCCGCCCGCGCCGCCGCCGGCTCCCGACGTCACACCGCCGCCGGTCGCGCCAGCCCCCGACCCCGTCGTCCCGCCCGGGCCTCCGCCACCGGTCCCGGGGGGCTCCGGCGGCTCACCGTAATGGCGCGAGTAGCGCGAGATCGCCACCTCATCCAGCCGGCCGGCGAATGCGCCGTCGCCATTGGGGCAGGCATCTCGCGGCCCTGGACCGCCGATCGAGAGCGGATCGGTCGTCGAAGCCAGGGTGCCGGCCGCGACAGTCGTCTCCACTACGGGCTGTCCGTCGAACCAGAAGCCCGCCTTGCCGGTCGGCCCGTCGTATTCGAAGGCGACGTGGGTCCACGTCCCCGGCGGAAGACCAGGGCTCACCACCGATTGCTGCACGCCGTCCACGTTGACGCGCGCCTGGAGCGCCAGCCCCTCTTCGAGCACCAACGAATACGATCCGTCGACGAGCGTCCCCTTACCGAGGAGGATTCGGTAGTTGTTGTTCGCGTCGCAGTCGGGGTCGACCGGCTGCACGTACATCTCGATCGTGATGCCATTGGCAGGGCTCAGGCTCGCCGCGTTCGGGACCGTCAGCCGGTCGTCCACGCCGTCGAAGGTGAGGCTCTTGCCGATGACGCCATCGTTTGCCTTCGCGAAGTCGAGCCCGCCCTCGAGGGTGAGCGTGTTGAAGTAACCCGACACGTCCGGGGCGCGCGTCGTATCCAGCTCGCCGTCGTGGCGGACGCTCTCGTTCAAGTGCCAGAGCCCGGCGTAGCCCCCGTCCAGCCCGTCGTCGAATACGAGCTCCACGTAGTTGGACGTGTTCGATCCGAAAAACGGCCAGACGTCGACCCCCTCCGTCACGGGAAGCTGGGAGAACGTGGCCGGCCCCGGTGACGAGAAGAAGAGCCTGACCGTGTCGTTGGTCGCCGGGTTCACGCCCCCGTCGATGTGCGCGACGCCCCAGTTCGTCGGGTACCCGATCACCGAGAGCGCGTTGCGCCGCGGACCGCAACCAGGCGGGTTCTCGGCCGCGATGCACGGCATGGGAGCCGCAGCGAAGATGACCGCCTCCCCGTCGGGCATGAGCCAGGGGTAAGCGCCGCGGAACAGGTCTCCCGGCTCGAACTGGGTGCCGTCGGCTGCGCGGAGCTTTCGCTCGGCGAGGGGGTAGACTCCGACGACCCGCGGATCGGCGTGCAAGCTCGAGATCGGCTGCGGGGCAGTCCACCCCGAGGCCGCGCACGCGCTCGCGTTCACGCTGTACATCAGGACGTCGATCGTCCCGTCGTTCGCGGGGTGCCCCTGGTAGACGAGCAGCTTGCCATCTTGTGTGACCGTGGGCTCGATGCCCATCAGGAGCGTCGAGAGCGGCTCGATCGAGCCGAGCTCGACCTTGTGGATCTGCGCGTCGGCCGTCTTCGGCGCTTCGACCCAGACCGAGAGGTGCCGCCGTCGCATGACGAAGCCGCCCTGGGCGGCCGGGGTCACCGCGTCGGAGTCGAGCAGCCAGACGTCGTAACAATCGTAGGGGCCGGCTGCGCTCGCTGCGCCCGATTCGTCACAAGCGTACGGCGCCGTGGCCGGGTCCGGCTCACAGATCGCGAGCGCGTTTTCGATGCCATCTGGCGCGCCGAAGAAATGGAATCGTGGGCTCAACATCGGGCCCGTCGCGTCCGGCAACCCGTCGGGGAGGTAGGTCGTCGCCTCCGGCCGGAGCAGCTGCGCTTGCCAACCTGCGCTGTCTCGAACGAGGAGCAGCCGGCCGTCGAACGAGATGTTGTGCCCGTTCCCACCGAACGCGCTCGGCACGCTCCGCGAGCTCGTCACGGCGAGAGCGTCGGATGGCCAACCGAGGCCCGTGGTGAGGAGCGAAGCGAAGCAGAGGACGGGCACGGCGCGCATTGCCGCGACCCTACTCCAGCCGACGGGCGGAGACAGCGCGCTCGCGCCGTTTGTTCTCTCCTCGCAATTTTCCAGAAGCGCCGGACGCCGTCGGAGAGCGCGTTCCGTTTGGTGATGACGGCAACGCGGCTCCGGGCTGGTAGCATGGGTGCGTGCGCCTCCGCAGCATCTTGTCTTTGGCCATCGCGGGCCTCGTCGCTTGTACGTCCACGGTCGAGTCGGAGGGCGACACGAGCACGTCGACGGGAACCGGAGGGGCGACAACGACGAGCGCGACCTCGTCGTCTTCGGGCAGCGGCGCGGGCGGCGAAGGCGGCGGGGCTTGCGCGCCCCCCGCCAGCGCCGGCGCGTTCGAGATCGGCACGGGCGAGCGCTGCTTCGAGCCTCTGGTGAGCGATCAAGAGGTGCCTTTGATGCAAGGCCCGCAGGGCGGCTACCACGTGTGGCTCGCGGTGGGCTGCAACGACTGCCCCGACAATCCGACCCTCGTCTGGGGCGCGCTGGACCCGGCGACGGGCGCGACCTTGGAAGGCACGTACGAGAGCCAATCTGTCGTGGATCTCTCGAACCAGTCCTGGCCGCAGATCGCCGGCCTCTTCACGAACATGCCGGGCCTGTCGTGGGATCCGATGACCTACCCGCCCCCGGCCAAGGGGACACATGTCGTCCTCTACGCCAAGCTCCTCGGCTCCAGTATGGAGACGCTGCACGAGGGTCAGGTCGAGATCGTGATCGGCGACACGCTCGTCTGGGACCCCTGCGCCACCGATCCGATGAACTGCCCGGACGGGGCGGGCGGCGCCTTCGGCGGCGGAACGGGCGGGCTCGGCGGCGGGCGCTGAGTCGGCGCGCCGTCAGCTCGCGCGGGCTTCGAGCTCCGACAGGGCGAGCGCCATACCCTTCGTGATACGAGCCGGCTCCGGCAGCAGGTCCCGGCACGCAAGCGCCCCGACGTGCAGGCCGCCGCCATAGCTCCACACGGTGATGTTCAACCCGATGCTCTCGAGCACGGGACCGCCGGAGTGAATCGCCGTCACGTCCCAGCCCGGGAGCGCGAGCGGCTCTCGCGGCCCGGGCACGTTCGACACGACGAGGTTGATCGGCGGGGGTACGCGACCGCCGAGAGGCCACATCCCCCAGATGCGGCGCTCCAGACCGAGCAGCAATGGCGGAACGTAGTTGGACCACGCCGTGACCAGATCCATCCCCAGCGCTCGGCTCCGTGCCTTCGCGACGGCCGCCACCGAGTGGATCTCCCGGAGCCGCTCGACGGGGTCGTCGATGTCCGTTGCCAACGTGGCGAACAGGTTGGACAGGCGATTGCCGGAGTAGCGCGGGCCGCCGCCCTCCCCGTCGTCGGACATCGGCACGCTCGCGATGAGAGAACGCGCCGGGCGCTCCGCCTGCTCCTGCAGGTAATGGCGCACGCCGCCGCTCACCAGTGCGAGCACGACGTCGTTGAACGTGACGCCGAACGCCGACTTGACCTGATGAACGCCCTCGAGCGAAAGCGTGGCCGACGCAAACGACCGCGACGGAGAGAGCGGTCGATTGAACGAGGTTCGCGGCGCGTCCACCACGGGGATGGGCGCGTGGACGGGCGCGTGCTCGGACCGGAGCACGCCGCTCAGACGCTGGCTGGTCCGCGCGAGCAGCGCCGGCAGCGCGGCCGCCTGCCGGACGTGATCCGCGAGCGCACCGAGCACGAGGTTCGCTCGTCCCGGGACCGTGGGATCGCGGGGCGGAGCGGCGTCGTCGGGCGCGGGACGAGGCGCGAGCGCCCCCGTCAGGATCCGCATCGCCGCGACACCGTCCGCCACGGCATGATGGAGCTTGAGCAAGAGCCCCACGGAGCCATCCTCCAGACCTTCGAGGAGCCAGAGCTCCCAGAGCGGCCGCGTGCGATCGAGCGGCCGGGCAGCGACGCCCGCGACCGCCTCGTCGAGCTCGGCTCGACCGCCCGGCGGCGGAATGAAGACACGGCCGACGTGGGCGCGCAGATCGACGCGCTCGTCCTCGATCCACACCGGGTGATGGAGCCCGAACGGAACCTCCACGACGCGCCTGCGGAACGCCCGATAGCGGAGGAGGCGGGCGGCCACGTCGCGGAGGAGCACCTCGGGTGGCTGCCGCTCGCCCGCCTCGCTCGGGCGCAAGACGAGGAGCTTGAGCGTGTGCATGAACAACGTGGAGGACTCCACGTACAAGAAGCCTGCGTCCTGCCCGCTCAACCGCTCCAACTCCGAGCGGCGTAGCACGCCCCCACTCGCGCTGCCTCAGCCTCGCGACAGCTTTGCGGTCATGGCAGCGAGCTCCTTCATTTTGGCCTCGGCGTGGCGAACCAGCAGCGCGAGCGCTTCCCCGGGATCCTTCGTGTTGCGGAGCTCTGCCTGCACCTTCGTGTCGACGTTCCCGTCGGCGAGGATGCTCGCGGCCTTCTCCATCTGGGCGTCGATCTCGGCCTGCTGGAGCTCCGCCTCGGAAGGCTCCACCGGGCTCAGCTCGCGGAAGCGCGCTTCGTGCTCCTCCGCGGAGAGCGGCTCGTCGTTCAGGCTCTCCTCCGCGACATAGACGGCCTCGATCTCCGGATACCCGGCGGCGCGAACCGCGAAGGGCCGCCTCCAGACCAGCGTCACGCGCTCGGCGTCGGCATCGAACGACACGGTGTCGAGGCGCATCTCGACCTCCACGAAGCGACCCGGCTGGCCCTTGAAGGCCCGGAGCGCGACGAAGACGCGCAAGCGCTGTCCGGGGAGCGTGCCGTGGAAGGCGCCGATCTCGGGGCGAACGTGGGTGAGCACAAATGACTCGTCACCGCGGAAGTAACAGCCTTCGTCGAGCTGCTGGTCGTCGGGCGCGGCGTTGAACGACCGCGGATCGAAATCGACGGGAGGCAGCGGCGCGCGGAACGCCGCCCACCGCGCGTCGCGTGTCCCCATCCGCGTGGCGCGCGGAGCCCAGGACGGCGCGATCGGTCCGAACCCGACCGGTGGCGGCCGGTCACCGGGAGCACGCATCCGATGCTCCGGATGCTCGATGTTGGGCAGCGGGACGATCTGCCCCTCTCCGGGCTCGGGTACCGCATCGACGCCACGGCCGAGCGGGTTCTGTGGGTCGGCGAGCGAGCCGTAGGTGAGCTCCCAGCGGAGGGGCATCTTCTCGAAAGGGCGAGGCGCGGTCGGCGTTCCGTTGGCGGCGAATCGCCTGTCACCGGTGATCTTCAGGATCTTTCGGATCGATCCGACCTCGAGCCCCGCATCGCACTCGGCGCGCGCCCGACCGCCCTCCGGGTAACAGTGCCCGCGCAGCATCACCTCGCCGCGCGTCTTGAGCGGGCAGAGGTCGGTCGCATGCACGAGGCTGCGCCCGAGGTCATCCATGTGTTGCTCGTCGCCTCGGATCGGCTCCTGCTCGTCCGCCGGAACGGCGCTCGCGGCTTCCCCGAGCTTCAGCTCGAACAGCCCCTTCACGATGAGCGAGAGAGCAGGCCGCGACGGCCCGGTCGAGAAGTCGAACGCGTGAAAGCGGTAGGGAGTCGTGTTGACGATCTTCATGGCGGCTCAGGGAAGCTGGAAGATGTCGACCGCGCTCGAACCCGAGTTGGTCACGAGCTCCGTGATGCCGGCGGGGGTGGCGTTGCCCGGGGCGGCAGTCGGGATGAAGTTCGTTGTCGGCGACGCGGTGAGCACCTGCGTCCCACTGACGATGATCCCCTGCTGACCGATGTGGATGTAGCTGGTCCCCACTTGCAGCTTGATCCCCGCGTCGTTGATCACGATGTTGGACGGCTGGGTCGGCGAGCTGCCCGTCGCCGCCGCCGCGGCCTTCTGGGTGGCGAGCTGGACCACTCCTGCGACGGCCGTCGCCGCCGCAAGGATCGCGTTGAGCGAGACGGCAGCGAGGTAGACCGCCTCCCCTGCCTCCATCATCTCGCGGACGTTTGCGGTCGGCCCGTCCGACTCACTCGTCGTCGCCGAGCCGATGGAGGCGAACGCCGCCGTGTAAGCGGCGAGCGCGCCATTGACGACGGCCATTCCAGCACGGACCACGACGCCGAAAGCTTTGAACGTCGCGAGAGTGAACTTGGCCGTGGGATCGACCGCGAGCACGACCGACTTCGCCCCCTTCCCCACGAAGCTCTGGTCGTAGCTGACCTTCCCCACGGGCGACGTCGTCTCCAGGCCGCCACCGCCGATCTCCACCTTGAAGCCGAGCGGCGCCGAGAGGCTGATGCCCGTGAGGGCGTCGAACGCGACGCCGAGCGAATTGGTGAACTTCAATCCACCCGCGAACGCGTAGTCCGACCCGAGGGTGAAGCTGCCGTTGTCCGCTGCTGCGACGTTGAGCGTCTTGCTGAGATCGAACTTCGTGGTCCGCCAGCTCACGCCAGTCGCCTCGCGGCGCGTGAGCGACGCGGTCACGAGTGACCTGTCCGACACCTCGGACACGTCGCTCAGGGTGCCGTTGCGGATGGCCTCCAGCGTGTCGTCGCTGACGTCGTAGGTCTCGGAGTACGTCTCGCCGAGCACCGTCCGGGTGTCCTTGCCGACGGTGACCTTGAGCGCCTCGGGGGTGGTGATGGTGACCGCCTCATCCGAATAGAGCGCGACGCCGTCGCCGAGACTGAATCGCGCCGACTGGTCTTCGGGGGCTTGGAGCCCGTCGAGCACACCCTTCGCCCAGCCGCGCGCGTCGGCCGCGGCGGCCGTGCTGCGCTCGATCTCGACGAGCTTGCGCCGCGCGAGCGGGTCTTGGGCGGCGCGCTCCGAGAGCTTGGCACGTGACTCGGAGAGGCCTTCCATCGCGCGGTCGCGTTGCCAGTTGGCGACCGTGAGGTGGAGCCCGCGCAGGGCTCCGAGCGCCCAGGCCTTGATCGAGCTCCGGTCGGAGACCTCCCCTGATCGGACGTCGCCCGACGTCCGGATCGAATCGAGCCTGTCGAGCGCCGGGCCATCGCTCAGGGCCGCAGCAGCGACGAGCGTGAGCCGCTTCGACTCGCCGAGGGGCCCGCCCGCCATGATGAGCTCGACGAGCGCGGCCGTGTCCACGGGCAAGACGGCGTCCGCGCTCGTGACGCCGGCGATGGCCGGCGTGGGCGTCGAAGGAAGGAGAGCTTCGATGAAGTCGTGGAGATCCCCCGGGTCGATGGCGCCGACGAGCGGCGCTTCGACGTCCGCGCTCGGACGGCCCAGCCGGAAGTACGCGCGATAGGTTCTCGCTTCGCCGCCCGCCGCCGATGTCTCGGCGTCCTCTCGATTGAGCACGTGCACCACGTAGGAGTCGTTCAAGACGCGGGTGTCGGCCTTGCCGTTCACGAACTGGACGAGATCGCCTTCCGTGTAGAGCGTGATGCCCGCCGTCGGGCTCGCGCCGAACGCGGCTTCCACGGCGGCCTGCGATTCGACGTCGGTGTAGGCCGCTCGGAGCGCCCCGAGCAACGCCTGCTCGGTGGTTCCATCCGGGCTGCCGAGGCGCAGGTAGCTCTCCTGCGTCGCGACCGCTTGGGCGCTCCCATTGCTCCCCTGGGTTGCAGGTGAATGGGGGACGTGGACCGTGAATGATTTTTCGCCAGGATCCGCAAAGGTCGTCATCGTCGTTCTCCGATCTCAGGTGGCGTCCAGGGGGCCAGGCACGGGCGCGGAAGGCGCTATCGATCCGCCGAACGCGCAGCTCGTTCGGCAGCCGACCGTGGCGATGGGCAGCGCTCCGGCCGAGCTGGTGAGCGCGGGCGGCCCCCACGGCGCGACGGGTGTGGGCACACACGGAGCCGGCGTGAGGACGCCCTGCGCCGCCGCCGTGGCCGCCGCGACGGCCGGGTTCGCTTGGCTCCGGCACATCCCGAACGGCGGGATGTTGGACGCCGTTATCTGGTCCACGGTCGCGAGGGGGAGACCGCCGAGCAACGTTGGCAGCCCCGGCTTGGGGGTCGCGACGAAGGTCGAGGGGGCGAGCCCCATCGTGCAGGTCAGCGTCGTTCCGGTCGTGATGGGCTTGGGCATGTGTGGCTTCCTCTCAGAAGTCTCGAATGGTGATGCTCACGCCGGACGAGGTGACGATCCGGTTCAAGGAGGCGTTGTGGGCCGAGACCGGCGAGGGTGTCGCGCTGTTCGGGACCGCTCCAGCAATGACCGGTCTGTCAGGATCGCCGTCGAGGAAGACCAGCAAGACCTCCACCCCGGGCCGGAGGGGGAAGTGCATGCCATAGCCCGCGCCCGCGTGGCTCTGCGCCATTCGAATCGGGCGGGAAGCCTTTGTCTGTCCCGGCGTCGCGGTGTCGAAGTGGAAGCGGACCCAGTACCTCCCGTGCTCGTCCATGGTGGGGACCGCGTCGCGCGCGCCAGGGGCGCCGGCGTCGGGGACGGGCTCCACCAGCCCGGTGACGAAGCCGAAGATCTTCGGGCGCGGCGTCACGCGCCGGGGCCGGAACGGGAGCCGTGACTCGATGGCCTCGAACACGTTCGAATAAGCGGGGGTTCCGTCCGCCCCCGCGCCACTGTCACCGAACGCGGCCGACACGTACCGGTGCTGGATCCGCGTGAGGAGGAGCTCCTGCGAGACGAAAGCGTGGCCCTCGAGGACGATCCGCTCGCCGGGCTCGAGCGCCGCGAGCCCGCTCCGTCCGGTGAAGCGGTCGCGCAGCGCCCGCCCCTCCTCGGCCCGGATGCGCGCGACGCGCGCCGCCTCCTCCGGCGTCTTCGTGTGCGGCGCGTACTCCACGACCCCGCCGCCAAAGCCGTCGGCGAGCTCGTGTTGGCCGGTCACGTCGACGAGCGGGGTCCGGTAGTTGTAGTCCTGGACCGCAAAGACCGCGGGGACCAGGCGCTGCTCGAGCGCGAGCTCCGAGACCGCGCCGTGGTCTCCCTCCTCGAATCGAAGCACCGCCGTGTTGCCGGAGCCCAGACCCGCGTTGTGGTCCGTGAAGACGAGCGTGTCGCGGCCGCCCGTGTGATCGAAGAAGAAGCTGATGCCCGCGTCCTCCACCAGCCGCTGGATGAAGCGAAGATCGCTCTCCTTGTACTGCACGACGAGCTCACGGACGGGGTAGGCCCCGCCGAGGCGGAGCTCGTAATCGAGGTGCTCGACGAACCCGGCGAGGTCCAGCTTGCGCCGGAGGATCGAGGGCAGGCTTGCGTCCACGAACACCTCCTGTGTCTCGACGAGGGAGAGGCGGTGCGCCCTCGGGGCAACCTTGAGGACGATGGTCCGCCCCGCGCGTGGCGCTCCGTCTTTCGAGGCCGCGCCCGGGACGACGGCGGGCCGGGTGAGCTTGTCGTTGGTGCCGACGACCAGGCCATGAACGACGCGAACGGCGTCGCCGTCGACCGTCAGCTCGAGCGACACCTCCGAGCCGAGGATCTGATCGAGCTCCGCCCGCGCGGCGTCGGCGAACACGACCTCGACCTCCAGGTCGAAGAGCGCCGACAGCTCCTCGGCCCCGGAGAGAGACACGACGAAGACCTCGCCGACGTCGAGATCGGCGAACGAGAGCAGGACGTTCGTGGTGGGAAGCAGCATCGCTTCCCGGGTTTGCAACCGCTGGGCCTACCGTCGGGGCCCAGAAATCCCAGAGAAACCGGGCCTAGAACGGGTGATACACCCGATACGGTGTATCACCGTATCGGATACACCCTTCAGCGGCGGAAGGTCTCCGGGTCCACCCCGAACCGCTTCATCCACCGGTGGATCTGCATGCGCGTCCGGCCCATCGCGCGGGCGACCTCGCTGACGTTCCCGCCGGTGGCCGCGAGTCGCTCCACGAGCTCGGCGCGGAGCCGGCTCGTGTCCTCGTCGAGCTCGGAGGGCTCGACCGGCGCCGCCGGTCGTTCCTCCGCTCGGCGGAACGCCGGGGGCAGCGCGTCCAGGCCCAGCTCGTCCGCCTTCGTGAGGGTCACGGCGACGGAAAGCGCCTGGTGTAGCTCACGCGCATTGTAAGGGAAGGCGTACGCCAGGAGCGCGCGAGCCAGCTCGGGTGTGATGCGCAACGTCTGAGCGCGCTCGGCGGGGAGACCACGCAGCGCCGAGGCGAGCACCAGACCGACGTCCTCGCGCCGCTCGCGGAGCGGCGGCAGCCGCACCGTGAAGCCCGCGACGCGGGCGTAGAGGTCGGAGCGAAAGCCGTCGCCCAGCTGATCGATGGGCCGAAGCGTCGCAGCCACGAGCCTGAAGTCGACCTTGATGGGACGTGTGCCGCCGACGGGGAGCACCTCGCGCTCCTGCAGGACGCGGAGCAGCGTGGCCTGCGCGGTCTTGGGGAGCTCGCCGATCTCGTCCAGGAACAACGTCCCGCGATCACTCGCCCGGATGAGCCCAGGCTCGTCGCGCTCGGCGCCCGAGAAGGCGCCGCGCACGTGGCCGAAGAGCTGGCTCTCGAGCACGGTGCCCGCGAGCGCGCCGCAGTTGATCCCGACGAAGGGCCCGGACCGGCCCGAGAGCTCGTGGATGGCTCTCGCCAGCAGCTCCTTGCCAGTGCCCGTCTCCCCCAACACGAGGATGGGCGCGTTGGTGATCGCGATCTGCGTCACGTCCGAGAAGAGCGCCTCGAGGCGCGGCACCAGCGTGGCCATGCCGAACGGAACCCGCGGGGCACGTTCGGCGTCCAGCCCGAGCACCCGCTCCTTGGCCGGCGCGGCCTGGGCGTCGAAGACGAGGAAGGAGCCGCCGACCTCGATCTCGGCGCGGTCGGGGAGCGGGACCGGCCCCTCGACGAGGCGGCCGTCCAGCCGCGACCCGTTCGTCGAGCCGAGGTCTTCCAGGAACCGTCGGCCGTCTTCCGCGCGGAAGATCCGCGCGTGCCGGGTCGACACGCGGCGGTCCGGTAACCGGAGCGCGCGCGACCGTGGGTCGTTGCCGGGCTCGAGGGCGCGGGCGCTTCCCCGCCCGATCATGATCTCGTCGAAGTCGGTGACGTCCCAACGCGCGCCGCCGGCGAGCGGCCGCGCGCACTCGAGCACGACCGTGAGCACCGAGCGAGAAGGATTGGCTCCGCTGCGTCGAGGCACGCCCTCCATTTCGAGGGTCCGGCTCTCGGGCCCGCCCTGCGTGCGGTCGCTCATCGGCGGCCTCCGGAGCGGCGGCTCCGGGCGCGCCCCTCCATCGATCGCACGAAGGCCGGATCGAAGACCCCGTCGATCCGGACTGAGTACCGAAAGAACGGAGCAGGCAGGACGCCGTGGTAGTCCATGTCGTTGAACCAGTAGACACGCTTGTCGACGACGAGCGGCTCGTCGTCGGGGGCGTTCTGGAGATAGAATCCCTTGTTCCCGCGGGGGTCGATCGATATCGACTGCGCGACGCCGAGCGCCTTCCCAGGCTCCGTGTCGCGATGGAGAGGCGCGTGGTCGTTCGCCTCGACACCAAACAGGACCACCCGACCGATCTCGACGAACGGCAGCGACTCGATGAGCTCGATCGTCCTCGGGAAGACGCGCCGAGCTTGTTCACCGAAGGCCTTGCCGGCCCCGGAGTGTTTGTCCTCCCAGCGGACGTTGTCGAGCAGGTGATAACAGACCTTCCACGGAAAATAGACGCCGTGTCTGAGCGAGAGCCACCGCTCTTGCGCGCGGTTGAAGGGCGCCTCGGTCTCGTCCCCGAAGGCGAGCTTCTCGGCGTCGAGATCGATGGCCTCCGGGTCGTCCGCCAAGGCGGCGAGCTCCTCGAGCTCTCCGCGCGACATCCGTTCGATCGCGTGCATCGCGTCCAGATATCCGTCGTCCATCGACCACGGCGCGACGACGCCCATCCACTTGAGCGTGCCTCCCGTGTAGGTGGTCTCCACCTCGAGCAGCCCTCGTGTGATCTCCCGGTCGATCTCGTCGAGCCGCGACGCCTCGACGAGATGCTCGAGATCGACGAAGGGAGCTCCGAAGATTCCGATCGCTCGGGTCATACCGTGGCCGCCAGTCGAAGGTACTCCGTCGCGACCAGCCGGTCGAACGCGTGCACGCCGTCCTCCGAAGGCCCGTAGGGCCCAGGCCCGTAAGAGGCCGCGGAGACGCCGCGCTGCTGGCGCTCGCAGATGCTCCGGTCCTCCGCGTTGGTGCGATCCCAGAAGACGAACAGGTCTTCCTCGGCCGCCCGCGGGGACTCCGCGTGCACGAAGATCTCCGCGACGACGCGGGTGCGGCCCGGATCCAGGGGCTGGACCCGGTACGACAAGAAGTAGTCGGGCTGGAGGCTCGTCAGCCACCCCGGAAACAGGTGTGCGTCACGGACAGTCCGCCGGTCCTGCTCGGCCGCGACGAAGCGCCTTCCGAGCAGGCTCGCCGATTCGCTCACCGTCTCCGCCCCGTCCACCAGCTCCATCGACCCGCCCAGGAATCGGCCGCCGAAGTCGTGGCTGCTGGAGCGCGAGAACGGCGTGAGCCGCTCCAGACGCGGGTGAACGGACGCGAAATGGTGCGACTCCTGGAAGTTTTCCACGCAGAGCTTCCAATTGGCGAGGACCTCGTATCGCACGCGACGCGCCAGGCGAAGCGCATGCAGGCTGCCGCGCTCGAGCCAAGGGGGCGCGACCTCGTCGTGGAGCGACCGCGCCGGCTCGCGAGCGGCCACGAATACGAACCCGAACCGCTCGGCGACCCACGCGCGCTCGAGCGTCCTGCCGCCGACCGCGAGCCGAGTGGCGTGGGGCTCGCGCGCGCGGCCGCGGAGATCGTACGCGAGGCCGTGGTAGGGGCAGACCAGCTCGAGCCGCTCCAGCCGCCCTTGCTCACCTTCCGTAAGCGGCGTGCCGCGATGCGCACACCTGTCGAAGAAGGCGCCGAGCTCGAGGTCCGCGCCGCGCACGACGAGGAGGCGCTCGCCCAGCACCTCGACCGCGAAGAACGCCCCGGGGAAGGCGATCTCGGAGACGTGGCAGACCGGGAGCCAGGCCGAGAGATGGATGCTGCGGTCGAGATCGAACGCGGCCTGCGTGACGAATGCCTCGCGCGGCAGCTGGCGAGCATCGGCGTGCTCGGCGGTCGTCGAGCGCAATCGCTCGAGCCAATCGCGATCCATGGCTGGTGAGCCCAAACCGGTACGCGAAGACCGGCCTTGGTGTACAATGCTTTCTTCTCGACCGGGAGTTTGCCTTGAAGCGCTTTGCCATCTTTCCGCTCTTGGGGTTCGTCGTCTTCGCGTGCGCCCAGGGCGAGACAGTCCCATCCGGGGATGGTGGAGCAGCCGGCGACGGCGGTGCAGGCGTGACGAGCGGCTCGTCCACGACCGGCAAGGGCGCGACGACCGGGAGCACCAGCGCGTCCACCACGTCCACCACGTCCACCACGTCCACCACGTCCACCACCGCGACGACCTCGACCACGACGACGACCGCCACCACCACCACCGTGGCGACGACGACGACCGGGATGATGGGCTGCGGTCCGTTCGAGCTGGACTGCGGCGACGGCACTTGCTTCGACCTCTTCGGGCTCTGCGACGGGTTCCAGGACTGCGCGAACGGCTTCGACGAGGATCCGACCCTCTGCGCGTCCGGCGTCCCGGCCGAGTGGACCTGCCCGGCCGGGTACTACAACGCGGCGGACGGGTGCGACTGCGGCTGCGGCGCGACCGACCCCGACTGCCCGAGCGCAAGCTCGGCGGATTGTGAGTACTGCACGTCCGGGTGCAGCATGTCGAGCTGCCCCGGCACGATCGATCCGGCCAACAACGCGCTCTGTCTCTGAGCTCGCTGCCTCTGAGCTGCACCTGCGGTGCTTGAGCGCCCGCCGAGCTGCCCGGACTGGAAAGTTCGGCCATGGTGGCAGATGAGGGCTTTTTGCCCACATCGACGTTGCTCCCCAGGAAGGCGCGACTGTAATCGTCGAGACATGGGAGCTGCTTTCAAGCGTCAGGGTGCGCCGCAGGTTGAACGATCGCCCGCGTCCGGCGTGCGACCCCGCGTGCTGCCGCAGGAGGACCGGGCCCAGGAGGACAGGGCCGAGGAGGTCAGGGCCGAGGATCTCGGCTTCGAGGCTGCCCCGTTCTCGGTGATCCCGCCCGCCAACACCCAGGACGAGCGCGTGTCTCACCTCCCGCTCGAGGAGGCGGTCCCGTTCCACGGCAACACGGCCATCGCCGCCGTCTTCCTGTTCGTGACGAGCGCGGCCGCGGCCATGGTCGCGGTCGGCCTCTACCTCTGAGCCCCGAACGAGCTCTTCGAGGAGAGCCCGCAGCCCGGGGGACGGGCTACTCGATGACGGAGTCGGTCACGACGATCTGCGTGTCGTCGTGGCAGGAGATCTGCGGGTAGAGCGGGTACCACGAGCCGCCGGTGTTGTTCGTGATGACGGAGCTGTCGACACGGATGTCCCCGGTGTGGTTGTTCGTGACGAAGAAGATGGCGCTCCCGTGCTGGACGACCTCGTTGTCCCGGATGGCCACCCCACACAACGAGAGCGTCATCTCGTTGCCGTCGTTGTAGATGGCCCCGCCGCTCCCGCCGCCTGGCGTGCCGCCCTCCGCCGGGTTGCCGCCGTTGCCGATCGCGCGGTTGTGCGAAAAGAGGCTGTTGTAGATCGACCACGACACGCCGATGCTGCTGATGCCGCCGCCGTTCGAGCACGTATTGCCGAAGCCCTCCGCGCCGCCGAACGTCGTGTTCACGACGTAGACCGGAAGGTCCTCGTATTGGTCGAAGACACGCACCCCGGCGCCTCCGACGTCGGGTCCCGTGTCGGCGCAGACGTTGTTGAAGAAGCGCGTGTTGACGATCTTCAGGCGCCCTCCGCGGGCCCAGATCGCGCCGCCGCCGTCGTTCTCCGTCTCGTTCTTCGAGTTGCCGTCGACGAACGTGATGTTCTGGACGGTGAGGCGCGGGTGATCTTGGTTGTTGCACTCGGCGGTGGTCCAGTGCTGCGCCTCGTCGCACGTGTTCATGTAGAGGATGCGCGTCTTGCCGCCGCCGCTCAGGGTGACGAGCCCGCCTCCGTCGATGACGATCTCCGGACCGGTGTCGTTGAAGATCTTCGCTGGGCGGTCGAGCGTGATCGTCACGGGGTCCGGGCCGCAGTCGAACGTGATGACGCCGCCTGCAGCCACGGCGTCGAGGAAGGCCTGAGCCGTACAGCTGCTCGGGGTGCCGCTCCCGACGACCGTCCGCGGGGCCGAGCTGTCGGCGAGCCCGGCCTCGGCGGGGACGTCGCAGTGCCCGTCCGGGTTGCCCGCGGGCGGGCCGTCCTCGGGGTTCGTGAGCGGGTTGGGAACGTCGACGCTCCCGCCTTGCCCGCTCGCGCCGACGCCATCCGCTCCGCCTCCGTCCTGGTTCCCGCTGTCACCACAAGCCACGACGAGGAGGACCAGGGAGGAAGCAAGGACAGCGCGGATCATCACCTGATTGTACGGCCTCTCGGCTGGGGTCGGAGCCGCTTTGTCGGGCCTCCGCGGCGTCACATAGGGGAGCCGCACACACCGACGTACGCGGCGGCCTCGAACGCGCCGCACGCTTCGCCGCCGCAGTTCGCGGGCACGTGGCAAGCTTTGTAGCCCCCGTCGCAGGTGTCGGCGCAGGACCCGACCAGCGCTCCGGCCTGGGCCTGCTTGATGCAGCAGAACTTGGGCGACGCGCAGTCCTCCGGGCCGTCGCAGAAGAGGATGACACGACCGTCCTCGGTCGCCCCCGTGTTGCACTCCTGCCCGACCGCACACGCGCCGTCGTTGCAGCACTCGGCGCACTTCGCGCCGCCGGCACAGTTTACCTTCTCGACCGTGTCGTCCGGCTGGTACTCGACCAGCGACGAGCCGTCGTCGTTGCAGCCGAGCACGGTCTCGAGGACCCCCACGCACAGGCAGATCGCAGCGAAATGTCGCATGTCGATCCGAATCTACCAGGCGCTCGCTCCCTCCGGCGAGCGCTCGCTACGGGATCTGGATTCACGGCGGCTCGGTCCCGTTCCCCGTACCCACCCTGGCCGCCGCGTATTAGGTTTCAGCCACCGTGGCTCATCAATTCGTTTTCACGATGCAAGACCTCAGGCGCGTGCACCCGCCGAACAAAGAGGTCCTCAAGGGAATCTGGCTCTCGTTCCTCCCGGGCGCGAAGATCGGCGTGCTAGGGCACAACGGCGCCGGCAAGAGCACGCTCTTGCGCATCATGGCAGGGGTCGACAAGGACTTCCTCGGGGAGGCCAAGCCCGCGGAGGGCATCCGCATCGGGTTCCTCCCCCAGGAGCCCAAGCTCACGGCGCCCACCGTCCGCGAAGAGGTCGACCTCGCCGTGGCGGACGTGAAGGCGCTCCTCGCCCGCTCCGAGGAGCTCGGCATGCTCATGGGGGAAAACCCCGACGACATGGAGAAGCTGCTGGAGGAGATGGCGGTCGTCCAGGACAAGATCGAAGCGGCGAACGGCTGGGAGCTCGATCGCACCGTCGAGCGCGCGATGGATGCCCTGCAGCTGCCGCCGCCCGAGGCCCCGACCGACAAGCTCTCAGGCGGTGAGCGACGGCGCGTGGCGCTCTGCCGCCTCCTCCTCGAGAAGCCCGACATCCTGCTCCTCGACGAGCCGACCAACCACCTCGACGCGGAGAGCGTCGCGTGGCTCGAGCGGTTCCTTCACGACTTCCCCGGGACGGTCGTGGCCGTCACCCACGACCGCTACTTCCTCGACAACGTCGCCGGCTGGATCCTCGAGCTCGATCGGGGCCACGGCTACCCGTTCGAGGGCAACTACTCGGGTTGGCTCGAGTACAAGCAGAAGCGCCTCGTCGACGAGCAGAAGCAGGAGACCTCACGCAAGAAGGTCCTCGAGCGCGAGCTCGAGTGGGTGCGGAGCTCGCCGCGCGCGCGTCAAGCGAAGAGCAAAGCGCGCATCGCGGCGTACGAGAGCCTGCTCGCGAAGGACAAGGACGAGAAGGCCTACGAGGCGACCGAGATCCACATCCCGGCTGGCAAGCGGCTCGGCAACGTCGTCATCGAAGCGAAGAACCTCCGCAAGTCCTTCGGCGACCGCCTCCTCATCGACGATCTCAGCTTCTCGCTGCCGCGCGGCGGCATCGTCGGGATCATCGGGCCGAACGGCGCCGGCAAGACGACCCTGTTCCGCATGATCGTCGGCCAGGAGAAGCCGGACTCCGGCGAGATCCGCGTGGGCGAGACGGTGGAGCTCGCTTACGTGGACCAGTCCCGCGACGCGCTCAACCCGAAAAACAACGTGTGGCAGGAGATCTCCGGCGGCGAAGAGAAGATCCTCGTCGGCAAGAAGGAGGTCGCGAGCCGCGCCTATGTCTCGTCGTTCAACTTCATGGGGAGCGACCAGCAGAAGAA
Source organism: Myxococcales bacterium (assembly GCA_016794345.1). Classification (GTDB taxonomy): domain Bacteria; phylum Myxococcota_A; class Polyangia; order Polyangiales; family Polyangiaceae; genus Xiheicaenibacterium; species Xiheicaenibacterium phototrophicum. Next base: position 65,159 of record JAEUKE010000200.1, read on the forward strand.
GGTCGGCGACCTCTCCGGCGGCGAGCGCAACCGCGTGCACATGGCCAAGCTCTTGCGAACGGGCGGCAACCTGCTCCTGCTCGACGAGCCCACGAACGACCTCGACGTCGACACCCTGCGTTCGCTCGAAGAGGCGCTGCTCGACTTCGCCGGCTGCGCGGTCGTCATCAGCCACGATCGCTGGTTCTTGGATCGCATCGCGACGCACATCCTCGCGTTCGAGGGCGACGCGAAGGTGGTGTGGTTCGAGGGCAACTACGAGGCGTACGAGGCGGATCTCAAGCGACGCCTCGGCAAGGAGGCGGACGAGCCGCACCGGTTCCGGTACCGAAAGCTGAACGACAAATGACCACCCACGAGACGACGGCGGTTCGTATCCACGAGACCGGTGGCCCCGAGGTCCTTCGGCTCGAGCGCCTGCTGGTCGGCGAGCCGGGCGAGGGCCAAGCCCTCGTCCGGCAGACCGCCGTCGGGCTCAACTTCATCGATGTCTACCACCGCACCGGCCTCTATCCCGTCCCCCTGCCCTACGTGCTCGGACAGGAGGGCGCGGGCGTGGTCGAAGCCGTCGGCCCGGGTGTCACGACGATCGCGCCGGGCGACCGCGTCGCGTACGCGTCGGTGGCGGGCGCGTACGCCGGGCACCGCCTCGTCCCGGCCGACAAGCTCCTCCGACTCCCGGCTCACGTGAGCGAGGAGTCTGCCGCCGCCCTGATGCTGAAGGGCATGACGGCTCGGTATCTGTTGCGGGCCACGACCTCCGTCGGCCCCGGACAGACGATCGTCGTGCACGCGGCGGCAGGCGGCACCGGCCAGCTCCTCGTCCGATGGGCCAAGCACCTCGGCGCGAAGGTCGTGGGCGTCGTCGGGTCGGAGCCCAAGGCGGAGGCGGTGCGCGCCCTCGGGGCGGACGTCGTCGTCGTCGGCACGACGAGCCTCGTGAAGACGGCGCTCGACCTCACAGGCGGAAGAGGCGTCGACGTGGTCTACGACTCGGTCGGCAAGGACACGTTCGACCTGTCGCTGGAGTGCCTCCGGGTGCGCGGGCTCTGCGTCAGCTTCGGCCAGGCATCGGGCCCCGTCCCGCCCATGCCGCTCGCCGCCCTCGCCAAGAAGAGCCTCTTTCTCACGCGGCCGAGCCTGTTCGCGTACACCGCGACCCGCGCCGAGCTCGAGGAGACCGCCGCCGATCTGTTCTCGGCGATGGAGGCTGGCGCCGTCACCCCCGATATTGGACAGCGGCTCCCCCTCTCCGCGGTCGCGGACGCCCACCGCGCGCTCGAAGCGAGGCGGACCCTCGGCGCGACCGTGCTCCTCCCGGAAGCGGAGCGCTGACTCGCGCGGCGACCTGGGCTAGGCTCGCGAACGATGCGAGCTTGTGCCTTCTTCCTCCTGTTTCTCGGCGGCCTCTCCACCTTCACCGCTTGTGGTGACGACTCCGGGAGCAGCACCGGCGCTGGCGGCTCGGGTGCGTCCGGCGTCGGCGGGCAGGGAGGTGAGGGCGGCCAGGTCGTCTCTGGCGAGCCGCTCAAGATTCTGAACTGGAACACGCGAAACTTCGTCAACGACCTGAACGACTCGACGGTCGCCGACGAGTTCATCAAGTCCACGGCGGAGTATCAAGCGCAGCTCACGGCGGTCGCTGCTGCGATCACGGAGCTCGATCCCGACGTCGCGGTGCTCGCCGAGGTGGAGAACCAAGCCGTCCTCGACGACCTGATGGCCGAGCTGGGGCCCGAATGGGTCGACTCGAGCCTGATCGAGTCGGCAGATCCGCGCGGTATCGATATCGCCGCCGTCTCCAAGCTGCCGTTCTCCGACGTGGTGTCGCACCAGGACGACGAGTTCGTCGTCGAGGGGACGAACGCGCCCACGTACACGTTCGCGCGCGACGCGGTCGAATACCACGTGACCTTCCGCGGCCAGGACATCGTGCTGATCGGCGTGCACTTCCGCTCGAAGGGGCCGCCGGACGATCCGAACAAGCGCCTCGCCGAAGCGCAGCGCTCGCGCGCCATCGCGGACGAGCTCACCGCGGCGGACTCCTCGCTCGGCGTGATCATCCTCGGGGACTTCAACGATCTGCCGGGCAGCGCGCCTTTCAAGGCCGTCGAAGGGGCAGCGCCCGACAAGTTCGTGGACGCCGCCTCCTACGTAGCCGAGGCCGACCGGTGGACGTTCGACTTTCAGGGCAACCTGGAGCTCATCGATCACCAGATGGCGAACGTCCTCATGCAACAGCACCTCGACACGAAGGCCGTCGTCATCCGGCACGGGCTGGGCGCCGAAGCGAGCGACCACGCGCCGATGATGGCGACCTACCGCTTCGAGTAGCGGCGGCGATCAGTTCACGACCTGGTCGCAGCTCACGCGTTGCCCGAACACGTGGTAGCGCGACATCGGGTCCTCGAGCACCCACACGACGTAATAAAAGACCTGGTTGCCCCGACCTGCCGCTGCGTAGATGTGGCGGCCCTGGGCGGCGGGGTCGTCGATCTGGTTGATCACCGAGTTCGTCAGGAGGTGTGCCTCCGGATCCCACCACTGGAGGAAGACCTTGCTGGTGTTCGGATCGAACAGGTTGATCCCGGCGCTCACGTATTGTCCGAACGCCGGGCTCGGCGGCGTGACGAAGGTGATCGCGCTCTGGTTGGGGAACTCGAGCGCCGGGTCGAGCAGCGACATCGGGCTCATCGCCAGGTTCGCGACATCCATCCCGTCGACGATGCCTGCGAAGAGCGTCGCTGGCGTGAAGGTGGGCGACTGCGGGTCGAGGCTCGCGATGAGGGCGAAGACGGACGGCGTCGCGCCGATGCCCGGGACCACGGCGAACGGGAACGTCGCCTTGCCCTGCTCGACCTGGATGGGGATGGGCGTATTCGAGACGTTTCCGTCGGAACCCGCACGCAAGAAGGCGCCGTAGCCCGGGCCCTGCGGATTTTCACCCGAGGTGATGAGCACGTTGACGCCATTCACGCGCGCGTACTGGGCGGGGCGAACCGTGGGGTCGTTCGCCATTCCGGTGTACTGGAATCGGACGCTGTTCGCGGTAAAATCGTTGCCGAACACGGTCAGCTCGCCAGTCATGGTGTCGCGGCACGAGCCCACCACCCACGGCTGCGTGCCGTCGAGCGCACCGATGAGCTTCTCGTGTTCGACCGGCGGGTCGCATCGGACCAGGGGGGTGGCTAGCGTGATAACGGCCGGCGCACCCATCGGGATCTGGCCGTTGTTCTTCGTGTACTCGAGCACCTGGAAGACGTCGCTGATCTTCGCCAGGACGCGGACCTTGTTGCCGACCGAGAGCAACTGGAAGCCGCGGTTGTCCTGCGTGCTCGGCGCGGCCGGGTACTTCACGATCGGGCCGAGCTCGTTGTCGCGCACCGTCCGCACGACGATCTGCCGCGTCATCTGGTTGGTCACCATGACGTGCGTGTACCCCTGGTCATCGAAGGCAACCGAGACCTGCTCGTCGATCGCGGTCGTGTCGTCGAGATCGCCGGGCGTGAGGATCTCGACCGGGTTCTGATACGGCTGACAAGCGAAGGTCGGCGGCATTCCGCCCCCACCGCCCATCCCGCCGCCGCCCATCGCGGTGCCGGTCGTCGTCGTGGATGTGCTCGTCGCACCGCCAGCGCCCCCCTGGGCGCCGGTGCCGCCTCCTCCGGACGACAAGACGTCATCGTAGGCGTTGATCAGAGAGCAGCCCGTGCCGAGGGCAGCGAGCGCGGCGAAGACAAGCGAGGTTCTTTTGAGCACGTTCAGGCGATCTCGGTCGAAAAGTCCCAGCTCGCTAGTCGACCCAAAATCCGGTCGCAGTGCAAGACAAAGACCAGCGTTCCGCCGGGGAACGGGCACCTCGCGCGCGGATGGGCTCGTTGAGACGCGGGGCCACTCCGGATGCAGCCCTCCTCGCTCTGCGCAAGAGGGCTCTGGCCGACCCGGGCTCGGGAACGCGCCGGGCACGCGCGATGCAGCGAGAGCAGATCGCGCCTGCGAGGCGCCAAGCCAGGAGTCCAGAAGATGCCCATCAAGTACCTCGTTCCGGCGAGCATCGTCGTCCTGTCCGCCTCGGTCGCCGAGGCTCAGTACGCGACGCCCCAGCCGTTCGTGGCAGACGAGCCGATCGACAGCTACCTCGACCTCGCGCCGAGAAACGCCTTCGAAATCGGTGTGCAAGGCGGCTACATGCAGCCGTTCGGTGAGCTGGAGCGGAACACGAACATCAACGACGTGACCGACCCGGGCGGCGAAGCGGCCCTCGAGCTCAACTGGCGCATCAGCCCGCGCTATGCCTTCGGCGGCACGGCGCGCTTCCACGAGTCGGTCGTCGACGCTCGCCTCGGCGAGGGCTTCGACGTCCGCGGTGGCTCCGCCAACCTCCAGGGGACCGTGCACCTCGCGCCCTTCTCACTCATCGACCCGTACATCACGTTCGGCGCCGGCTACCGCGTGTTCGCGCTCGTCCCCGAGGGGCCGACCGACGCCACCATCCGCCACGGCTTCGAGTTCGCTCGTGCGCAGCTCGGGTTCGACGTCCGCGTATCGCGCGACGTCGCGCTCGGTCCCAACGCTGGCGTCTCCGGCAACGTGTTCCTCTGGGAAGACTCGCCCGGCACGACCGGCAACCAGACAATCGACGATCCTCGACCGAGCGCCTTCGTCTTCGCAGGTCTCACCGGGCGGTTCGACATGGGCGGGACCCGCGTGAGCGAAGGGGTCTACTACGGCCGCTACCCCCGCGCGAAGACCGTCGCGAACCGCTGAGACGCCGCCGGAGACCGGAGCGCACGCGCGGCGCCGTTGGGAGCGGCGTCGCGCGTGGTGTAGTCTGCCATCTGGATGGCTAGCGATCTCGACGACGCAGAGGAACGTTGCCTCGAAGCGGAAGCGTGGGCTCACGAGATATCGGAGTGGGCGCGTGAGAGGCCCGGCGACCCTGCAGGGACCGAGGCCGAAGCGCTCGTCCGGATGGTAACGGCGATCGTGAAGTCGATCCGGCTGTCCCTCGTCGTCGGCGACGATCCCGAGGCGCGAGGTTTCCTGCTCGAAGAGCTCGACGGTCTCCTGTCCCCGTACCGGTCGGGCGCTGGCTCGAACGGTGAGAGCACGCCGGACGAGGAGGAGGACCTCCCGGCTTCGCGCAAGGCCACGATCCCTCCGCCTCCAGGGTTGTCACCGGAGGAGATCTGGGGGCGAGCCCCGAAGTCGCGCGACCGCGGCGACCGCTGAGCCGTCGTGCGGCTCGCCCACGGCCCAAAACCTGCTCGGCTTCGTGACGCCGCCACGGCCGACCGGTAGGCTTGGCCCGTGGCCGAACGTGACCACCCCGGCGGCCGCGACTCGCTCCCGGACGACGTCGAGCTCCCGCTGATCCCGAAGGCACCGCGCCTTCCGTCGGCGGAGCCACGTCGTCTGCCCGCGACGGGGCCGTCGGCTCGTCCGCCGGACGGGAAGACGAAGTCGCTCCGTCCCCGCCCCTTGCCTCGCGCCTCCGCGGCCCCGACCGCCCGACGAAGGACGAACATCTCGCGCATCATCGCGATGACCCTCTGCGTCCTCTTCGCGCTCGTCGGGGCGGTGCCGGTCCTCGCGGGGGTCCTGGTGCGGACCAGCTGGGTGCGCGCCTGGGCCGCCGCCGAGACCTCGCGCCTCCTGGAGAAACAGCTCGGCGCCCGCGCGACCTACGACATCCATGTCGAGCCGTGGCCGCTCTCGCTCTCGCTCGAGCACGTCGTCGTGGAGGGCGACGACGGGAAGGGCCCGTTCCTCGAAGTGGAGCGGGCCGCAGTTCGACCGCGTCTCTTCTCCTTGCTCGGGGGGAAGCTCGACGCGGGCGACGTGGAGGTGACCGGCGCGCGCGCGCGGGTGGTCGTGAAGGACGGCGAGCTCGCGAGCTTCCGTCCGAAGCTCGAAGAGAAGCCCGACGACGAGCCCGGCAGCGGCCGAGCGCCGTTCGAGTCGCTGTCGATCACCGACGCTCAGCTCGATCTCGACATCGAAGGCGTGCTCGCCCGGGTGCGCGAGGTCGACCTCGATCTCGCGCAGGAAGAGGGCGGCGCCTTCGAGGTGGCCCTCCGATCAGGCGGCGCCATCGTCACACGCAAACACGAGACACCCCACGACCCGAGCCTCGATGCGGTCGACGAGGACCGTCTCTGCAAGCTCGAGACTCGCTTGCGCTACGAGACGGAGAGCGAAGTCCTCCTCGTCCGGCGGCTCGATCTCCAGGTCGCGGCGGACTTCGACCCGGCGCTGGGCACTCGGCCCTCGTGTGATCTCGTCCCCGGGGACTGGCGGCGCGTGGCGGTCTCCCTCGGAGCGCTCCGCGTTCCGGTCGGTAGCCTGCTGAAAGGCGAGACGAACCCGGCGGTCGAGGGCCGCATCGGGCTGACCGTCCCTGCCGCCCTGCTCCACCGATTCGTCGATTTTCCCCACGCCTCGGGCACGGTCGAGATCGAGCTGGACATCGAGCCCCAGCCCGGGTCGAGGTTCCCCGGCGCGCAGGGCCGGATCAAGGCGGAGATGTTGGGAATCGACGGCAAGGTGTTCTCGGACGTCTTCGAGGGACGCCTGCTCTGGAAAAATGACGAGCTTGTCGTCAATGACGTGCGCGCGGTCTGGGGCGACGGCACGTTCCTCATGCGAGAGGTGACGCTGTCGCCGTTCACCCCCGGGATCCCCCTGGAGGCCAAGGAGATCGTCGCCGACGGCGTGACGATCCAGGGGCTGCTGCGCGATCTGGGGGCCCACCCGCAGGCACACGTCGGGTGGGACATCGCCCACGTGGAGATTCCGCGGTTCGGCGGATCGCTGGACCCGATCGGCCTCTCGGGCGATCTGGTCGCGAACACGAAGAGCTTCGGCGTGTACGACCGCCCTCCTGACAGGGAGGACAAGCGGCGCATGGTGAGCGTGGACCGCGGCGACGTGACCGGCAAGCTCGTCATCGGCAAGAGCGCGGTCCTCCTCCAGGGGATGCACCTCGTGACGCCCAAGTCCGAGGTGTTCACCACGGTCAAGCTCGGTTACGCCGATGACTTCGGGCTCGACGTGGGCAAGGGCAGCCACGTGGACATGGCCGAGCTCTCGCCGCTCGTCCAGGTCGACGTCGGAGGTGTCGTAGACGTGGAAGCGCGGGGCACCGGGACCTTCGATCAACCGCGCATCGAGGGGACCATCGCCGCCAAGGCGTTCTCCATCGGCGGCTTCGACGCCGGCGACGTCCGTCGCGCCGAGGTGGTCTTCATGCCGCTCTGGCTCGAGTTCACGAACGTCGAGCTCGAGAAGAACGCGAGCCTCGTCACCGCGCCACGCCTCAAGATCGCGTTCGACGCGGGCGCCGACGTCCTGGTCGACGCGCAGGTCGAAGCGCGTGAGGCCCCCTACCTCGCCGTGCGTGACTTCCTGGAGGTCTTCCACTTCGACGAGGACCCTCGCTTCGACGGCCTGGAGGGCACGGCGATCGGCTCGGCGACCGTCCACTACGCGCTCGGTGGCCCCGAGGACAAATGCGGCGGCGGCGCGCTCGACGTCCGCGCGCGCACCAAGCTCGACCGCCCCCGGCTCTTCGGCGAGACCTTCGACTCGGGCGATCTCGACCTTCGCTTCATCTACGACGACACACGCGCCGGCGACGCGGGCATGGAAGTGGACATCGCGTCGGCCTCGTTCCGCGACGACAAAGGCAGCCTCGTCGGCCAGGTCCGGATCCATCGCGGCGGTGCGCTGCGCGGAAGCCTCGTCGCCTCCGGCATATCGCTCGATCGCGTGGAGGGCCTCGGCGCCGCGGCCGCCTACCTCGACGCCGAAGCACACGCGCTGGCCACGTTGGGCGGCACGCTCGCGCGCCCCGAGGCGCGCGTCGACGTCAGCCTCGGCCCGCTGCGAATGGGCGCCCGCCGCCTGCCTCCTTCGCGGTTCTTCGTCGACCTCGAGCCCGACCCCACGCCGAACGAGCGGATCGGCACCACGCAATGTGGTCACCCCATCACGCGGAGCCGCGAGCCGACCGGCGGCGACAAGGACCCGCCGAGCGGGCAGCTCCGGCTGAACGGGCAGCTCGCGGGCGGGCAGATCCGGCTCGAGGACATCACGGTCAGCCGTCAGCGCAGCGCGGTCGTGAAAGGACGGCTGTCGCTCTCCGGGCTGGACGTCGGCACGATGCTCGGAGGTATCCCTGGTCTCGCCTTCTCCAACCAGCTGCCCGAAGGGAGCCTCTCCGCGCAGATCGACATCGGGCGTCTGCAGATCGACGACCTGGGCGCCACCCAGGCCCAGATGGACTTGTTCGATCTGGAGGTTCGCCGGGGCGGCCGCACCGTGGAGCTCGACGAAGCGAGCGCGCCGATCACGCTCGAGAACGCCAGGCTCGTCGTGCCCCGCCTGGAGATGGAGCTCGCCGACAAGAGCGGCCTCAAGATCGGCTTCGCCGCCGAAGGGCGGATCGACAGCCTCGTCTCGTCACCCGACATCGACGCCCGGCTCGCCATCGCGCCGTTCGACCTGGGCAAGCTGCGGGACGACTTCGAAGGGCTCGACCGCCTCGAGGGCGAGCTGTCGGGGGAGCTCGCGGTCAAGGGGCCGCTCTCCCGTCCGAGCTTGACCGGAGGCGCGAAGCTGCGTCGCGGCGGGCTCGCCCTCGCGAGCCCCGACATCGCGATCGACGACGTGGAGGTGGACGTCGCCGTCGGAGACGGTGAGATCCGCGTCACGCGGGCGACCGCGAAGGTCGGGGCAGGCACGGTCGACGTGACGGGGCACGTCCCGATCGCCGGGCTTGGGCTCGGCGCCGGAAGCGCGACGATCACCGTACGCGGCGTGCGCGTTCCGGTGGAGGACGGGATCGAAGTGGTGGCCGACGCCGACCTGGAGGGCACGTTGAAGCCGCCCGCGCGCGGCGAGGTCGGCCTGCCCGAGCTCCGTGGGACCGTCCGGCTGCTCTCCTTCAGCTACACGCGACCGATCGGGCTCTCCATCGACCTCAACGCCGTCTCGCGGAACCTGGGCCGGGCCGAGGTCGACGCCGTGGATCCGGACGGCGACTACCTGAAGTTCGACATCAACGTCGTCTCGCAGCGGCCGCTCGCCGTGCGAAACGACCTGGCCGACCTTCGGCTCGAGGTGGTGGAGCCGGGCATCCAGATCGCCGGTACGAACCAGCGTTACGGCGCCCGCGGGGCGCTGCGACTCCTCTCGGAGTCCAAGCTGCGCCTCCGCTCGCACGAGTTCGACGTCCGCGAGGGTTTCGTGCGGTTCGAGGACCCGAGCAAGGTGAAGGCCCTGGTGGACGTCCGCGCCACGACGGAGATCAGGCGCTACGCCGCCGCGCAGGATCCGGGGGCCGACGCCACGGCCGCCACCGGCAGCGCCACGGGCGGGCAGTGGGACGTCAACGTCCACGCGCACGGCAGCACCGACGACCTCAAGCTCGATCTGACCAGCGATCCGGCGCTGAATCAGGACGATATCGTCCTGCTCTTGACCGTCGGCATGACCCGCGCCGAGCTCGACCGGAGCCTCCTTTCGTCGCTCGGCGAGACCGTGGGCCTGGAGGCGCTCGGCGCCCTCACGGGTGCTGACAAAGCCGTCAAGAGCGTGGTCCCGATCGACTACTTCCACTTCGGCTCCGGGTACTCGTCCCGGACCGGAAAGACCGAGCCCAACGTCACGATAGGCAAGCGGCTATCCGACGACGTCAGGGCCAGCGTCACCACCACCCTGACCGAGCGCGACGTCGGTGCCAACGTCGAGTGGCGGCTGCAAAAGGGGCTGAGCCTGCAGGCCAACTACGACAACACCAACGACATCGGCTCGATCATCGGTAATCTCGGCGCCGATCTTAGGTGGCGTCTCGAGTTCGAGTGACAACGTCTCGCCAGCGGCGCCTCCGCGCGTCTCCTCGAGCGAGCTTCTGCGCCATCGTCGCGATGCTGGCGCTGCTCGCGCTCGGCGCGCCAAGAGCACACGCCGAGGAGACCGCGTCGCCGGCGCGCGAAGCGGCGACCGCGGAGCTCGTCCCGATCGAGCAAGCCGGCGCGCGGGTCGTTACAGCCGATCCGCTCGACGAGTCCCTCCTCGGCCTCCCCGTGGAGTCGGTCGAGGTGAAGCTCGTCGGCAAGCGCTGGTCGCGCCCCGTCCGCCTCGTCGGCGTGGGGAGAGGTGAAGCGCTGAGCCCCGATGTCGCCCGGAACGCCATGCGCGAGCTGGACGGCACCGGCACGTTCTCGGGGATGGCAGCCGAGGCCGAACGAAGGGGCGCCGGCGTCGTGCTCCGCATCGTCGCCGTCCCGTCCCGGACAATCGCCTCCGTGCAGATCGAGGGCAACGTGCTCGACCGAAACGAGCTCCTCAAGGGAGCGCGTATCTCGGTGGGGTCCGAGATCACCGAAGCAGACGTCGACGATCTCCCCCGCCGCCTGTCGGCGCTCTACGACGCACACGGCTTCCCGCGCGCGTCGCTCGAGGTGAGCGTGGTGGACCTCGACGAGCCCGGCTCCGTCCTGCTCTCGCTCCGCGTCGATCCTTCGGAGCCACGCCTCGTGAGCCAGCGGGTCTTCGTGGTCGAGCCCGCGTGGGACAAACACGTCGGGGACCTGAAGTCCACCTACTCCGTGGAGGCCGGCGACCGGCTGGACCAGAAGGCCTGCGACGACGCCGATCGCGAGCTGACGGACAAGCTCAGGCAGGCGGGCTTCGGCGGCGCACGCGTCTATCACAAGACGCTGTTTCGCGGCGCCTTCAGCTATCTGTACGTGTACGTCGAAAGCGGCCCGAAGCTCATTCCCTGGTTCGAGGGGAACACCAGCTTCGACGCCGACCAGCTCGAGCGCGCGCTCGAGATCGAGAAGGCGGAGGCGACGGCGCCCGCCGACCTGGCGGCCAGGCTGCGACGCCATTACGTCTCTTATGGCTTCCTCGACGCCGAGGTCCGCGCCGAAGAGCGCGAAGGCGACGATCCCGGGGTGATTCATATCGTGTTCCGAATCCGCGAGGAGGCACGAGTCCGCGTCGCGAAGCGCGTGTTCCTCTGCCTCCCTCCGGAGGAGCGCCCCGACGACGTGGGCAGGGAGATGGACCGCGTGCTCGAGGAGGAGCTGCCGAGCGAAGGGCTCTTTTCGGTACCCTCCCCCGTCATCGTCGAGGAGACCACAGGCGGAGCGCAAGGCCGGCGAGCCGAGCCCCTCGATATAGCCCCCGCCGCGGTCTACACGCCCGACGCGTACGCCAAGGCATTGAAGCGCGTGCGCGAGCTCTATCTGGGCAAGGGCTATCTCAGCTCGGTGGTGGGCCCGGTGTCCGTCGTCCGCGCGCGCTGCAGCCCTAGCTCGCCGCCCGGCGAGTGCATCGAGGAGCCGGTCCCCGCCACGAGCGCCCAATGCCGTGTCGACGATCTCGGCCTGCCTCGCCCCGAGCCTTCCCCACCGCAAGGCACGACCTGTGTCCCCGACCCCGGCCGCGGCGTTCGGTGCTCCCCCAAGCTGACGCTGCGAATCCCGGTGCACCTCGGCCCCCAGACCGTCTCGTGGGACGTAGTCTTCGACGGCAACGACCATGTTCCCGACACCCTCCTCGCGGGAATCGCCGATGTCCAGCTGGGTGCGCCGATCAGCCTGGCGGGGCTGGAGGAGGCCAAGGCCCGTCTGCTCGAGCTCTATCAAGACCTCGGCTACGCGTTCGCCGACGTCTCGGCCGACGTCGAGCCTTCGCCGGACGGAACGCGCGCCCGCGTCCACTTTCGTATCCGCGAGCGGGATCTGGTGTTCATCGACGGCATCGACGTCGAGGGCGCGTTCCGCACCGACGAGGACCTGATCATCGACCGCGTCGCGCTGAAGAACGGGAGCCGCTACTCGCGCCGGGCGCTCCGATTGTCCGAGGAGCGCATCGCGACGCTCGGCCCATTCTCGAGCGTGTCGGTGTCTTTGGCGGAGCCCGAGGTCCCCGCGCGCAAGAAGCGCCTGCTCGTCCGCGTCACGGAGTACGGGTCACAGTACATCGAGCCTCGCCTCGGCTTCTCGACGGGAGAGGGGCTCCGTGTCGGCTTCGAATACGGGCACCGCAACATCGGCAGCCGCGCCATCTCGCTGACCTTGCGCCTGGAGCTCAGCTACCTCTTCGACTTCATGATCATCGACTCGGCGGTCGAGCAGAACCTCAAGCCGCTGCCGGTGAGCGAGCGGCTCGAGCGGCGGAACTCGGTCCGCGTGAACTTCCCCGAGATCGGCCTGGGCCCGACGTTCAGCCTCGGAGTCGAGGGGATCGACGTGCGCGACAACCAGCGCGATTTCGGCCTGACGCGCGAAGCCCTGGTGCCCAGCCTGACGTATCGACCGCTCCGCGAGGTCGGCGTGACGCTGAGCGTCTCCGGCGAGCTGAACGACGTGCAAATCTTCAATGCGGACTCCGTCGACGACGCCATCAAGAACAACCGCAACCTGGAGCGCCTCCTTCGGTTTCCCGACGGGACGACGTTTGCGGTCGCGCAGCGCATCGGGGTGACCTGGGATCGCCGGGACAACCCGCTCTCGGCGACGACCGGCACCCTGCTCGTCGGCGCGGCGGAGCACGTGAACGCGTTCCCAATCGGCAACCAGACCTCGACGGACCCGCTGGTCTCCCATTTCATGAAGCTCACGACGCGTGTGGCCGGATACCTGCGCTTCACGGACAGCGGCCTCGCCCTCGCCCTCAGCGTCTCGGGCGGCGTCAACGTGCAGCTCGAGAGCGGGAGCAAGACCTACCCCGACCGGCTCTTCTACGTGGGCGGCTTCGAGTCCCATCGCGGGTACTTCCCCGACGCCATGGTCCCCGAGGACGTCTCGCGGCAGATCGACGACGGTGCGCTCGACGTGAAAGACGTCGCCATTCGCGGCGGCGACCTCGTCGTGAACCCTCGCGCCGAGCTCCGCATTCCGGTCTGGAAGGCAGTCGGGATCGGTGTGTTCCTCGACATGGCCAACCTCTGGGTGGACCCTGCCGAGTTCGACCCGCTCGCCTGGCGTTATGGCGCCGGCGGCGGCCTGCGCATCTCGACGCCGCTCGGCCCCCTCGCCTTCGACGGCGCGTTCAACCTCGACCGGCGCGACTGGGAGGACATCGGCGCCATTCACTTCTCGGTCGGCCTCTTCTGACGGACCGAGCCTCTCGCGCTCAGAGCGGATCGCCGCACACCCCGGGGCATAGGTCCGGGAGGTACGAAAGGCAGGTGGAGTCCCAGCCCGTGCACCGGCAGAACGGGTCGAAGCTTGTGACGGCGACGATGCAATCGTAGCCTTGCATTGCGCAGGCCTCCGGAGCCATCGGCCCCCCCGTCGTGCAGACCGAGTGAGCGCAATCGCTCTCGAGGCACTCGTCGCACGTGCCCGCAGGCTGCATCGGGTCTGGCTTGAGGCAATAGCCGGAGCAGCATTCGTAGCTCTGCAGGCAGGGCACGAACGTGTCGAGGCACACGACCGGAGGGGCGCAAAATGGCGGGTCGGTCGAGGCGTCGCAGACCCCGTCTCCACAACAAGGGGTGGTGGCACATTCTTGACCGGTGTCCGCGCAAGCGGAACGGCACACCGCGCCCATTCCGTCGTCCTGGCACGTCAGGCCTTCGCAACAGACGAGGGCTCCGCCCATCGGCTCGCACGGCTCGAGCTCACCCTGACACGAGACGACGCCCACCTTCTGGCAGGCGCCAGCCTCACAGGTGTTGATGGTGCCCGGCTCGGCTGGGCAACAATCCGTCGGCAGCGCGCAGGGCTCGCCGTCGAACGAGCAGTCCTTCTTGTCGCAGGCGCCGTCGCGGCACACACCCGAGCAGCACTCCTCACCGTACTCACATGGCTGCGCGTTGTTGAGGCAAGGGCGCCCACCGCAGACTCCGCCTTCGCAGATCCCTTCGCAGCAATCTCCCTCGGCGGCGCAAGGCGCCCCGAGAGGAACACAACAGGAGCCGTCCGTGCACCTCGACAGCCCCTCGCTCCACCCGCAGCAGTCTCGCGCCTCACCGCAGGGCTCCGCTTGCGCGCAATAGGGGCTGATGTCCAGACAGGCCAGCGCGGCGGGGCATGACGCGAGGCAGGTCTCGAGATCGATCTCCGCGAGGAAGGAGCCCCGCGTGGGCTCGGGCGCGCCCTCGAGGATCGACGCGAACCGATCACAGCCACCGAAGACGCGCTCGTCGCCGTAACACCGGCGGACGTAGTCGCAGAGCTCGCTTGCCGCGTCGATCCCGTCGCCCACGACGAGCCCGCGGCACGAGGCGGAGAGGCCCACCGCGGAGGTGACGAGCGCCGTCGCGGCGATGAGCCTTCCGCCGGTCACGGTCGCGAACATGTTCAGGAGAATAGCCGTCCCGTCAGCGCGTACGAAGCAGCCACCGAATGGTCAAACAATGTCACACCATCATCGCAGAAGGCTTTCGGTTTGGCTCATCGGGGGCTATGACTCTCTTCGCTGGCTCGGCCGGGGCAGCCCCCGGCTCCAAAGGCTTGCACCCTGAACATTCGCACAGTAAGGTGAACCCATGAGCGACGAGAGGACCTCGAAACAAAAGTCAGCTGCCTTGGAGCTCGCCATCGCCAGCGTCGAGAAGGAATACGGCAAGGGAGCGATCATGCGCCTCAGGGAGGGTGAGTCCCTCCATGAAGAGGTGGCAACGGTCCCCAGCGGCTCTCTCGGCCTCGACATCGCGCTCGGCGTGGGCGGCTACCCTCGCGGTCGCATCATCGAAATCTACGGCCCCGAGTCGAGCGGCAAGACCACGCTCACGCTGCACGCCATCGCCGGCGTGCAGCGGGCGGGCGGCACCGCAGCCTTCATCGACGCGGAGCACGCGCTCGATGTGAGCTACGCCCGGCGGCTCGGCGTCAAGACGGACGAGCTCTTGATCTCCCAGCCGGACTACGGCGAGCAAGCCCTCGAGATCGCCGACATGCTGGTCCGCTCCAACGCGGTTGATGTCATCGTCGTCGACTCGGTCGCGGCGCTCGTTCCGAAGGCCGAGATCGAAGGCGACATGGGCGACAGCCACGTTGGTCTTCAAGCCCGCTTGATGAGCCAGGCGCTGCGCAAGCTCACCGGGACGGTCGCTCGGTCGCAGTGCATGCTCATCTTCATCAACCAGATCCGCATGAAGATCGGCGTCATGTTCGGGAACCCGGAGACGACCACCGGCGGCAACGCGCTCAAGTTCTATGCGTCGGTTCGCCTCGACATCCGCCGCATCGGCGCCATCAAAGAGGCAGCTGCGGGCGGGAAGGAGCCAAGCGTGGTCGGCAACCGCACCCGCGTGAAGGTGGTGAAGAACAAGCTCGCGCCGCCGTTCCGTGAGGTGGAGTTCGACATCCTCTACGGCCAAGGCATCAGCCGAATGGGTGACATCATCGACCTCGGCGTCGAAGGCGGCATCATCGAGAAGAGCGGCGCCTGGTTCTCGTTCCAGGGCGAGCGTATCGGCCAGGGCCGAGAGAACGCGCGGAGCTTCCTCGAGCAGAACCCCGCCACCGCCTCGAAGATCGAGGCGCTCATCCTCGAGAAACACGGGATTCATCGAGGTGGCCCGAAGGATCAGGTCAACGGTGCCGCAGCCGGCGGAGCCGGCGCGGGCGGGCCCGCAGCAGGGCGAGCGCCCCAAGGCGGCGCCGGCGCTGCGCCCGCAACGGGCGCGGCCCCCGGAGCGAAGAACGACGCGAAGGAGCGCGGCGCCCCCGCAGCCGCTCCCAAGACGCCCCAGAAGACAAACTGAGTCAGTCGTGTACCACGGGCCGGACGATGGGGTCGTCCGGTCCCCCCCCAACGTCCGATCACCCTTCAACAGGGCAGGTCGCACTTCGGATTGCTTGGCGAAAGGGGGTGCTGGGTGAACACCCGTCACGATGCCCTCCTGCGCCAGGAATCAGTGTCTTTCTGAGCACTTCCGGGCCATTGCTTGACAGCAAGGGTGCCTCATCATACCCCAAAAAGGACACCGATGCCGGGGCTAATCGTCTTTCCCTTCGCTCAGAGACCCATCGGTCGGGACTCTCGCGCGCGCATCCCGGTGAGGCCCCTCGCGCCACGGATCGCCCCTGCGGCGGTGCGCATTCCCGACCCACGTCATGTGCAGGTCGAGATCCCCTTCCCCGCGGGGTCACCCCGCATCTTCGTCCACGAAGGTGCTCGCCAGCTGCTCGAGCGGAAGTTGAGCCAGGCGGCGCTCAAGCCAGCCATCTTGAGCGTCACCGACAACTGTCGAAGCATGATCAGCTTCGCGGAGCGCGGCGGTGTCCTCCGAGCGCGTCTGCACCACATGTTCCTCGACGCACCTTCGTCGGTGAAGGACGCGCTGGTCCGGTTCATCGCGTCGAGCACGCGCGGCCGGCGCGACCGCGATGCGTCCGACGTCGTCGGCCGTTACATCGACGACTGCAGCCACCGGATTCGTGCGGCCAGGCCGTTCCTTCGCCCGCTGCATACGCAGGGGCAGAGCCACGATCTTCTCGCGCTCTACAACGCGCTCAACAAGAAGTACTTCGGAGGCACCGTCGACTCCCTCATCACGTGGGGTCGGGTCGGCGCGCGCCGCGGGGAGACACGTCGGACGCTCAAGCTCGGCAGCTACTCGGCGACCGAGCGTCTCATCCGTGTGCATCCCCTGCTCGATCGAGGCTGGGTGCCGCGGTACTTCGTCTCGTACGTCGTCTACCACGAGATGCTTCATCACGTGATCCCGGCAGAGGCGAGCGGCTCGCGTCGAATCCTCCACCCGAAGCAATTCCTGGTCCGCGAGCAGCTGTTCCGGGACTACGAACGCGCGCTGGCCTGGGAGCGGACGCACATCCACCGCCTGCTCAGGGCCCGGGCCTGAGGCTCGACGAGCACCCGGGGCAGCACCGAGCCCCTCGGGACGAGCGCGTGCGTTTCGGTCCTGACAATCGCGCGGCTATTGGCTAAGAAGCGCCGCTCCGCAGCCGTCAGCCCGGCTCGGCGGTCGGGCTCAGGCAGCCCGGCTCGGTCAGCCCGGCTCGGTCAGCCCGGCTCGGAGCGAAGCGTCGCTCGACAGAAGGAGTATCGTGTCGGTGGAGCATCAGGTGAGCGAAGTCGCGGACGCTCGTCGTGCGCTCGAGGCGCTCGAGTGGGCGGCCTCGCGCGCCGAAGGTGGCGCGGCAGGCCCGATCGTGGTGGCTCGACCCGAGGACTACCGCCTCGCTTCGACGTCGAACGTCGATGACCTGCGCCGCTTCCTCGACCGCGTGGTGATGGCTCCCGACGCCGAGGCGGGGCTCGACGCCTTGCTCGAGGCCGGAGCTCTCGTGGCGCTGCTGCCCGAGGTGGAGGCGATGGTCGGCTTCGGCGACGGCGAGTGGCGCCACAAAGACGTGTGGAAGCACACGAAGCAGGTCGTCCGACAGGCCGTGCCGCGCCTCGAGATCCGGTGGGCAGCCCTCCTCCACGACATCGGCAAGATCAAGACTCGCTCGATCAGCCCCGACGGAGAGGTCCACTTCTTCGGGCACGCCGAGGTGGGCGCGCGCATGTTCGACAGGCTGCACCGTCGCATGCCGATCTTCTCGCGCGAGGAGTCGCTCCGCGAGTCGGTGCGTTTCCTCATCCTGCACCACCTCCGCGCGAGCCAATACGACGCCTCGTGGACCGACAGCGCGGTGCGCCGGTTCGCCCGCGAGATGGGGCCTTTGCTCGATCACGTGCTCTGCCTATCCCGAGCGGACATCACGACGAAGCGCCCGGAGAAGAAGAAGCGCGGCCTGCGTCAGATCAGCGATCTCGCCGACCGCGTGCGGACGCTCGCGGAGGAGGACGCGAAGGTCCCGCCGTTGCCGAGCGGCATCGGCGACGAGATCATGCGCACCTTCGGCCTGCCTCCGTCCAGGCTCATCGGCGACATCAAGCGCTCGCTCGAGAAGGCCGTCGAGGCCGGCGAGCTGCCTGCCGGACAGGAGGCCGAGTTCTACATCGAGCTCCTTCGAGAAGACCCGTCCCGCTATGGACTGAAGTAGGGAGGACTGAAGTAGGGAGGCCTGAGGGAGCGAAGGGCCTGAGTGCGGGAGGCGCGGCCGAGGCGCCGCCTCGGCCCGTGGCCTTCGGGCCCTTCAGGTGAGCCGCGCGTCGCAGGTGGAGCAACGCTCGGGGACCTCCTCCTTGTGATAGGCCTGCCCGCATCGACCGCAGATCCTCGCGTCGGCCTCGAACGAGATGAGGCGGTTGGAAGCGGCGCAGCGCAGACCAGCGAGCTGAGGAGGCTCGAGCACGAGGAGCTCGCTCGCTTCCGGTGCGGGCACGGGCAAGCTCTCGGGTGCATCCGCCATCCGCGAAGGGATTCGCGCTCGACCTTCCGCCACCGCAAAGGCTGCCGCGTCCGGATGCTCGGCCACGTTGATCGAGACGACCTTGCCCGCCCCCGAGAACACCAGCACCCCCGAGGAGAACCGGACGGCGTCGATCTCGTGCCATCCCAGGCGATCGAGCGCGTCTTGGCCACGCTCGACGGCGAGCCCGGCGTCGCCGATCCGGAGCGTCGGCACGACGCGGTTCGAGAGGACCAGGCCGAGGACGAAGCCGAGCGTGCCCCCGCCGAGGAAGTGGAGGGCGTAGGGGTGCGGCCCCACAGCGCGAAGGAACTGCCCGAAGACGCCTGCGCCCATGGCGGCAGCGCCCAGGCCGAGGAGGACCCAGCTCAGGACGGCGAATGACTTGGCGCTCGGCGCAAACCGGCGCTCGGTCCGCTTCTCCGTCCGCTCGCGAAGCCAGCGAGCCTCACCCGCGCTCTTGGCAGGCGATTTCGCGCTCGGTGCCTTCTTCGTCTTGATCTTCGTCTTCGCTGCCACAGGAGCGGCTTACCGAAAGGCGGGGCGCGACGCAAAGTCTCGCTACAATCGCAGCGTGGATCGACGAACGCTCCTGCTCGCCTTGCCGGCCGTCGCGACCGCCCTCGTGGTCGTCGTCCTGTTCGGCCCGGGCCAGGAGCGTCCCGTCGTCGCCGCACGCGTGATGACCTCGGGAGCCGAGCCTGACGGGCCCAGATCGCTTCGGATCGAGACCATCGAGCGAGGGGCGCCGATCCCACGGCCGGTCTCTCTCGACGAGGTGAGCCTGTTCGCGTCCGGGCAGGATACGCCCTTGTGGAAGGGCCGCACCGGCCCCGCCGGTGTCGTCGAGGCGGCGCTCGCGGCTCCGCTCCCGCCAGGCTCGAGGGTGCGCGTCCGCACCGGACAGCGCACGCTCGCGGAGGGCGTCCTGAAGGGGAAGGGCGGGCCCGCTCCTTCGGCCACCGCGGCCGCGCTCCCCGGCGTGGTCGAGGGCGACCTCGTGGTCTCGGCGCGCATCGCGACGGGCACGCTCGTTCCATCGATACCGGGCGTCGTGAGCGTCGAGGTTCGGGATGGAGCCGGCCTGGTGTCCGAGGCGACGCTCGCGATGACCGGGTCGAGCGTCGAGCCGCCCACGCTCGAGGTCGGTGTGAAAGACGGCCGCGCGCTCTTGCCCCTCACCGCGATCGCGCCGCCCGCGGTGATCGATCTGACCGCGAAGGCGGGCTCGCGGTCCGGCACGCTCCGCGTCGAGCTCCCGACCGTGATGGGCGCGATCGCGGCGAGCATCGCGGATGACGAGCTGACACTGGTCTCACCGGCGCCGCGCGACGTCGCGTTCGTGTCGCTGTTCGACGACCTGGGTCGAACCGGCGGGGGCGTTGTCGAGCTGCAGGCCGCGCCCGACGGCTTCTTCCGAGGAAAGATGCCGATCGGGTCCGACGTGCGCGCGGTGACGGTGTCGAGCGACGCTTACGAGGTGGGCGCCTCGACCGTCACCTGGCCTGGCGTCGAGCGCTCCGGTGCGGCGTCGGCCCCGCGATTGACCATCGCGCTCGACGGGATGCCGGCGGCCGTGGCCGCCGAGACCACACGGCTCGCGCGAGTCCGCACGGCCACGACGGCCGCGCTCTCGCTCGCTGCCGCGCTCGAGATAGCGCTCCTTCTGTGGACGAGACGCGACGCGCGCGGCGCGCTCCCCCGATCGACCGAAAACGCTCCGGAGCGCGGCGGAGATTCCCACGGCGCGCCCCGACCCGTTTGGGGGTTTCTCGCCGCGATCTCGGCGCTCGTGCTGCTGGCGCTGGCGGCCGTCGTGGGGCTCGTCGTGATGCGGTGACCGGCTGGCTCGGCCGAGCCGGAGAGGCTACGCTGCCGGAGTGCGCAGGTTTGTCGCGGTGATCCTCGCAGCCCTGGTCTCTTCGGCCGTGGTGGGCACCGCAGCCTCGCCCGCCCGCGCCGATCTGGGGATCGGCGGGCGCAAGAAGCCGGGCAAGCCCACGAAGCCCGGCAAGCCCGCGAAGCCGGGCAAGCCTGCCGACACGACGAAGCCGGGCAAGCCCGACAAGCCGACGGCGGAAGGCCCTGGCAAGCCCGACAAGCCCGACGAAAAAGGCGAGAAGGGCAAAGACCCGGCGGTCCTGATCGCGCGCTACACCGCGATCGTCCTCTCCCAGCCCGGTGTCCCCTTCCCGCTGCAACGCCTCGCCCAGCTCTACAGGGAGCGAGACGGCAACCTGAAGAAGCTCCTGGAGGACTTCGAGACCAAATCGAAGGCGATCGGCGACGACGGATGGGCGGCGAAGATCGCGCTCGCCGGCATCCAGAAGATGGAAGGCAAATACGAGGACGCCATCGCGACCTTCGAGGCCGCCATCGCGGACAAGCCGAAGGAGGCGGCGCCGCTGCTCGCGCTCGCGCAGCTCGAGGTCGACCGCGGCGACAAGAAGGGGGCGAGCGGACACTACGAAAAGGCGCTGCCGCTGCTCAAGGTCGACTCCGAGATCGAGCAGACGACGCGCATCCTCATGAACCTGGCGGTCGATCTCAAAGACTTCGACGCCGCGCGCAAGCACCACCAGAGCCTCGTCAAGCGCTCGCAAGGCTCGCTCTTCGTGAAGGCAGAGCTCGGCCGCGCGCTCCTCGCGAAGCAGCAGCTCGACCTCGCCGAGGCGGAGTTCCGCGAGGTCGTGAAGGCGGCGGCCGGCGACAACCGAGCCCTCGGGCCGGCGCTCCGCGACTTGGGGAGCGCGCTCGCCAAGCAGAAGAAGACGAAGGAGGCGCTCGACACGCTCAAGCGGGCGCTGTCGGTGTCGGCGGGCTCGGCGGGCATCCGGGCCGAGATCCTCGCCATCATGACGGAGGCGTTCCGCGCAGAGAGCAAGCTCAGCGAGCTCATCGAGATTCTCGAGAAGGAGCCCGGGCAGGATTTCCAGCGGCTCGCCGCCCTCGGGGCCCTCTACGAGGAGACGGGGAACGTCGACAAGGCCCTCGCCACCTACCGCAAGGCGCTCTCCATCGACGGGAGCCACGTGGACACGCGCGTGAAGGTCGTCCACCTCCTGCAGACCGCGGGCGATCTCGAGGCGGCCACCAAGGAGTACGAGGCGCTCATCAAGGCCGCGCCCAACAACCCCGACTTCGTGTTCGAGCTCTGTGAGACGCTCATCCAGCGCGGAGATCGGCCGAAGGCCTTGCGCCTCCTGAAGGAGCTCGAGGGCCGCGCGCAGGAGGCCGACGTGCTGGCCGCCGTGGCGGACTTCTACGAGCGCATGGAGGAGAAGGAGAAGGCGATGGCCCTCCTGAACCGCCTCGCCGGCGCGGCAGGCGGCGGAGATCCGACCTTCCTCATCGACCTCGGCGACCGTCACTACCAGGCAGGCGACAAGAAGAAGGCGCTCGACACCTGGGCGAGGGTTCGCACGCTCCTGCCGAACCGCGCCCGCGCGAGCTTCACGCTGGGCGAGGTCTACCTCGAGCACGACATGCCCGACGAGGCGCTCGAGGCGCTCCGCGAGGCCGTGAGCCTCGAGCCAAAGAACGTGCAGTTCAAGAAGGGCCTCGCCGTGGCGCTCGAGCGCACGGCGCCCGGGACGGCGCTGGCGGGAGAACGCTTCGGGCAAGCGGTCGCGATCTGGGAGGAGCTGCTCAAGGAAGCCAAGGGAGATCCGAACCTGTCGCGCGAGGCGCGCACGCACATCGTGAGCATCTGGTCGGTGACGAAGGAGCTCGCGAACCGCGTCTCGCCGCTGAAGCAGCGCTTCGAAGGGACCCCGCCCGACCTCGAAGCCGGTCGCCTCCTCGCGGAGGTGCAGCGCAAGCTCGGCAAGCTCGCCGACGCGGAGTCGACCCTGCGCGCCGTGATCGCGAAGGCGCCGGGCGACGAGGCGTCGCTTTTGGCGCTCGAGCACGTCCTCGTGAAGCAGCAGAACCTCGTCGGCGCGATCGAGGTCCTCGAGAAGCTCGCGGAGCTGAACGACAAGGCTGCGCGGCAGTATTACCAGCGCATGGCCCAATACGCCGCCGAGCTCTACAAAGACGACGACGCGATCCGGTACGCGGCGAAGGCGGTGGAGCTCTCCCCCGAGGACGCGAACGGTCACCAGAAGCTCGGCGACATGTACCGAAAGCGCCAGGACTTCCCGAAGGCGATCGCCGAGTATCGCCTCGCGCTCGCCAAGAACGATCGGCTCTGGCCCGCCTACTTCGACTTGGCTGAGCTCTTGCTCTCGTCCGGTGACGCGGCCGAAGCCGACCGGCTGTTCCGGCGCGTCGTGCGCGCCTCCGGCGACGAGGAGCTCGTCGCCCGCGCGGCGCGCTTGTCGATGCAGATCAACCTCGGCAAGGGCAGCCTCGAGACGCTCGAGCGCGAGCTCTTGCCGGTCGCGGTCGGCAACCCGCAGAAGTCGATCTACCGCAGGCTCCTCGTCGAGCTCTACGGCGCGATGACGCTCCCGCTCGTCCAGAAGGTGCGCCACGGCGAAGACCCGGTCCAGGTGGAGGCCGCGAGGTCGCAGCTCTCGGCGATCGGGTCGCGCGCGGTCAAGCCGCTCCTCGACGCGCTCGCCGACGATCGCGAGGCGCAGCAGCGGGTCGCGATCGAGGTGCTCGCATACGTCGAGAACAGGAGCGGCGGGCCCACGCTGTTCAACTTCGCGACGGGCGGCGCCGACAAGGAGCTCCGCGTGCGCGCCATGGTCGCGGTGGGCGCCCTCCGCGATCCTGCGATGCTCGATCGGCTCGAGCAGCTGCTGTTGCCGAAGAACCGCGACGCCTCGATCGCCCCTGCGGACGAGATCGCGGTGGCCGCGACATGGGCCGTCGCGCGCATGCGCGACCCCAAGGCCGAGTCGCTGCTCGCACGTCTGCTCGACGCGAGCTCGCCGGAGGTGCGAGCCGTCGCGGCCGTGGGGCTGGGCCTCACGAGGAACAAGAAACACGGCGGTGCGTTGCTCAAGCTCGCGCGCTCCCCCGAGGCCGGGCCCGTGGCGCGAGCCGCGGCGCTCCTGGCGGTGGCCGAGATCGGCGACCGCGAGCTGGACAAAGCGGTCCACGAGATCGCGTCCGCCGCCGTCGAGGCCAACGACGCCACGCTCCGTCGCGCCGGGCTGTTCGTCTCGGCGCGTCTCGCTGGGGCGAGCGGCAAGCCGGACGAGAGCACCATGCTCGCGCTCGCCGGAGCGATGTTGTCACCGGATCCGGTCCTCGTACGCGACGCCATCTCGGCGGCGGCCTCGATGGCCCCGAAGACGAAGACCGAAAAGAGCCCCGCGCGCACCGAGCCGCTGCCGGTCCCGGACGGCAAGCTGGAGATGGCCTCGGTGCTCCGCGCGCTGCAGCCCCCGTCGCCATCGGCCGACGCCCGCCTGGACGTGTTGCTCACCCACGTCTCGTGGCTCGCGCGCAGCGCGGCAGGCGCCGTGTCGACTAGCCCCGAGAAGGCCGCGGCCATCGCGGACGCGCTCTCGGAATCTTCGATCCTGGGACCGTTTTCGTCCGCGGGCGCGGACGCGTCGCCAGAGCGACGCGCGCAGGCCGAAAAGGCGACGAGAGAGATCCTGCGCGCCACCTCCAAGGGCTTCGCCGCGCTCGCGAAGCACCCGGACGCCGCCCTCCGCACCAGGGCGGCGGCGGTGATGGCCAAGACGCAGACGGAGAGCTCGGACGCCGCGCTCGTCGAGGCGCTCGCGCGCGGCGACGACGAAGTGAAGCGCGCCATCTTGGCGTCGATCGACGCAAACGCCGGACCGTCCGTCGTCGAGCAGGTCGCGAAGCTGGCGCAGAGCGAAGCGGGCTGGCCCGTGCGCGTCCGCGCCACCGAGACGCTCGGCCGCTTCGGCTCCGGCTCCGCCAAGGACCGCGCGGTCGCGGCGCTGTCCGGGCTCGCGACAAAAGACACGTACGCGCTCGTTCGAGAGGCGGCGCTGAAGAGCCTCGCCCGTGTCGACAAGAAGGCCGCGACGCCCGTCCTCGAAGCCGCGTCCAAACAAGACGCCGAGCCACACGTGCGATCTCTCGCCAAGCAGCTCCTCGCGCCGGAGCAGACGAGCGCGCGTTCGCCGTGAGCACCGTCGTCCTGGGCATCGAGACCTCGTGTGACGAGACCGCGGCCGCGGTCGTCTCGTCGGACGGCGCCGTTCTGTCCGACGTCGTCAGGAGCCAGATCGACATCCACGTCCCCTACGGCGGCGTCGTCCCCGAGATCGCCGCGCGCGACCACGCGCAGGCGCTGCCGCGCGTCGTGGACGAGGCGCTCGCGCGCTCCGGCCGTTCGCTCCACGAGCTCGACGGGATCGCGGTCACCGCCGGGCCAGGACTGCTCGGGGCCCTGCTCGTCGGGCTCCAGTTCGCCAAGGGCCTGGCGTGGGCCGCCGACAAACCGCTCGTGGGGGTCGACCATCTGGTTGGGCACCTCCTCGCCGTTTTCCTGCGCCGCAGCCCCGATCATCGCGCTCCCCCCTTCCCCTTCGTCGCGCTGCTAGCGTCGGGGGGCCACACGGCGATCTATCGTGTCGACGGCCCGTCGCTCGATCATGTCCGCGAGCTCGGCGCGACACGCGACGACGCCGCGGGGGAGGCGTTCGACAAGGCAGCGAAGCTCCTCGGCCTCGGCTACCCCGGCGGCCCCGCGATCGATCGACTGGCGGCGCAGGGAGACGCGAAGCGGTCGACGTTCGCGCCACCCAAGCCCGCCCATCGGCTCGGCCTCGAGTTCAGCTTCTCGGGGTTGAAGAGCGCGCTCGCGCGCCACGTCGAGGTCTCCGGCGTCCCCTCCGGTGACGATCTCGCGCACCTCTGCGCCTCGTTTCAGGCGGCGTTGACCGACGCCCTCGTCGACAAGACGCTGCGCGCCGCCAAGCAAGAGGAGGTCGGCGCCGTCGTCATCGGCGGCGGCGTGGCTGCGAACCGCGGCCTCCGGGAGAAGATCACGGAGCGCGCCCGCGCGTCGGGGCTCGACGTCTTCGTGCCCCCGCTCGCGAGCTGCACCGACAACGCCGCGATGATCGCGTACGCGGGAGCGCTCCGACTCGCGGCCGGGCTCCGCGACCCGCTCGCGCTCGCGCCGCACACGCGGAGCAAGATGCTGTCCGTGACCCGCAAGGGCGGCGGCAAGCGCGCGCGCGTCGACTGACTATTCGAAGAACACGCCGCAGCGGGCGAGGTCCTCCCGCGGCGCCGCGCAATCATCCGCGGTGTCGCAGAGCGACTCGAGCCCGTCGACGCAGTCGAGGTACGCGTCGTACGGCTCGAGGCAGCCCGCCTCCGTCGCGCGCTGCTCGAGCTCGTCCGCGCGCCGCACGCAGGAGCGCACGCTGTCGCGATCGTCGCCGCATTCGTCCACGAAGTCCTCACAGAGGTCCTCGGTGCTGCGCCCGCAGCCGACCAGAGCGAGCATCGCCGACGCGGCCAAGAGGAGCGTCGCCCCCACGCTTGTCGTCCGGCTCATACCCCACCTCCGCCGCCATCCGAGCCGCCGGCGCCGCCCGCGCCGCCAGCGCCGCCCGCGCCGGGCCCACCTCCGGCTCCGCCGCCTCCCGGGGCGCCGCCTTCCCCGCCGGTACCGGTCTGGCTCGTGGTGCCGGTCGAGCTCGAGGAGCTCTTCGAGCTCGACGTCGTGCCGTTGTCGTACCCGCCGTAACCGTCGTCGTCGGTGGACGAGCCGCAGCCCTCCTCGACCGGCTCCGGCGGCCCCGCGTAGCCGCCGCACGTCTTCTTCCCCGGGGCATCGGAGGTGAATGGGTCGCGAGGCGCCTCATCGACGATTCGAGTGGACCGGAGGACACACGACTCGTCCTCCTCGCACTCGTCCCCCGACCCGCACACCGGGGCCGAGAAGCACTGATAGCGCTCCTCGTACGGAATGCAGATCGAACTGTCGCCGCACTGCCAGTCGTGCAGGCATTCGTCCGGGTCGCGACACCCGAGCCCGAGCTTGGGTACCGTGAGCACGAGGTACGCGGTGACGCCCAGCACACGTGCGCGCCTCGTGTCGCGCCACGCCGAAGAATAAGCCATGGCCTTCATCGTAAGAGGAGGCTACGGCGACACGGCGAGAAAAGCACGATCTCGGCCCTGCGGTGCGCTAAAGCACCCTCAGCCATGCTCCGGCTCCTCCTCTCGGCCCTCCTCGCGCTGCTCGTCGCCTGCGCCTCAGCTCCACCCCTTCGGCAGCCGAGCGAAGACGGTGTGGCCCAAACCGCCGCCGTCCCCGCCGTCGCGACCGACGCGATCGATCCCGGGCTCATCCCGGTGACGAGCAAAGACGCCGTCTGGGGCGACCCGCTGGCGCCCGTGACCGTGGTCATGTTCGCCGACTTCGAGTGCCGGTACTGCGGCGATGCAGCGAAGACGCTGGAGGCATTGAAGGAGAAGTACGGCGACAAGAAGCTGCGCTTCGCCTTCAAACATCTCCCGCTGGACATGCACGACAACGCCTACGCCCTCGCGGTCTTCTCCGAGGCTCTGCGGGCACGCTCGGGCGACGCTGCGTTCTGGGACTTCTATCGAATGGTGTTCCTGGAGCGGAACGAGGGCGAGAGCCCCGCGCAAGCGGTCGGACGAGCGCTCTCCGAGCTCCAGTCGAGATCGATCCCGCGCGATCTCGGGGAGGGTGCCACGGCATCCGGCGCCGAGAAGGTCGATCTCGACATCGAGCTGGGCGAGCGCCTCGGCATCCGCGGCACGCCCGCGTTCTTCGTGAACGGCGTCTTCATCTCCGGGGCCCAACCGCAGTCGCGCTTCGAAGCCGCCATCGATGCGGAGCTCGTCGCGGTCGCCGAGGCGGCGGCGGGCGGCGCGCCCCTCGAGCGCATGTACGCCGCGCGCACCGCGACGAATCGCGAGGCCGCGGACGCGAGCGCCAAGCGCGAAGCGCTCCTGCCGGAGGTCGATCGAACCGTCTGGTACGCGCCGGTCGGCACCTCGCCCGTGAAGGGCAAGGCCGATGCCCTGGTCACCATCGTGGTGTTCTCGGATTTCGAGTGTCCGTTCTGCGCCAAGGCGCAGAAGACCCTGGCGCGCGTGGAGAAGAAATACGGAGACGAGGTCCGGTTCGTCTTCAAACACAACCCGCTGCCGTTCCACAAAAGCGCGGCGGGCTCCGCCGAGCTCACGCAGGAGATCTTCGTCAAGAAGGGGGCCCAGGCCTTCTGGGCCGCGCACGACTCCATCTTCCAGCTCGAGCGCCCGACGGACGAGCGGGACGTCACCGAGCTGGCGACCGCGGCGGGGCTCGACCCGAGCGCGACCGCCAAGGCCGTGGCCGCGAGGAAACACGCGAGCGCCATCGAGGCCGACCAGGAGCTCGCGAGCGAGCTCGAGGCCGACGGTACGCCGACCTTCTTCGTGAACGGCCAGCGGCTCACCGGCGCGCGCTCCTTCGACGAGTTCTCCTCGGTCATCGAAGAGCGCCTCGCCGCTGCGAAGGCGTTGGTGGACGCGGGGACGCCGCGGGCGAAGGTCTACGACGAGGTCATGAAGACCGCGAAGCGCGCGGAGCCGCCGCAGAAGCTCGCGATCGGCGCGCCCCCGAAGAGCGCGCCGAAGCGCGGGTCGGGCCCGGTGGTCATCCAGGTGTTCTCCGACTTCGAGTGCCCGTTCTGTCGCCGCCACGCTGAGTCGCTGCGCCAGGTGGAGAAGGCGTTCCCCGGCCAGGTGACCCTCGTGTTCCGCCACCTGCCGCTCCCCATGCACAAGAATGCCTGGCCTGCCGCGACCGCCGCGCTCGAGGCCCGGGCGCAGCGAGGCGACGCGGGCTTCTGGAAGATGCACGACGCCCTCTTCGAGGCCCAACCCGAGCGGAAGCTCGGGCGGGCCGGGCTCGAGGAGCTGGCGGCGGGCCTGAAGCTCGACGCGAAGAAGGTCGCCGGCGCGCTCGATGACGACAAATACGACGCCGTCATCAAGTCCGACGTGGACGCCGCCGACAAGCTCGGCATCGACGGCACCCCCGCGACGTTCGTGGACGACTACTTCGTCTCGGGCGCGGTGAGCGCACCGAAGCTGAAGCGTGTCGTCCGCCTGGCCCTCGAGGATCGAAAGAAGAAGTGAGAGGCGGTCAGGAGGCGCCGCGCCTTTCCTTGAGGCGCTTCTCGACGTCCTTCACGAGCGCTTCGTCTCCGCGGATGCTGAGTCCCTCGTAGGTCTCCGCTTCCACCACGAGGCGCCTGCCCTGGAGATCGAAGACGGCTGTCTCGATCTCCTGGGAGCCGCCCACACCGCGCTCGCTCGATTTCTCGGTTGCGCCCATCTCGCGCAGGACGTCGAGCAACGCGTCGCGAAGCTCGTCGTCGAACTCGTCACCGACCACCACGGCCGCTTCGGAACCGGCTTCATTTTCCAAACTTCAGGTCCTTTCCTCCGGGGCGGGTCGCGCTGTCGATGATCTGCTCCCAGGTCTTGCCCTTGTCCCGCAGGTACTCGATCGTCGGGCCGAGCTTGTCGCCGTATTTCTCCAGGTTGCG
The DNA here is from genome assembly GCA_016794345.1 of Myxococcales bacterium. Lineage (GTDB taxonomy): Bacteria > Myxococcota_A > Polyangia > Polyangiales > Polyangiaceae > Xiheicaenibacterium > Xiheicaenibacterium phototrophicum. Next base: position 93,915 of record JAEUKE010000200.1, read on the forward strand.
CGCGTAGATCTCGGCCAGCTTCTCGGGCGGCGTGAGCCCCTTGTACTTCACGCCGAGCTCGCGGCGCTCGGCATGGAGCGCCCGCGCGATCGCCTCGTCCTCCATCCCTTGCGAGCGCATCACGGGGACCTTGTCCTTGAGCGCCTTCACGGCTGCCTCGTACTCGAGCCGGAGCGCGGGCTTCTTGTCGTCCGTCTCCGGGGGCTCCTCCGCGGGCGGCGTGGCCTTCTTCGGCTGGGGCCGCGGCTGCGCGGTCGCCTCCGGCGCGAACGGGGTCTCCCCACCGCCGCCGCCGCTCGTGTTGCCGTTCCCGGCGCCCGCGGCGGAGTGGAGCTCCCAGAACAGGATCTCGCTCGCGTCCCAGTGGGCTTCGCCCAGGCACTGCGAGCCATTCCAGAGGTCGATGTGCGTGCGGCTCCCGCGGCCCTGGTGTCCCGCGAAGTAGATGACGCCGGTCTTCGAACGGAGCCTCGCCTGGGCGCTCGCGCCGTCGGTGAACTTGAGCGGGTCGCCCCACTCCGCGGCGCAGAAGCGAGAGAGCGCGTCGGCCTCGAAGCCGACGCCGTGGGGGCACATGCGCCCGTAGAGGGCGAACGAGAAGTCTCCGAGGAGCTGCGTGTCGCTCCGCGTGATCTCCGACCGCTGCGCGACGACGTTCGTCGCGACGAGGAGCGCCTCGCACAGCCGGACGGCGGACTCATCGCGCGAGAAGCCGGAGTCGACGGGTGTGGCGACCGGGCAGAGGTGCAAGCAGGTCTTGCTCGCGACGTACGCCTTCTCCATCACGTCGAAGGTGGGTTTCGGCAAACGCTTGCGTGCGAGCTGCATCGAGTCCTCTCCTCTCCGCGCTACCGGTCAGGATAAGACGAAAGCCGAGGCCGGCGCACCCGAAGTTCTCGCCCGCCCACCTTCACCTACTGAGCCCGCGGCGTGCGCGCTCAGGTCGGCTCGAGGAAACGCGCCTTCACGCGTTTTTTCCCCCAACCGACGAAGTCGACCGTCGCCGTCGGATCGGGGCCGCCGTCCACCGCGACGACGCGCCCGTAGCCGAATGCTTTGTTCGTCACGCGGTCGCCGACCTGCGGGCCCTCGGCGCGACGTCGCGTCTGCGGCTCGTCGCGCTCCACGAAGCGCTCGCCGGGCTCGTGCTCGACATAACGCTCGCCCGGCTCTCGCGACCCGAACGAGAGCGACGTCTGTCGAGGCCGCATCGCGCCGCTCGACGCGGCCTGCGGGTGTGACCACGCCAGCCGCGGCCGCTCGGGCACGAAGCTCTCCCGATCGATGAAGCGGCCGCTCGAGGCGCGCAGCGTCTCGGTCGTCTTGTGCTCGATCAGCTCCGGCGGGATGTCACCCAGGAACGAGCTCGGCGCGCAATATTTCACGCCGCCAAAAAGCGACCGTCGCTCCGCGTGGGTGATCCAGAGCTTCCGCCGCGCGCGCGTCACCGCGACGTACGCGAGGCGGCGCTCCTCCTCGGGATCGTGCCGGCGAGTCGGGTCCTGGCTGCGGTACGGGAAGGTGTCCTCCTCCATGCCGGTCAGGAACACGTAGGAGAACTCGAGCCCCTTCGCCGCGTGCGCGGTCATCAGCGCGACCTTCGGCGCGTCCTTCAGCTCGTCCGCGTTCGCCGAGAGCGTCACCCGCTCCAGCCAGCCGGCGAGCGTGGGGGCTCCGCCCGCCGCGAGCTCCTCCTCCTCGTATTCGACCAGGGCGCCGACGAGCTCCGCGAGGTTCAGGAGGCGCGCCTCGCCTTCTGTCGACTCGTCCGCGGAGAGCATCCGCCGGTACCCGCTCTCGTCGAGCACCGCCTCGGCGATCTCGGACGGCGAGGCAGTCCTCGCGAGCTCGCCGAGATCCGCGAGCAGCCGCGCGAAGGAGGCGAGCGACTTCCTCGGCTGTGGCCCCAGCCGTCCGGACTCGACGAGACCGGGGATGGCCGCATGGAGGCTGCTCCGCTGCTCGGCCGCAAACGCAGAGAGCTTCTCGATCGTGCTGTCGCCGATCTTGCGCGCCGGCACGTTGATGATGCGCAGGAGGTCCACGTCGCTCGCGGGGTTCACGAGGACGCGCAGGTACGAGACGAGGTCTTTGACCTCGGCGCGCTCGAAGAATCGAACCCCGCCGATGACCTGGTGCGGGATCCGCTCCGCGCGCAGCACCTCCTCGAGCACGCGCGACTGCGCGTGCATCCGGTAGAAGACGGCGATCTCGCTCGGCTTCTCGCCGCGCGAGACGAGCTCACCGATCCTCCCGACGACGAACGCCGCCTCGTCGCGCTCCGTCCCGGTCGCGACGACCGTGACGGGCTCCCCCGCCGGGTTGGCCGTCCACAGCTCCTTGGGCTCACGGTCCTGCGTGCGCTGGATGATCGAGAGCGCGGCGGAGACCACGTTCTTCGACGATCGGTAGTTCTGCTCCAGCTTCACGATCTTCGCGGAGGGAAAGTCCTTCCGGAAGCTGCGGAGAATGCGCACGTCTGCCCCGCGCCAGCGGTAGATGCTCTGGTCGTCGTCGCCGACGACGCACAGGTTCTGGTGGCGCTCGCTGAAGGCGCGCACGAGCCGGTATTGCACCTGATTCACGTCCTGGAACTCGTCGACCAGCACGTGCAGGAACTTGTTCCGGAGCTCCTCCCCGACGCCGAGCTCCCGGCTCTCCGCGAGCGCGAGCACCTTCAAGAGCAGATCGTCGAAGTCGACCGCGTTGGCGTTCGAGAGGTGCCGCTCGTACGCCTCGAAGCACCGCGCGATGACGTCCTCGCCGAACACCCCGGGCACGAAGTCCCGCGAGGTCACGCCCTCTTGTTTCTCTTTGTGGATGCGGCCGAGGACGTTGCGCACGCTGTACCGCTTCTCGTCGACCTTCAGCTCCTTGAAGACGCGGTTCATCACCGAGCGCTGGTCGGTGTCGTCGTAGATGACGAAGGACCGGCCGAGGCCGGCGGGCTCGTGGTACCGCCGAAGGATGCGCGCGCACGTCGCGTGGAAGGTCCCCACCCAGAGATCCTTCGTGAGCTCCGGCCCGACGAGGCCCTCGAGCCGGTGCCGCATCTCGCCGGCCGCCTTGTTCGTGAAGGTGACGGCGAGCAGCCGATAGGGCGCGACCCGCTCGGTCGCGAGCAGGTTCGCGATGCGGTAGGTGATGACGCGCGTCTTGCCGCTGCCCGCCCCGGCGAAGACGACGAGCGGTCCGCGGGTGTGAGCTGCCGCCTCGGCTTGGGGCCCGTTCAGCTCCGCCGGAACCGTGCTCTCGTGGACGCCCTCTTCTTCGAACACCTGGCTGAGCTAGCACGAGGCCGGCCGAGGCCAAAGACCGGGTGAGGGCTCGTGTGCTACCTTGGCTACCATGCGCCTTCGGGCTCTTGCTTCTCTCGCCTTCCTGGCGCCTCTTTTCGTCTGCGGCGCGGCGGAGGCGTACTGCCGCAGCACGACGTGCGTGGGCGACTGCCCGCGAGACGAGGACGAGTGCAAGATCACCGGCCAGAAGCTCTACTGGGCGAGCGGGTGCGTCGGCTTCAGCCTCCAGGAGGACTCGAGCCAACACATCCCGATGAAGTACTTCCGCCAGGTGGCGCAGCGCTCGTTCCTCGCGTGGACCGAGCTCGAGTGCGACAGCGGCGTATCCTCGCTCTCTTTCGCGGAGCTGGACGAGGTGAGCTGCCATCAGACCGAATACAACTCGGGCGGCGCGAACGCGAACATCATCCTGTTCCAGGACAACAAGTGGGACTACCAGGGCGTCGACAACACGCTGGCCAAGACGACGGTCACCTTCGACGACGACACGGGTGAGATCCTCGACGCCGACATCGAGATCAACCACGCGTACAACCACTTCACGATCAACGACATGGAGATCGACTACGACCTCGAGAGCGTGCTGACGCACGAGGTCGGTCACTTCATCGGGCTCGATCACACGCTCGACTTCTCCGCGACGATGTTCGCCGGGTACGAGCCCGGGACGATCGAGCAGCGCACGCTCGAGGAGGACGACATCCTCGCGGCGTGTGAGGTCTACGCACCGGAGCGTCAGGTGTCTTGCGACACCAAGCCCCGCGGCGGGTTCGCGACCGAGTGCGGGGGTGAGCCCGCCGCGACGGACGAGGACGGCGAAGACGAAGGCGGCTGCTCGGTGGCTGCTCCCGGCGGAAGCTCGGGGGATGACACGCCGCTCTCGAGCGTATTCGCCTTCGCGGTCTCCGCCTTCTTTGTCTCTCGCTTGCTCGGTCGAAAGCCCCAGAGGAACGTCCGATGATCCGTTACGCCTTCTTGGCCTTGATGTCCGCCGGCGCCGTCGCGCTCGGCCTCGCCGCTTGCGGCGACTCCGCGGAAGAGATGCTCTGCACGCCGGCCGAGGAGATCTACTGCAACTGTCAGGGCACGCGCGAGCCCGGCACCAAGACCTGCCTCGACGACGGGATGAGCTTCGGGCCCTGCGTCGGGCCCGACGGCGAGTGTGAGGAGGTCTCGAGCACGACCTCCACCGGAGGCGACCCGCAGGAATGCGAGCCCGACTCGGTCGAGCCCTGCACGTGCGACGACGGAACCACGATGGGCGAGACCACGTGCGAGGCGGACGGCAGCGGCTTCGGGCCTTGCCTCGTCGACGGCGGCGAGTGCGCCGCCGCCGGCACGCTTGGGTTCTTCGAGGTGTGCGGCGCGGCGAACGAGTGCCTGTCGGGCGATTGCCAAGGGTTCTGCACGCGCGAGTGCACGGACTACAGCGACTGCCAGGAGAGCGAGACGCTCTTCGGTGACTGCGTCGACTTCGGTTCCGGCACCAAGCACTGCGCGCCGTATTGCCTCGGCCAGGAGGACTGCGCCCCGTACGGCCAGACCGCCATCTGCAGCGGCGTCGAAGACCCGACCTGGATCTTCGCAGCCTGCGGTCCCTTCGAGGCCCCTCAGGGGATGCCCTACGGCACGCTGTGTGAGCCCGACCCGCCCCAGCTCCTCGTCGGGAATCCCGACGATCCCCAGATCGAGGCGGGCGACTGCCACCTCGGGCTAGCGGGCGTTCAGAACGTCTGCGTCTTCGGTGAGTGCAGCAAGGCCTGCTACGAAGACATCGACTGCCCCGCAAACGACTGCTCCTCGGACGGCATGACCCCGGGCTGCTGCCTGTCGGACCCCGACTGCCAGTAGCTCGGCGCACGAGCGGAGACCTCACCTTGCGCACCTCGATCTTCCTCTTCGTCTCCCTCCTCTCTGGTGCGGCGCTCCTCGCCGGAGCCTGCGGCGACGACGGCTCCTCCGGGACCGGCGGCAAGGGCGGCGAGGCCGAGATCTACTGCGGGGACGGCTTCGCCGACCCCGATCTCGGCGAAGAGTGCGACGACGGCAACAACGAGGACGACGACGATTGCCGCAACGACTGCACCGAGCCTCGCTGCGGAGACGGCGCCGTCCTCTCGGACAGCGAGGAGTGTGACGACGGCAACCTCGACGACACGGACGATTGCCTCTCGAACTGCCTCACGGCTTATTGCGGCGACGGGTTCGTCCTCGCCGGCTCGGAGTCGTGCGACGACGGCAACGAAGAGGACGGCGATGCGTGCTCCTCGACCTGCACGCCCGGGGTCGGCTGCGGCAACGGCATCCCCGAGAGCGGCGAAGAGTGCGACGACGGCAACGCGAGCGACGATGACGACTGCACGACCGACTGCACCGTCCCCTACTGCGGCGACGGGTTGCCTCACTCCGGGACCGAGGAGTGCGACGACGGCAACACGAACGACGCGGACGCCTGCCGCAACGACTGCACGCTGGCGGAGATCGTGAACTACGCGTGCCCGGGCACTGCGATGACCGTCTCGCCCGGCAACGACGTCACGCTGGGTGGCAACACGGCCGACTCGGCGGACGGGTACATCGGCTCCTGCGCCGGGGATGGCGCGCCCGAGGTGGTCTACCAGGTCACCGCGGAAGCCGACGGCATCCTCTTGCTCGAGCTCATCGCCGACAGCCCCGACTACGACCCCGTCCTGTACGTGCGCAGCGAGTGCGACGGTCCGGCCAGCGAGGTCGGTTGCGCAGACGCGACCTTCCTCGGAGGCTATGAGTCGCTGCAGGTCCCGGTGAGCAGCGGCTCCACGTATTACGTCTTCGCGGACGGCTACGTCGGCTCGAGCGGCTCGTTCCTCCTCGGAGCGTCGCTCCTCGCAGGTGTGCCGGGCGACACCTGCCCCGGCGTCCCCGTCTCGGTCGACGACTACAACGACCCGCTCTCCTACTCCGGGGACACCTCGAACGCGCAGGCGGACCTCTCCGGGACCGGGATCTGCGCCTCGGCGAACACCGCCGACGTCGTCTACAAGGTCACGACGTCGATCACGGGGACGCTCAACGTGGCCCTCGACCCCACGTTCGACGCCTCGCTTTATGCGCGCGTGACCTGCACGAGCCAGGCGAGCGAGCTCGACTGCGCCGACGTTGGCCTGGCCGGCGACCCCGAGACGATGCAATTGCCCCTCATCGCGGGGGATACCGTCTGGTTCGTGGTCGACGGCTACCAGGGGGACGCGGGCCCCTACAACATCGAGTTCACGATGATCCAGTGATCGGGCATAACGGCGGCGGATGACAGCCGTCGAAGCCCTCCTCCTCGGGATCCTCGAGGGGCTGACCGAGTTCCTGCCCGTCTCGTCGACCGGCCACCTCGTGCTTCTCGGGCGCGGGCTCGGCCACGAAGACGCGGCCGCAAAATCGCTCTCGATCGTGATCCAGCTCGGCGCCGTGGTCGCGGTGATCGTCTACTACCGCGCGCTCCTCGGCGATCTGCTGCGAGGTCTGCTCCGGCGGGACCCGGCCAAGATCCGCCTCGCCGTCGCGCTCGGGGTCGCGTTTGTCCCGGCCGCGGCGGTGGGCTTTCTCCTCGGCGGCCGGATCAAGGAGCACCTGCTCAAGCCGCTGCCGGTCGCCGTGGCCGCCATCCTCGGCGGCATCGTCATGATCATGAGCGAGGTCATCCTGCGCGGCCGCAAGGCGCACGAAGACGAGGGCATCTACGGCGTGCGGCTGCGGCAAGCGCTCGCCGTCGGCGTGGCGCAGTGTTTTGCGCTCTGGCCCGGCATGTCGCGCTCGATGACGACCATCCTCGGAGGCCAGCTCGTCGGCCTCAAGACCGCGACCGCTGCGGAGTTCTCGTTTCTGCTCTCGATACCCGTGCTCGGGGCGGCCACGCTCTACGATCTCGTCAAGAGCCGCGACGTCCTCCTGTCGAGCTCGGACGCCGCGGTGTCGCTGGGGGTCGGCCTTCTCTCCGCGTTCGTCGTGTCGCTCGCCGTCATCGCGGTGTTCCTGCGCTACCTGAAGCGCATCGGCCTCATCCCCTTCGGCGTCTACCGATTGATCCTCGGCGTGGTGGTCATCGCCGTCGCCCGATGAGCTTGACGGGGGAAGGGCGGGCCTCCTAAAGCGTAGAGCGCTTCGCCCTGTCAGGAGGTCTCGATGGCTCGTTTCTCCAGCATCCGCACGTTCGCTTTCGTTTCGTTCCTCGGCGCCGCGAGCATCACGAGCGGCTGGGGCTGCGGCGGCGGCGCGAGCGCCGGGAAGGACGAAGCGCCCCTCGACATGTCCTCGCTCGCGCCGGCTCCCGACGCGACGGTCTTCGTGCAGGTCACGGCTGGCTCGGCCGAGGCCGAGCCCTTCCTGGCCAACGTGAAGACCCAGCTCACCAGCGCGATGAGCGGCGCCGGCTACAAGCTTGTGGAGTCGGCGGAGGCCAAGCCGGACATCCTCGCGAAGGTCACCGTGAACGCGACGCAGGAGCAATCGTTCTTCCAGGTCCAGGTCAACGGGCAGGTGCAGGCGAGCTACAGCGTCAAGATCGCGGCCTCGTTCGTCTCCGCGGCCGAGGCCGCGGTCATCGATCAGGCGACCAGTGACTTCAGCGGCAAAGACGGTGCGGTGGAGCAGAAGGCGATCGACAAGCTCCTCGTCCACCTGAGCAAGTCCGGCAAGCTCACCGCGTGGGCGCACGCGGCCCGCTCGAAGGTCGAGGGCGCCGAGGCGGACCTCTGGAAGGCTGCCAACGCGGACGGCTGCAAGGCCGGCAAGACGGCGACCGCCTGCGACGGCGTGAAGGCGTACCTGGAGAAGTATCCGTCGGGCAAACACGCGGCGGACGGCCGGCAGGCCATGCAAGACGGCGAGGTCGCCATGAAGGCTGCGCAGGAAGAGGACATGTGGAAGGCCGCGGCCGTCGACCAGTGCAAGAAGCCGACGAAGTCCTACGACTGCAAGGGCGTGGAGGACTACCTCGCGAAGTATCCGACGGGCGGGCACGCGGCCGAAGCGAAGGACGCGATGAAGGCCTCGGAGAAGGCGCGCGAGGGCCTCAAGAAGGTCGAGGATGCGAAGAAGAAGGCGGCGTCGCGCGAGGACTGCATCAAGGAGTGCCGTCGCGCGTACGAGACGTACGCCGCGTTCGAGATCCTCGTGAACCGCTGCGTCCAGACCGAGTGCCAGTGAGCGCCGGGCTCGATTGAGCGCGCTCAGGGCCGGACGGGCGGTCCGAGCTTTCCCCTCGGATCGCGTCGCCGGGCCCACTCCGCCATCGCGATCCCCGCCGCGACCGTGACGGGGAACGAGTGGTTGATGCCGTACATCGGGATGGCGGCGATCTCCTCACAGGCGTCGAGGATCTCGTCCGGCACACCGTCGTCCTCGCTGCCAAACACGAGGACCGCGTCGTCGGCGAGCCGAGCCTCCCAGAGCGAGACGTTCGCGCGGTCGCGCTCGATCCCGACGAGCGGCCGGCCCTCCGCCCTCTTCAGGAAGTCCGGGATCGTCGCGCACTCGACGATGGTCTCGTATTTCTGCATGCCCATCGCCGCGCGCTCGTAGAACGGCTCGACGCCGACCAGGAAGATCTCGCGGACGAGGAACGAGTGGGCCGCGCGGATGATCGCGCCCACGTTGAACGGGTTCTTGGCCCGGATCACGGCGATGCTCATCGGGACACGCAGCGCGTCGAGCTCCTCGCGGATCTGCGACGTCGTGTACCCGAACGGCGGGATCTTCACCGGCCCTACTCCGGCGTGACCGGCAGCGACGCGTAGTCGGACAGGAGCGGGTAGATGGGGCCCTCCTTCACGGTGAGCTCGAGCGTCGTCCCGTCCTTGTGGCGCACCGTCATGGGGACACCCTGCGTCGGGATGGCGCTCAAGGTGCTGCGCACCTCGTCCACCGTCTGGGCCTCGATCGGCTTGCCCTCCAAGATGATGATTTCGTCACCTTGCTGGAGCCCGGCGCGCGTCGCGGGGCTCGCGTCCACCACGCGCGTCACGCGCGCGCCCCCGCGGCGGAGCTCGTACCAGAAGCCCGCGCCCCAGATCGCCTTGGCCGGCTGGATCGAGATGGTGACGCCGCTCTCGCCCGACAGCTCGAGATCGATCTCGGCGCCGAGCTGCTCCGCCTCGAGGCGAAACTCCTTCTTGCCGATGATCCCGTCCGCGAGCGGGTTGTTGTTCCAGAGCTGGACCTCGACCTTGTCGCCGAGCTGGATCTTGTAGTTGCCGCCGGGAGTCGTGTCCCACACCGGCTCGAGCGTGTCGGACGCCGACTTCGTCTTGAAGAGCTCGACGTCGTTCACGATCACGCGGACGTACGGGTCGGGCAAGCTACCGAACGCTTGGTCCCAGGTCCGACCATCCCGCGCGCGCGGCGGGATCCGACCTTTGACGACGCGCACGAAGTGGCGATCGTCCGGCGGCGGCGGGTCGAGCGTACCGAGGGCGGGCGCCTTCTCGAAGCGGGTGGACAGCTCAGGGAAGACGGCCGCACATGCGCACATGAACGCAGCGCAGGCCGCCGCGATGGCAACTCTCGTGATGGACACCTGCTGGCGAGCTTACCAGACTCACGGGGCGGATGGCGGGACCGCACGAGGGTGGCGGAGTCGACAAACATCGCGCACACTACAGTCGGCGTAGCGATCGGAGACTTCTCGAATGGCCAGGCTCGTAGGCTTCATTGGAAACCGACCCGACTTGGGCGCCCGCGCGCTCGCGATGGACGAGCAGGCGCTGCTCGTGAGGGTCCCCGAAGGTGCATCGTCCGTCGCCGCGTCGAGCGGGGAAGAGGCGGGCAGCGTCAGCTGGGGTATCGGCTTCTACCAGGGCGGGGAGATCCTGCTCAAGCGGCGGCCCTTCGACGAGCGCCGCTCGCTCAGCCTCGGCGAGATCATCCGAGACGTGAAGGCCGAGGTCCTGGTCGGCCACGTTCGCACGGCGACCGTGGGCGCGCTGCGGACGGAGAACACACACCCCTTCCGCTACCGGCAGTGGCTCTTCGCGCAGACCGGCACCGTCCCCGCGTTCGCGGGGCTCCGCTCGCGCATGTTGGACTCCATGCCGCAGTTCCTCGCCCGCGACGTCCGCGGCGACACCGACGCGGAGATCGTCTTTCACCTCTTCCTCTCGTTCCTGCACGACGCGAGCGCGCTCGACCGCGCGGAGGTCTCACCCAACACCGCGCGCGACGCGATCCGGTCCACGCTCTCGCTGGTCGACGGCCTCTGCGCCGAGGAGGGAGAGGGCCCGACAAGGCTCAACATCGTCCTCGCCTGCGGCGACTACGTCCTCGGCGTGCGGACCAGCAACAAGATGGGCTACCAGGTCGTGGCCGGCCGCGCGGCGCTCGAGCGGATCTTCGGCGGGGAGAGCCTCTCGCGGACGAAGATCCCGCACCTCGCGACGGCCAGGCTGTCGATCTGCGCCTCCGACTTCGACGACGACCGGCTCCCGCAAGGGTGGACCGCGGTGCCAGAGCGCTCGACCGTCACGCTGTCCCACGGCGACGAGCCCCAAGTTGCGCCGCTCTAGCTTTCGCGCGGGAGCCGTGCTCGGCCGGGGCCTCGCGATCGCGATGTCGGTCGGGTGCGCCGCGTCGCCGCCAGCGGTCCCCGCCGACGACAAGCGGCACCCCGACGGGATCGCGGTCGACCCGCTGGAGACCCCACCATCCGCGACGGACTCGGCCGAAGCTTCGAGCGGCGTCGTCTCGCTCCGGACGCCGCTGGGCGTCGACGCCGCACGCGCGACGGTCCGCGCGTTCTTCGAGGCGGTCGGGAGCGAAGACGGTGAGGCCCTCATGAAGGTGCTCTCGCTCGACGCCGTATGGGTAAACCCGATGAGCCGCGCTCGCGAGCCCGCCTACAGCATCTTCTCGCGTCGGTTCGGGCGCCTCGACTACGGTGCCCTGGCTGGCGTGACGTTCTGGGGTGACGAGCACGTGCTCGAAGGACAGGACGCGGCGCGCGCCTGGGCCGAGCTCGTCCCGCTCGCCTCGTCTCCTTCCGGGGGCGGGCCCATGCCGCCTGCGCCGCTGGACGCGCTCGAGCCGGGCGATGTCTTCGTCCGGGCGCCGATCAACGTGGGCAAAGGTGGCGCCGGCGCCCTGTTCGGCGCCGAGATGGCGCTCGTGCTTCGCCGGGACGGCGATCACTACGTCATCCGCCGCCTCGCGGAGGATTTCGTCCTGCAGCCCTGAGCTCCTCCTCTGGAGCGGAACGCTCCCTGCTTCCTCTCGTGGGGAGGAGAATTGTTTTCCCCCGCCCCCGCCTCACGGTAAAGGAGACTGTCGCATGAGCCGCCTCAAAGTCGCGTTCGTCGGTTCGGGGGGCGGCGCGCGCGGGCTCGCTCACCTGGGCGTCCTGAAGGCTTGCGAAGAGACGGGCATCGTCCCGACCATCTTCGTGGGCGCGAGCTCCGGGGCGCTGGTCTCCGCATCCTACGGTCAAGACGTGCCGCTCGATGTCCTCCTCGACGGCTACCGCCTGCCCTGGCGTCGGCGCCACCACGGGCCGCGCCTGCACGCCGGCACGTTCCTCGGTGCGCCGCGCCCGCGGGACTTCCTCGACCCCGGCTACCTCCTCTCGGGTGTCTTCTCGCTCGACAAGCTCGAGCGCCACCTCGAGCGCTTCTTGCCGGTGAACGATTTCCGGCAGCTCCACAACAGCGTCTTCGTCACCGCGGTCGACGTCGACAGCGGCGAGCGCGTCGTGTTCGGCCCCGGCTACCGCGAGGACGTGCCCATCAGCCGCGCGGTCGCCGCGAGCTGCGCCGTCCCCGGCCTGTTCCGTCCCGTGAAGATCGGCGACCGCTACTTCCTCGACGGGGAGGTCGTCCGCACCCTCTCGGCGGACGTCGCCGTCGCCGCCGGCGCAAACGTCGTCATCATCTCGAACGTGTACCGGCCCGAGCAGCGGCGCGCGCCCGAGCGAGCGATCGCTCGGCGCGGCGCGCTCGCGGTCATGCGTCAGTCCTTGTCCATCACGCTGATGGAGAAGGAGAAGCGCGGGGTGGATCTCCTGTCGCGGACGTACCCGAAGGTCGTCTTCCTCGACATCGCCCCCGACATCGGGTCGTTCGGGTACCTCAACCGGTACGCGAGCCGGTCGCTCGTCCTACGCGGTTATCGCACCGCGCTCCGGGTCCTGACGGAGGCGAAGGAGCGCGGCGTGTTCTCGAGCGTCCTCGCGCCGGATACGCGCCTGAACTGACCCGGGAGCCACCCAGCAAGCGTGCCACACGCGTGCGGACCCATGGTATGGGCACCGCATGCAGGAGCACCGTATCGTGGACGTCCTGGGCGGGCGCATCGCGCCAGGCTCGTCGGTCGTCATCGAAGGCTGGGTGCGCACACGCCGCGACTCCAAGGCCGGGCTCTCGTTCGTGCACGTCTCCGATGGCTCGTGTTTCGATCCCATCCAGGTCGTCGCGCCGAAGGAGCTCTCGAACTACGAGAGCGACGTGCTGCGGCTGACCACGGGCTGCGCCGTCCGCGTCCGTGGAGAGGTGGTCGCGTCGCAGGGCAAGGGTCAGTCGGTCGAGGTGCGCGCCGACGCCGTGGACGTCGTGGGCCTCGTCGACGACCCGGAGACCTACCCCATGCAGCCGAAGCGGCACAGCATGGAGTACCTCCGCGAGGTCGCTCACCTGCGGCCGCGGACGAACGTGGTCGGCGCCGTGACCCGCGTGCGCCACACGCTCGCGATGGCGATCCACGAGTTCTTCCATCAGGGTGGCTTCTTCTGGATTCACACGCCCATCATCACCGCGTCCGACGCGGAGGGCGCCGGCCAGATGTTCCGCGTCTCCACGCTCGATCTGGCCAACCTTCCCCGGACCCCCGAGGGCAAGGTCGACTTCGGCCAGGACTTCTTCGGCAAGGAGGCGCGCCTCACCGTCTCGGGCCAGCTCAACGTCGAGACGTATTGCCTCGCGATGAGCCGCGTCTACACGTTCGGCCCGACCTTCCGGGCGGAGAACTCGAACACGCGGCGGCACCTCGCCGAGTTCTGGATGATCGAGCCCGAGATCGCGTTCGCCGACCTGAACGACGACGCCGCCCTCGCCGAGAGCTTCCTGAAGCACATCTTCAAGCGCCTCTTGAACGAGCGCGCGGACGACATGGCTTTCTTCGAGAAACACGTCGACCCCGAGTGCGTGAAGCGCCTCACCGCCCTGGTCGACACGCGCTTCGAGCGCATGAGCTACACCGAGGCGGTGAAGCGCCTCGAGGCCTCGAAGAAGAAGTTCGAGTTCCCCGTGAAGTGGGGGATGGATCTCCAGAGCGAGCACGAGCGCTACTTGACGGAGGAGGTCGTGAAGGCGCCCCTCTTCGTCACGGACTACCCCAAGGAGATCAAGGCGTTTTACATGCGCCTGAACGAGGATGACAGAACCGTCGCCGCGATGGACTGCCTCGCGCCGGGCATCGGCGAGATCATCGGCGGCAGCCAACGCGAGGAGCGGCTCGACGTGCTCGACGCGCGCATCGCCGAGATGAACCTCGTGAAGGAGGACTACTGGTGGTACCGCGACCTCCGCCGCTACGGGACGGTGCCACACGCGGGCTTCGGGCTCGGCTTCGAGCGCGCCATCCAATACGCGACGGGCATGGAGAACATCCGCGACGTCATCCCGTTCCCGCGGGCGCCCCGCCAGGCCGACTTCTAGCAGGTGCTGAGAGTGCCGCTCTCTCACTCCCCTCTCCTTCGGTGAGGTGGGAGTCGTCGGCCCGCCTGCCGGTCACATGCCGGCGACGATCTTGTACTCGCCCTCGCCGCTCTCGACGAGCTCGAGCCGGTTGTCCTCCACCTTGCGCTTCCACGCCTCGCCCGCCGTGGTCGGGATCTTGTAGCTCGCGCTGTAGGTGTAATCGATGAAGATGCGGTCGTTCTCTTTCAGGACGCGCCGGTAGCGGATCTCGTGGCGGATCGCGAGGGCGTCGAGGAACGCGGTGCCCGTGTCCTCCGCGGTGGAGCCGGTCAGGAAGTCCTTGAACTGCGCGTAGTCCATGTCGTCCGACGCGTCGGCGTTCCCGCCGTCCTCGTAGTAGTCGGGCGACACGAGCTTGAGGAGCGCGGGCACGTCCCGGCGCTCGACCGCCTTTCGGTACTGCTCGCAGAAGGTGATGAGCTTCCGGTTCTCTTCGGTGTCCTCCACATCCGTGTTGGGGATGTAGTGCTCCGAGCAAGCAGCGACGAAGAGACAGAGAGAGAGCGCGCGTGCGGGGGACATGGGCCTGGAGTCGAGAACCCTCATACCGGCTCGACGATTCCCCACGCTAGGAGCGCGCCGAGCGCTCCGCAAGCTTTGTGCGTTGACAAATTGTCATGCCTTTTTGTCGGTCAAACGGGCGAGCTCTCGAGCGAGCGCGAGGTGCCCGAACCCGCCGCCGGGCGCGTCGATGTCGATGGCGCAGAGGGCCCCGGCCGGGTCGGCCTCGACCAGCGCCGCGGCGGCGCCGGTCCCCACGTCCGCCGCGTCGGGGAAACACCGCGTGAGCACGTCGGTCGAGGCGGGCCCGAGCAGGTCCATCGAGCACGCGACCATTCGTTCGGCGGCGCCGGCGGCGACGATCTCCGCCGCCAGGGCCAGCGCGTCGAGCCCACCCCCGGGGCCGCTGGCGGTCGCGGCGCTCGGCCCGGTCAGCTCGAAGAGGATCGCGATCTGTCCCGGCATGAGGTTGGGCGAGGTGGGCGGGAACAGCCGCGGCTCCGCCGCGGCCGGCCCTCTGGCGAGGATCCTCGAATAGAACCGCTCGTTGATGTCGATCGTGGCAAGCGAGTGGCCCAGGACGATGCCCCCGCCCTGGATGCGCTCCTTCCCCAGCGCCGCCACCGCCGTCGCCGCGAGGAGCGACAGGTCGTCGATCCGCCGGATCTTGTCGGCCTCGATCCCGGTCGCGGCCGCGACGACGGCTGCATCCGCTTGCCTCACGGACTCGAGGGCCTTGAGGTAAACGCGCCTGCTCGTCCGCGGCCCGAGGCGTCCCTTCCGCGCAGGGCTCTCGAGCACGAGCGCCGCGTTCATCCCGCCGAAGGCGGCCGACAGCTTGAGCGCCGCCCCCGATTCGAACGGCTGAGAGATCTCAAGAAGACGCGCCGGGGCGTCGGGATCGATCTCTCCCTCGCCGGCCGCGGCCGGCGCGACGCCGCGCTCCACCGCGAGCCCGGCGGCGAGCGACTCGATGATGCCGGCCGCGCCGAGCGTGTGGCCGACCTGGGCCTTCATCGGGTGCACGACCGGCGCGCGATCGTCGAGCGCCGCGCGGATGGCGCGCGACTCCATCGCGTCGTTGTAGGGCGTCGCCGTCGCGTGCGCGCTCACGAGCCCCACGTCGTCGAGGTCGACCGCGCTGTCCGCGAGGGCGGCCTTGGCCGCGCGAGCGAGCCCGCCGCCCGTCCGATCGGGCGCCGTGATGTGCACCGCGTCCGTCGAGGCGCCGAAGCCGCTCACGAAGAACCGCGCCGGCTTACCGCGCTCCTCCCCTTCCCGCACGAGGGCCACGAGCGCAGCGCCTTCCCCGAGGGCCATGCCGTCGCGGCCGAGGCGAAAGGGAGAGGCGGGCTTCGAGGCCGTCGCGCGCAGCGACTCGAAGCCCGCCGCCACGAAAGGCCCGAGCGCGTCGTAGCCGCCGGCGATCACGACATCAACCGCTTCGCGGCGGAGCCACAAGAGGCCGACGCCGAGCGCCCACGTGCTCGCGGCGCACGCGTTGACGATCTGGAGCGACCGGACGATCTGCATGCCGCTCCGCGCGAGCGCGGCGCGCGCGGAGACGAACGGCGCGAAGTAGGTCGACGCCCCGGCCAGCGCCGCGCTCGGCTCCTCCGCCCGCTGCCGCGCCGCGAAGTAGCGCTCGGCGCTGCGCATGCCGCCGCTCGAGGTGCCGACGACGAGCCCCACGCGCGCCCGCCCTTCGAGGACGCCGGTGCCTGCGAGATCGGTCAAGAGCCCGCTCACGGCGACGGAGAGCAGCGCGTCCGCGCGGTCATCCGCAGGGGCGAGGTGGTCGTCCGAGACGCGAGCGCAGAACGGCCGAATGAACCCGTCCGCCTCCATCGTCTCGTCGCGCTCGATGGCGACCGGCGCCGGCACCCCGACGCGTGTCAGATCGATCGCCTCCTCCCCTTCCCCGAGCGGAGAGACGGCGCCGAAGGCGATGACCGACGCGCGCGCGCTCATCCGCCCTCCTTCGGCTCATCGAAGGCCTTCGCGCTCGCCCCGTCCCGACGGGACTCACACACGGCCACGACCGAGAGGCTCGTCGACTTCTGGCGGTAGCGGACGGTCGCGCAACCGAGGCCGGTCGCCTCCAGCCACTCTTCGTCCACCACGCCGCGCTCGTCGGACCACCAACGGCGGTGAGCCAGGACGTTTCCGTCATCTTTGAGCGTGGCGGTGGTCACGCGGCCGCCGTCGTCGAGCAGCACCTCGAGATCGCCGCCGACTCGCCGCGCCGCGAGGAGCCGCCCCCCGAGGGGGCGAAGCATCCACCAGCGGAGGAAGTCGACAGGCAAGCCGCGTCTCTCCTCCATGGGTGTGCCGGCGTCTCCGACGATCGTGCGGTCGATGGCGGGGACGGCGAAGCGAAACCTCTCGCCCCGCGACCAGAGATCCATGGCGGTCGTCCCACCTGGCCCGAGCAGGATCATGCGCAGCGAGTCGGGCGCACGAACGGCGACCGCGCCTCGTGCGCTGATGCCGGCCGGGATGTAGGGCGCCTCGATGGTGAGCGAGATCTTCTCGGTGCGCTCCGCCGGGATGTCGCGTGTGAGCGACGCGAGCCGCGCGCGCGCCTCGACGAACGCGGCAGGGTCGAGCGCGGGCGGCCCCGCCTTCTCGACCGCACACCCGGCGAGCGCGAAGGAGAGAAGAGCCGCCGCCAGGGTCTTCATCTCGCCTCGTCGATGGCCTCGAGCACGAACGCGTAGGATCGGTCCGGCGCCTCGCCCAACACGAGGACGGAGCTCGCTCCCCCCTGCGCGACCAGGCTCGCTGCAGCAGCGAGGGCGACCCCGCCGAGGCCGACGTGGTCGCCCGCGATGGACGCGGTCGTGAGCCGCTCGACCTGGGCCCACGGGGAGCCCTCGAGCAACGCGGCTGGGTTGGTTGCCGGCTCCGCCACGATCTTCGAGCCCGGTCCGGGTCTGGGCGCACCGGCCGCCGCCTCCTTGCCGCGCACCGAGCGCCAGAACCGAACACGCGCGAGCGGCTTGCGGCCGCGCTCCGCCGCGCTCGACGCGCGCTCGAGCAGCAGCGCGGAGGCGCCCTCCGAGTGAGACGAGAGGGTGCGCACGCCGAGGAGCGGGGCCAGCACCTTCTCCGCGAGCTGGCTCACCTCTTCCACGCTCCCCACGACCGCCGATTCACATACGCCGCCGGCGATGAGCTCGAGCCCCGTGGCGGTCGCGCTCTCGGCGGTCGTGCTCAGATCGGGCGTCGCGAGCGCCGGCCCACGCAGACCCCAGTAGATCGCGGCGTGGCTCACCGGGGACGACGGCACGAGGTTCGGGAAGTCGGCCGGGCTGGCGAGCGCGGCGCCTTTGTCGATCACGCGCTTCATGAAGCGCATCGAGCCGTCCACGTTGCCGAACGCGGTCCCGCTTATCGCGGCCATCGCCTCGCGCGACACCGGCGCCCCAGCCACGTCCGCGTCGCGGATCGCGGCGCCGATGACCGCTGCGCTGAGCCGCCCAGCGCGGTCCATTCGACGGGCCTTGCCCGCGTCGAGCCACGCCGTCGGATCCGTCGGCTCGGCCGGCGCGTCGGCGTCGCCGCGTGTCGGAGCGAGGAGCGAGGCGATCTCGGGCGCGCCCTCGAAGAGGCGCCCGCGCGCCACGACCGCGACCCCGGACACGACGATGTCCGCTGGGGCGAGCGGCTCGCGCGTGAGGCGGTCCGCCGGGCGCAAGACGACCGCGCCGCCCGTACCGCCGAAGCCGAACGAGCTCGAGAGGACCGTCATGGGCCGATCCATCTGGCGCGCCTCGAGCACGTGATCGACGTCACACGCCGGATCGGGGACGGTGAGGCCGACGGTCGGCGGCAAGCGCCGCGTCTCGACGACCTTGGAGGCGATGACGGCCTCGATGGCCCCGGCCGCGCCGAGCGTGTGGCCGATCTGGCCCTTGCTCGACGAGACGGGCACACGCACCGGTCCGAAACACGCGCGGATCGCCGCGGCCTCCGACGAGTCGTTCAGGGGCGTCGCCGTCCCGTGGGCGTTCACGTAGCCGACGTCGCTCGGGGCGAGGTTTGCCACCGACAGCGAGCGCGCCAAGATGGCGCGCGCCGCGCCGCCGGACGGCTCGGGGTTCGTGATGTGGTGGGCCTCACCGCCGAGGGCGTACCCCACGAGCTCCGCGACAGCGACCTTCCCGCGTGCCCTCGCCAGATCAGCACGCTCGAGGACGAGGAACGCCGCTCCCTCACCCAACGTGAGGCCCGCGCGTGTCTTGTCGAAGGGCCTGCACGGGGAAGGGTCGAGGACCGCCAGAGAGCCGAACCCGCTGTAGGTCAGCCGGCAGAGCGCGTCCGCCCCGCCCGCGAGCACGACGTCCGCCCGGCCCTCGCGGATCCAGGAGGCGCCGAGCGCCAGGGCCGCGGCGCCGCTCGTGCACGCGCAGCACACCGTGCGGGTGAGGAGGAACCGACCGAGCACCTCCTGGAGGCGGTCCGCCGTGGACGAGAGCGGATGCGTTCGAAGGCGGACCTGGACCGACTCCGAGAGATCGGCGTCCGCCAGCTGGGTCAAGAGCTCCTCCGTCTCGAACATGCCGGCCGTGGTGCCGCCGACCACGAGCGCGACCCGATCCGTCTCGGCGAGGCCGGCGTCCGCGAGCGCCTCGCGCGCGGCCTGCACGGCCATCGCGTCGGTGCGGGCGGCCACTCCGCTCTCCGTCAGCCCGACCACCTCGGCCGCGAACCGCGACCGCGCCCCAGGCAGCTGGAACAGCGACAGCTCCCGGATCCCGCGCTCACCCGCGTAGAGCCGCGCCATCGACGAGGGGACGTCACCGCCGAGCGGCGTCACCATCCCGCAGCCGGTGATCCAGACCGCGACGTCGCTCAACCTGCCCCCGACCCCTTCTCTTTCGCGATGTGCGCGACGAGAGCGTCGACCGACGCGAAGATGCTCCGCGCCTCCTGCCCTTCGGGGACCTTCACCCCGAAGTGCTCCTCCACGCACATGGCGAGCTGCAGGGCATCGAGCGAGTCGAGGCCGAGCCCTTCGCCGAAGAGGGGCGCGGCGTCATCGATGTCCTCGGGCTTCTTACCCACGAGGTTGAGCTCCTTGATCATGAGCTCTTTGAGCGATGTGCGGATCTCGTTCGCGTTCATGCGCGCTCCTGCGCCGCCGGGCGCGAGTTTGACGAAAGCCCGATCACGCCGCTTCTACCACCTGCGGTTTCGGTTGTCTTCAGGCACGAAATCAACGCGCTTGGGGCTATCCTCGGTCCATGGCCCTCGTCGACTACGAGACTTCATCTGGCGTCGCCCTCCTCACGCTCAACGACCCTCCGTTCAATGGGTACACGTACGAGATGATGAAGGACCTCGACGCGGCGATCCTCGAAGCGAGGTTCGACACGGACGTGGAGGTCATCGTGATCACCGGGCACGGAGACAAGTTCTTCTGCTCCGGCGCGAACATCAACATGCTCAAAGAGGCGGACGAGCGGTTCAAATACTACTTCTGCCTCCACGCGAACGAGACCCTGCTCCGGCTCGAGCACACGCCCAAGCTCTGCATCGCCGCGATCCACGGGCACTGCGTCGGCGGCGGCCTCGAGATCGCCCTGGCCTGCGATCTGCGCGTCGCGCGGAAGGGCGCGGGCAAGATGGGCTTGCCGGAGGTCGCGCTCGGCGTGCTCCCCGGCACGGGTGGGACGCAGCGGCTGGCCCGGCTCGTCGGGCGCTCGAAGGCGCTGCAGCTGATGGTGGAGGGCTCCACCTTCGATTTCGAGCAGGGCCATTCCATTGGTCTTGTTCACGAGGTCTGGGAGACCGCCACGGCGGATCAATTCAAGAGCCGCGCCATGGAGTACGCGCACCGCTTCACCAAGCCAGGAAAGGCGAGCCTGGCGGTGGGCGCGATCAAGCGCGCCGTCGCGACCGGCCTCGAGGTAGGCCTCGAGCAAGGCCTCGCGCTCGAACGTGAGCTCCAGGCGGAGCTCTTCGCCTCGGGCGACGCGAAGGAAGGGCTCGCCGCCTACACCGACAAGCGCAAGCCGAGGTTCTCCGGACGCTGACGCCCGCCTCCGCACATCCCCGGCATCGAGATCCGGCAGCGGCGCACTCGCGGCAGGGGCTTTTCTCCGCGCCGGAGTTGGAGCAAGCTCACGTCATGGAAGGCGAGAAGCGGTACGAGTCGTTCGAGGAGTTCTGGCCGTTTTACGTCCGCGAGCACTCGAACAAATGGACGCGGCGGTTCCATTTCGTCGGCACGACCGCGGCGGTCTCCCTCCTCGGGACCGCGCTCATCAAGCGCCGGCCGGCGCTCATCCCGCTCGCGCTCGTCGCGGGGTACGGGCCCGCGTGGTTCAGCCATTTCTTCATCGAGAAGAACCGCCCGGCGACGTTCAAATACCCGCTCTGGTCCTTGCTCGCGGACTTCAAGATGTGGGGCAAGATGGCGCGCGGCAAGATGGACCGCGAGGTCGCGCGCGCCACGGCGCCCGCCCGCGAGGCGGCCGCCCCGTCGAACGGCGTCTCACACCATCACGACGCGCCGGCCGCCTGATCGCCCGACCGAATCATCACCGTCTCGAAGGCGACCCCACTCGCGATCTTCGAGACGGTGGCGCGCAGCTCCACCTCGGGGCTCACCTGTCGCAGCGCGAGGCCACCGCTCGCCAGTCGCTGGAACCCTGCGGACGTGAGCCCCCCGAGCTCCGCGAGATCGAGGCCGCTCAGCTCCTCGCGCTCCGTGACGACCGCGATCCGCGCGAGATCCTCGAGGTCCATCGCGTGCTCGCGCACCGCCGAGCCGCCCGCGCCCTCGCCGATCCGGCCGCGCAGCTTCCGGTACACCTCGGAGAACGTGAACGGGCAGCTGCGCGGCGCCGCCACCTTCGCGTCCACTCGAACGGTGTCGAGCTCGAACCCCTGCGGCAGCCGCGTCGTGGCGCGCCAGACGCGCACCACCGTGCGGTCGCGCTCGTAGACGTCGCGCCCCTCCTTCGCCTCGAACTCCAGGTGACGGAAGGCCTTCCCGAGCCGCTCGCCGAAGCTCGCCCGGAGCGAGCCCAGCCCCCCGCCGTCCTCGGATTGGGCGAAGTCCACCGTCATCGTGCGCAGCCCGCGGCCGTCGACGAAGACGTCCCAGCGATCCTCGAGCCGAACGAGGAGCGCGTCATCCGGAGAGAGCGGCGCGATCACGCGCGCGAGCTCCGGCAAGAGATGTTTCATCGTCGCTTCGCTCTGCTCATCCATGGGCGCGCCGGATGATAGCTCGCGCGGTCACCGCCGCGAGGCCGACGGCGCGCCCGGCTGAGGTCGGCGTCCGGGCGCGAGCTCGAGGGGCTGGGCAGCCTCTCGCGGTCCGGAGACTGGGCTCGCCCGAGGGGCGCTGCGGAGCCCGCCTTCGATCACGGCCGGCGGAAGCAGCGGGAGCGCCTCGAGCAGCGCCACCGGGGCGAGGAAGCGGCGGAGGCAGGCGTCGGTCTCGTGAGCTCGACATGGGCGCTCGCCGAGCAAGCGGCGCGCCCGAGGGCGACCGCGTGGATCGGAAGGGCTCGCGCGGGCACAGCGGGGCGTTTTCAACGGGTGCCCATTTGGGGCACCGCGCTCGCGGCGCTCGCGCGCTCGCGACGTGGCGAGCGGACCTTCCGAGAATCGCCTCCGACAAGTAGGCTGAGCATCTCCGGTGCGCTCTCCGCTCGTCGTCGTCGCTCTCGCCCTGAGCCTGAACGTGATCCCCACGCGCGTCGCGCTCGCGGGACCGTCGGACGAGGCGAAGGCGGGCCAGCTCTTCGACAAAGCCGAGGCGGAGTACCAGGCCGGCCACTTCCGTGAGGCGATCGATCTCCTGCTCGAGGCGCAGCGGCTCGCGCCGGACGCGGTCCTCCATTACAACCTGGCCCGCGCCTACGAAGGGCTCGGGGAGCTCGACCCTGCGCTCGCCTCGTACCGCGCCTACCTGGAGGCGGACCCGAAGACGAAGGACCGCGGCGCCGTGGAGGCGCGAATCAAGACGCTCGAGCAGCTCAAGGCCGATCGCTCGGCGCCCAAGCCAGCGCCGCCGGGGCCTCCCGCGGACAGGCCCCCTCCCCCACCCGCAGAGCCGGACAGCGCGAGCCCGGTGCCGTGGGTCATCGCCGGGATCGGTGCGCTCGGCCTCGGTGCGGCGGGCGTGCTCGGCGGGCTCTCGCTCTCGAAGAGCAACGAAGCCGAGGAGCCTGCCACGAGCGGAGAGGACGCCGCCCGCCTCACGGACGAGGCGCAGACCTTCGCCACCGGGGCCAACGTGACGTTCGGCGTGGCGGGCGCGATCCTCGCGGCCGGCCTCGTCTGGGGCATCGTGGACGTCGCCACGCTCGGCTCCGATCCGGACAGCCCGACCGCGTCCCTTCGAGTCGAGCTCTGGGGCCCGGGCGCCCGCATCACGTCCCGGTTCTGAGCCCGGATCAGCCGCGCCGCTTGCCCGTGCGCAGGATCTGGAAATACCGCCGCGCGATGCCGGACGCCTCCGCCGCTTTGGCGACATTTCCGTCATGCTCTGCCAGGACCGCGGCGATGTAGCGCGCCTCGAAGCTCTCGATGACCCGGAGTCGCGCGAGGGGGAGCGGGAGCTTCTGCGCGATGACCGTCTCGACGATGTCGCCGCCGCGCTCCGAGACGCGCGCGACCTCGCCTCCCTCGTCTTCACCCCGGACCCCATCGCCGAGCTCTCCGAGCGCGATCCAGCGCGCGACTGCGTTTCGCAGCTGCCGCACGTTCCCCGGCCACGACGCGCGCTCCCACGTGGCGAGCAGATCCGCCGGCGGACCCGGCGGCGCGCCGCCCAGCTCGCGCCAGAAATGCCGCGCGAGCACGGCGACGTCCCCTTTTCGCTTTCGGAGCGGGGGAAGCTCGACGCGCCCTACCGCGAGCCGATGGTAGAGGTCGTCCCGGAATCGGCCCTCTTGCACCGCGCGGTCGAGATCGCGCCGGGTGGCGGCGAGGAGGCGCACGTCGATCTGGATCGGCTCGGCGCCGCCCACGCGCCGCACCTCGCGACGCTCGATGGCTCGCAAGAGCTTGGGCTGGAGCGAGAGGTCGAGATCGCCGATCTCGTCGATGAGGAGCGTCCCTCCGGAGGCCTGCTCGAAGAAGCCCTTCCGCGTCGCCGTCGCGCCGGTGAACGCGCCGCGCTCGTGTCCGAAGAGCTCCGCCTCCATCAAGCTGGCCGGGACGGCGGTGCAGTCGAACACCACGAACGGCCCGGCGGCGCGCGCGCTCGCGTCGTGGATCGACTCGGCCAGCACCTCTTTCCCGGTTCCGGTCTCCCCCTCGATGACGACGGGCACGTCGGAGGCGGCGAGCTTGCGGAACAGCGGATAGAGCCGCGACAGCTCCCGGCTGGCGCCCACCACCTTGCAGAAGCCTTCTTCGACGGCCGGCGTCGCCGGAAGAGCGGACGCGCTGCGCGAGAGCCGGAGCGTGGTCGCGCCCAGACGGATCGACTCGTCCCCTCGGAGGTAGGCGCACGCGATCGAGACCCCGTCGACGAAGGTCCCGTTCGTCGAGTCGAGGTCCGTCAAGACGAGGCGGCTCTCGCTCGCCTCGATCGAGAGATGGCGGCGCGAGACGTGACGATCGGTCAGCCGCAGGTCACACGACGGGCTCTGCCCGACGAGCACGGGGCCGGCCTGCCCCGGCTGCAGCTCGAGCGCTGCCCCGCGGTCCGGGCCCTCGGCGACCGACAACCTCCAGCCGGCCGGACGCTCTTCGGGGCGCCTCGACGGCTGTATCGCGGTGGCGCCGCCTTCGAGATCCGCGAGGTCGTGCTCGTCCACGCACGAGACTCTACCACTGCCCGGGCGGGCCCCGAGATCAGTTGAATTTTCTGTACCGTCCACCCGAGGCGCTCGAGGCGGGCGGCGCCGTGGGGCGGGCTGGGGGCCGCCCGCGGAGGGCGGGCTTGAGCGAGAGCGCGAGGCGCTGATCGACGTCCGGCGTGACGCGCTCCGAGAGAGGCTCGTACCCCTCGAGCCGGAGCTCGAGCGCGACGGGCTCCGCGCCGCGGTCCAGCGCGAGCTTCTGCGGCGTCGGGCCTCGATCGGTCTCGCCGACCCAGACGTGCGCGCCGGGCGGGCTCGTCGTGATCTCGATGACCACCGAAGCGGGTGTGGCCGGGGTGACGCTGGGCTCCGCCGGCGCCGGCGAAGCGGGCGCGAACGCGCTCGGCTCCGGCGAGGTCCCGCCCGCCTCCGGCCGCGCCCGCAGCCCGCCTATCGCAAAGGCCGACGCGGCGAGCAGCGCCGCGGCCGCGCCGACATAAAGCGGGGCCCGCCTCGACCACTTGGGGGGAGCGCCCGGTGCGGCCGCGCCCGCGGCGGCCGGCGTCGGCTCGGGGCGCGTCGCGACGGTCGCGACGACGGGCGGCTCGACCTGCAGATCGACCTCGGGGGGCGGCAGGACCGCCGGGGCGCCGCCGCTCCGCAGCTCCCGGATCATGACGGTTTTGTTTTCCAAGCGATCGGCGAAGAGCGCGCGCATCCGCTCGGCGAGGAGCTCGTCGTGGACGCCCACGTTTGGGGTCGTCCGCAGGAAGGCCACGAGCTCCCGCCGCATCTCGTCCGCCGTGGCGAACCGCTTGTCTACGTCGCGCTCGAGCGCGCGCAGGCAGATGGCCTCGAGCTGCGCGGGGTAGTCCGGGTCGATCGAGCGCGGCGCCGGGATCGGGTCCTCGCAGACGGCGCGGAGCGAGGCGACCTCGTTGCCGCGCCGGAAGAGCCGCTTGCCGACGGAGAGCTCGTAGAGGAGCACGCCGAGCGCGAAGACGTCGCTCCGCCTGTCGAGCGGCTCTGCCCGGCACTGCTCGGGCGACATGTACTCGACCTTGCCCTTCAGCTCTCCGGTCCGCGTGCGCGTGGCCCGATCGATCGCCTTGGCGATGCCGAAGTCGAGGACCTTCACGCGCCCCGTGTAGGTGATCATGATGTTCTGCGGCGAGACGTCCCGGTGCACGATCTGCTGCGGCCGCCCCTCCGTGTCGACAAGCTCGTGCGCTGCGTGTAGGCCCGAGCAGGCCTGGGCGACGATGAACACGGCGAGCTCGACGCCGATCTGCATCTTGTCGACCCAGTGGCGCCGCATGAAGCCCCCGAGGCTCTCGCCTTCGACGAGCTCCATCGCCAGGTAGAGCTCGTCGCCGTCACGGCCGAGCTCGATGACCTGCACCACGTTCGGATGATCGATCTTGGCGACGATGCGCGCTTCGTCGAGGAACATGTCCACGAACGCCGCCTCGCGCGCCAGGTGCGGCAAGATGCGCTTGAGCACCACGACGCGCTCGAAGCCGCTCGGCCCCATGAGCCGGCCGAGGTGCACCTCGGCCATGCCCCCCGTCGCGAGCAAGCCGATGACCTCGTAGCGTCCCAGCCGGGTGGGGCTCACGGACCGCTGCAGCAACGAAAACCCCAGTCGTGCGAGGCGGCGCTGCGATCCGGGCGCCGCTCGAAGTTGGACGAGCACCTCGCGAAGTCGCGATCGGGGGTGCTGTCGTCCGCCCAGAACGCGCCCCCGCGGAGCAGGCAGTTGTCCCCGGCCGGATCACCGGTGAGGTCACACGCGTCTTCCCACTCCTCGACGTTGCCCACCATGTCGAAGATGCCCGCGTAGCCGCCCTCACAGTCGGCGAACCAGCCCGAGCCCACGAGATCCGCTCCGTTGCCGGAGGTGTTGCACGAGCTGGGCTCCACCGTGTCGCCGTAGGGAAAGGCGAGCGTCCCGCCGGCGCTGCAGGCCGCGTACCACTCGCTCTGCGCCGGGTCGTTGACGTCGGCCTCGTCGAGCGAGCTGCCACCCCCGCGACGACCGCAGAGGTGTTTGCCAGCCCACGCGCAATAGGCGGCGGCGTCACACCAATCCACGCACGACATCGGGAACGCGGCCTTGGAAAAGTCGAAGGGAGAGAGGCAACCGGCTGCGTCGTCGACCAGTGGCTCGAACGACACGTTCCACTGACACCAGGCGACCTGGGAGGCTGGGTCGACGGCGTCGGCGAGGAAGACGGCGTAGTCGCCGCGCGTGACCTCGAGCGCGTCGATTCCGAACCCGCCCGCGTCGACGACAGGCACCATGGGACAAGCGCTGCACCCCGGCGAGCCGCAGAGGCCCTGGCAAGGACCGGCGCCCGTGGTCGAGGTCGTCGCCGTGCTCCCCCCGCCGAAGCCACCGGTCCCCGCGACCGCGTCGCTACGGGTACACGTCTGCGTTCCCCCGTCGCAGGTGTAGCCATCCGGGCAAGGACACGGTCGGCCCTCGATGTCCACCTCGGGGACGACGCACCCTACGAAGAGCAGGCCTGCCAGACCGAAGAACCGCACGTCCTGCCGAGCGTACCAGGAAGCGTCGCCATCTGACATCATGCACCGCGTGCAAGACGACGCGCGCATCATCATCTTTCGGAGCCGGCTGCGTGCGGGAGTCGATGCCGTCTACGCGGAGCGCGCCGACGCGATGCTCAAGATCGCCGAGTCGATGCCGGGCTTCGTCTCGTCGGCCGACTTCGTCTCGGACGACGGCGAGCGCCTCGCGCTGATGGAGTTCGACTCGCCGGAGCACCTCCGGAAATGGCGCGTGCACGACCAGCACCGGGCGACCCAGGCCGAGGGGCGGGCCGCATGGTACGACGCGTACACCCTCCAGGTCTGCGCGGTGCTGCGCGAGTCGACGTTCGATCGACGCAAGGACGCGGCCGAGCTGCCGCCAGTGAACAAGGGCCCGCTGCCCACGGTGACCGCCGAGGGCGGCTGCGCTTGCGGAGCCTTGCGCTACCGCGTGATGGGGCCGGTCGTCGCCTCCACGTTGTGCCATTGCGCGGACTGCCGCCGCGCGTGCGGCGCGACGCCGGTCGGCTGGCTCACGCTGGCCCGCTCCGGCTTCACCTGGCTGGCCGGCACCCCGAAGCGCCGCGCCTCGTCGCCCCCCGTCGTCCGGGACTTCTGCGGAGATTGCGGCGCCCAGCTCGTGTACGTCTCCGAGGAGGAGCCCGAGTACATCGACGTCACGCTCGGCTCCCTCGACGACCCCGATCTCGTGCCGCCGCGGGCCCACATCTGGACGTCCTCCAAGGCGGCCTGGCTCCACCTTCGCGACGAGCTCTGGCGGTTCCCGAGAGGCCTGCGCGACGGCAAGGCCGAGCGATACAGCGAGGGTCGGTTGCCTTGACCGACCCTCGCCATTGACGATCGAGCGGCGGGTGCAGAGGGGGGGGCTTGTTTGCCGCGGAAAGGGCTCTCACCCAAGGGAGCCCTTGGAGCGGCAAACTCGATCACGGCAACCGAACACCGCTGTAGCCGCGCGCGCGAGCACCGCTCAGGTCAGGTTCGGGAGCGGCCCCTGGTGGACGACGTGGTTGCTCCCGAAATGGGTGTCGGTACCGCCGAAGGCCTGGAGCATCGACGTGAAGAGGTTGTGGGTGGACTCGTTCGTCGCGTATTCGAGCGTGTCCGGGTTCTGCGCCGCAAACGTGTTGTAGTCGATGTGGCGCCCGGTCTTGAAATAGTGGCCCGCGCTCCCGGCCAGGAGGACCAGCGCGCCGGCCGACACGTGGCTGGCGGGCTCGCTGAACTCGCTCGTCCAGAACATCAGGCTGTTGTCGAGCATGGTGCTCCCGCCTTCCATGAAGGCGGGATCGTCGAGGCCCTCGGCGATCTGCTGGAACAGGCTCATTCGCCAGCGACGGTTGTCGAGCATCTCGGCGACCCACGGCTGCGCGAGGTCCGGGTAGGCGCCGGTCGGGCCGACGTCACGCGCGTAGTGCCCGAGCGAATGGCCGATGCCGAACCCCGAATCGACCTGGAGGCCGGCCGCGGTCCACGGCGTGAGGATGTCGGCGATCTCGAGGTTGGCGACGTTCGTCAGCCCACAACGGAGCGCGGCCAGGATGATCTTCGCGTGGAGCGGCCCGACGATGTCCCCGGACGCCGACCCGTCGGCGGAGATGCCCGTCGGTGGCTCGCACAGGACCGGCGCCGCGAGCAGCTCCTTGTGGAGGTCGTTCAGGTGATCGAGGTGAGCGTCGATCTTGTGGATGTCCGACTGGCTCACGACGCCGCGGAACTGGCTGTAGCTGTCCATGACGCCTTCGACCACGAGGCGGCGCTTGAGCTTCAGGTGCTCGTAGGCCGGGTCGGGCTGGTCTGGGTTCACACCTTCGAAGATGGTGTTGAACGCGGCGACGGGGCTCTCCTCCCCATACACGCGCTGGTTGGCGCCCGCGTAATACGGAGACCCGTATTGGTGGCCGGTCACGGTGAGGTGGATGCGCTTGAACTTCACCGGGTACTTCTCGGCGAGCCGCTCGGCGAGCACGTGGTCGATCGACGGGCCGAGCGACTCCGACTCTCCCTCGTCCGCCGCCGTCGCGGCGTCCGCCGCGGTGAGCGCGGTGACGTTCGAGATACCGTGCCCGCCGCTGCCGTATTG
Organism: Myxococcales bacterium; assembly: GCA_016794345.1. Taxonomy (GTDB): domain Bacteria; phylum Myxococcota_A; class Polyangia; order Polyangiales; family Polyangiaceae; genus Xiheicaenibacterium; species Xiheicaenibacterium phototrophicum. The sequence continues at coordinate 122,854 of JAEUKE010000200.1, forward strand.
GGCTTGCTGCCCGGCGGCCATGTTGTCCACCCCGCGCAGGACGAGCAGCTTCGACTTCACCGCCTCGAGGTCCTGCATGATCGGCCCGAGGACGAGATCCTCCCCGGGGTCGGCCGGACGCCAGTAGTCGGTGGCGAGATACTCGGAGTTGCCGTCGTGGAACCCGGAGTGGCTCTGACTGGTGAGCGTCCCGCCGTGCTCGAACACGGTGATGAACCGTCGAGCGCTCTCTCCGGCGGACCACGCCTTGCCATGCGTGAGCTCGAGCAGCGGCAGACCGAGCAGCGCGCCGCCCGCCCGGCGGAGGAACGCGCGACGCCGGGAGTTCTTCAGCGCTTTGACAAGCTCGCGGCTCATTGTCCGACCTCCGACACGTTGATGTAACGGAACGCATCGCTCGCGATGATCGCGAGCACCAAGTCGCGCATGCTGCCTCCGTCGGCGAACTGCGTCTGGATCGTCTCGAGCGAGCAGGTGTCGAGGGCTCCGAGGGCCTCGCCGATCGCCTCCCGGTACCAGCGATCCGCGAAACACGCGCGCACCCTCTCGCTGGAAGAGAGCCGCTGCGAGAGCTCCACCGCGCCCACGACCGGCCCGTCGACGTCGCCGGTGGTGGCGATGGTGCCGCTGTTGTCGACCGGCAAGCCGGTCGTCACCTCCTCGGTCTGCCACTTGCCGATCGAGTCGTAGGTCTCGAACGTGAAGCCGACGGGGTTGATGATGTTGTGGCAGGACGCGCACTGGGGATCCGTGGTGGTCCGGAGCGTTACCTCCTCGCGCACGGTGAGCTGCTTGCCGTCGACGACGCCCCCCTCCACCTTGACGTTGTTGGCGTTCGCCGGCGGCTCACCGAGCTCGCTGCACAACATCTCCTCGACCACCCAGACCCCGCGACGGATGGGCGCGGTCACCTTCGCCGTCGACAGGACCGTCAGGAACGCGGCCCTGGTCAGGATGCCGGCGCGCTGGGCGGGGTCGAGCTCGACCCACTGCCAGGTCGACTCGTCGGTCGGGCCGGGCACGCCGTAGAGCGCCGCGAGCGGGCCGTTCACGTAGGCGCGGTTGGAGGTCAGGAGATCCGCGAGCGAGCCGTTGTCCTCGAAGAACACGCGCCGCACGAACGCCTCGGTCTCGGCGCGCATGGCGGCGCGCAGCGCCGGATCGAACTCGGGGTAGAGCGCCGCGTCCTTGTCGGCCTCCTCGAGCGCGTGGTGGAGGATCCCGCCGTCGAGCTGAAGCCAGTGCGACACGAACCGCTGCACGGCTCGCTCGGCGCGCGGGTCGTCGAGCAAGCGCGCGGCCTGGGTCGCGAGCCCGTCGGCCTCGTCGAGCTCACCGCTCTCCGCGGACGCGAAGAGCGCGTCGTCGGGCATCGTGTTCCACAGGAGGTACGAGAGGCGCGACGCGACCTCGTAGCTCTTGAGCTTCCGCGTCGTCTCCGAGGCGTCGCCTTCGCCGGCCTCGAACAGGTAGACGAAGGCGGGGTCCTGCAGGACGACCTGGAAGAGCATCTCCATCGACTCCTGGAAGGTCATCCCGGCGCCGCGCGCGTTCGCGTACACAGCCTTGAGGCTCACGCGCTCGGCGTCGGTCACGGGTCTTCGGAACGCGCGGGTCACGAAGCCGGAGAGGAAGTCGTCGACACAGACGTCGCCGGCGTCGGAGGCGATGTCACAAGGGAAGACCGGCTTGGTCCACGAGCCGCTCCGGGAGATCGCGCGCTCCGCGCCGTCACGCAGGGCGCGCACCTCGCTCTCCGTGATGATCTCGCCCCCTTCCCCGAGGTCGCCGGTGAACCCCTCGTCGCCGAGGAGCTCGCGCATCGTGTTTTCGTATTGCTCCGGGCTCAACCGGCGCAGCGGGCGCGCGGCGCCGTGGATGCCGACCTCCTCACACGACTGCGGGCCGGTCCCCGGGCCGTCTTCGTCCGAAGCGCCCCCACCGATGTCGCCGATGCAGCCGACCGAGGTCACCGCTGCCAGGGCTACCACCGAGGCCAACCGGAGCGCGTCGAAGCGTCGCGTCGTCATGGCGCGCACGCCTTGCACCCCTTGTGCCAGCCGGAGACGGCCTCTATCTCCGCACGAATCCGCCCTGGGAGCAGCGGGGGGTGATCAGGTTGATCCGACCCGAGGATCAGCTTGATCGAGGGGGGGCCGCCTCGCGCAGCTCGGCGCCGACCGAGAGCACCGCGTCGACGAGCGCTTCCACGTCCTTCTCGCGCGTCCGGTGGTTGAAGACCGCGGCGCGCAGCGCGAGCGCGCCGCCCACCGTGGTCGTCGACGGCGCGGCGAGACCGCGCTCGTGGAGCGTGATGGCGACGCGCCGGTTGAGCTCGTCGCCGTCTTCACCCTGCGCCGGACGAACGCGGAAGCAGACGATGTTGAGCTCGACCGGCGCCAGGAGCTCGAGCGCCGGCTCGGCGCCGATCCGCGCCGCCAGGTGACGGGCGAGCGCGCAGGTCCGGTCGATCGCCGCGCCCAACCGATCCGCCCCCAGCGACTTGAAGGCCAGCCAGACCTTGAGCGCCTTGAAGCCACGCGACAGGTCCAGGCAGAGATCGGTGGGCCACGTCTCGCCCGCCGCGATGCCTCGCGCCTCGCGCCTCAGGTACGCGGCCGGGCTCGCGAACGCGGCCTTGTGAGCGACACCGTCGCGCACGAGCAGGAAGCCCGCTTCGTATTGGAGCTGCGTCCATTTGTGGAAGTCGAACGCGATCGAGTCCACGGACGAGAGCGCGCGTAGGCGCGGCGCGAGCGCCGGCGAGAGCATGCCCATCGCGGCGTAGGCCGCGTCGGCGTGGAGCCAGAGCCGCTCGCGCGCCGCGAGCGCGCCGAGCGCCTCGAGATCGTCGACGGCGCCCGTGTCGACCGAGCCGACCGTCGCAGCGACGAAAAACGGCTCGAGGCCGGCGGCGCGATCCTCGGCGATCGTGCGCTCGAGCGCAGCGACGTCCAGGCGTCCGCGCGTGTCCGTCCGGATCCGCCGGAGCGCGCCCTCGCCCAGGCCGGCCGCGTCGAACGCCCGGGGGACGCAGCCATGGACCGCCGACGATGCGTAGCCACGAAGCGCGAGCCCGCGTGATCCCAGCCCGCTTTGCCTCACCGCGAGCCCGGCCGCGGCGCGCGACGCGATGAGGACCGCGAGGAGGTTCGCCTGGGAGGTGCCCGTCACGAAGACGCCCGAGGCGCCCTCGGGAAACCCGAAGAGCTCGCGCATCCAGCCCACCACCTCGGCCTCCACCGCGACCGCCGCGTGGTCCCGACCACCGCAGTTCGCGTCGAGCCCCGCCTCGAGGATCGCCGCGAGCACGCCGACGCCGAGGCCCCCGCCTTGCACCCAGCCGAAGAAACGCGGGTGCGTGTTGCCGCTGTGGTAGGGGACGACGAGCTCGCGTGCGTCGTCGAGGGCGCGTGCGAGGTCCGTGCCGTGCCGAGGCAACGTGGTTCGCAGTCGCGCGCGAGCCTCCGGAGGCATGGCGCGCCAGACGGGCCCCTCCGCGAGACCGGCGAGGTGATCGACCATCTCGTCGACCAGGCGGTGGCCTTCTGCGCGGATGGTCTCCCAATCGTCGAGGTCTCGGCTGTCGGTCATGCGGGCACGTCTCCGCCGGGAGGCTTGCCACGCATCCGCTCACCCGGAAAGGCGATCGCTCTCGCCCGTGCCTCGCCGGTCGAAGGTCATCGTGGTGGAGCGGTACGGCCTCGCGATCTTCGTGCTCTCGACGAAGCCCAGGCGCTCGTAGAACCGCACCGCGTCGCGTGTCCCGAGATGAACGAGGCGCGCGCGCCGGATCGCCGGATGGTCGAGGAGCAGGCGCATCAGCGCCGTGCCGGCGCCGGACCCGCGCCAGCCAGGCGCCACGATGACGTCGTACACCCAGGCGTGTTTCACGCCGTCCGATATCGCCCGCGCGCTCGCGACCACCTCGCCGGCGGCGTCGCGCAGGACGACAAACGCCTGAGAGCCGATCTGCGCCTCGGTCAGCGCTCGCTCGTCGAACCGATCGTTCCAGTAGGTGCCCGCAAGCAGCCGCGCCGATGCGGCCGCGTCCTCTGGCGACGGAGCCAGGCAGAACCGACTCCCGCGGGGGCCCGCGAGGAGAGGAGGCGGAGGGTCCTCGGCGCTCGCCGCGAGGATCGCCTCGATCGCGCGACAGTCCCCCGGCTCACCCCGACGGAACAGGGCCTCGACGATCTTCGCTCGCTCGGCGGGGCGCTTGTGCTGGCAGAGCTTGGCCTTGCCGTCGACCCGATCGAGCGACAGACGCCCCACGAAGAGCCCCGCGATCGCCTTCTGGTAGAGCGGCGAGCCTGCCGCGAGCGGCGCGTATCCGCCCTCCGGCTGCAGCTTCTCCATCAGCCTTCGGAGCGCGCTCGCCTTGCGCTCGGGGTCGGTGACCTCCTCGATCACCCCGTGTGCTTGCGCGCTGCGGTAGAGCGTGGTGGCGGGACACGCGCGCTCCGGATCGGTGAAGTAGCTCGGGATCTGGGCGACCACCTCCACGGCGGTGACGACGGCCGGCCGGCCCACGACCTCGAGCTTCTCTCCGACCGGAGCCGCGTGGAAGAAGAGGGCGCCCTCGTCGACGACGGCGTGGAGCGTCTTGAGGACCGGCGCCCCGCCGGGCGTCGTGGACGCGAGGTGGACGTGGTGGGCGGCCGCGAAGAGGGCGACCGCTTCTTCGGTCGGCCTTCGAAAGACGGGGCGTCGCATGCCGAGGAGCTTGCCGCCCATCTGGTCCACCAGAAAGATCCAGTTTGAATCATCTCACTAGACCAGTTGTGCTACCTGTTCCCTCGTGGACCGCTGGACGCTCGCGCTCGACCCGGGGGACGAGCCGATGTTCCTCCGCATCGCCCGATCCATCGCGCGGGACATCGGACGCGGTCGGCTCAAGCCAGGAGCGCCGCTTCCAGGCTCGAGGACGTTCGCCGAGACGCTCGGGGTCCACCGCAACACGGTGCTCGCGGCCTACCGGGAGCTCGAAGCCGAGGGCTACACGGAGTCGCTGCCCGCTCGCCAGACGCGGGTCCGAGCGGACCTCCCACCGCGCCCGCCGCGACGCACGTCGGGCGGCCCTTCACCCGACCCGGATCGCGTCGGGTTCTCGCTCACGCCCGTCCCGGTCGACGTCGTCGCGTCGCCGCCGCCCGCCGGCAGCATCGCGTTGCTCGGCGGATTGCCGGACCTCCGCGAGCTGCCCACGAAGGCGCTCGCCCGTGCCTACCGGCGCGCCGCGAACAGGCGCGGCGCGCCGCTCTTCGGCTACGGAGACCCACGTGGAGAGGAGGCGCTCCGGCGCGCGCTGGCCTCGGTCCTCGCGAGCGCGAGGGGGCTCTCGATCGATCACGAGGACATCCTGGTCACGCGCGGGAGCCAGATGGCGCTCTTTCTGGCGGCGCGCGCGCTCCTCTCCCCGGGCGACGTCGTCCTCGTCGAAGCGCTCGGTTACCGCCCCGCGTGGGAGGCGCTCCGCGCGGCGGGCGCCGTCCTCGAGCCCGTCCCGGTCGACCGCGGCGGCATCTCCGTCGCCGCGGTCCGCGCCCGGTGCGAGCGCGGAGGCGTTCGCGCGGTCTACGTCACCCCCCACCACCAGTACCCGACCACCGTCCTCCTCTCCTCCGCCCGGCGCCTCGAGCTCCTCGGGATCGCGAAGGAGCATCGGATCGCCGTGCTGGAGGACGACTACGATCACGAGTTCCACTACGACGGGCGGCCCGTCTTGCCGCTCAAGAGCGCGGACCAGGCGGGCTCGGTCGTGTATTTCGGCACGCTCTCGAAGATCCTGGCGCCCGCGCTCCGCCTCGGCTTCTTGATCGGACCGCGTCCCCTCCTCGCTCGCGCGACGGCACACCGGGCGATCGTCGACAGGCAAGGCGACCGGGTGCTCGAGCACGCGCTCGCCGACTTCATCGAGGAGGGCTCGCTGCTGCGTCACGCGCGGCGCATGCGGCGCCTCTACCAGGTCCGGCGCGGCGCCCTCGTCTCGGCGCTGGAGGCCCACCTGGCATCGCGTGTCGTCTTCACGCTCCCGGTGGGCGGCATGGCCGTCTGGGCGGAGCTGCCCGGCATCGACGTCGACGACTGGGCCGCGCGCTGCGAGCAGCGCGGCGTGGTCTTCCAAACAGCCAGGCGCTTCACCTTCGACGGCAAGAAGCGGCCCTTCGTGCGGCTCGGCTTCGCGGGCGAGACCGAGGCGCGGATCCACCGCGCGGTGGAGCTCATGGCAAGGGCGCTGCGCTGACGCGTGGCCCGTCAGCGCTTCATGCTCGCGGCGTAGTAGTCGAGGATGCTGCTCTTGCAGAGCGTCGAGAAGAACGACGAGAAGCTCAGCCACACGGCGAGGCCGTTCATGTCCTCGAAGATCATCGGCATGAACGTGGGCGGCTTGACGATGCCGTCGCTGACGTGCCGGAACAGGACGGGGACGTCTTCGTGGGCCACCTTGCCCACGAACAAAAACGGGATGAGCTCCGCCCGATCGTGCTGAATGGCCGCGAGCATGAAGGCCTGGTTGAGCACGATGCCCGCGCAATAACAGGCGTCCTTCGTGAAGGGCGCGCCGCCCTCCATCAAGCCGCCACGGAAGATGCGCATCGTGTTCTGGAAGCACTCGTCTTCTTCGTAGCCCTCCGTCCGGTACCACTCGAAGACGTCGAGGAAGCTCGCGCCGTCCTCCGCCTTGTCGACCGCGAGCACGCGGTCGTTCAGCTTCTTCGCGCGGCGGGGCGTGCTTCGAAACGTGAGGATCTCCACCAGGGCCGCCAAGCCCTCTTGCACCGCGGCGGTGCGCGGCGGGCCCTTCGCGAGCCAACGCGCGACCGGCTGCTCGGCGCCGTTGAGGCTCGTGGCCAGGTGGACCCAGCCCTCGTGCGCCTCGAGGATGTCGAGATCGCTCCGGGAGAAGGTGGCACCGGAGCGGATCTTCACGTAGTCGCTCCCCGCCGCCGCGTCGGCGACGAGCGTGTCGTCTACCTGCACGCGCACGGCGGTCTCGCCGAAAAATCGACCCAGCCGCTCGTTGAGGACGAGCGCGGCGGTCTGTGCGTCGATGTCGCGCCGCTGCGGCTCACCGAGGCGCTCACACGCGATGCTCGTCAGCTGCTCGTACAGCGAGAGGGCCATGCTGCGGACCGTGGTCTTGCCATCCGGCAACACGTCCTTCGCGGACCCGTAGAGGCGCCTGGACTGATCGTAGAAGCGCTTCGTGCCGCGCGACTCGAGCATGACGACGACGCGCTGGAAGTCCTCCACCGAGTCCTTGAGGATTCGTGCGAGCTCGTCCTTCTGTCCGAGCTCCTTGTCGATGTCCTTCGCCAGCTCGACCAGCTCCGCCTTCTTCGCCTCGGGGTCGAAGCCGAGGTCGGCGTCGTACTCGATCGACGGAAGCTCGCGGGCGCGCGACTTCAGGAACGACTCCTCCGCCGCCTGCGGCCACCTGAGCGCGTTCAGGATCCGGATGGGGCGCTGGGCGTCGAGCAGGCGCTGCGCGAGCCGGGCGAGCACCTCCTTGTAGGAGCGCCACGGGCCGGGCTTCTCCTCCGCCTCGGCTCGCTTGGCCGGCTGAACCAGCGTGGGCCGAGCGGGGGCCTCGTCGTTCGGGGTGCCGTCTTCCGTCTTTTCACGGGCGGCGTCGGCGCGGGGCGGCATGGGTCTTTGGTATCACAATCTCCCGAGCTTGCTTGGACCCGGTCTTAGCGGTACGAGCCTCTTTCTCAAATGGCAGCTTCGCCTCCCGATCTCGTCCCGGAGCGTCCCAGCGCGACCGATCTCCTCGCGCGAACGAAAGACGCGGTCGTGCGCCTCAAGGCCGCGATCGGCCAGGCCGTCGTCGGCCAGGAGCAAGTCGTCGACCTCATGCTCGCGACCCTCCTGGCGCGCGGGCATGCGCTGCTCGTCGGCGTGCCGGGGCTGGCGAAGACGCTGCTCGTGTCGTCGATGGCCAAGGCGCTCGATCTCTCGTTCGGCCGCGTCCAGTTCACGCCCGACCTCTTGCCCGCGGACATCACCGGGACCGACGTCCTCAGCCAGGACGACGCCCGTCGATCGCTGGTGTTCGCGCGCGGCCCCATCTTCCACAACCTCGTCCTGGCGGACGAGATCAACCGCACGCCGCCCAAGACGCAGGCCGCGCTGCTCGAGGCCATGCAGGAGCGCCGCGTGACGGTCGGGACCAAGACCCATCCGTTGCCCGATCCGTTCCAGGTTTTCGCGACGCGCAACCCCATCGAGCAGGAGGGCACCTATCCGCTGCCGGAAGCGCAGCTCGACCGGTTCCTCCTGGAGATCCACGTCGAGTACCCGTCGGAGGCCGAGGAGGTGGAGATCGCCCGCCGGACGACGACGGGCCCGCGGCCGGAGATCCAGCCCATCCTCAAGCTGGAGGACGTGCGGCTGCTCGGCGACCTGGTTCCGAGGATCCCGGCGACGGACGAGGCGATCGCCCTCTCCGTGCGGCTCGCGCGCATGTCCCGCCCGACCGACGCCGGAGCCCCGAAAGAGGTGCGGGACTACGTCCGCTTCGGCGCCGGCCCGCGCGGGAGCCAGGCTCTCGTCTTGGCTGCCAAGGCGCGGGCGGCCCTGCGCGGCGAGGCCGCTGCCGACGTGGACGACGTCCGCGCCCTCGTCGTGCCTGCCCTGCGGCACCGTCTCGTGCTCTCCTATCGGGCGGAGGCCGACGGCGTGCGAGACGTGGACGTGGTGCAGGCGCTGGTCAGGGCCGCTCGCGGATGAGCGCGGCGGGCGGGGCTTCGGGCCGGGCGCGCCCCGGCCCAGCGACGGAGGTCATCACCCGCGAGTCCGGGCCCAGCGTGCGGCGCGTTCGCAAGCTCCGCGTCGCGATCGTCATGAGCCCCGACGCCCGTGAGGTGGGCACCGTACACGCCTTCGCCCAGGAGGAGATCCGCATCGGCTCGAGCCCCGACGCCGACGTGACCCTGTCGGACGGCGCGGTCTCGCGCGAGCACCTGGCGGTCCGGCTCCTGCCGGAGGGCTTCCTGGTGACCGATCTGGGCTCCACGAACGGCACGCTCATCGGCGACGTCGTCGTCCGCTCCGTCATCGTCACGAGCGAGGTGCTGGTCCAGCTCGGCAACAGCACGCTTCGCCTCGTCCCGCTGGCCGAGACCGTTGAGCACGACATCTCCCCGCGCCCGAGCTTCGGGCGGATGCTCGGTGCCAGCGCGTCGATGCGCGAGACCTTCGCTTTGCTCGAGAAGGTCGCGCCGAGCGATCTCACGGTCCTGGTGGAGGGCGAGACCGGCACCGGCAAGGAGCTCGCGGCCGAGGGGCTCCACGAGGCGAGCGGGCGCCCCGGGGACCTCGTGGCCGTCAACTGCGGCGCGATCCCGAAGGAGCTCCTGGAGAGCGAGCTCTTCGGCCACGAGAAGGGCGCGTTCACCGGGGCGCTGCGCGAGCGCAAGGGCGCGTTCGCGAGCGCGCACCAGGGCACGCTGTTCCTCGACGAGATCGGGGAGCTTCCGCTCGACATGCAGGCGAAGATCCTCCGCGCCCTCGAGCGCCGCGAGGTGAAGGCGGTGGGGAGCGATCGCGCCGTCTCGATCGACGTGCGCGTGGTCGCTGCCACGAACCGCTCGCTCGTGAAGGAGGTCGCCGCCGGACGGTTCCGGCAAGATCTCTACTACCGGCTCGCGGTCGTCACGGTGAAGATCCCTCCCCTGCGAACGCGGCTGGAGGATCTGCGGCTCCTCGTCGACGGCATCTGGCAGGAGCTCGAGCGACGCCGAAAGGCCCAGGGCCTCGCCGCACCCCAGAAGCTCGACGAGACGGCTATGACGATGCTGTCACGCTACGACTTCCCGGGCAACGTACGCGAGCTGCGCAACATCGTGGAGCGCTGGGCGGTGCTCGGGCCCACGCTGGCCCCCGGGGAGACCTCGCCCATGGGCACCGGGCCGGCGTCCGTCCGCGCGGCGCCCTCGGGTGACTCCTCCGACGGCGCGATGCACGACCTGCTCGCGCTGCCGTACCACGAGGCGAAGGAGGCGCTGAACGAGCGCTTCGAGCGCGCGTTCACGGTCGCCGCGCTCGACAGAGCGGGCGGGAACGTCTCCAAGGCGGCGCGCGACGCGGGCGTCGACCGCCGCCACCTGCAGCGCCTGATCGCGAAGTTCGGCCTCAAGGCGCAGGCGTGAGCCCGCGGCCTGGCGCCGGGCCACGAGGCAACGTGAAGTGGAAGCTCGTCAGGCCGGGACGGCCCTCGACCCAGATCCGTCCGCCGTGTGCCTCCACGATCTGGCGGGCGATGTAGAGCCCGAGGCCGAGCCCCGGGGAACCGGGGAACCAACCCACCGAGGGTCGCCTCCACCGCGGCGGTCGCGAGGTGCTCGTCGGCGACACCGAGCGATCGCTCCTCCCACCTGCGGCCGATCTCCCGGAGCGCCGGCGTGACGACATCCTCGAAGAGGTAACAGGCGCCGCGACGCTCGAAGATCTCGACACCGAACCGCAACACTTCGTGTCGGGTCCCCGCCGTGAGCAAATCCACGAGGAGCAGATCTTCGGTCTTGCCCATAGGTGTTCCCCCGAGTGGAGCTGCAATGCGCAGACCCGAGCAGCCCCTCCCCGCGGAGGCTCCGCACCTGCGGCTGTTGCTCCGCACCCGAGTCTAGCTGGTTTCCTCGGGTTTGGGAGTGGCACCCCGCTTGCTCTACCGCTCACCGTGGCCGGCCGACACAGCCGGTCCTTCAAGGAGGCATGACATGGTTGCTCGTTCGTTCGTCACGTCGGTTCTCGCGGCTCTGCTCCTCGGCTCGGTCCCTGCTGTGGCCATCGCCAGCGGCTCCGAGAGCGCGGGCGACGAGAGCGCCGTCGCCCAAGCGAAGGAAGGCGCCAAGGGCAAGAGCAAGGGCAAAGACGCCGAGAAACACTTCCCGATGAAGTCCGACGAGTTCTCGCGCCGCATCGAGAACCGCATCGCGAAGATGCGCGAGAGGGTCGCGGCGATGCTCGAGAAGCGCAAGGTCAGCGAAGCGGAGCGCACGGCCGCGCTGAAGCGCTTCGACGAGGGCGCGGGCCGCGTCCGTGGGGCCGCGACCGAGGCGGGGAAGGACGGCACCGTCACGCTCGACGAGGCGAAGCATGTCCGCGAGATCGCGAAGGACGAGCGCAAGGCGATGAGGAAAGAGGTCGCCGAGCACCGCAAGGACAAGAAGGGCAACAAGAAGGGCAAGAAGGCCTGAGCCGCCCTCGGCCACACACACCGCGCCCCCTTCCACGAGCTGGAGAGGGGGCGCGTCTTCTCGTCAGGGGCAGGTCACGCCATTTGGTGCGCCGGGGCTCGGAGCCGTGGTCGCCACGAACTTCGCGCCGAGCCGGCGCCCGGAGCCGCAGCGCTTCAAGGTCCGCGCGATCGTCGACTCGTTGACCTGAACCCCGTCGAGAGCGAGCGCGAGGAGCCCGGCGTCGTCTGCGTCGTTCGTGTCGTAGACGAGCGCGTCGATGAGCCCGCTCTGCGAGACGCCACCGCCGCTCGCGAAGAGACCTTGGTAGATCGCCACGGCGTCCGCGCCGTTCTGGAGCAGGTTGTTCGCGAACGTCTTCTGGGGGGCGGGAACGACGCCGGGGTTGCCGATCAGCGCGAGCCCGCTGCCGTCCGAGACCACGCCGGACAGATCGATCACCTGGTACGCGGCGTCGTTCGTGCCGTTGAAGAAGACCAACGAGTACCCCGCGAGCGACACGTTGGGCACGCCGGTGGAGAGCTCGATGAACTCGAGCGTGTCGGTGCCCGTCTGGTCGGAGTCGAGCTCGTTCACGGCGAGGTCGATCACGGTGAGCGAATAGGGCGCGGCCGTGCCGAGCGGGGTGGTGACGAGCAGGCTCTGCGACCCGGTCGGCGTGCCGTTCGTGATGCTCGGGATCGTCAGGGTCGTCGCGGAGTCGACCGTGAAGGCTTGTTCGACGCCGCCGATGGTCACGCTGCTCGCCCCCGTGAGCCCCGCGCCGGTGACGACGAGCTTGGCGCCGCGTGACGCGACCCCGAGGTCGACCGCCGTGGTGCTCGGGCACGTGAGCTGGCAGACCGAGGCCACCTCGCCCACGCAGATCGAGTCCCAAGCCGTCGAGCAGCAGTAGGAGTCGACGGCGCAGACCTGCGCGGCGCACGGATCACACACCGCCGCGTTGAGCTTCGCGCCTTGCTGGCAGAGCGGATGGGCGCAGACGGGGTTGGGGACGAAGCTGAGCGTCCCGGGCGACCACACGCCCACGGTCGTCCCGCCGTCGGTCACCTCGGCGTAGACCCAATAGGTTCCCTCGCCGACGTACGAGGTGTTGACGACGTGGAAGCCCTCCTCGCCGGGCGTGAAGCGCGACGTCTCCAGGAAGACCTGCTGGCCGTCGAGGGTCGGCTGCTTGTTCAGCCAGAGGCTGACCCAGGTGGAGTCGCCCTCGGGATCGCTCACCGTCCAGGTCGCGTTGAACGTCTCGAGCGCGTGCACCACGTCCGTGTTGCCCGGCCCGGGGGCCGTGAACGTGAGGACCGGCGCCTGGTTGGCGGGCGGGTCGATAAAGAGCTGGTACGCCGGGTTCGTGGCGCCGCCCTTGCCGCGGACGACCGCGTAGTAGAACCCCTGCGGGCGCCCCTCGAGGGAGATCTGCTCCTGGTCGCCAGTGCCCTCCGACGAGGCGACGAGCGCGCCACTCGCGTCCCGGAGCTCGAGATCGAGGTCGCCCTCCGCCGCCTGGTGCGTGAGCCGGACGAGGTCCGCGGCCGCGCCCGTGTCGTTGGCGTAGAAGCGGTACCAGTCCACGTCGTTTGCGTCGTGGATGTTCACGCCGGTGATGGTGCGGGTCGGGTCGACCGGGCCGAGGTTCGGGCTGTTGAGGCCGCCGAGCGCCTGACCATCGGTCTCCGAAACGGAATCGTCAGGCTCGTACGCGTCCTGCCCCAGCGGGGGCGCGCCGATCGTGACCTTGATGCGCGTGGCGTTGTTCGTCTCGTCGCTCTCGAGCACCTTGTCGAGCGGGTCGACGACCGACTCCAGCCAGTAGACGCCGTCGGGCACGCCGGTGATGTCGATGCTCTGCCCGTCGAGGCCGGCGCCGTAGGTGTCGACCCAGCCGACCGAGAGGCCCTGGATCGAAGAGCCGCAGCTGTGGAACTCCCCGTCGGGGTCGAAGTTGGGGAGCGAGCTCGAGTGGATGCCGAGATCGAGGATGCAGAAGCTCGTCTTCGCGCCCTCGGCCACGATATCGCCCACCCCGTCACCCGGGAGGATCTGGCGGATGCGGTAGCTCGCCCAGCCGTCGAAGTGCACGTGGCTGTGCGACGGGTGGTAGGTGAAGCTGCCGGCCACGCGATCCTCATACTCGCCGCCAGCGTTGAAGATGCGCTGCATGACGGTCTGCGTGCCGTCCGGGTTCGCGGGCGAGACGCCGTAGAGGTAGAGCTTGCCCGCGCCGACGTTGGCGGTGCCGTTCGAGAGCCGCAACAGCGTGCGTCCCGGCACGGAGACGACGTCGAGGTAGTTCGTGTGGAGGTCCGACTCGCGAACGACGATGTCCGGAAGGAGCGCTCCTTCGAGCGCGGAGGGCTGGTCCTCCGCCCCTTCCGATTCGTCACCCGGAGCGCCCGGCGCACAACCGACGGCCACAAGGGACAGGGCAACGAGCGCCGTCCCGCGAGAAGAAAGCCCTTTTTTCATCACGAGATACCTCGGCCCTTGAGCCCAGGCATCTACGCAAAGCCCCTACCTTTTCTTCCTCCGCCCGACAGCGCCCTCAGCGCGGCACGGGGGGCACGACGACCGTGTTGATGGTGGAGGCGTTTCCGCCCGCCGGGTAGCTGTACGACGAGCAGCTCGACAGGCCCCACACCTGGAGCCCGAACGGCGCCGTGCTGCTCGCCACCTGCGGGCCGTTCGTGCAAGCGCCGTTGGGGACGCTCTCGCGGATGAGATCGACTGTCGTGATCTCGTATTCGCCGGCGCTGCCGATCGGCTGCCACCCCGTCACCGTGCCGTAGCACTCGAGGTTCACGTCGGCGAAGGTCCCGTTCGTCTTGGCCCGAACGAAGACCAGGTTCGTCGTCGGGTAGGTGGGATCGGAGAAGAAGACGTATTTCGCGAGCCACTGCGCGGGAGGCAACATGTTCACGAAATCCTCGTCGCCCGCGCAGCCGGCGCCTGGCATGACCTGCCCCAAATAGAACGGGTGGTCCTTGTCCTGGCTCGTCACCTTGAACGAGGTCGACGCCTCGAACTGTACGCTCTGGCCGAGGCTCAGCGTCGCGGGCGCGCTCGGGACCGGCGGGTCGAACGTGAGCGTCGTGCCGTCCGTCACGCCGACGATGCGGTACGGGATGCTCTCCGCGCCACCGATGCGCGAAGCGAACGCCATCCCGATGTATTGATCCGAGAGCGCCGAGATGGCGGGGATCTGCTGGTGCCCCGAGTCACACCCGCCCCCGGACGACGTCGCCGAGGAGTAACACTGGTAGCCGTCGCCGCCGGTGAAGGCGATCGGCTTGTCGCTCTGGATGATCGAGCCGGTCATCTCGGGCCCGCGCCACTGGACGTATTGGCCCTTCTGGAGCGTCAGCGTTCCCTGAACGTTGGGGTTCAGCGCAGGCACGCTGCCGCCACCGGGGAGCGAGACGCTCGGGAGGATCTGCACGGTGGTCGCGTCCTCCGAGGCGACGATCTGTCCCCAGGACGGACCGGACGAGGCCGGCGGCAAGACGGCGACATAGTTGGTTCCCCAAGCAGTCGTCGGCTGTACGAGCTCCGCGCTCGGCAGATACGAGAGCGCGCCACCGTACGGCAGGATGTCGTACATCGTGCCGGGCGCGTCCGTCTGGATGTGCCACGCGGTCCCGAGCCCGGTTCCGATCACCGCGGTGCCGCCGCCGGTGCGAACCGCCGGTTGTATCGGGCACGTGAGCGGGCCGCCGTTCACGCTCGACGGATCGTCGGAGAGGAAGAGGACCGCGACCTCGCCCGGCGGAAGCCCGGTCGCAGGCACGGCGGGCCAGCTGCCCACGTTGGGATCGGACTGCGCGATGCGGCCGAACGTCGTCGCGTCGTAGCTGACGCCGCCACGCGAGACGTCGATGACGAGATCTTTGTCCCAGTTGTTCGTGACGAAAGCGGCGAAACAGGGCGGCGTGATACCCGTGTAGAAGTCGGGCGTGGCGATGAGCCAGTCGCAGCCGATGCTGCCCTTGGACGCGGCCGCGGCGTCGCAAGCGGGGACACACATCCCGGCTGCGCATCCTTGATCGGGCGGGCACGTGGTGAGGATGTTGCCGTTTGCGTCGACCACGCTCTTCAGATCGGGGCTGCACCCGACCTCGTTTCCGGGACCGCCACCTTGGCCGAAACCACCGCCCTGCCCGAAGCCGCCTCCGGTGTTCTGGCTGCCCGTGCTCTTCGTTCCGGTCGAGTCGCTGCCGCCTCCGCCGCCGGAGCCCTCGTTGGTGCCTGCCGAGCAGCCGAGCGCGACGACGCCGCCCAGGAGGAACAGAACGGAGGAAGGACCGAGGGAGAAGGAAGGGCGCTGCAACATGGTGCGAGGCTACCAAACCACGGTGAGAGGCGCGAGCCTGCCTTGCCGCTCGGACGCCGGTCTGATTGCCTTCTCCAGTGTCGCCCGAAGCAGCGTATCGACGTCGCCTGCTCGTCTTCCTGAGCGTCGCGTCGTTCTTCGAGGGCTACGATTTCCTCGCGCTCTCCCAGCTCCTGCCCACGCTGCGCGATCACTTCGAGCTGTCGAAGGTCGCCGGAGGGGCGCTCGTGACCGTCGTGAACGTGGGCACCATGATCGCGTATTGGCTGGTGCGCCGTGCGGACACGTGGGGGCGCAAGCGCGCGCTCGCCGTCACCATCGCCGGCTACACGGTGGCGTCGCTCGCGTCGGGGCTCGCCCCGAACATCTGGACCTTCGCCATCGCGCAGCTCCTCGGCCGGATCTTCCTCATCGCGGAGTGGGCGATCTCGCTCGTCATCGCCGCGGAGGAGCTCCCCGCGGCGGAGCGGGGGCACGCGATGGGGATCATCCAGGCGTGCTCGAGCCTCGGCGCGATCGTGTGCGCGGGGCTCGTGCCCGTCTTGCTCCGGCTGCCGACGGGTTGGCGCACGGTCTACTTCGTCGGCGCCGTCCCGCTCCTTCTCGTCGCGTTCGCGCGCCGAGGCATGCAGGAGACGAAGCGGTTCCAGTCACGAGCGGGGGCGCAGCGCGCGAGCTTCTTCTCCATCCTGCGCGGACCACACGCGGGGCGGGTCGCCCTGGTCGCAACGGTGTGGGCGCTCTCCTACGTCTGCACGCAGACCGCGGTCACGTTCTGGAAGGACTTCGCGTTGCACGAGCGCAACCTGACGGAGTCGGAGGCCGGGCTCTCCATCTCGGTCGCCGCCGTCGGGGCGCTGCCGCTCGTCTTCCTCGCCGGCAAGATGCTCGACCTCTGGGGACGCAGGCTGGGCGCCGTGATCATCTTCGTGGCCACCTCGCTCGGGACGTCCGCGGCCTACCTGGCGGCGGGCAAGGTCTCGCTCACGGCGGCCCTCACGGTCGCCATCTTCGGCACCACGGCCATCTTGACCGTCCTCAACGCCTACAACGCGGAGCTGTTCCCCACCGAGCTCCGCGCGGACGCGTTCGCCTGGGCGAACAACCTGCTCGGCCGCGTCGGCTATGTCCTGGCGCCCGTCGCGGTGGGGTGGCTCGCCGAGCAGAGCTCGTGGAGCGTCGCGGTGAGCGCGACCGCGGTCTTCCCGATGATCGCGCTCGGCATCATCCTGGCCCGCTTCCCGGAGACGCGCGGCAAGGAGCTCGAGGAAACGGCAGTGACCTGAGCGGCAACGCGGCTCCCCGGGAGCCATCGCCGGACCGCCGTGCTAACGCGCAGGGCCATGAACGGCCTGAGCCCGATCATGATCGTCCTCGCCGCGTGTGCGCTGGCCTGCGAAGACCCTTCTGCCTCACCGCCCGCGCCGAGCACGTCGAGCCAGCCGCAAGCTGCCTCCGCCACCGGCGCCAAGCTGGACAAACAGACGCTGTGCCGTGAGCTGATCGCCGTGGTGAACCGCACGGTGGAGGAGTCGCACAAGATCACCGGGACGCTGTCGGGCGACGGAACGAAGGAGCTCGAGGCCCTCGCGGCCTCGGCGGCCCGAGCCAAGGTCGAGGTGGAGAAGCTCGCCGGTGATGACTCGACCGTGATGGCCGCGCGAGACGGCTACCTTCGGATGCTCGCCACCACGGTCCAGTCCGCGCGCGAGACGGTCCGCGCCGCGCGCGAGAAGGACTTCGAGGCGATGGAGAAGGCAAGCGATGCGCTGACGAAGGCGGTCGCCTCCGAAGAGGCCGTGGTGGGGCGAATCAACGCGGCCTGCGGAGTAGGAGCAGTACCTACCCCTTGATTCGACGAAGCGTTCAGGTGGGTTCGCCAGGCCCGACTTAGGGTTCGCGCAAGACGTGCCGTTTCACGGGTGCCATGAAGGGCATCGTGTTCAACCTCTTCGAGCGGTTCGTCGACGAGAAGCTCGGCCCCGAAGCCTTCGAGGCCATCGTCGACGCCACGGACCTCGTGACCAAGGAGCCCTTCGTGGGACCCGGCAACTACCCTGACGCGGACCTCTTCGCGCTTGTCACGACGACCTGCCGGCTCCACCGGATCACGCTCGTCGACGCGCTCCGGGCGTTCGGCCGATTCGCGTTCGATCATCTCGCGAAGACGGTCCCTGATCTCGTCTCCTGCCACGCCCACCCCAAGCCGTTTCTGATGTCGCTCGGGTCGATCATCCACGTGGAGGTGAAGAAGCTGTATCCGAGCGCGAGACCTCCCGAGATCGTGTCCATCGACCTCGGCCCAGGCAAGATGCGACTCGTCTACGCGTCGCCCCGATGCCTGGGCGAGCTCGCCTACGGCTTGCTCGAAGGCGTGCGTGACCACTTCGGGGCTCCCTTCACCATCGACGTCGCCGAGAGGACGACGGACCGGCGCTGGACCTTGGAGCTCGCGTTTGCGGCGGAGCAAGACGCGGCGTGAGCACGCTGGAGAAGAAGCTCGCGCGCGCCGAGGCGCGGATCACCATCCTCGAGCGGATGATCGAGGAGAAGAGCCGCGAGGTCTACGTCGCGCACATCGAGGTGGAGCGGAAGAATAACTGGCTGAGCCACCTCCTGAAGACCATTCCGAGCGGACTCTGGGTGTTCGAGCGGGGCGGCATGCCCGAGCTCGTGAACGACACCGCACGCAACCTGCTCGGGTTGAGCGAGGAGGAGGCGAGCAAGGTCGGCTTCCGGGACACGTTCCCCGATGTCGACTTCGAGCGCCTGCTGGGAGTGGACTCGACCGAAAGGGTCGAGACCGCGTTACGACGCCAAGACGGCACGACCCTGCCCATCCTGCTCGTCACCTCGGTCTTCAACGCGGGCGCCGGCAGAGCGAAGAAGCTCGTCTGCCTCGGCGTCGACCGAACGGCCCAGAAGCAGCTCGAAGATCGCCTTCGTCTGGCACAGAAGCTCGAAGCGGTCGGCCAGCTGGCTGCCGGCGTGGCCCACGAGGTCAACACGCCGATGCAGTTCATCGGCGACGGCGTCCGCTTCCTGAAGGAGTGTCTGACCGATCTCGGCAGCGCGCTCGAGGGTCACGGCGAGCTCTTCACCGAGCTCCGCCAGCGCGGGTGCCTGACCGCCGACGACGAAGAGAAGATCGCGTCGATCGAGGAGACCTCGGACGTGGCGTTCGTGCTCGTGGAGGGGCCGGCGGCGGTCGACCGCACGCTCCGAGGGGTGACACGCGTCGCGGAGATCGTGCGCGCCTTGAAGGCCTTCGCGCATCCGGTCGACGGCGCCTACACGTCCACGGACGTGAACGCCGCGATCGCGGACGCGGTCATCGTGGCGCGAGGTGAGTACAAACACTGCGCGGAGGTCATGCTCGACTTCGGCGACGTCCCGCCCATCGTCTGCGACGCCGGGGCCTTGAACCAGGTGCTCCTGAACCTGATCGTCAACGCGACACACGCCATCGAGGAGGGCAAAGCCGGCGCGATGGGGATGATCACGATCCGGACTCGACAAGAACGAGACTTCGTCTGCATCAGCGTCTCGGACGACGGCTGCGGGATCCCCGAGGCCGTCAGGCCCCGCCTCTTCGAGCCCTTCTTCACGACGAAGCCGGTCGGAAAGGGAACGGGCCAGGGCCTCGCGCTGGTCCACACCATCGTGGAGAAACAGCACGGCGGTCAGATCTCCTTCGACAGCCAGGTAGGCGTCGGGACCACGTTCCACATTCGGTTTCCGCTGAAGCGAGCTCAAACCCGCGAGCGCGCGGCGTGAGCTGGGGCGCTCCGCCCGCCGGCCGACCGTGGCGCGCGCTGTTCGTCGATGACGAGGCCGAGGTGCTGTCCGCGCTCGCCGCGCGCTCGCGCAAGCACCGCCGAGACTGGTCAATCACCACGGCGGTGGGCGGTCCCGCCGGGCTCTCGGCGCTCGCAGGCCCGGAGCCCTACGACCTCGTCGTCACCGATCTGTCCATGCCGAGGGTCAGCGGCGTCGAGGTCCTCGCCGAGGCTCGGAAGGTCCAACCCCGCGCCGTGCGCTTCGTGCTCTCGGGTCGCTCCGATCAGAAGATGGCGAGCCAGGCGAGCCTGGCTCACCAGATCTTCGGGAAGCCGTCGGAGCTGGAGGAGATCCTGAGACGGGCGAGCCTCGCGCTGGCGGTCGGGGCGCGGCTGCAGAGCGGCGAGGTCGAGCGCGTCACGTCGGGCGAGGGTATCCCGAAGTCGCCGAAGGTTTTCGCGGCTCTCCATACGGCGCTTCGTTCGGAGAGCTACGAGCCGCGGATGGCGGCGAGGATCGTCGAGCAGGACATCAACTTGACCGGGAGGGTCCTCCGGATCGCGAGCGCGAGCCCGCTCGGGCCACGCCGGAGCGTAACGAGCGTTCGAGCAGCCCTCGTCGCGCTCGGCCGCGACGCCGTCGAGCAGCTGGTCTTGCTGGAGGAGACGCTCTCGGCTTCAGGCCCGGGCGCAACGTCGGAGATGCGCGACCACGCGCTCGCCGTCGCCAGGATCGGAATGCGGCTCGAGCCGGGGCTCGACGGCGTCTTCACGGCCGGCGTGCTCCACGACGTCGGGCGCCTGCTCCAGGCGGAGCCCGACGCGCCGGGCGGCAGGCACCCGGAGCTGGGCGCCTACCTCGCGGCGCTCTGGGGTTTCCCGCCGCCGGTCGTGGAGGCCGTCATGTTCCACCACGACCCACCTCCCAACCCACCCCTGCTCGCCGGTACCCTGTGGGCCGCCGAGCGGATCGCCGAGGCCGGGCGACGGGGGCTCGACGGCGCCGAATCCCTGGTCGGCGCCGAAGCCGCCGCGCGATGGCACGAGGCGGCCTTGAGTTTGGCCGGGAGTGAGCCGCAGAGCGTAGCGAGGCCCCGACAGGGCGCGACCGCTTGATTGAGGTTCTCGAATGAAGAAGACTGCGCGCGTCCTGTTCGTCGACGACGATCCCGACCTCCTGGCCGCCATGAAGCTGGGGCTCAGGAAGTCGCCGTTCGAGATCTTCACGGCGTCTTCGGCGGACGAAGCGGCGGCGCTGTTGCGCGTCGAGCCCATCGACGTGGTGGTGTCGGACGAGCGCATGCCCGAGGTGGCAGGCAGCCGGTTCCTGGGGTTCGTGCGCCGCAACTTCCCCAACACCGTCCGGATCGCCCTCACCGGGCAGGCCTCGCTCGAGGCCGTGAAGCGCGCGGTGAACGAAGGCGGCATCAGCCGCCTCCTGATGAAGCCCTGCAGCGCGGCCGAGGTGGCCGCGGCCATCGACGAGTGCCTCGTCGAACGCCGCCAGGCCGTCAACGCCATCCTCCGACCGCGGGTCGACGGGCCGTGACGACGCGCGCGAGAGAGCCCACCGTCCTGCTCGTCGACGACGACATGGACGTCACGCGGACGCTCGCGCTGTCTCTCCGTCGTGAGCCGATCCGTGTGCTCACCTCCAACCACGCTCGCGCAGCGCTCGCGATGCTCGAGTCGGACGAGATCGACGTCGTCGTGTCCGACGAGAACATGCCGGAGATGAACGGCTCCGAGCTCCTCGCGCGCATCCGGGTCGACCACCCCGACGTGGTCCGCGTGCTCCTCACCGGCGGGAACGACATGCGGAGCGCCGCGAGCGCCGTGAACGACGGAGGCGTATTCCGCTTCCTGCTCAAGCCCTGCAAGCCGTCTCTTCTGCTCTCGACGCTGAACGAAGCGATCGCGTTCCGCAACTCGCTCCCGATCGACAAGGCCCGCCTCGGGCGCGAGCTCGACGAGGCGCTCGCCCAGCTGTGGCTCGCCCACCAGCCCATCTTCGGGCGGGACGGGCAGATCGAAGGCAACGAGCTGCTGCTCCGGAGCAGCGCGCCCTCGTTCCGCGGCCCGGAGTGGATGCTGAACGCGGCCGCAACGCTTGAGCGAAGCCCGCTCCTCGAGCGCGCCATCGGCGCAGAGGTCGCACGCATGGCCGAGAACCTCCACACAGGCATGATCTTCGTGAACGTCGATCCCGCCGCGCTCTCTCGCGAAGCGCTGTTCGATCCGTTTGCGCACGTCGCGCACCGGATCGTGCTGGAGATCACCGAGCGCGACGCCGTCGGCGACAAAGATCACGTGACCACACGGATCGAACAGCTTCGAACACGCGGCTTTCGCATCGCCGTGGACGATCTCGGCTCCGGCTACGCTGGGCTCAACGCCGTGGTCGATCTCTCCCCGGACATCATCAAGCTCGACATGCAGCTCGTGCGCGGCGTCGACACGTCGTTCGTGAAGCAGCGCCTGGTCGCGTCGATCTGCTCCGCCGCCAAGGACCTGGGCATCCTCGTGGTGGCCGAGGGGATCGAGCGCGAGGAAGAGCAACGCGCCGTGCTCGCCGCGGGCGTCGACTTCCTCCAGGGGTATCACCTGGGGCGCCCGAGCATGTCTCCGCTCCGCGCGCCCCTGTTCGAGCCCGTTTCCGAGCCTGTCCCGGCCAGCCCGGCTCAGTAGAAGCGGTACCCGAGGCCGACGGGCAACATCACCGCGCCGCCACCGGTCGGAGACCAGACACCCGTCGGCCACGCGCTGAAGAGGAGCGCGCCCGACGAGGCGTCGTTCGTGGGGTTGTCGACGAGCACGACCGAGAGCTCGATCGAGCCGCCGACCTCGAACCCGCCGAACGCTCCCGCCGTCTTGTCGCCGGTGTTGAAGCCGCCGGCGAGATCGCGCACCGGAATGTCGACCTCGGTCTCGTCCGCGTTGTCGGGGCGGTTGCCCTCCGGGACCGAGCCCTTGCCGCCGTTGACCGTCGACTCCACCTGGGTGGTGCCCACGAGGATCGTGAAGCCCATCCAGAGCGGGCTTGCAGCCTCGAACGAGATCGACGGGCCCCCGAGGAACTGGAAGCCCAGCGGATAGGTGCCGGTGAACATGCCGCGACCGCCGAACTGAACCACGTCGGTGATGGCGTAGCCCACGAACACCTGACCGCCGTAGAGGAGCGCCATCTGCGGCTTGAACGTCGCATCGCAGTCCCCGGCACCGGGCACCGCTTGGGTGTTGCCACACGACGCGAGGAACTCGCTGCCGCCGGCCCCTTTGTAGAGGTATTGCGTGCCGTTGATGTCCGAGAGCGGGGCCTCGGTGATGAGCGAGAGGTGTCCGCCGACGAGCACGCCGATGTCGACAACGACCCGGCCGGACTCGTGAACGGAGGGGCCCGAAGGCTGGGCGGGCCCGGCCCCTTTCTGGGAGCCCGAGTCCTCCTTGTCGTCGTCCTTCTTGTCGTCGTCTTTGTTGTCTTCCGCAGCCGGAGGCTGGGAGGTCACGGGCGTGGGGAAAGAAGGAGGGCCGCCGCCGGCCTTGAGGGCGGGCACCGTGACCGCCTTCTTCATGCCCGGCTTGAGGTCGAAGGTGGTCTCCCAGGTCTCCTTGCCGGGCGCGGTGACCATCACCTTCACGTTGCCCACGTCAGCCGGGAAGCCCTTGCCCCACTCGGACTTCGGCATGAGCACCAGGGTCTTGAGGCTGGTGGCAAGACCAACTCGGACCTCCATGCCGTCCACCTCGGAGGTCTTCGGGACGGTGACCGTGACGCGCGGCACCTTGGCGAAGAGCGCGTTCTTCTTCACCCGTGCGGTGGTGACACGGTCGTTGCGTTTCTCCTCGATCGCGACCTTCTCGGCCTGCTCGAAGAGGAAATAAGCGGTGCCGATGCGGCCCTCTTTCTCGCGGCAGAGCGCGAGGTCGAGGAGCGTTCCGCCGCGCGGGTCGAGCACCTGGCTCTCCTCGAGCTTGTCGCACGCCTCCGACACTTTGCCTTGGGCCATCAGGTCCTCGGCCTCACGTGAGAGGACCGCGGCTTTTGCTTTGTTGTCGTCAGCTAGCGCTGGAGCGCTGACGAGCAGGAAAGAGGAGGCAAGGAGTGCTGCGGTGGGAAGGAGGATTCGGTTCTTCGCCATTGTTCTCTCGGAAGGACCCCCGAGCAGTCCCGCCCAAGCTAACGAAAACCGAACGCCCTGGGCAACCTCCGATCCCGAGTCGGCTGATCGCATGTGCGCGCTTATCCGACCACCCCCGCCTCGGACCGGGAGTGGTAGCGTCGGCGCCCGATGGGTCGCTTCGCCGCTTCCGCGCTCGTTTGCCTCGTCGCGTGCTCGCCTCCCCCTGGGCTGCGGACCGAAGGACCTCGCCTGCCGACGTGGACCCCGGTCCCCGGCGAGACGCCCGGGGCGGCCAGCATCCTCCCGGAGGACGCGAGCCCCATCACCTTCGAGCGCATGGCGAAGTTCCCCGAGCCCGGCTGGCAAGCGCCTCGACGGCTCGAGGCCTCCCCCGACGGCGCCCTCGTGACCTACCTCATGAGCGAGCGAGGCGACGACGAGATGGCGCTCTGGGCGGTCTCGCTCGCGACGGGCGAGCGCAAGGTCCTCGTCCGCTCGGACGACCTCGCCGACGCGCCGAAGAAAGATCCCTCGCTCGCCGAGGAGCTCCGCGCCGAGCGGCAGCGGCGGCGGACCAAAGGCATCTCCGAATACGCCTGGGCCCACAACGCGCCCGTCCTCGTGATCCCGAACGGCGGCGACGTCTTCGTCCGCGACACGAAGGGTGCCCTGACCCAGCTCACCGCGACGGAGGCGCCCGAGATCGACCCGAAGCCCTGCGCCGACGGCTCGAAGGTGGCCTTCGTTCGCGACAGCGAGCTCTTCGTCGTCGACGTCGCGACGAAGAAGGAGACGCAGCTCACGCAGGGCGCGCCCGAAGGCGTCACGCGCGGCCAATCCGACTTCAACGCGCAAGAGGAGTTCGAGGAGCCGAGCGGCTTCTTCTGGTCGCCCGACTGCAAGAAGGTCGTCTACCTCGAGGTGGACGAGCGGAAGGTGGCCGAGGTCCCGGTGCTCGGCTACCGCGGCGGAGAGCCTTCCTTGATGATGCAGCGCTACCCACGCGCCGGCGCGTCCAACCCGGCCACGGCGCTCCACGTCGTCGACGTGACCTCGAAGAAGGACACGACTGTCATTCTTCCGAAGGAGATCGCCGACCAGGCTCCGTACCTCGGACGCTTCGAGATGGCCGAGGGCTGGCTCGCGTTCTGGGCCGTGGCTCGGTCGCAGCGCGAGGCCTCGCTCCTCCGCGTCCGACTGGCGGACAAACCCCAGGCGAGCGTCC
Organism: Myxococcales bacterium; assembly: GCA_016794345.1. Classification (GTDB taxonomy): domain Bacteria; phylum Myxococcota_A; class Polyangia; order Polyangiales; family Polyangiaceae; genus Xiheicaenibacterium; species Xiheicaenibacterium phototrophicum. The sequence continues at coordinate 147,510 of JAEUKE010000200.1, forward strand.
TCTTCACGGTGAAGGCGACGCCGTCGCGCCCGAACGCCTGGGTCGAGATGCCGGCCTTTGCCTGCGGCGCGCGGGCGAGCGACTGTTATTTCACCGCCGAGCGCGAGGGCCACGACCACCTCGATCGGATCGATCTGGCCACGAACGCGCGCGTCGAGATCACGCGCGGCGATTGGGACGTGACCAGCATCGCGGGCGTGGACCAGGAGGGGCGCGCCTACTTCCTCTCGACCATGGCGGAGCCCCTCGGCCGCACGCTCTTCCGGACCGGAGAAAAGGGGACGCTCGACAGGCTCACCGCTGAGCGCGGGGTGCACGACGTCGTCGTCTCGCCGACGAGGGGCCTCGTCGCCGACGTCCACAGCGCGCTCGACCGGCCTCCGTCCGCGGTGGTCTTCGGGGACGGCGACAAACGCGTCGAGATCCCCATCCCCAGGGACGCGGACTGGGATCAGCTCCGGCTGCGGACGCCCGAGCTCGTCTCGATCGACGCCCAGGGCGGCGTGCCGAAGCTCTTCGGCGCGGTCCTTCCTCCCCGCCAGCTCACGCCGGGCCAGCGCTACCCGCTCGTCGTGATGGTCTACGGAGGGCCTGGCGCGCAGACGGTGCTCGACCGCTGGTCGCCGCGCCTCCCGTGGCAGCACCTGGCCGACCGCGGCTTCTTCGTGATGCAGTTCGATAACCGCGGAAGCGCGGGGCGCGGACCTGCGTTCGCCGGGCCCATCGCCAACGATCTCGGGACCGTGGAGCTCGCCGACCAGCTCCGGGCGCTCGACTTCGTCACCACGCGCTACCCCATCGACGACAAACGCGTCGGCATCTACGGCCACAGCTACGGCGGGACGATGGCGGCGCTCGCCATGCTGAAGGCGCCAGGACGCTACAAATCCGCGATCGCGGCGTCCCCCGTGACCGACTGGCGCCTCTACGACTCGGGCTACACCGAACGCTACATGCGGTCTCCGAGCGACAACCCCGGCGGCTACGCGGCCACCGACCTCGAGTCGCTCGCGCCGAACCTCGCCGGGGAGCTGCTCGTCATCCACGCCCTGATGGATGAAAACGTGCATTTTCAGCACAGCGCCGAGCTCGTGGACGCGCTGGTCAGGGCCAACAAGCCCTTCGAGATGTTCGTGTTTCCCGGTGAAAGGCACGGCTACAGGAGCCCGCCTGCGCGACGGTATGCCATGAGCCTGACGACGCGGTTTCTGGTCCGGACGCTTGGCAACCCGACCCCTTCCGGCTAGGACGACGGCGGCCCATGGAAGTCGTCCGGAAGTTCATCGACGTCGTTCGTCACCTCGACAAGTACCTCGACTGGATCACGCAGCAGTACGGGGTGTGGACGTACGCCATCCTCGCCGTCATCATCTTCGCGGAGACGGGCCTGGTCGTGACGCCGTTCCTCCCCGGCGACTCGCTGCTCTTCGCCTGCGGCGCCATCTCCGTGCGCGACGGCTCGGGCCTCAACCCGGTGCTGCTCGGGGCGATCCTCATCGCCTGCGCGATCGCCGGCGACACGGTGAACTACCACGTCGGCAAGGCGATCGGCCCGCGCGTGATGAAGAGCGAGACGTCGCGGTGGCTCAACAAGAAGCACCTCGAGAAGACGCACAAGTTCTTCGAAAAATACGGCGGCAAGACCATCATCCTCGCGCGCTTCGTCCCCATCGTCCGCACCTTCGCGCCGTTCGTCGCGGGCGCCGGCGCCATGAACTACCGGAAGTTCATCGCCTTCAACGTCGTCGGCGCCGTGGCCTGGGTCGTCAGCATGATGGGCGCGGGCATCGTGTTCGGTCAGATGGAGATCGTGAAGAAGAACTTCGAGCTCGTCGTCATCGGCATCGTGCTCCTCAGCGTCATGCCGATGGTGGTCGAAGCCTGGAAGGCGCGACAGGAAGCGAAGGCCGAGGCGAAGGCAGCGGCCGCCGTGGCGCCGAGCAGCACCCAGCAGCCCTGAGCTCGGTGACCGAGGGGACCGCTCGCTGACGCAGCGTCACCCCAGGCTTCTTGCCTCGAGGCCGTTTTGCTAGCCTCGGGGCTCCATGCAGATCGAGCTGATTGCACCGGCGAGCGAGGACTCCGCATTTCTGCCGCGGCTGGGCCTCGGTGTTCTGGCGTCCCTCACGCCCGACGAGGACGAGATCATCTACACGGACGACCTCGTCAAGCCGTTCGATCTCGACAAGGACGTAAAGGACGTCGACCTCGTCGGCATCAGCGTGGACTCGAAGACCGCGCGACGCAGCTACGACATCGCCGCGCGGTACCGCGCTCGCGGCGTGAAGGTCGTCATGGGCGGCATCCACCCGACCGCCTGCCCGGACGAGGCCATCGAGCACTGCGACGCGGTGGTCGTGGGCGAAGCGGAGGACGCGTGGCCGCGCCTCCTCGCGGACTTCAAGCGGGGCGCGCTCCAGCCGTTCTACCGGCCCGAGTTCCCGAACCTCGCGGGCCGCCCCTTCCCGCGCCGCGATCTGTTCACCTCCAAGAAATACATCCCCTTCCAGGTGGTGCAGTCCATGCGGGGCTGCCCCTACCCCTGCGAGTTCTGCAGCGTGTCGACCGCCAACGGTCCGACCTTCCGCTTCCGCCCCGCAGACGAGGTGATCGCCGAGCTCAAGCTGCTCGGCAAGCTCATCATGTTCGCTGACGACAACGTCATGGTTCATCGTCAGTACTCCAAAGAGCTCTTCACGAAGATGATACCGCTGAAGAAGCACTGGATCGGCCAGTGCTCGCTCGCGGCGGTGAAGCGGCTCGAGAACATCAAGCTCATGGCCGAGAGCGGCTGCAAGGCGCTTTTCATCGGGTTCGAGAGCGTGGACGAAGAGACGGTGAAGTTCACCGGCAAGCGCCAGAACAAGCCTTCGCAATACAAAGAGACGATGGAGATGCTGCACGAGCACGGCATCGCCACGTGGGGCTCGTTCGTCTTCGGCTTCGACACCGACGACAAAGAGGTGTTCGACCGCACGGTCGACTTCGGGGTCGAGATGAAGCTCACGATGGCGCTCTACGCCATCCTCACGCCGTACCCGGGGACGCAGCTCTACCGGCGCCTCCTCGCCGAGGGCCGCCTGACGGACCCGAAATGGTGGCTCCGCCACGATCACGACGCGGGCTCGCCGTATTACATCCCAACCAAGATGACGCGCGAGGAGCTGCGCGAGGGCTGGGTCCGCGCGTGGACGCGTTTCTATTCGTACGAGAACATCTGGAAGCGCTACACCGTCCGCCGCCCGAAGGACGGCACGCCCGGCTCGAGCTGGCTCCAGGCGCTCGGCTTCTGGCCGCTGAACTTCTTCCAGCACCAGCTCGCCCACCGAAAGATCGCGGGGGGCATGCAGCGCTTCCGCGTCGGCGTGGAGTACGGGGACGCGGCGCCGATGGGCTCGCTCGCCGGCCACGGCGTGCCCGCCCCGTTTGCGCCCACCGCAACCGGCTTCCCCGGTATCCAGAACCCGATCGCGCCGGTCTTCACGCGAACCAAAGACGGCCGAAAGGTGCTTCAGGTCGTCGGCTGAGAGCGCTTGGCGCGCGGGCGCCGGACGGGCTTTCGGGGTCGAAGAGCTTCTCCCACCGCGACTGGTAGACGTTGCGCTCCGCGTGGTCCGCGGGCACGACCTCGTGTGCGAATCGCTGCCCCTCCACCTCCACACACGCGAGCAGCCCCGCATCGATGAGCTCGACGTACCGCGCCAGGAAGCCGGCGATGCCGTCGCCGATCAAGGTGACGTCGCACTCGGTCACGAAGGCGAGGAGCTGCCCTTCGAAACCGCGCTCGGCGGGGAACATGTCCATGACGATGTTGTCGCTATCCCAGTAGTCGTTGCCTGCGATGGGGAGCCAGCGCGGGTGGTAGACGAGCTGGAAGTACCTCGCGGCCTTGGGCTCTGGCACGACGGGTCTCGAAGGCTCGTAGAACCCCTGCTGGAATCGCCATGTCGCGACGCACTCCGCGAGCGCGTGCAGACGACCGCCCGAAGGGAGCCACGACACGCGCTCCGTTCGCTGTCCGTCGTGCGCCAGGAGGAGCGCGCGATGATCGGCCGGCAACGCAAAGCCCAGCGCGGCCTCTGCCGAGGCGATCGTGCTCGGCTCCGCCGCCGGCCCACCTCGCGGCTCCCGGGCTCGACCTGCCCGTGCCGCTGTTCTACCGTGCTCACCGACGATGCCGGCCTTGCCCGAGGACGCACGCGCCCTGCACCGCCCCGCCCCCGCCGACCCCACCTTGGTGAAGCGGCGCTTCGTGCGCGGCCGGCGGTCGCCACGCGGCGTCGTGTGGTTCGGGTTCCGCTCTTTCTGGGGCCACATGCGGCATTTCATCGCGTCCGCGGTGGCGACAGAGGACGTCGACTCGCGGGACTGGATGACGCCGGACGATCCGGAGGCGCTCGCCGAGCGCGTCGCGCGCGTGCTCGGCGCGGAGATCCCCCCGAGCTGGGACGGGACGGTGGTGGGAGCGCTCGGGCGCGATCTGTGGATCGACTACGCCGCCGACACGGGAGATGACGTCTCTGTCAGCCGGGCGGTCGCGCGTCTGGTGACCGACCGATACGAGCTGCCCGACCCGGACCGAGAGGGCGCCTTCCTGGAGGCGCCGCGCGGCGACGTGCTCGTGTTCGGTGGGGACACGGCGTACCCGGTCGCGACCGCGCAGGAGATCTCGAATCGCGTCCTCGTGCCCTTCAACGAGGCGCTCGCGGAGCGAGAAGACGGCAGGCGGCGCGTGCTCCTGGGCGTCCCCGGCAACCATGACTGGTACGACGGCCTGGACGGCTTCGCCCGCCTCTTCCGGCTCCGGCCCGACGGCGACGACGTCGACGAGCGGCCGAGCATCGTCGGGATACCATTTCGTCAGCTCGAGCACGCAGCGGACTGGGCGCGCGAGCTCGTGATGGGCGGCAAGATGCAGAAGCCCGACGCGCTCGTGCTCTCGGGCTACGAGCCGGTGCAGAGCGCCAGCTACTTCGTGCTCCCCCTGACGCCCACGATCCCGGTCTTCGCGCTCGACCGGCAGCTTCGCACGATCGACCACCGGCAGGCGCGGTTCCATCGTAGATGGCTCGACGCCAGTGCGGGGGCTGCGCCCTGGCTGCTCCTCCCGGACCCGGTCTACGCGTTCGGAGCGCCGAGCCCGACGGGCGCGGGGATGGTGCGCGATCTCGAGCTGCGCCTCGGCGCACACGACTGCTTCTTCCTGTCCGGCGACATCCACCACTACGAACGCATCGAGGCGCCGGGGCTCTTGCACGTGGTCGCGGGCGGAGGAGGTGCCTTCTTGCACCCGGCCCCGATGGTGGGGGAGCGCCGCGCGGCGCGCGCGCGTTTCCCGAGCGTCGCGCAGAGCCGAGCGCTTCTGTGGGGCGTACCGCTGAAGCTTGCGCTCGGTCGCTCCGGCTTCATTCCTCACGCGGCGCTCGCGGTGCTCTACGCCCTCTCGATCGTGGTCGGGCTGACGATGCCGCGCGGCATCGGCCCGCCGCTCGTGGCACCGCTCTTGACCTTCCTGCTCTCGACCGCCGTGCTGAGCCTGATCGGCGGTCTGCGGAGGCGGCCGCGGCCGGTCGTGGCGCTGGCGTCGGTCTTCGCGCTCCTGCTGACGGCGCTGCCGATCCCGGCCTCGATGGGGCTGCGCGCCCTCCGCGGTCTGCTCGCAGGCGGGGCGCCGACGGGAGTGATCGTGGCCGGGCTCCTGACGACCATGGTGATGGTGGGCGTGGGCCTGGTGGGCGCGTACCTGGCGCTCCTGACGCGCTTCGGCCTCGAGGAGACGCAGGCCTTCACGACGCTCGACCACCCCGGCTTCAAACACTTCGTTCGGCTGCGCGTGCGAGCGGACGGACGCGGCGTCGACGGGTGGTGCATCGGGATGGTCGATCCGTTGCGGAAGGGCGAGCAGCCCGTGCTCGTCGATCGGTTCACGTGGCGGCCGGCCGCGCGCGGAGGAGCGCGACCGGCCCCCGACCGCGGCCGCGAGCATGGCGCCCCCGATTCCGCCGAACACGACGGCCCCTAGCTGGGTCCGCGGGATCGTAGAGCACGCGGGTGCTCGAGCCGACGCGCTTCCGTCCGCGCACGGCGCCGACTACCGTCGCGACGAATGCACGCCTTTCCTCCGCGCGCCCGCCTGCCCCTGCCCTCCTCCCTGGTCCTCGCCGTCGCGCTGATCGCACCCGCTTGCGGCGAGACCGCCCCGACTTCTTCGACCTCCTCCGCCGCCACTTCCGCCGCAGCCCGCTCGAGCGCGAGCGCGAGCGCGAGCGCGTCGAGCTCGACGTCCGCGGCGGTGGCTCGCCCGCCGGCCGGATCGGTCCCGGCCGAGCTCCGCGCCAAGCTCGACGCCGGCGCGTCGTGCAAGTGGAACGAAGAGGGCTTGATGCAGGCGTGCGCGGCCGACGAGCCGCTGAAGAGCTACGTCGAGTCGAACCGCTCGCCGGCGACGCTCGAAGGGTGTTTGTCGGCGGTGAGCGACGAGGCGCCGGCAATTCGAGTCATGGCGGCGGCGTGCCTGTACGACTACTACTTCGGAATCAGCGATCTGGACGCCAAGCCCACCGCCGGGAAGGTGTTCGAGGTGGTCCTGCCGGCGATCGAACGAGAGACGTCGCCGGGCGTACGCGCCGCCCTGGGCACCGCGATCTGGCAACGCGACGCGGCCTCGGTCGGGAAGACCGACGCGGTGATCTCGACGCTGCAGAAGCTCGACCCCGCCAAAGACGGTCGCGCGATGTCGTTTCTGGTGGCGAGCCTCTACCATTTCGGGATGACCGAGGAGCCGCCCAAGGGTGTGCTCGACCTGGCGGCCGGCTACGCCGCGTCGCCGAGCGCTTCCTTGCGGCAGGACGCCTACGCCCTCATGGGGTACGCCCCCACACGCGCCGAGGTGTTCTGTCCGCTCCTGCGCAGAGCCGTCGAGCAAGACGCCGAAAAATGGACCGACGCGCTCTCCGCGCTGAACGGGCTAGGCAAGGCCTGTGAAAAGGAGGCGGAGGCGGTCCATGCCGCGATCCTCGGGCGACTCGAGCGCGCCGCCGATCCTGCGCACCAGTCGGCCGACGAGATCTCGAGCTGGGGGGAGCTCCGCTCCTACGTGGGCTCGGACCTGAGGACGCCCGCGCAACGCGACGCGGTCGCGAAGGCCGCCGACAAGATCGCCAAGGGCACGAAGACCTCGGCGTCACACAAGAAATACGCGACGAGCCTCGCTGACGACGCTCGCGGAAAGAAGGCGAAGTAACCGAGCCGCGCCCCCCGCGCGGCTCGATCTGCCTCACCGCGGCCGCTTCACTGCGGCGGCGGCTCGCTGCAGAAGCCGTTGATGCAGGAGGCCGTCATGTCGCAGCAGTCCGAGTCCTCCACGCAAGCGTTGCCCGTCTGCGAGCACCCGTTCGGGTCGGGGTTCTCGCAGATGCCGTTGTCGCAGTTCTGGTTGCAGCACTGCGAGCCGGTCTCACAAGCTTCGCCTTCTTGCTTGCAGGGCTCGAGGGCCCAGAAGCCGCGCATGTTCCAGGTTGCGATATCCTGACCGGGAACGCGGAAGGCCGGGTGGCTCGGGTCCTGACCGGGCTGCGGGTTCTGATCGATCGCCGCGACCCAGAGCTGCTTCGTGTTGCCCGCGGAGTCGGTGAGCCGGTTGCCGTACGTGCGGCGCGACGTGAAGACGACCCACGCGTAGCCGCCCGCGTTCAGCGGCGCGAACGTGGGCTCGTAGTCGATGTTCCGATCGCGATCGCCCGCCGCAAACGGGTAGTCGTCGCCGTTCGCCTGACGGAGGCGGACCTCGACGCCGGGCTGCTCCGAGCTGGCGAGGTAGAGGGAGCCGGGGCCGGTGCGGGTGTCGAGCGAGCCGGGGTACGAGCCGCGGTGGTAGACGATCCATTTCGCGTCTGGCGACACGCTGGGGAAGGCGATGCAGTTGAGGGCCGGGTCCCCGCCGGCGTCCACAAGCGACGTGGGGCTCGAGGCCATCTTCGTCACCGGATCCCATGCGTAGACGCCGAGCCCGTGCGTCGCGTGATCGACGTAGGCGATCCGCGAGCCGTCCGGCGCGAACGCGGGCATGTCGAGGAAGACGCCGTCGAGCCCGAGGCCGGTGAGCTTCGCGCCCGTCTGCGCGTCCCACATGCCGTCGCTCCCGCCAGGAGGGCCGGGCAGCGCCGCGTTGTTCTCGATGAGCGTCGAGCCGTCGGGCGAGATGGCCGGCATGGCCCAGTTGCGGACGGGCTTGCCCACGCTCGTCGTCGACATGACGGGAGCGTTATTGAGCAGATCGAAGGTGGAGGTGCTCACGTCTCCCCCGAGGATGAGCGTCGAGCCGTTTGCGGACACCGAGTGGCACGTGCTGCACGCATCGGTCACGCCCGCGGCGGCGAGGAAGTCCTCGGGGGCGCCCGCGCCGGGGTTGATGCGCATCACGCGGCCGATGTTGTTGGCCCAGTAATAGACCGTGCCGCGGAGGCTGCCGTTGGCGATCGTCCAGTCGTGATCGATGACCGTCGTCGCGGCGGTCGCTCCGCTCGGCAAGCGGTTCACCTTGAAGTCCACCGTCCCGCCGTTTCCGCTCTCCGTGAGGGGTGTCCACACCGCCGGGTCGAGCTGGTGGCGCGCCGGCGGGTCCGCGACGGCGAACACGTCGAGCTCCGTGAAGGGGCCCTGCAGGTGGACCCAATATTTGTCGCCTGCGCCGCCGCCGTTCCACATCAGCTCCGGCGCGAGGATGCCCTTGGGGAAGACGGTTCCGTCATACGGGTAGGCCCAAACGACCGAGGCGTCCTGTCCGCCGGTCGGGTTCTTCAAGAGATCGATCTCGGCCTGGGAGAGGCCGCCCGGGTTGAGCGTCTTCTTGATGTTGACGGTGACCTGCGCCGTGGCGGTCGTGCCGTTGTATTGGGCCGACAGGGTGACGAGCCCGCCGACGTTCCCCGACGCCGAGACGATGCCCGTGCCGTCCACTCCCGCAACGCTGGACAGGTCGACGACCCAACCGCCAGGCTGGACCTCCTGGCCGTTGTAGGTTGCGTTGAAGTCCACCGGGGACGCGACGCCGTCGATGACGTCGATCGTCGCGCTCGGCGGCACGATCTGGAGCTGCCCGGTGTTCCCACCTTGGTTGCAGGTGAAACCACAGTCACCGCCGCCCGCGCCGCCGCTGCCGCTCGCGTTCGCCCCGGCTCCGCTGCCATCCGATCCAGTCGTCGCCTCCCCTCCCCCGCAGCCTTGGGTTAACGGGAACGCTGCAGCCAGGGCGAGCGTGGTGAACAGGATCGTGCCGGCGCGTCGCGCGTTCTGCATGGGGGCCTCCAGGGCGGCTCTCGCGCGGGGCGCGAGAGCGAGGAAGAGGGTCCCAGTATATCCCTCGCGGTCACTTCCGAGAAGCCGCGACGGCCGAGCGCACGATCGATGGAGGCAAGGCATCGATCCGCGCGCGTCGTAGCGCCGACTCGATCTTGTCACGCGAAGCGACGGCGGGCCCGCGGCTGGTCAGACCCATCTGCTCCGGCCTGCTCGCGACGAAGCTACGGTTCCGGATGTAGGTGGAGTCACCGCCGGGCGTGGACGGGATGAAGGTCAGGTCGAGCTGCGTCCCTTCGATGAAGACGACGAAGATCTCGCTCGAGACAGGCACGAGGATGGGATCGACGTCGTAGCCCGCCGCGTCCAGCGCCGGCATGGAGACGTGGAGGTCGCCGCCCTCCTCCGTGATGATGACATCCCCGATATTGTAGGGGTCCGAGTAGGTCCCCACGTGGCGGCCGAACGTCGCAGGGTCGATCTCGTACTCGGGTGCCGCCGTCGGCGCCGGCAGGTCGACGAGGGTCTCCAGCGCGACGTCCACGCTGTGGGAGAAGTCGGTTCCGAAGGCGCTGCTCGTGATCACGATGGCGAACTCCTGATCCGGCAGGATGGTGAGCGAGTTGGTGAACGAGAGCGTGTTGCCGCCGTGCTCCCAGACGCGCACCGGATACCAGGTCTCGTCGTTCGTCAGGTAGCCGCGCCAGACCATCATCCCGTAGCCGTAGTGGAGGTTGCCGCCCAAGAAGCCGGTGTCGACCTGCTCGCTCGTGATCTCGGAGCGCAGCGCCTCGCCGAGGACTGCGTCGTCACCTTCGATGAGGAACTTCGACCACGTCGCCATCTGGCTCGGCGTCGTCCACGCGAGCCCCGCGGGTCGCACCCAGGCGGAGTCTCCCATCTGGCCCATGGAGACCTCGCCTGGGGTGTTGTCTCCCACCCCGACGAGGCCATACGAGAGCGCGTAGTCGCCGTCCGCCTCGACCTCCGACTTGCGGAGGAAGGTGCGGTCCATGCCGAGCGGAACGAAGATGTCCTCCCGCATGATGTCGGGCCACGCGCGCGTGTCGAGCTCCTCCGTGATCAGGCCCGCCACCGAGAAGTTCGGGTTCGAGTAGTTCCAGAACACCCCGGGTGGGTTCATCAAGTAGATGCTCTCGGCGAAGTCGCCGTACGTGAAGGACGCGAGCCGCGCATCGTCGCTCAGCTGGTTCCACTCCGTGTAGTCGTAGAAGCCGCCCTGGTGGCTGATGAGGTGGCGCACGAGGATCTGGTCGTCCCACGTCGGGTCGAGCGCGAAGTCGAGCATCGGCAGGAGCGACTCGAGATCGTCGTCGAGGGAGAGTGATCCCGACTCGACCTTCTGCAGGACGGCCGCGGCGGTCATCTGCTTGGTGGTCGACCCGATCTGCATCAGGGTGTGAGGCGTCAGCGGCTGTGTCCCTGCCTGGTCCTTGGAGCCGAAGGCCTGCGCGAAGGTGATCTCTCCCTTCTCGAGCACGGCGACGGAGACGCCGAACGCGCCGCTCTCCGCGAGGTCTTCCTCGAGCGCCGCGACGAGCGGATCGAACCGCGCGTCCCACCCGCCCGTGCCGGAGGTCGTCGTCGAGCCGCCCGCCCCCGAGGCGCCCTCCCCGTTTGCGCCGCCGGCGCCCGAGCCGGCGCCGCCCCCGCCGCTCGCGGTCTCGTCGTCGTCACAAGCGACGACGCAGGTGGAGATCAGCGCAGTGAAGAGCAAAGGAACGAGCGCGGAGTCGATTCGAACGGGGGTCTTCATGCGCGGCCTTTCGCAGACGTGCCTGCTCTTCTTTCGAACACTTGCCTGAAACGACCGCGGAGCATCCGGCTTTTCGGGGATCGGCGATATCAAACTTCCTTCGATGCGCCGCTTGCACCCGCGCGAGGGTCCGCGTGAAGCCAACCTGTCTGGTATGCTCGCGCCTCGTCCCGATGCCGTTCGTCGGTCGAACATTTGCACCGCGCGAGCTCGTCGGATGCCTGAAGAACCGGTCATGGCTGCACCCGCAGGTGCGGCTGTCGCGGATCACCCTGCGGGAGTTCGTCTGGAACCCGCTCCCAGGCCACCTTCCGGTCCAGCCCGCCGACGATCGCGTCTACGTGCACGTTGTCGTCCGCGGCCGCGCCCACCTGCTCCGCACGGGTGAGGTGCTCGAGGCCGGAGACGCGGTGATCGCGCGATCGTTCCGCGCGACGCTCGAGTCGGAGGCGCTCGCGATCGTCGGCGATCACGACGCGCTCGCCTTGCGCCTCGACGAAAGGCTCCTCGCGCCTCCGCCAGGGGCTCACGCCACGCTCGCCCTCCCGGTGCAGACGATTCGCGACCTCCACGACAGGTTCGGCGCGGCGCGCGCCGATCACGAGGCCGCGCAGGTCTGCGACGATCTCGTTGCGACCCTCCGCGCTGCCGGCGTGTCCTGCGAGTTGCCGGAGCGCGGACGGATGAGCACCGCTCGGGAAGGCGACGCGGCCCTGGCCGCGGGGCTGACCCGCGCCATGACGGTCGAGTCCATGCGGCCCGGCTTCGACGACCTCCGCGCGGAGGGGCTCACGATGACCGATCGCCACCTGCGCCGTCGCGTCGGCGACTTCTTCCGCCGATTCGGGATGCCATTCGGACGATGGCTGGAGATGCGCCAGTCCTTCTGCCTCACGACCGCCGCGCTGGCGATGTCCGCTCCACGAGCGCGCACCGACACGGTCGCGCGGGCGAGCGGGTTCGCGTCGCCGACGAGCCTCTGCCATGCGCTGCAGCGGACAGGGCTTGCGTCCCCGCAGGCGCTGGCTGCCGGAGCGCGGGAGCTCCGGCGCAACCTCTGATGCCTCACGACGGACGCGCGCCCCAAACACCGAATCGGCACGTTTCGTCTTTGGTGTAGGCTCGATGCGTGAGAATCACGCTTGCGGTCGCCATCCTCCCGGCGCTCGGCCTTCTCTTTCTCTTCAAGAAGTGGGACGAGAAGCGGCCCGAGCCTCCCGGGATGATCCGCAACGCGGTCATCTTCGGCGCGCTCTCCTGCATCCCGGCCGCGATCATCGAGCTCGTCCTGATGGCCGTGCTCGGCGAGGCGGTGGTGAACGCGCAGGGCGGGCTGGTCAACGGCGTCGTCGTCGCAGCCATGACGGAGGAGGCGCTCAAGCTCTCGGTCGTGATGCTGTTCTTCTACAGGCGCCAGGAGTTCAACGAGACGATGGACGGCATCCTCTACACGGCGGCCGCCAGCCTCGGCTTCGCCCTGCTCGAGAACGTCCTCTACGCCGGCGGCAACCTGGTGGTGGGCCTCGCCCGAGCGATCAGCGCCGTCCCCCTCCACGCGACGGCGTCGGGCCTGATGGGGTACTTCGTCGGCGTCGCGAAGATGCGCGGCGGCGCCTTCTCGCGGATCTCGCTCGGCTACTTCGTGGCGGTGCTCATCCACGGCGTCTACGACTGGGCCGTCTTCAGCGGAGGCCGCTTCGGGTTCGGCACGGCCGAGCCGCTCCTCGGCTTCGCGCTCGCTGTCGGAATCGTCATCGTCGCCGCGATCGCGCTCCGGGTGGCCGTGAAGCGCGCCCTCGCGGCGGACGACGAGGCGCTCGGCCATCACGCGCGACCGGTCGCCGTGGTGGTCCCGCAGGTCTGGCCGCAGGCCCAACCTCACGCTGTCTACGGCTACGGCGCGCCGGCTCCCTACGGAATGCATCAACCCTACGCGGGTCACGTCCCGGCGCCTCAGGCACAACACGGCGGGTGGCATCAGCCCGTCCCGCACCAATACGCGCACGCGCAGCCCCACGCGCACGCCCACGCGCCGCACGCGCAGCCGCATCAGCAGAATCCGCCGTATGCGCCGCCCCAGCAGGCCGGCGGGGCATACGCGCAGCAGCCCGCGCCGTACGCGCAACAGCAGCCCGCGCCGCCCGTGCAACAGCAGCCCTATCCCCAGCAAGGCCACGCCCAGCCGGCGCCGCAGCCGCCGGCGCAGCCTCAGCCCGGGTGGGGTCGTCCGCCGCAGGGCTGGAACGGTCAGGGCGGCTGATCAGGCCGGCGGGCGCGAGCCAAGGATGAGCACGTTCGAGAACGGCGTCTTCCCCCACGCCGGCTCGACTCGCGTCTCCAGCCCCTCCGACTCGAGCACCGCCGCGATTTCGCGAGACGGTCGGAACTTCACGCGCTCGCCTCGGTTGAACCGGAGCGCCGTGAACACCTTCTCCTCGAGGAGGGTCGCAAAGCTCCGCCAGCCGCGCTCCGTGTCGGCCTCGCGCACGACGAGCCGGCCCCCGGGACGGACTGCGCGCGCTGCGCGCCGCAAGATCGCGTCTTGCTCCTCGATTGTGAAGTAGTGGACGAGGTCGATCAGCAACACCGTGTCGGCCTCTTCGAGGGGCGTCGTGCGGGCGTCGCCCTGCGCGAGCTCGACTCGCAGCGCCGGGTCGCGTTTGGCTGCCTTCTGCCCTTCGACGATCTTCGCCTCGTCCCAATCGAACCCGCGGGCGCCGTGCGCGCGTCCGAGCTCCGCGAGGAGGATGGGCAGCTGTCCTCTCCCCGTCCCGATGTCCAACACCTCGCCGAGCGCGCCGGGGCCGTCTCCCGCCACGTCGGCGATGAGTCGGGCGACCGGATCGAGCACGAGCTTGATGCGAACGTAGTGGAAGTGCGTCTGCGCCGAGGCGGCGCGATCGCTCGGGTCCGCGTAACGACGCGCCACCCGCTCCGCGGCGACGACCCACGGCGGCGCGCTGGGCGGCAACGCATAGACGGGCCGCGACCCAGGCCCGACGAGGCGCCGCTTCGTGAGCGTCAGCACCCAGGCCGAGAGACCGAGCGTGACGGCCGCGCCCAGACCGACGACCGGCGAGCCCACGACGAGGTACCGCGGAAACGAGGCGAGCGCGTTCGCCATGTCGAGGCGGGATTCCATGTCGGGCAAACGTCCGTCGAGGATCAGTGCGCCGACCTGGACCTGACCGGCGAAGAGAAACGGGGCGAAGAACGGGTTCGAGATGTTCGCGGCGACGTACGCGAGCGCCCCATCGAGGCGCAGCCGCAGACTCAGAACGAGGACGATGGGCAGGTGCAGTCCGAAGATCGGGAGGCATCCGATGAACGCTCCCATCGCGACGGAAGCGGCGACGCGGCCCGCGGAAAGCTCACCGCCACGCAGGTCACACCACACCCTCCGCAGCTCTTCTTTCCAGAAGGAAAAGGGCTTGCCGCTGGGCGGGGGCGCGACCGAGGCAGGTTCGACCGTCTTGGACACCAAGCGGCCCTCACCCTAGTCCCACATCGGCGCCACCGCGAGCCCTCTTGCGAAACGCGCTCGACTCTCGAAGAATGTTCGACATGGAAGCACGACGGGCGAATCTGCTCCTGTTGGCCGTCACGCTTCCCATCGTGACGACCATCACGGGTTGTGTGGGCGGCCAGGTTCGCGCCGGCATCGGCAGCTACGAGGCCGGCAACTACAACCGGACGGCGCTCCACTGCGACGAGATGGCGGACGAAGAGGACGACATGAACGACAAGGCGCACGTGCGCTACCTCGTCTATTGCGGCCTCACCAAGTACCGCCTCGGTCACCGCGCCGAAGCCCAGCGGATGCTCGCGCTCGGCAGCGAGGAGTACACGCAGGGCAGCTCGCGTTGGCTGAAGCCGGCGATCGTGGACGAGATGATGAAGGCCCTCGACGATCTCGAAGGCCGCACCCCGCCCGTACCGCAATCCGAGACCTCGCCCGTCGTGTCCGGCGGTCTCGACGAAGCGGTCGGGCCCGAGCCGCTCTGAGCCGTCGCCTCCTCCGCGCGACACGCAAGCCGCGTTGGGGCTTGCAGGCCGCTGACTATCGAGCGAGCGTCGCGTCGTGCGCTCGCTTCATCGGTGGGTTTCCTTGCTCCTCCTCGCCCTCGGCGCGTGCTCGGACGACGCCGGCAGCGGCGCGGGCGGTGACGCGGGCACGGGGGGTGCCGGTGCCTCCGCTTCGGGCGGAGGCGGATCGACCGCGAGCACGACCGCGATCGCGACCGGAAGCGGAGGCGAAGGCGGCGCGGGCGGCTCGATCCCGATGGGCCCGCCCTGCGTCGCAAACGGGTACGACGGCGTCTGCGTCGAGACCAGCGACTGTGTGCTCCCGGGCTGGGCGCCGATCCCGGGCTTCTGTGATGGTCCGGCGGAGGTGCAGTGTTGCGTGGAGCTGCCCGAGGGCACGTGTGATCCCTCCGCGCATCCGCTACCCAACGCGGGCCTCGTGGAAGCACCCGGACAGGGAGGCTGCCCCGACGGGATGACACGCGTCGACTCCTTCTGCGTCGACGTGTACGAGGCGTCGCTGGTCACCTACCCCGACGGCGCGCCCGTCTCGCCCTATTTCAACCCCGAGGGCGCGCTTGTCATGGCGGTGTCGGTCGCGGGCGCCGTGCCGCAGGGCTACATCGATCAGCTCCAGGCCTCCGAGGCTTGCCTCGCGTCGGGCAAGCGCCTCTGCACCAACGAGGAGTGGCTCCGCGCGTGTCAGGGCCCGGACACCACGACCTACCCCTACGGGGACGATCTCGCTCTCGGCGTGTGCAACGATCATCGAGCCGAGCACCCTGCCATCGAGTACTTCATGACGACCGACGACTGGATCTGGTTCGAGCTCGGTCACCCGTGTCTGAACCAGCTCGCCGACGGCCTCGACGCGACGGGCCTCAACGCCGGCTGCGCCACAACCGAGGGCGCGTTCGACATGATGGGCAACCTCCACGAATGGACGGATGATCCGAGCGGCACGTTCCGAGGGGGCTTTTACGTGGACACGATGCTGAATGGTCCGGGCTGTCTCTACGCGACCACGGCACACGACGTCTCCCACTGGGACTACTCGACCGGCTTCCGCTGCTGCGCCGACCCCCTCGGCGGGACGGCGGCGCCGACTGACGAGCCGTAGTCGAGCATGCCGGCTATCGCCTGTCCGCAGTGTGGTGCTCCGACGCGCGTCTCGCTCGCGACGCCCGACTGGATGGGGTGTGCGTCTTGCCGTTATGCGGGTCCACCGGCTCCACAGGTCCGGCAAGAGCTGCTCGCGGCGCGCGACGTGTTGTGGCGCGGGGACGCGCGACGTCGCCAGCTCGGCTGGACACAGCAGCGGCTCGGCGCCGGCGCGCGCGGCGGACCAGGCTGCTTGCTCGCCGTCGTCGTCGTGCCCTTCGCGAGCTGCGGCGGCTTCTCGTTCTTCGCCAGCATGCGAGGCGACGTCACGGACGTCGTGACGTTTGTCCTCTTCCTAGGCCCGGCGTTGTTCGCGCTCATCGCGGGGCTCTTCATCGTCCGCGAGGTCAAGAAGACGCGCGCCGTGGTGGAGACGTCCTGCGTCGCCGTCCCGCCCGCCGTCGCGGGCGGCGCGCTCGGTTGTCACGTCTGCGGCGCCGACCTCCCGCAGGCCGACCTGAGCCGGACCGCCGTCGTTCGATGCCGGTACTGCGCGGCTGACAACGTCGTCAGGACCGAAGCCGTCTCCGCCGCCGTCGCCCAGGGCATCCGCGCCACCGAGGCGCTGATGGCTCAGGTGCAGCGCCACGCCGTCGCGCTCTACCACCTCAACCGCCGATCTTCGCGCCTGCTCCTCGCGCTCGTGCTCGTCGCCCCCACCGCGGCCTTCATCACGCTCCTCGCCATCACGATCTTCTCACCCACGGTCGAGCCCACCTCGAGGTACGTGCTCTTCGAGACCGACGCGGGTCCTTGCCTGGCGGAGCTGCAGCGCTCGGCTGACGGGAAGGTCACCTACTCCTTCGGGTTCGACTCCCCCTCGTCGAACCGCGGCCGATGGATCCACGACGACGACACGCGCCGCCCGACCTTCCGCGCCGGCGCCCTCGTCGGGGCCAAAGCCCACAGCCGCTCGCGCAGCGGCAAGGTCGTCCGCGTCGAGCGGTCCCAGCTGCTCGGCGCAGAGTCGGCGATCCTGGACGGCCAGGGGACGACCCCCGCGCCGAGCGACCTCTGCCTCGACGAGGTCCCCGACGACCTGACGGCCGTCCCGCTCCCTTGAGCTCCTGGCTCGGCGACGCCGAGCTTCAGAGAACCTCAAGTTTGACCTCCGACGGCTCTCCGCGGCGGCGGAACGCGGTATCGTCTGTGAGTCATGTGCGCCCGCCGCTCGTCGCTCCTCGCGCTCTTCTGGCTGGGCTCGGTGCTCGCGGCCTGCGAGTCGAGCGTGACGAAGGAGACATCGCCGGACGGCGGAGGTGGCGCCGAGCAGGCCGACGGCGGAGGCGGCGCGGCGCCCGCGGCGCCTTCGATCACCTGGGCGGCTTGTGCGCCGGACGACGCGCCGGGTTTCGAGTGCGCCGACGTCCCGGTCCCCATCGACTGGGGGAGCCTGGACGGCCCCGAGATGACGGTCCGGCTGCGCCGCAAGCCCGCCGCGACGGATCCTCCGCGCGGCGCCGCGTGGATGCTCGAGGGCGGCCCCGGCGCGCCGGGCGCGTGGATGCTCACCTTCGCCGAGCGCACCGCAGCGGAGCATCCCGATCTCGACGTCATGATCGTCGACCACCGCGGGACCGGTCACAGCGGCGAGCTCGCGTGTGCGACGGCGACGGACCCGCCCACGCTCGATTGCCTCTCGTCGCTCGAGCAAACGAGCGGGACGTCGATCGCCGCGACGAGCACCTCGGCGTCCGCCCAAGACGTCGCCGCCCTCGCCCGATGGTTCGGACGAGGTGAGACGCAGCTCCTCTATGGTCGATCTTACGGAACGTATTGGGCACACCGCACCGTGACGCTGGCCCCCGAAGGATTCGACGCCGTCGTCCTCGACAGCCCGTGTGACGCCGTCGAGGGCTGCCCGTCTTGGAGGCGCGACCACGACATCGACCTCGTCGGGCGAGCCTTCTTCGCGCTGTGTGATCAGGACCCGGCATGCGCGGCGCGGCTCCCCGGGGGCGCCGTGAGCTTCGTCGAAGCCACGGTCGCCTCGGCCGACGCCGGAGCCTGCGCGGGCGCAGCCGCGGCTGGCCTCACCGGCGTTCGCTTGCGCCTCGCCCTCGCGCGACTGCTCGGCACGTCCGAAGGACGCGCGCTCGCGCCTGCGATCGTGTTTCGGTACGCACGTTGCTCCGCCGCTGACGAGGCCGCGCTCGCGAACGCAGCTGCTTGGCTCGACACCCTCGAGGAGCTCTTTGCTGCGGTGCCTGGGCTGTCGCTGCCGACCAACTACCAGGTCATGCGCACCGAGTTCTGGGGCGGCTCCCATTCGGTGGCCGAAGCCGAGGCGCAGCTCGCGTCGACCATCGTCGCCTCGGGGGCCTCGGTGCGCTGGGCGAAGGCGTTCGAGAGCTGGCCGTGGCCGGTGTTCCACGTGGATCCAGCGCTCCACCAATGGCGCCTCTCCGACGCGCCGGTCCTCGTCCTCACCGGGGGCCTCGATACGGCGACCCCGCCCGCGCTGCTCGGCGCGCTGCCAGGCGCGCTCCCACCAGGCTCGACCCTCGTCGAGCAATCGCTCGCCGGCCACGTCGCCTCCGCGGTCGACACGCCCACCGGCGAATGTGCGAGGGCGCTCATCGATTCGTTCCTCGACGACCCGAGCGCGACGCTCGATCTCGGGTGCGTCGCGCAGGCGGACCAGGCGGAGCGGTCGGCGCTCTTTCAGACCGACGCCGAGACGTCGATGCAATGGTTCGGGACGCCCTCGGCCTACGATTGAGCCTTCACGAAGAGATCGCGCGCGGTCCCGGCGAGCACCTGCCCGAGCGCCGCGTCCGGCAGGCGCAGATCGCGGAGCACGCGGAGCTCCCGATCCCACGCATAGGGGATGTTGGGGAAGTCGGTGCCATAGAGGATGCGCTCCGGGCGCGCCGACAGGAGCCGCACCGGAACGTCCGCGCCGGTGAAGAAGCCCGAGAGCATCATCGTGGTGTCGAGGTAGAGGTTGTCGAAGCGGTCGAGGAGCTCGGCGTAGTCATCGAACTCGTCCCCTCCGAAATGGGGCACGCAGACGCGAAGGCGCGGGAACCGCCGAAGGACTCGCTCGGTCCGCTCCGCCGCGCACACCGCATAGGTGTCGACGGGGAGCGCCGGGCTCCTCGGCTCGCGTCCTGCGTGGATCACGACCGGCATGTCGAGCTGCTCCGCCGCGCCGAGGACCTCGGCGGCCTCCTCCGAGTCCGGCGCGAAGGCCTGGACATGGCAATGCAGCTTGATGCCGCGGAGGCCGAGCCGCGCAGCCTCCGCGACGATGTCGGCGACCCCCGGCTCCCCGGGCAGGACCGTCGCGAGCCCGATGAGCCGCGGGTCCGCCCCGCACAGCTCCGCCACGAACGTGTTCATCGATCGCGCGATGCCGGGCTTGTGCGCGTAGTGGAGGAGCACGGCGCGCTCGACGCCTCGGCTCAGCAGGAACGAGGCGACCTCGGGCGCGAGCAGCGGGTACCGGATCGGCCAGCCGTGCTCTGCGAACCACCGCCAGACCGCCTGGAAGAGACGATCCGGGAAGACGTGTACGTGCGCGTCCCAGACGGGCGGCAGCTCGGCGTCGACACGCGCGCCCTCCTCGTCGCCTAGCGCAGCAAGCGGGGCCCGGCCGCCGGCGAGCCAGTCGGCCATGACAAGCGCCATGCAACCGCAGGGGACGAGATCTTCCAGCTCTCTCGCCGCGCGCGCATGCTCGACGTGCCTCGCCTGCGCGCGCCTCGCCGCGAGCGCGAGCGCCTCCACCCGAGCGTGCGGCGCTCCGCGTGAGGCCTCCAGCAGCGGGCGGAGATCCATGCGAGCCGGAGGTTAGCGCGCGAGCGAAGCCGCCGCACGCTCACGTGTCGTACGGATCCGGGTCGGCCGGCTGCCACAGCTCGATGACCATACCGTCAGGCCCTTTCACGTGCGCAAAACGGCCGTTCGGCTCCGGATCGAAGACCTTCACGACCTCGACCCCCTTGCCCTCGAGCATCGCCAGCATGCCGTCCAGATCGTCGACCCGGAAGTTCAGCATGAACTCTCGCGTGCTCGGCCCGTAGTGGCTCGAGTCCATCGCGTGCAGGCCGAGCACCGTGTACCCCTTCTTCGCCGCGTCCTCCCGCTCACGCCACGGAAACACCCGCCCCCACTCTTCGGTCGAGAGCCCGAGCACGTCCGTGAAGAATCGCGCCGTCTCGGTCCGATCCGCCGTCTTGATGAAGCACCCGCCGAGCCCCGTGACCTTCGCCATATCCTGGTCCTTTCTCTCGCCCGAAGACGTGCTAAAGTGCCTCGTCTTCTTACCGGGGAGTCGCACAGTCCGGTAGTGCACGAGCTTTGGGTGCTCGTTGTCGTGGGTTCAAATCCCACCTCCCCGACCCGGAGGCCCCCGGAGACGCGGAAACCACGGTCTTCGCCGTGCTTTTCGCACCGAGGGCCGGTGCACCGCGTACCAAAAAGTACCGCCTTGTTCCAGCGCGTCTGGAACAGGCGTGGAACAGACCGGGGCCCGTCCGGGGGTGTGCTAGGCCCGCTGCCGGAGCGCCGACGCGAGCAGGGCTCCGGCTACGTCGGCAACGTCCCGGCCCTGCTCGGCCGCGAGGTGATGCAGGAGGTGAAGGTCGCCCGGACTGACCGTGACCGCGACCGTCCCCGCCCCGTGAAGGCGGCGGGAGACGATCTGCGAGACGGCCGAGGCGGAGATGCTGTAGTCAGCGGCGACGCGGGACGGGTACCCGTTCAACGAGGCACCTTCTGCCCTGGGTAACCACGGCTCGGTACGACCGGTGCCATGGCAAAGCATAGGAAGCCGTCGGAACGGCAACGGTGGGTTCGAGAGTGGCGTCGCAGCAAGCTGAGCGCGTCGGAGTT
>JAEUKE010000311.1 GCA_016794345.1 Myxococcales bacterium
CTCGAGAAGCTACCGCTCCGCGACAAGCGTGAGCTGCTCTCCATCATCGACACCTACCTCGAGCGCCATCGCCTCCTTCAGAAGGCGAGCTGAGCAAGATCGGACCGCCTCGACGACGAAGCCGAACTCGCGTTCGAGCAGACGGTCACGGTCACTCGCGCCTCCGGCGCTCGCTCCCGTGCCCGCAGCTCAACGCAGCGTTCGGCATCAGAGGCGCGGGGCGGGGGTTGGTTGCGCGCTTGGGGCTTGGCGTGACGAGCGAGGACGCGGCGAGGCTCAGGCCGGCGCCTACGGCGCCGGCCTGGTGCCCGCCGCGGAAGGATGGGATGGCGCGGTGGTGGTGATCGGGGTGCGCGAGGGGGACGGAGATCGCGACGCGGGCGCGGGGACGATGACGGTGCGCGCCGCGCTCGCGGAGAAGGCGTGCGTGGCTGAGGGCCTTGCTTTCTCCGCCCAATGCAAGGCGTTCACGAGCGAGACCGGCTGGTGCAACGCGCGGATTGGGCGGGTCACTTCGAGAGTTCAGAGTCGACCTCAGCGAGAAACTGCTGAAGCGCAGCTTCTTCCGGCGCAAAAGGGCTCAGCAAGGCGACCGCAGCTTGGCGCCTCTCTTCCTCCGACCAACGCGCCCACGGTCGACCCCACTCGCCGACGGCGTACGTCTTTGCTCCGTCCCACTCCGGCCTCGTAGCGTCGAGCCTAATCCACTGCTGCCACCGTGCTTCGGCAACTGCGCCCTCGCGGCGAACCTCTTCGGCGATCACGGCATCACGCACCCTCGAGGCCACGCTGGCAAGGACCGTGCTCCCGGGCACATCGAGGTCCGCTGGGTCCTTATGAAACTTGGCTTCCACGATCGCGCGTAGCAGCGCGAGCAGTTCGGCATGCGAGCTTGAAGAGAACATATCCGACACCGATCAGGGGTAGGGGTTGCGTCCCGCAAAACGGACATCCACGTGCCGACCGAATCGAACTGTTCCTTTGTAGACCAGCTCTCCCGGCTTTCCAGGAACGAAGGTGACGCCCTGGCGAGGCACAAACTCGAATACGTATTCGCCCTTTCCGGCGTGCGTCGGGGCGCCAATGAACAACTCCTCAAACGCTTGAGTGGGGTTCAGCGCCTTCTCCGTTGCGAACACTTGCCCCCGACGATTGGGAAGTAGCATTTGGGACTCCTGAATCGCCTTAAAGCCAGCTTCGTCCGTGTAATGTCGTAGAACCTGCGCTCCGGCTTCTCCCGCGGCGCCGGCCTCTCCCGCCACCCCTGCTTCTACTGCTCCCGCAGCTCCTCGAACCTCCGCAGCCCCAGCTTGAAGCGACTTCGCCGCGGCGCCAGTTTCTCCGAGCCCGACGGCGTACGAGGCGAGCTTCAGGAAGTTGAACGCAAACCGGCCTGCTGCTTCATCCGATGCTTCGTCGCTCGGCGTGACGGCCGTCTCCGCGCCCGTCTCTCCGAGTCGGATCGCTGTGTTCGCGATGTCAGCTAGCAGGCCTGTGCTCACGTCTCCGGGCAGGCCTCGCGCCGGACCCTCCCGCACTCCCTCGCCCGTCATCTCCCGGAAGAATCCGCGAAGGAATCCAGGCGGCGCTTCCCCCTTCGGGGCAGGCCGGGTCAGGTTCCCGATCTCGAACTCCGACAGTCCCTGCCTGCCGGCGACTCTGCCGATCAGCTCCGCATCCGCTTGGGCTTGGAGCTGCCCCTGGACGCTCTGGTCGATGATCGCCCCGATGTCCGGCGCCGCGGCACGCAGTTCTCCCTGCCGCACAGCCTCGGAGACCACGGCCTTCCCCGCGGCCACGTACGGCTCTGCCGCCTCCTTCAGCACCGCAGGCACATCAAACGTGCCCGACGGATCAACGAAGTTGAGCGGCGACGCCCGCCCGTACAGGTACAAGTTCAACCCCGCCTGCAGCCCCAGCGGGTCCGCCGTCGTCCACCTCCCGAGCCACGGCGCGTAATACCTTGCGCCAAGTGATTTGCCTGACGCGAGTTCTCCCGCGAAGACGCGGGTTCTCGCGCGAGATGCACTTTTTCGGCGAAGCGTAGGCGACGATCGCGCGGCGCGGGATCCGCAGTTCCTGAGGTGCACCGCGAGCGAGCGACGCGAGCCGGCGCCGTGGACGAAGCGGCGCACCGCGGGCGCGTGGCAGCCCTCGCGCTCGTCGGCGAGCGCGCGCGGGCGGCGCACGACGACGGAAGCGGAGGGCTGCAAGGCGATCACGACCGCATCGTATCGGGGACGCGGGCTCAGTGAGAGGGGAAGCGGGGGCTGCGTTCTCGGGCGGTCGAGCGGATGGTGAGGACGCGGATGACGTCGTTCTCGACGCGGTAGTAGACGTGGAATTGCGACTCGCGCAGGAGGATCCGGTACACGGTCCGGCCTCGCGAAGAGGCATAAGGGGAGCCGGCCTCAGGGACACGCTCGAGCATCGTCAACGTCGCGTCGAGCTCGAGCAGCATCGCGCGCGGCTGTGTGCCGAGCTCGCGGAGCCACCAGGCCGCGATGCGGTCGATGTCG
>JAEUKE010000022.1 GCA_016794345.1 Myxococcales bacterium
TGCGCGTTCGAACCGAAGGCAGCTCGGCTCACGCCCCTGCCGTCGTCGAAGACGACGACGCCGCGCCGAGCTCGGCCATCGTGCGCGTGCTGCTCGCCGCGCGCTCGGGCAACCGGCCGAGGCTCGTGCTCGGACCGCGCGTGGCGCGCTACGCGGAGCCCGTCGGGCGCGTCCTCGGCGATCTCGTCGAGGGGCCGATCGAGACGGCGGACAGCGTCGAGCAGGAGCGGTCGCCGAGCGTCGTCGTCGTGACACCCTATTACTGGGACAAGCGCGATCTGGACCGCCTCGTCCGGCACCTCGCGCTCGAGGCTATCGCGCCCAGCCCCGGCACCAGCGACGTCCACCTGCTCGTCGCGAGCGGCTGGGAGCAGCGCCGAATGGTGCTCGACGCGGTGGGGGCCGCGCTCGAGAGAGCCGGCGCCGCGGATCGACTGCGGGTGGAGCCCGTCGACGAGGAGGGAGCGGAGGCGACGCTGCGCTCGTCCAAGGCGCGCGTCGCCGAGCTCGGCGCACGTCGCGTCTCGCTGGTCGTGCACCCCATGTGGCGAGAGCGCGCCGAGGTCGAGCGCGAGATCGCCGCCATCGCCGCCCTCGCGGACGTCGACTCGGTCGCTGTCGGCCACCGCGCGTCGATGCCGTGGGTGTTCGGCTGCGGCGCCTTCGGCCAGCGCGCCCGGCTCGACTTCTGGACCGCCGTGCCCGCGGTGGACACGCCTTCGTCTGCGCGGCAGCGCGTCTCGGCCACGGCCCGGCCCAGCGCAGCGGCGGCCGTGAAGCGCGCGGTGTTGTCGCGGATTTGAGGCGGGGAAGATGCCGGTGCGGCGGCCGAGCTGAGCGCTACCGCTACGTCGCGCGCGCGACTCGCTCGGGAGCTTCGTCAAGGCCGACGACCGATGTGGTCCAACTGGCAGGGGGGGACTCCACGTGCTCGTCGCCCGCCGAGCGAGTGGTCGCGAGAGTCGCGTGACGGCTTGAGCTCAGCCTCGCGCACCACCGGAATAGCGGTTCGATCTCCACACGCGCGGTTCAGTTTCACGCGCCCGCCGACATCGTCGATGAACATCACGGCAAGCCGAGCACCAACACCGGCGCGGCGCGGCTCTCGGTCGTGCCGTCGCCGAGCTGGCCCGACTGGTTGGTGCCCCAGCACGCGACGCCGCCCGACCCGAGCGCAGCACACATGTGCGTTCGCCCGCCAGCGATGTTCACGACGCCCTCCAGGCCCAGGACCGTGACGACCTTCTGCTCAGGCTGCTCGTAAGAGCCTATCCCGAGCAAGCCGGCGCCGTTGCTCCCCCAGCAGACGACTTGTCCGTTTGCACGTAGCGCGCAGGTGGTCGAGAGCGTGCCTGCGACCTGGATGGCGTCAGTCACGCCTTCGATTGCGATCATCTTTCCATCGGTCAGGTCCTCTTCGATGTCGATATCGACATTGCCGTATTCGTTCTCTCCTGTGCAGCTCACGACCCCACCTTGGTGGATGACGCAATAGGCGCCGGTCTGCTGGTGCGAGGCAGGACCGGGCAGGAAGACCGCTGCTGCGTCGCTCACGTTCTTCGCGATGGCGGGCGTGAAGAGAGCACCATAGCCATCGCTGGCCCAGCCAAAGTCGTCGGGACCCCAGCACGCGACCTCGCCTGTCTGCAACGTGGCGCAGCTGAAACCGGCAACATCGAGCTGGACCGCGCGCCCGAGGGCCACCACCGGTGCCGCGGTCGACCGACTCACGTTCGTGCCGTCGCCAAGCATGCCAAAGTTGTTGAGGCCCCAGCACCAGACCGAGCCATCGCGCCGAAGGGCGCAAGCGGCGGTAAACGTCGCCTTCACCGACGCAGCCTCCGTGACACCGATGACCTCGACGGGCGTGAGCTGGTCCTCCTCCGATCCGTTCCCAAGCTGCCCCAGAATGCCGGAGCCCCAGCACACGAGCGTTCCTGTCGCACGACGCGCGCACATGGCCCCATAGGTGGTCCCAGTGTTCGTGTCGATTTCGACGGCATCGCCCAATCCGAGGACCGGCATCGGACTATCATGCGGTTCCAGGGATCCGACGCCGAGCTGCCCCGAGTAGTTGGCGCCCCAGCAGAGCACCTCGCCACCGGCGCGGAGGGCACACGTGTAGTCGTAGCCCGCGGCAACCTGGACGATGTCTTCCGGCCGGCGGCAGACGCCGGCGCCGCAGACGAGCCCGACGGGGCACACATTGCCGCAGGCGCCGCAATCATTCGAGGACGCCTTGAGATCCGTGTCGCACCGCCCGGTGTCGTCACAGTCTGCAAACCCGATCGGACACCGGGCTGGCACGCCCCCGCCAGCCCCGCCACCCCCGCTGCCGGGTGGCTCCATCACATCGGCGAGCTCGAGGCCAGTCCGGCCTCCGCAGCCGTTGCTGCACAAAAGGATGGCGGCAACGACGAGACTTGCTCGTTGAGTCTGCGCCCCTCCGTGTTGTAAGGACTTGATCATCGATCGAGGGGGCATTGTGCACCATTGGAGTTTGGGATGCTGAAGTGAGCGGTTGAGGGGTCAACCCGCGCCACCCGAGGCAACTCGAGGCGGTGCGACCGCCCCCGCGCGCCCAACCAAGCTTCCCCCCGACCCCTCGACCGCCCCTTTGTCGCCGCGCCAAGCGACTCGAGGCGGTGCGACCGCCCCGTTGTCGCCCGCGTCGGCGCGAACTGGCCGGTGGTACCGCTCAACACGCGCTGCGGACGGGGCCAAAGAGGCGGTCGCACCGGCCCCATGGTGCCGGATTCGGCGACACGAGGGCGGTCCACCCGTCGCTACCCACCCTTGAGAGGCTCCGTGAGGCGGTGCGACCGCCTGATTTTCGCCGGGCGGAGGGCTCGAGGGGCGGTCACACCGCTCGGTGGGCGCTGAAGCGGGCGCCATGGGGGCGGTGCGACCGGGCCTGATCGGCCTCGCTCGGCGATGCGAAGCGGTAACACCGCATTTCTCCGCGAGATTTCGCGGGGGCTGCGATCTTTTTTTCGGTTCTGGTGTCACCGGGCTCGAGCGGGCTGCGACTCAACCCGGTGTGAGCGCTCGAAGCGCCGGCCGCGGAGGCGGCGACGGTGAGACCGCTCGGGGTCCCTGACGGGGCGGGCGCAACGGTGCGACCGCCGCGGAAGGGGTTTGTCGAAAGCGAGAACCATCATGGATACGGAATCGAAATCGAAGGAGACCTTCACGTCGTCGGCCGCCAGCGCCGTGGCCTACGAGAAGTGGAAGGACGAGATCGCGAAGGCAGCGGAGGGGACGCTCGCGCCGGTCAACGTCGACCTCGGCTACGCGGCGAAGGTCATGTTGACCGTCGCTACCAACGTGGCGCCCTACCGCGCCGAGCTGGAGAAATACGGCATCGACGCGGCGTCGAAGATGGAGGAGCTCGCGCTCGCGGTCGTCTACGCAAACGCGCTCCACGCGTGGACCTTGAACCGCGCGATCCCGCTCGACGAGCAGTCGAAGGAGGTGCTGGCGCACCGGCGCGTTCTGGTGGCCGAGCTCGAGCTGCTCCAGCTCCGCGGCATCATCGACCCCGCTGCGGTGAACCTCGAAGGCACGACGAGCTACCTCGCGATCGGGGAGGACGTGCGCGCGATCGCCACGGCGTTCCTCGCCGCGTGGGATCGCGTCGCGCCCGAGCTGGGTGGTCGCATCGAGCACGTGAACGAGGCGCTCGTCGCCGCGGACAAGCTGCTCGCCGCGGTCGCCGAGAACGACAAGCTCCGCGCCAGGAGCGAGGGCACGGCGCTCATGCGGCAAGCCGCGTGGTCGCTGGCGCTCGCGGCCTATCGCGAGCTCGAGCGCGGCATCGCGTTCGTCCGCTTCTACGAGGGCGACGCCGAGCTCATCGTGCCGACGCTCTTCGACAAGCGAACGCGCAAGCGCAAGGAAGCCGAGGGCGAGGAGGCCGTGGGTGAGCAGGTGGACGGTGCACCGCCCGCTCCTGCGGCTCCGGCCCCGACCAACGGTCCGGCCCCGAACCTGCCTTCCAGCCCGATGGCGCCCTCCAAGTCCTTCGAGCAGTGAGCCATGAGCCTCTTGTACTTGGGCGCGGAGCGCCAGGGCGACCAAGAGAGGCCTTTCGAGATTCCCGCCGACCACCTCGTCACGCACGGGGTGGTCGTCGGGATGACCGGGAGCGGAAAGACCGGCCTCGTCACCGTATTGGTCGAGGAGGCCCTGCGCAGCGACATTCCGGTCCTCCTCATCGACATCAAGGGCGACCTCCCGAACCTGGCGCTGACGTTGCCGTCATTCACGGCCGAGGAGATGCTCCCGTGGATCGAAGCGCCGCGCGGCGCCACCGAGGAGCAACGCCTCGCGATCGCCCAGCAGAAGGTCGACGAGCGGCGCGCGGCGCTCGCGACCTGGGGCATCACCCCCGCCGGCGTGCAGCGCTTCCACGAGCGGCGCGCCGTGCGAATCATCACGCCCGGCGCGAGCTCGGGTGAGCTGCTCCACGTCCTGTCCTCGCTCGAGCGGCGCTCGCCCCACTGGGACACCGATCCCGAGTGCGCGCGCGCCACGCTGAGCGCCGCCATTTCGCTCGTGCTCCGCCTCGTCGGCCGCGACGCCGATCCTGCGAGGAGCCGCGAGCATGTGCTCCTCGCCGTCTTCGCCGAGCGCCGCCTCCTCGCCGGCCAGCCCGCCGACATCGCCTCGCTCCTCGCCGATCTCGAAGCGCCGCCGCTCGATCGCATCGGCGCGCTCCCCATCGATCGCTTCCTCACCAAGAAGGCCCGGCGCGATCTCGCCGCCAGCCTCAACTCCCTCCTCGCCTCGCCCACCTTCGCCAGCTGGCGGCGGGGCGCTTCGCTCGACGTCGCCGAGTGGCTCACCCCCAAAGGTGGCAAGACGCCCGCCACCATCCTCAGCGTCGCCCACCTCGACGACGACGAACGCGCCCTCGTCCTCGGCGTCGTCCTCGAGGAGGTCCTCTCCTGGGTCCGCGGCCTCCCCGGCTCCCAGTCCCTCCGCGCCCTCATCGTCTTCGACGAGGTCTACGGCTTCCTCCCGCCCCACCCCGCCTCACCACCGACCAAGCGGCCTTTGGTCGCCCTCATGAAACAAGCGCGCGCGTTCGGCGTCGGCGTGGTGTTGGCGACGCAGAACCCCATGGACCTCGACTACCGCGCGCTCAGCAACGCCGGCGTCTGGTGCGTCGGAAGGTTGCAGACCGACGCCGATC
Source organism: Myxococcales bacterium (assembly GCA_016794345.1). Classification (GTDB taxonomy): domain Bacteria; phylum Myxococcota_A; class Polyangia; order Polyangiales; family Polyangiaceae; genus Xiheicaenibacterium; species Xiheicaenibacterium phototrophicum. The sequence continues at coordinate 5,198 of JAEUKE010000022.1, forward strand.
GCGCTCGCGTCGTCGAAGG
>JAEUKE010000025.1 GCA_016794345.1 Myxococcales bacterium
GACGCGACGCACCTCTACCTCTGGCGAGCGCGCCTCGCCTTTGCCTTCTTGGCCGGAGCCAGCCGCGGGGTCGCGGCGCGCGTGTGCGTCGGCCTGGGCGCGGTCTTCGGCGAGATCGGCGCCGCCAGGCGAGTCAGCTGCTCCAGGACACGCTCCTTGAACTCCTTCGTCGGCTGCACGCGCTGGAAGACCAGCCGCACGAAGAGCATGCCGAAGACGCTGTCGAGGAACAGCTCCTTGTCGATGTCGGTGCGGAGCTCCCCGCGCTGCTCGGCCCGGTCGAGCATGTCGAGAATGAGCTGCCTGCGCGACTCGTGCTCGCACCGGGCGACCTCCGCGAGCGGCGACTCGTCGGGTGAGCCGAGAAGCGTCCGGATGAGGCTCAGGGTGCCGGGCGCGAACAGCTTGGCCGTGGCCTGCTCGATCAGCTTCTCCAGATCTCCGCGCAGGCTGCCCGTGTCCCAGGTGAGCTCGTCCTCCGCGGCCATCCACTGGAACGCGGCGAGGACAAGGTCTTCCTTGGTGGGCCAGCGCCTGTAGATCGTCGTGCGGTTCACGCCCGCGCGCGCCGCGACCCGCTCGAGCGTCAGACCCTCGAGACCCGTCAGCGCGAGCTCTTCGATCGTCGACGCCAGGACCTTGGCGACGACCGGCTCGCCGCGGACGAGGCGCCGTGCCGGGTCTCCGAGCTCAGGACCGCTGTTCACCTTCGCATCTTGCCGCATGGCGGTCAGACGGGCGAGGGGGCCTCGAATCCGCCTGGGAGACTTCTTAACATTTCATCGCAACACATGTGTTGCGCAAGTTCCGCGCGGGTGCTACCCGATCGCAACACCTATGTTGCGATCAATCGGCGCTTCCCTGGGGGCCCTCGCCCTCCTCGCGTTTGGTGCCGGCTGCGGGGGCGAAGCCAGCGCCGGCGTGGAGCCTCCGCCGCCCGCGGTGGACGTGCAGCTCGAGACGTCGCAGGCCGGCCCCGTCCCGCGAACCGTGAAGCTGACCGGCTCGCTCCGCGGCGAGCAGGAGTCGGACCTGGCAGCCAACGCCAGCGGCCGCGTGGTGGAGATGCCCGTCGACGTCGGCCAGGCCGTGAAAAAGGGGGACGTGCTCGCCCGGCTCGACACGCGCGCCGTCGCGCTCGTCGCGTCGGAGGCCAAGGCCCAGGCGGATCTCGCGCGCAGCCGTCGCGAGCAGGCCAAGCGCGAGTGCGAGCGCTCCAAGGGCCTCCTGGAGGCCGGCGCGATCTCCAAGAGCGAATACGACCGCACGCAGGACCAGTGCAACACGAGCGACTTCGACGTGCGCGCCGCCGAGGCGCGCGCCGGGCAGGCGTCACAGACGCTGGTCGACGGCGTGGTTCGAGCGCCCTTCGACGGCGTCGTGGTCGAGCGGCTCATCGAGCCGGGTGAATATGTCCGAGCGGACACGCCAATCGTCCGCGTCGCGACGGTCGATCGCCTGCGCCTGAAGATCGAGGTTCCCGAGGCGCACGTCGCGTCGGCCCGGGTCGGCGCTGCCGTCACGTTCGGTGTCTCGGCCTGGCCGGAGCGGACGTGGACGGCCGCGATCGATCGGCGCGGCGTCGCGGTGCGTACGCAGAGCCGCGACGTCATCGCCGAGGCCAGCCTCGCCAACCCGGACGGCGCGCTGCTCCCCGGCATGTTCGCCACGGTCGAGCTCGTGGTGGGGGAAGACCAGCTGCCCTCAGTGCCGGTCAGCGCCATCGTCACGCGGGACGGCCGGCCGCACGCGTTCGTGGAGGTGGACGGTCGCGCCGCCGAGCGAGTCTTGTCGCTCGGGCCGAAGCTCGGGGGTGAGCGCGTCTCGGTCCGTCGCGGCATCAAGGCGGGGGACAGCGTCGTCGTCGCTCCTCCCGCGGACCTCAAGAACGGAAGCGCGGTGAACTAGCCATGCAATGGTTGGCCAAGCTGTGCGTGAAGCGCCCGGTCTTCGCGAGCGTCATCACCTTGCTCATCGTCGTCCTCGGCGGGTTCAGCTACCTGAAGCTCGGCGTCGACAACTTCCCCGACGTCGATATCCCGTACGTCATCGTCACCACCCGCCTCCCCGGCGCCGCGCCGGAGGAGGTCGAGAGCGAGGTGACCGATCGCATCGAGGGCTCGGTCAACACGATCGGCGGCATCGACGAGCTGCGCTCGGTGTCGACGGAAGGTGTCTCTCAGGTGATCGTCGCCTTCCGCGTGGAGAAGGACGCGGACGTCGCCACGCAGGAGGTTCGCGACAAGATCGATCTGGTCCTCGCCGACCTGCCGGAGGGCGTCGAGCCGCCGGTCGTCACGCGCGTCGACCCGTCGGCCTCGGCGGTCCTCTTGCTCGCGCTGCGGTCCGACCTCGACACGCGTGAGGTCACCGAGATTGCCGACAAGAAGGTGCGGCGCCAGATCGAGAGCATCGACGGCGTCGGCCAGGTCGAGATCGTCGGCGGGCGCGCCCGCCAATACAACGTGCTGCTCGACCCGGCGGCGATGCGGGCGCACGGCGTCACCGCGGCGGACGTGTTCGCCGGTCTCGGCCGCCAGAACGTCAGCGTGCCCGGCGGCTCGCTCGAGGCCGGGCCGGCCGAGCGCACCGTGCGCGTCCGCGGTCGGGTCGAGACGGCGGAGGAGCTCGGCGCGATCGTGCTTCGGTCGACGGGCGGGCGCCCCGTCCGCGTGAGCGACGTGGCGCGGGTCGAAGACGGAATGGCAGAGGAAGAGACGTCCGCGCGGCTCGACGGCGAGCCTGTCGTCCTGCTCTCGGTGAAGAAGCAAGCAGGCCGAAACACGGTCGCGGTCGTCGACTCGGTCCTCAAGCGCCTCGGCGACGTGGACAAGACGCTCCCCGCGGGCGTGCGAGTCGAGGTCATTCGTGACAACTCCGGCGTCATCCGGACCGGCATCGCCGCCGTGACCGAGCACCTCGTGCTCGGCGCGCTCCTCGCCGCGTTGGTGGTGCTCCTCTTCCTGGGCAACGTGCGCTCGACGTTCATCGCGGCCGTCGCCATCCCCATCTCGATCATCGGCACCTTCGCGATCATGCAGGTCGCCGGCTTCACGCTGAATTTTCTAACCCTGCTCGCGCTCGCGCTCGCGGTCGGCATCGTCATCGACGACGCCATCGTCGTCCTCGAGAACATCGTCCGGTACATCGACGAGAAGGGGATGAAGCCGTTCGTGGCGGCGGTCCACGCGACGAAGGAGATCGGCCTCGCGGTCCTCGCGACGTCGCTCTCCTTGATGGCCGTCTTCGTGCCGATCGCCTTCATGGGCGGCATCCCGGGGCGCTTTCTGGCGAGCTTCGGGCTGACGATGGCCTTCAGCATCGCCGTCTCGCTCTTCGTGAGCTTCACGCTCACGCCGATGCTCGGCGCCCGCATGTTGCGGCCGGGCGGCCACGACGGCTCGCGCCTCGCGCGCATCGTCGACCGCTTCTACAAGCCGATCGAGCGCGGCTACGTCGCGCTCCTCACCTTCTGCATGCGCAGGCGGTGGATCGTGGTCGCGGCGAGCGTCGCGACGCTCGCCTCCTGTGGCCCGCTCATCAAGCGCGTCCCGTCGTCGTTCCTCCCGCCCGACGACCAGGCCCGCTTCGAGGTCTCGGTGAAGGCGCCGGAGGGGACGAGCCTACCCGAGACCCGCCTCGTCGCCGAGCGCATCGCCGACGACGCACGCCGCTACGAGGGTGTCACGCGGACGCTCGTCACGGTCGGAGAGGGCGACGCGTCGCCGGCCAACGAGGCCAAGGTCTACGTCTTCCTCACCGATCCGGCGAAGCGAGCCTTCTCCCAGCAGCACCTCATGCAGCGCGTCCGCGACGAGGTGTTGCCACGCCACACCCATGGCGGCGTGAGGGCGATCGCCGGCGAGGTCCCCGAGTTCTCCAGCGGCCAGTCGCAGGCGAAGGTCCAGTATGCGCTCGTCGGCCCCGACATCGACCGTCTCGCCGGGGCTACCCGGAAAATCGTCGAGGGCCTCCGTCAGTTTCCGCAGGCCGTCGACGTCGACACGACGTTGGCCGAGAAGAAGCCGGAGCTCGCCGTGTCGATCGATCGAGAGCGCGCCGCGTTGCTCGGCGTGCAGGTGAGCCCGATCGCGGACGCGCTCCGCCTCTTCGTCGGCGGCGTGAAGGCGACCACCGTGACGCAGGCAGGCGAGCAATACGACGTGCGCATCCGCGCGGACGAGCGGTTCCGCGCCGAGCCCGACACGCTCGCCCTGGTCGGCGTGGGCTCGCCCACCGCGGGCGTGGTCGGCCTCGATCAGCTCGTGAAATTCTCCGACGACACGGGGCCCTCGCGCATCGATCGGTATGGCAGGCAGCGGCAATACACCATCCTCTCCGACGCGGCCCCAGGGGTGGGCACCAGCGTCGTGGAGGCGGAGCTCAAGCGACTCGTCGCCGAGCAGGGGTTGCCGCCCGAGTACCGCCTCATCCCCGTGGGCCCGTCGAAGACCGGGGCCGAGCTCGTCTCCGGCTTCTTGATGGTCATCTTGCTCGGGTTCGTCTTCATGTACCTCGTGCTCGCGGCGCAGTTCGAGTCGTGGTCGCAGCCGGCCATCATCCTCCTTTCGTTGCCGCTCACGGTCCCGTTCGCGCTCGTGTCGCTCCTCCTCCTCGGGCAATCGCTCAACCTCTTCTCGGCGCTCGGGCTCCTGGTGCTCTTCGGCGTCGTGAAGAAGAACGCGATCCTGCAGATCGATCACACGAACCACCTGCGCGCCCTCGGCCGCCCCAAGCTCGAGGCGATCATCGAGGCCAACCGCGATCGGCTCCGGCCCATCCTGATGACCACCCTCGCGTTCGTCGCGGGAATGGTGCCGCTCGTCTTCTCACGCGGCGTCGGCGCCGGGAAGAACCAGGCTTCGAGCGGCATCGTCCTCGGCGGTCAGCTGCTCTCGCTCCTCCTCACGCTCGTCGCCGTGCCCGTCGCATACGATCTCTTCGACCAGGCCGCGGCCTGGTTCTCGAGGCTGCGCCGCAAGCAGGCATTCGATCGGGGGGAGGCCGATCTCGAGCGTTATGAAGCCGGCGCCCCGCCGGAGCACGTCGCCATTGCAGCGGAGGAATGAATGAGCCGAGGCCGTCCCGTGAGGATCGACGACGAGTCGATCCTCACCGCAACCCGCGCCCTCCTCGCCGAGCAGGGCCCGCACGTCACCTCGGCGCTCATCGCCGCGCGCGCCGGCATCTCGGAGGCGACGATCTTCAAGCGCTTCGCCACCAAGGCCGATCTCTTCCGCGCGGCGCTCCAGGTCGACGAGGAGGAGCTGGTCCGCCCATTCGAGCGGCTGAGCCAGATCGCGGGCGCCTCCTCGGTCCGGGAGAACCTGACCGAAGCCGCGCGCGCCTTCCTGCAGGCGCGCGAGCGGCTCGCCACGCCCCTCCGCGCCCAGCTGCGCTCGCACCGCGTCGACCACGACGCCAGCCGCGAGAGGCTGCGTCTTGCCGTGGTCTCCCATGTCGAGCTCTACGTCGCGCTCGAGGTCTCCTGCGGGCGTGTGCCGGCCAGCCTCGCGCGGTCCTTCGCCACCACCTACGTCGCTTGCCTCTGGGGGCTGAGCAAGGAGCGCGCGGAGGAGGAGCTCCGTGACGCCCTCGAGCTTTTGTTCGGCGCGCTGGCTCGCGCCGCCTGACGACGACACGTACATGCGCGTGCTGACCAAATCCGCCGAGCCCGCCTTGACACACTTCGACAGGCGTCGTATTGAGTGCGCGTGGCTCGCACCGACCTGAAGCCGCTGGCCAAGGCCTTCGCGGCGCTCTCGAATCCCAACCGGTTGCAGCTCTTCCTGAACCTGTTGGAGGAGAGCCGGCTGGATCTCGCCAAGGGTCGCGTGCACGACTGCTTCCTCGCGAAGCTCCTCGACAACCTCCCCATCGGCGCGTCCACCGTCAGCCACCACGTGAAGGAGCTGGAGAACGCCGGCCTCATCGAGACCTCCCGAGACGGCAAGCAGCTCATCTGCAGCATCCGCCCCGAGATGATGAAGCACCTCGGCGCCATCTTCGCGGCCGCCGCGGACCGCTGAGCTCACGGAGCGCTCCCATCCGGAGGCGCTCCTTCTTTTTGCTTCATCAATTCGACATTTATCAAACTGTCACCAGAGCGCGGGACACCCCCGAGACGAGAGACCCATGCAAAGCGCAGCGCAGCAGATCAGCATCAAGAAGTTCGGCCCCCCCGATGTCCTCGCCCTCGAGCGAGCCGCCGTCCGCGAGGCCGGCGCCGACGAGCTGAAGATCAAGGTGAAGTACTCGGGCATCAACTTCGCCGATCTGCAGATGCGCCTCGGCTTCTATCCCGACGCGCCGCCGAAGCCGTTTGTCCCGGGCTACGAGGTCGCGGGTCACGTCGAGCAGGTCGGCCCCGGCGTGGAGGGCTTTCGCGTCGGCGATCCGGTCATCGCGGGCACCTACTTCGGCGGCTACGCGTCGGAGGTCACGCTCCCCGCGCGCCAGGTCTTCCGGCTCCCCGAGAGCCTGACCCTCGAGCAGGGCGCCGCGCTCCCCGTCGCCTTCTTCACCGCGCAGCTCGCCCTGTTCGAAATGGGGCGCGTGCGGCGAGGCGATCGCGTCCTCATCGAGTGCGCCACCGGCGGCGTCGGCACCCTCGCCGTTCAGATGGCACGTCACACCGGCGCGGAGGTCGTCGGCCTCACCTCGACCGCCTCCAAGAAGGGCTACATCGAGGGGCTCGGCGCCCGCGCGCTCACGCAGAGCGAGTTCGAGTCCGACGCCTCGGTGCGCGACTTCGACTTCATCCTCAACGCCTCCGGTGGCCGCGCCGTGCGAGCGCAGCTCGACCGATTGGGCATGACGGGCCGTATGGTGTGTATGGGCCTCAACTCCGGCGTCAAAGACGGCAAACGGAGCTTCCTCCGGATGGGCTACGCCGCGCTCACCACCCCGCGCTTCGGCGTGTTCGAGCTCATGAACAAAAACGCCGGCGTGTTCGGCCTCAACGCCCTCCACGTCCTCCGCGATCCGCAATGGTCCGAGAAGCTGACGAAGAGCCTCGACAAGGCCACCGGCATGCAGCTCGACCCCCACGTGAGCAAGGTCTTCGCAGCCGACCGCGCCGCCGAGGCGCACGAGTTCATCGCCACCCGCAAGGCGCTCGGCAAGGTGTTGCTCGCGTGGTCGTGAGGGGACGTCCGCGCTGGTGCAGGTCGCGCACACCGCATTCAGCGTCCCGGCGCGCCGTTTATCTTCGCTCCGCCGGCGGGGAACGCTGACCAACCAGCGGAAACATGCGATGAATGTCTCCATGCGATTGTCGTTGCTGAGTCTGGTCGTGGTCGGATGCGTGGCATGTGGCGTCGATGGCGCAAAGAAGGGTGAGGAGACCGAGGCGTCGAGCGCTGAGTCGAGCGACGGGAAGAGCAAGAAGAAGAAGGCCAAGGCCTCTGCCGCGCCTGAGGCGAGCGCCACCCAGACGGCGTCGACCACTGCCAGCGCGGCGCCTTCTGCAGCACCGCCGCCCTCGGTGACGCTCGCCACCATGTTCGACGGCGATGACGGCAAAGACGGCAAGACCGTCACCTTCGGACGGGCGACGCTCCGGCTGCCCCCCGGGTGGGACGCGGGCGGCGGCTGGGACTCGGTAGATGTGGTCGAGCGCTCCGACAAGTCGGCCAAGCTCGTGCTGATGAGGCTCGATATCAGCGACGCTTACCTCGACCTCAACCTCGGTACCTGGGTGAAGGTGCCGTTTGCGACCGACAAGGTGAGCTGGGAGCCGCGGGAGGCCGCTAAGGTCGGTGCAGACCACCTCGACGCCAAGGTCGCGAAAGGCTCGGGTCGCTTCGGGAAAGACCCGGCAGATTTCTGGCACGTCGCGACGGGCTACGACGGCAAGACGTACGGACTCGTCGTGATTGCGGGAATCAAGAGCGGCGCTGAGCCGAAGGTGCGCGAAGAGATGATCTCCGCGGTTCGATCCATTCGAATCAAATAGTGCGCGATTCGCGCTCATTGCTGGAGCAGCGCTCGGACCACGCCCGGCGGTGATTCTCCACGGTACCTCCCCTCGCGAGCGCAGGGACCGCTCCGTCATGGCGGAGGATGGCAGGTCTCATCGCGGCGGCTCCCTTCCCCGTCGCGACGCCTCCACTGCGGTCGCGACCCATCGCGCGAACTTTTCCTTGTCCGTGGTCGCCTCGAACTCCCGGCCGAGCACGAGCGCGGCCGTTTGGACGGCCATCGACACGATCTTCGATTTGACCAGGTAGCGGACGAGCACGCGATCGTCGGTGTTCGTCTTCCCGAACGCGCGGATGAGGTCGCGCGCCTCCGGGTCGTAGCCCGTCATTTCGAACCAATCGTGGAAGACCCGGAGCTTCGCGTGCTCGTCGAGCTGGCGCCGCGCGATCTGCACGTAGGTCCGCGTGAGCGCGGTCGTCCCGTGGCCCACGATGCGCGTCGTGAGCACACCGGGCGCAGGGGCCCAGACCTCCAGGGTCTCCCCCTGCGCTCCGGCGAAGCGCTCGACGGTCTCCACGGGGCGAGGGTACGCGAGGCAGACGCGGGATCAAGGAGCCTGGCGCGGACACACGCCCCGATCTCAGGCGCACCTCACTTGCTCGGTTGCCCGAAGTTGAACATCCAGTGGATGCCGTAGCGGTCGACCAACATGCCGAACTTGCCGCCCCAGAACGCGTCGTGCAGCGCGACGACGGTCTTGCCCTCCTTCGCCAGGCCCTCGAACGCTCTGCGCATCTCGGCTTCGTCGTCGTAGCCGAGGTTCACCTCCACGTTGCTGCCGACGACCCCAACGTGCTCCGCGGGGGCGTCGCTGACCATCAGCGTGCACGCGCCCAACCGGAGCTCGCAGTGCAGGATGCGTGACGCGTTGTCGGGCTGCGGCTTGTTGCCAGGCAGCTCGCCGTAGGTCATCGAGCGTTCGACCTTGGCGCCCAGCACCTTCTCGTAGTGCCGGATGGCCTCGGCCGCGTTGCCGTTGAAGTGGATGTAGGGGTTCAATTGACAGACAGCCATGCGGCATCTCCTGGTTCACGTGGCCGAGCCACGGGGTACCTCTTGGACCGTCCAGGATGGCGAAACTCATCGATCCTTCGAAGCTCGGCCTCCGGCCCGGGCTTTTTCGCGGCCAGGCTCGGACTCCCGCCGCCGATCGGGGTAGAATCGAACGATGGCTTGTTTTCTGCGCATGCTGCTCGGGGTGTCCCTCGTCCTGATTCCCTTCGGCGCTGGCTGCGGGGACGACACCGACGGTCCCGGAGGCGCCGGCGGCGGCTCGACCACCACCGCCACGTCGGGCTCGACCACGTCGAGCGGCTCGACGACCGGCACCACCTCGTCATCGATGACCACCTCGTCATCGACAACCGGGACCACCAGCGCGAGCACCGGGTCCACCGGCAGCGGCGGTCTCGACTGCACCGCGAACCCCAAGGATCCCAACGCGTGCCCCTCCGGACAGGCCTGCGCCTGCGGCGGCCCGGGCGCGCAGGTCGTCTGCACCTGCGGCCTCGTCTGCATGAACGAGACCGACTGCACCAACCCGGATCAGCCCGTCTGTTGCGGCGGCGGCATGGGGCAGAGCGGAATCTGCACGGATTCGTGCACGTGTTTCTGCGACTGAGAGCGGGGCGTTGGGGGGAGGAAGGGGTCCGGGGAAGAAGGTCGGGGGGAAACAATGGGCGGTCGGGGCGATGAGGGGGGCCGGGCGCAAATGGACCGAAAGCCCTTTACGCAACTTACGTCAGCCACCTTTCGTCCATACTTCTGTCCATTTTCGCCCCAAAACCCCTCCGAACGGCCAATTTAAGCCCATTCTGGGCGAAAACGGACAGAACTCTGGACGAAACGCCCAGCACGCACTTTGCGTGGCCGGACTCTCGTCCATTGCGGTGGCTTCGACGTGCGCCTTTCCGGGGATCGTAGGCCGAGCGAGTTGCTCCGCCCCCCACGGCCCCCGGATCAGGCGCACGCCTTCCTCTGACCTGTGCGGCCGGCCAAGTCCAGGGACGCCTGCTCCTCGCCGGGGGCGCCTTCTACTTGGACGCCTTCATGATGTTCCCGGAGAAGGTGTTCCAGTAGACGCTCGTCGCGTCCACGACGACGTCGAACGGCGCGAACTGGTCGGACGCGACGGTGTCGATCGAGCCGCCGTCGAGCGGGACCCTGAAGATGAAGCCGTTGTCCTGGTCGGCCCAATAAACGTGGGAAGCGTCGACCGCGATGCCACGCGGGAAACCCTGCTCCGCCAGCGTCGTCACCGCGCCGCCGGCCTTGGCGACCTTCATGACAGCCGAATGCGTGGTGAAGTAGACCGTCGTCGCGTCCGTCGCGATGTCGTCGACCTGCATGATGTCCACCTCGACGAGCGTCGTCACCGTCCCGCCGGCCTTGGCCACCTTCCGGACTCCGCCGTATTCGGTCCAGTAGACGCCGCTGTCGTCCACCGTGAGCGCCCAGGGCGAGGACGGCGCCCCGGCCAGGGTCGTCGTCGCTCCACCGTCCAGCGGCAATTCCAAGACGGCCGCGTTCGGGTCGGAGCCCGTCCAGTAGACATGTGTGGCGTCGACGGCGATCGCCCAGGGCAGGGTCGGGGTCGCGAGGGTGATAGGCGCGCCGCCCTCGAGCGGGACCTTCATCACCGAGCCGGGACCGTTTTGTAGGTCTCCGCCTGTCGTCCAGTAGACGTGCGTCGCGTCGATGGTCAGGTGCGTCGGGTGGAGCTGATTCGAGGCCAGGGTCACCGGGACGCCACCGTCGATGGAGACCGAACGAATCGTCCCTTCGGGGTTGTTGGTCCAGTAGATCGAGCCGCCGCGCAATACGAGATCGGCAGGCTTGTCCTGTCCCGAGGCGAGCGTCGTCAGGCAGTGCCCGCCGACGCAGGTCGCGCTCGCGTCGCACACCGCGCCGCAGGCGCCGCAGTTCTCCGGATCGGACGCGAGATCCTTGCAGACACCGTCGCACCAGTTGGACGGCGCGCACGCGCAGGCGCCGGCTTGGCAGGTGAAGCCCGGCTCCTCGCACGTCGCGCCGTCGTCCACTGTGCCGTCGCAGTCGTTGTCGTGGCCGTCGCAAGCGTCCGGGCCGCTCGAGGTGCACTGGCACATCAGCGACGGGTAACCGTCGAGGGTCGCACAAGACCATTCGGGCGCGGGCGGGCAGTCGCCCTCCGTCGTGCAGGCCTGCGAGCAATGACCGCTGTCCAAGCACAGGTTGGAGCTGCAGTGCGTGTCTTCCGTGCAGGGCTCGCCGAACGCTCTCGGCGGGGCGCACGTTCCTTCGATGCAGACAAAACCGTCATCCATGCAGGGCGCGGAGCCATCGCAACACGGGCCTGACTCCCAGCCGCAGATCGGCCCACCTGTCGTGCCGACCGAAGCCGTAGTGGTCGGGTTGGTCGTGCCGGTGGTGGTGTCGGGGCTGGTCCCCGTCGAGCCGCCGCCGCCGTCTTCGTTCCCGCCGCCGTCACCCGAGCCGCAGCCTGCGAGGACCATCGCGAGGGTGCACGCCGAGGCCGGGCGAAGCCAGAGGCCTGTGCTCGAAGGCATCTGGCGCGCGGATGCGAAAGCCATGCCGCGTTCAATCATGGTCCACGCGGCTGAAAACAGCGAAGGTGTCGGCGGCGCGCGTGCCAACGTGAGCCAGCGCGGCGAGCAAGACGCCCGAAGCCCCACACGCACGCTGCAGGACCGGGAGTGATAACCTCTGGTGCGGAGGTGGCGCGTGGAGGATCTCGCGGCTCGGTTCGAGGATGCGCAGCGCAAGGTGAAGGAGCTCAGCAAGACCCCTTCGAACGACGACCTGCTCGAGCTCTACGCGCTCTTCAAGCAGGCGACCGCGGGGGACGTCAGCGGCTCCCGGCCCGGAATGATGGACTTCAAGGGGCGCGCGAAGTTCGACGCTTGGGCGGGAAAGAAGGGCACCGGTCGTGAGGACTCGATGAAGAAATATGTCGCGCTCGTCGATCGCCTCCGCGGAGCGTGAAGCTGAGCTGGTGCCGGGCTGAGGCCAAGGGCGTGCGCCGTCTCGATGGAGGCGTGTAGATTGCGGTCGTGGCACGCGCGATCGAACTCTACTTCGACTTCATCTCACCGTACGCCTACCTCGCGTGGACCCAGATCCACCGGTTGGCCGACGAGCATGGTGCGGTCGTGGCGCCGCGGCCCATCCTCTTCGCGGCCTTGCTCGACGCGAACAAGACGAAGGGTCCGGCAGAAATCCCGGCCAAGCGCGTCTGGGTATTCAAAGACACCTTTCGCCGCGCGGCCTACGCCGGCGTGCCGTTTGCCCCGCCGCCGGCTCACCCCTTCAATCCCCTGCTCGCTCTACGCGTCGCTTCGGTCGCTCAGACGGAGGCGCAGCGGCGGCTCGCCATCGATACCCTCTTTCACGCGGTCTGGGGCGGCGGGCCCGGCGTGACGGACGAAGCTACGGTTCGTGAGCTGCTCACGACCGCCGGTCTGGATGGTGACGCCCTGGTGGAGGCCGCCCAATCGCCCGAGGTCAAGGCGAGCGTCCGCGCTCGAACCGAAGAGGCCCTGTCTCGTGGCGTCTTTGGTGTTCCGACCATGGTCATCGACGACGAGCTCTTCTGGGGCCTCGACTCGTTCGATCACCTCGAGCGCTTCCTCGAGGGCCGCGATGTGTTGCGGTCTGACGAGCTGTCCCGATGGCGCGACCTTCCCGCGTCGAGCCAGCGCAAGGCAGTGAAGTCGCCGTGAGAACCTTGGTGCACCAACAGTAGTCCGGATTCGCCGGGCTCAACCGCTCCATCGAGCCAGCCCCGCCTCTGTTCGCAGCCACAGGCGACCCTGGGCGGTCGACAGGTGCACTCCGCCGACCCAGTCGTCGATGACGCGAAGCTCGTAGGCCGGACTGGTGCCGGCGAGCACTGCGCGTCCCGCGTCCGTGAGCGTCGCGCTGGTGTCACGCATCGCAGGAGACGTCGCGTGCACCTGCAGCAGCGGCTCCGGCCCGGCGCCGAGGCGATGGATCCGGTGAAGCAGCCAGCCGTCGCCGACGTTGTCTAGGCTATCGAAGCTCTCGCCGAGAGTGTGGGCGATCGGGCGGACGACCTTGGGCCCGTGCTCGCCGATGTTGCGCAGCAGGGCGAGGTCCCACCGACCGAGGCCGTGGACCGAGTCGGGGTACCGGTCGAGGAGCGCCTTCGCCACGGCGCCCACGACACCGTTGTTGCTCGCGCCGAGCTCCATGAGAGCCGTCGGCTCCGAAGCAATCCAGGCAGACCACAGGGCGCGCAACAACTCGGCGTGGGAGGACGGGATCGCTTTCGGCTCCGGGTGCTCGAGGAGCGCGTCACGACCGAGATGCCCGATCGAGGTGACGATCCGAGGCTCGCCCGAGCGGCCGCGCGTGGACTCGAGCTGGACGAGGCGCAGGCTCGAGCCGGCGCGATTCGCGGCAACGCGCGAGCAGAGCCATGCTGCGAGGAGCTGGTCGTCGGTGCCGACGCCCACCCAGACGGTGATCTCCGGCGCGTCCAGCACCCGCACCAGGTCGGCGTGCTCCACCGGCGCAGCCTCCTCCTCCAGCACCTCCTGCCAGAAGGTTGCGCGCTCTCGGAGCCACGTGTCGAGATCGCCGAGCGAGCCCGTGACCGGCCCCACCGAGAGTGGATCCCGGAACGCCCACACTGACTCGGCGCCGAGCTCCTCCGACAGGAGCTCCGCCGCCCACGTGCCCATGAGGAGGTGCATGGTTGTCCTCTGCCCGACCTACCCGGAGACGTCATTCTACGCTCGCGGACCGAGCCGACGTGCAGGCTTCCGGCTCCTCCCGAATGGCCACAAGTTCGGGCCGCAGCCCCCTCACCGCACCGCCGTTTCAGCGCGGCCAAGCGCGTGGTACACGCCGATCCATGAGCGACAAGGAACAGCTCAAGGCCCTGGTCGAGGCGCTCTTGCCCGTCATTCGTGAGGTGGATCCGAGCCAGCCAGACGCCGCACGGAAGCTCGCCGCGCGCTTGCCCCTCGGCGGTCCCGAGCTCAGCACCCTGCGCGCCGCGCTGCGCGCCGCGGTCGAGTCCAAGGCCGTCGCCGATCGCGAGAACGACGGCGTGCGCTTCTCGCGCCTGCGCAAGGCCGAAGCGGAGACCGACTACAGCATCGACGTCGTGCACATGAACAAGCCCGCGCTCGCGCACACCCACCCGCGCGGCGAGATCGACCTGTGTTTCGCCGTGGAGGGCGACGCCCGCTTCGACGATCAGCCCGAGGGCTGGACGGTGTATCCGCCCGGCTCGTGGCACGTGCCCACGGTGAGCGGCGGCGCGATGGACATCCTCTACTTCCTTCCCGGCGGCGCGATCGCCTTCGGCCCCAAGGCGTGAGCCTGATGCGCTCGGCTCGGTTCGGGCTCGGCTTCGCGCTCGCGAGCATCGCCATCGGGTGCGCGGACTCGCAGCCGTCGGTCCCCTCGGCGGCGGTCACGTCCGCCAGCGCGGTCGCAAGCCCGCCCGCATCGAGCGCGGCTTCATCGAGCGCGGCTTCATCGAGCGCCGCTCCGTCGAGAGTGGCGGCCCCGCTCATCGATATCCAGCCGCTCACGATCTCCTTTCAGGGAAAGCCAATCGCCCGCCTGTTCGCCGACGGTCGCACCGAGTCCTCCGGCCAGAACGCGCCGGGCACGACCCTCGCGCCTGGGCCCACGCTCCGCGCCGACGGCACCATTGTCATGACCAAAGGCGGCGTCCGGGCGCGGCTCGACGACCAGGGAAACATCTACGTCATCCAGCCCCCCGGGGTGAGCCCGCCCGAGCCGCTCTTCGGACGCATCAATGGGGACGAGCTCAAGCTCGCCAAGTCCGACCAGCCCTGGAGCGTCCGCGTCCGCGGCAACATGATCGAGTTCGGCAAGGACAACAGCAGCCAGATCGACGGCGACGTGACCCCCAGCATGCGCCACACCGCATTGGTCATGGCCGCCGCGTTTTACATCGACGGCGCCATCGCCGGCCCGTGAGGTCTGGGCTCTTGGCGGTGGTCCGCATCCCTCGGTTCCCAATCGAGGACCGGTCGAAGCCGCGCGCGCGTGGCAGTCACTTCTTCACGAGCAGCGTGCACGCCTGCCATTCGGCTTCGCCCTGATCGCGGATGTCCGCGTCGAGCTCCGTCACGAGACGCATGGCGCTGGGCTCGTCGCGGACGTGCAGCACGTCGAACAAGAGCGCCCGATATTTCGGTGACGTCAGCCCGCCCGCCGATTGCTGGAGGCCGATGCTCCGCCGCTCTCCGGGCGCACCACCCGGCAGGATCGTCGCGCCGAGGCGCTCCGCTCCGCACACCGTTCGCGCGTCGCGCGCGACGTCCGGCTTCTCGATGGGCGTCGAGAGCGCGCCCACGAGCGTGCCCTTCTCCTTGAAGAGGTGGAGCAGGTAGGGCTTCGGCTCGAGGCGCTGGCAGATCGAGGTCTCGAGCTCCTCGAGCGTGGTGGCCATGAGCTCCTTGCTGTCGCTGGCCACGAGCGTCACGAGCGAGCCTGGCTTGTCGCCGTGGACCACGACGTTTGCGACCGGAGTCGTGCGCACGGTTGGCTCGCGAACGAGCGCGAAGACGCGGCACGGCTCCGGGCCGGAGGGCTCCTCTGCGTCGCGCTCGGGCTCGGTCTCCGTGGCGGTCGAACGCCGTACCGGCGCGGCGGGTGGCTCGACCGGAGCGCAGGCGAGCACGAGCGAAGCGAGGAGGGAGGCCGGGGCGAGGCGGAGCACGGCTCGACCGTACCACCGTCGGGCGGCTCGCCGGGCGCTCGTCTCCGTTGAACGAAGCCCCCTCCGAGCCGCTCACCCCAGCGCGCGCAGGTGCTGGGCGAGCTTGTCCAGCGTCTGGTAGCCGAGCTCGACCGCGCCGAAGCCGATCTTGATCGCGCGCAGCTCCTTCGTCGGGTGGAGCTGGCGGAGGGTCACGACGGTCTTCTTGTCGCTCTGCTCGTCGAACGTAATGGTGACGTGGAAGCGGCCCGGGTCATCGTCCTTGTCCGCGCCGTGGTCGAACACGAGGAGCTCGGGACGCTTGATCTCCAGGAACTCGATGCGGTTGTCGTAGACCTTGCCGTCGGGCGCCTGCATGTCGAACCGCAGGCGACCACCGACGCGGACGTCGGCCTCGCGGATCGTCGTGGTGAAGCCTCCCGGGCCGAACCACTTCGCGAAATGCTCCATGTCCGTCCAGGCGCGGAAGACCAGGTCACGCGGCGCATCGAACACGCGCGAGAGCACGATCTCCCGGTCGAGAGCCCACGTCCGATCAACGCTTCTTTCGTCTGCCATTGTCCGTCTCCTTCCTTTTGGCCCCGGTGTCGTCGTTCTCTCGCGCCTGCAGGTCGCGCAGGTAGGTATCCAAACGCTCGAAGCGCGCCTCCCACGCCTGCCGTGTGTGCTCGGCCCACGCCGAGACCTGCTCCAGCGCCTCCGGCCGAAGCCGGCACGGCCGGCGCTGCGCGTCTCGCCCCCGCGTGATGAGGCCAGCCTCCTCCAGCACCCTCAGGTGGCGCGAGATCGCCGGAAGACTGACGTCGAACGGCGCCGCCAGCTCGAGGACCGTCGCCTCCCCCGAGGCCAGGCGCTCCACGATGGCCCGCCGCGTCGGATCTCCGAGCGCGGCAAACACGTTGTCGATGGGCGATGCAGTCACGAGCAGGGCTCCCCGCGGGGCGGTGTATTTAACCGGAATGTTAAATACGCCTGAGCCGTCGACCTGTCAAGGCCGGGGCCTAGGCGCCACCATCGAAGAAATCGTGTGCAGCACCGAATGGCTGAAAGTCCGCTCGCTCGATCGGCCCCAGGGTGGGACCGTCGAGCACGACCGCGGAGAACATGTCTTTTGCAGTGGGTGTCTCCCAGTGCACGAACACACGGAGC
Source organism: Myxococcales bacterium (assembly GCA_016794345.1). Classification (GTDB taxonomy): domain Bacteria; phylum Myxococcota_A; class Polyangia; order Polyangiales; family Polyangiaceae; genus Xiheicaenibacterium; species Xiheicaenibacterium phototrophicum. The sequence continues at coordinate 16,859 of JAEUKE010000025.1, forward strand.
TCTCCGTCGTGGCAGAAGGCATCGAAGAGCACACCGACGGCGGTGGGCTTCAGGCGAATCGTGTCCTCGCGGACCAGGAAGGAGCCTGCGCCTCGGTCGGGGAGGAGCGTCATGACCGCTTCCCCGACACCCTGCGGAAAGACGGCAGGAGCCAGGTCGCTGCCTTCTGCCAGGAGGCTGGCTGCCAGCTCGAACAGCGGCTGCACCTCCGAGATCGCGACCGGCGGAGCTGGCCGTGCTCCGAGAACGAGCCGCTCGACATCGGGGTTCCGCTGGCCGAGCCAGCTGAAGAGGACGGGCATGTCGTCGCCGAGGAGCAGCCAAGCTCGAGCGTCTTCACACCCTGGATGGCGGTGTCTCCAGTGCAGGCAGCGCCCATACGCACACGCTGCCTCGCTCGGATCGGAGGCGGGGCCCCAGTGCTTTTCGAGGCGCCTGACGCGCTCGCGCGGCGAGATGCTCGGGTCCTGACACGAGGTTTGCAGGTCGCCGCTGTAGGCCGGGTGCCGCCAAGTCAGCGTGGCGGGGCCTGAGCTCACGGGTTTCCAGCTGGCGCCGAGCGCCATTTTCAACTTCGGTAGCACGGCCCGCACCGCTAGGCGCGCGAGCCTCGGGCGTCCAGCCGGCCGGCCGCGTGGCGCGTGGGGACGTCGCGCGAAAATCGTCGACGCCGCTGCCTCCAAAGAGCGCGTTGGCGTCGAGCAAGAAGCCCCGGAGATTGTCCCCTTCGCTCGGAGCCAGTCTCGAGGAGATGGCGCTCAAGAGCTCGTCGAAGGTGTCTGAGGTCACCAGCCCTCCGAGCCGGGCTCGCCCTTGAACGGGCCAACGAGCTCCGTCGTGATCCATCCACCGTAGAAGCCGCCGGGCTGGGGGCGGACGCGCTCGCCGCCGACCGTGGCGTCGACGCTCGAGGCGTAGAAGGCGAGGTGGCCGGCGAGGGCCGTCGCATCATCGAATGGCTGCTCGTAGGACCACGCGACGCGCGGGAGACGCTCGTGGCCGACGACGATGTCGAAGTAGGTGGCCTCGCCTTTCCACTCGCACCGTGAGCCGCGGCCGTGCGCCCGCTCGAGGTGAGACATGTCGACGTCCGCGCGCGGGATGTAGAACGTGGGCGGGTGCGAGGTCTCGAGGACGCGGAGCGCGGCGGTGGTGCGCGCGATCTCGACGCCGAACGCCGCGACCACGACCTCGCGCGTGTCGGCGACGATGCACGGCGGTCGCGGGTAGTCCCACACCGATTCTTGACCGGGTCCGGGCTCCAACGCGAACGCCGGCCGCTTCGCGCCTCGATGCACCCAGCCCTGCCGTCCGAGCTCCGCCCAGGTCGGCAGCGACTTCTGCTTGCCGCCGCTCACAGCCGATGCCCGTTCGACGCGGTGAGCCCCGCCGCGCAACCGTCTGGCTTGAAGGTGCGCTGCGTGGTCGGCGGGTTCCGTGCCAGCTTTGCCGACGGACGCCGAGGCCTGGACAGCAGCTCCCCACCGCAGTTCGGGCAGATGCCACCCAGCCGGGCTTCGGCGCACGCCGCGCAGAAGGTGCACTCGAACGAGCAGATTCGAGCCTCCGTCGAGTCGGGGGGCAGGTCGCGATCGCAGCACTCACACCCTGGCCGAAGCTCCAGCATCCCCCAGGTTTACCAGGCTCCCCGGCACGACTCCTAGGCGAACCTGGAGTCGTGTCCCCGCGGCCGCCCGCGAAGCGCAAAAGGCGGCGGGAGCGATCAGGATGGCAGGATTGATTCAATCTGCGCGATCCTGATCGCGGTTCGGGGGCTTCGCGGCGACCTCCAGAGGCTAACAGTGGCGTAAGTATGCGAAACCTGGTCAGGGGCTCGGCGTGACGAGGCCAGCGAGCGTCGAAACCGCGATCAGGAAGCGGGAGATTGATTCAATCTGCACGATCGTGATCGCTGGCGAGCGCCCGGAAGGCGCGCCGACGTGCGAGTGATGGCGCGGCAGCGCTGCGCACACTCACCTTGCCCGGGTCGAAGCCGGGCGCGGCTGTACCCTTCAAGCCCCCCCCGGGGACGGACGTCTGCATGCGATCGCACCAAGCCTGTCTCCTGTTCCTCGCCTCGTGCGCGATCACGACCGCGTGCTCCCGAGGCTCGCCGGAAGAAGCGTCGCCCGTCCTGCCCGAAAGCTACCGACCACTCCCCGACGTCGCCACGCCGCTCTGGGTCGAGCCCGGGAGCGCCTGGGTCGGTGCCATCGGCTTCGACTACGTGACAGGCAACCTCGTGCCGTACGAGTGCCCCGAGCAGAACCTCGCGCATGGTTGGCTCGTCGCCGGCTTCTTCCTCGACGTCGACGAGGTACGCGGCAAGGACTACGACGCGTGCGTCTCCGCGGGGGCCTGCGAATTCATCGCCATGGCCCCCGACCTTCCCGCGTCCCTCAGCGCCGCAGAGCTGGGCGCCTACTGTCGCTTCCGCGGCGGGCGGCTGCCCCTCGCCTCGGAGATCGCCCGCGCCTCCGCCGGAGACGACTTCGGCCTCACCACCGAGCGCTTCTTCCGAGAGTGGCTCGCCTGCGACGACATCTTCTGGCAGAGCGAAGCGTGCGACTCCCTCGCCTGGCGCGCCGCCCCGTTTGCGCTCGGCGCCAAAGAGCGCCGCGGCATCCTCCCCATCCGGTCCGACCCTCGCGACGTCGGCCCCTATGGCCATTGGGATCTCTACGGATCGCAGGCGGAATACACCGGCACCTTCTCTTACGCCTCTGTCTCCTGGTGCTCGTTCCCCTCCTGGTTCTTCGAGCCCCCCACGGAGCCCAATGGCTACGGCGAGGCCGGTCGGTTCATCCACGCCCCCGCCTGGGGGTTCGCCTCCAGAACGCCCCTCCGCAATCCATTCCGGGACGTCCTCGGCTACTGGGTCTTCCGCAACTCCTCGCCATTGGGCAGCCACGGCGGTCGATGCGCCTACGACGCGGACTGGAAGCTCGCGGCGGACTTGGAGGGGTAAGGGGTGTGCAGCCAGCGCAGCCGGCAGACTCACCTGCGTGGGGAGCTTCGGAAGAGCCGGACGCGCAGCCGATCGCGAGAAGCAAGGGCGCGCTCATCGATGCGGAGCGGATCGAGGTCATCGTCCCGCGCAGGGCCCTATCGGCTCGTCGTGTCGTCAACGCGGCAGACAGCCAGGCTCCGTGTATCGCTTCCCGCGAACGCTACGTCGCTCGCCATCGTCTCGACATCGACTCTGCCACAGCAACCAAGGATTCAGGTGAGCAGACAACAGGAGTGTCTCAGCCATGGTGGTTTGCAGAATCCACCTTGCATGCAAGGAAGCGATGGTGTGCGCGCCCCGACGCCGAACCTCGCCCGCCATGCGCTGAGGCGACCCGCGGTTCGGGGGCTTCGCGGGGCTCTCGAGAGGCTATCAGTGGCGTAAGTATGCGAAACCTGGTCGGGGGCTCGGCGCGGGGAGGCTTGCGGACGTCGAAACCGCGATCAGGAAGCGGGAGATTGATTCAATCCGCGCGATCGTGATCGCTGGCGAGCGCCCAGAGGGCGCGCCGACGTGCGCGTGATGGCGCGGCAGCTCGCGGCGGACCTGGAGGGGTAGGCGTGTGTGACCAGCGCAGCCGGCAGACTCACCTGCGTGGGGAGCTTCGAAGGAGGACACTCACGCCTTGAACGACACGCACGCCACTCCAGACCATGGTACCAAAAGCGATCACGCGGAAGCCGCTTCCTCGAGAGTACGTCGCCAGCGCCACCACAAGCGCCAAGAGGCCGACGGCTGCACCCACCGCGATCGTCCAAAGAGCCGCTCTGCGTTCATGGCCTGTAGGCCGGGCGGGCGCTCCGTCCGAGTAGTCCGGGAGCATGAGCATGTCATCGATTCGCATGTTCGAAGCACACTGCGCAATGATGCCCAGGAGCACGGGCGCATTCGGCACGCGGCCAAGAGAGATCGTTCGCCAGGCGATGAGCGGCGCGCGACCGTAGAGGTGCGCCCGGCCGTGGGAGACCACAACCCTCCGGACTTCATTCCACGAGCGGGCAACGCCGTCTACGACGACCGCATCCCGGGTAACGCGGACGAAGCCGAAGTTTAGCTCCACACCGCTTTGGAGGGCCTTTCGTGCATCGACAAGAAGAGGTCCCTGAATCGCGCGAAGGATCGACGCGACCAGAGCTTGGCTCTCCCTTACCGCGGTCGGAACCCGATGCACGGCGCCGCCAAACTCGACAACCCGTAGCGCTCGGAGTGGGGCGCCGGCCTGCGGATGGAGCGCGCTCAGCTCGAGCCAGACTTCATCGACATCATCAAATGCGAAGGCGTCACGTTTCTCGCCCCTGGAAATCTCGACCCCTTGCGAGCGCAGAACCACCGTCAGGCCACGGTCGCGCACCGCCCTCCATCCCGCGAGGCCCAGGATAGCCAGCGCCGCAGCTACACACAGGGCCGCCGGCACACCAAGAAGCGTACCGACGCCAGCACCAAGCACCGTCAGCACGACGGGCGCGGCCAACGCTGCCAGCAGCGGAGGTGCCTTGTGAATCGACCGTTGGTCACCGAGGCGTGGGCCCACGGAGGGCTCGGGCTCGTTGGGGGCCGGTGCGGCAGGCCGTCGGTACGCGGATGACTCCAAGGCCTTCCTTGGTAGCACGAGTCGCCCGCGCGATAGGGACGGGAAGCGCGGCTACGGCACTGCGGGCGAGAGCTTCAAGTCGGCCTCGAATCGAAGCGCCTTCCCGTCGTCCGAGGGCGCGAACTTCGCCCAGAGAACGCGGGTCTCGATGCATTGGCTCGCGAGGGCGAGCTCAGCCGTACATCACTTGCAGCACACCGAGCCCTCGATCCCCGACGGGACGCGGCCGATCGGCGGCGCGCCGCTCGGGCACTTGTAGTCGGGCCGGTGCACCGCGCCGTCGCCGATGTCGCCGACGACCGAACCACCTTTCGCTTCGCAATCGGCCGCCGACATCTCCTCGCGATCGGCGGCGGGCGGAACGTCCACCCCCGCCGTGGGCGCCGGCGGGGCGTCTCCCGGCGGCGCAGGCTCGGGCGCGGGTGTCCCACTGCAACCCGAGCCGAGCCACGCGAGCAAGCAGCCGAAGAGGAAGGACCGACGCGGAGGGAGCTTCATCCGAGGCTCATAGCATGCGGGCCAGCGGCGCGGATCATCGTCCCGCGCAGGCTCTATCGGCTCGTCGTGTCGTCAACGGGGCAGACGGCCAGGCTCCGTGTATCGCTTTCCCGCGAACGCTACGTCGCTCGCCATGGTGCGCCTCAGCCGCGCAGGTTGCGGACGGGCGTCATCGACATCCCCGCGCGAACCCCGGTCCGGATCCGTAGCCCGGTCGCCTGCTCGGCGGGCGCAGGAACCTCGGCGGGCGCAGGCACCTCTCGCTTCGCTTCCTTCTCGGGGGTGGCGCTCGTCGGCTCGTTCGTCATGGCGCCAGTCTACGGCACCACCGCTCGTCCACAACCAACGCGCGCGCCAATCCGTTGCAGAGCCGCGCCAACAGCGCTGGGTGGGTGAGCGCGATCTGGCCTGGCCGGCTGGAGCGCGATCGTGACCGCCAAAGCGGCTGCATCGTTAGGTGTTGCTCTCGGCAATCCACGCGTCCACAAACTGCTGCACCTGGCTGGTAACGCGGATGGCATCGGTCGAGGTGCCTTCGCCGTAGTGCACGATCCCGATTACCGAGCCGTCCTCGCGCCACATCGGGCCACCGCTTTCCCCGCCGTAGCAGGTGCCGTGGCAGCTGAGAACATGGCTGCCTGCGCTCGAGACGGAGGTGACATGCTCCCAAACGGCGCCGCCAGCGGTCGCGGGAAACCCGGCGAAGCGTACCGGTATCCCCTGTGGAGCCGCGTCGGCGGCGAGCGACAGCGGCGGAGCTTCGAGCGGTCCGTCGAGAACGATGGCACCGAAGTCGAATCGGGTGTTCTTGTCCTGCGACCACTCCTTCCGCACTTTCGCTTGGATCCCGTGGCGAAGCGTTCCCAGGACGTCGACGGCCATCGCCGGTCCGTCGTCCAAGTCGACGACGTTGTGCGCGGCCGTGAGTACCAGCCGCGGTCGGATCAGGAATCCGGTCCCGAGAAACTGTCCGCTCCCGAAGGTCATCGAGAGCTGAAAGATCGAGGGGAATGGCGCTGCTGCCGTGTTCGAAACGGGGGTGCCATGTGCGCTGCTCGCGCTCGTCAGGCCGGGCTTGGCAAGCGACCACGTGAGCGTACGAGTGGCCATGGTGAACCTATTGCGTGAAGTTGATTTGTCTCACCGCGCGACCGGTGGCCGCAATGGTCTCGATGATGTCGATCGAGAGGCTCACGCCGAAGTAGCCACGCACCATGTACTCTTCGCGCACCTCCAGATTCTTGGGCGATAGCATTCCTTCGGAGAACCCATTGGGTAGGAACTCTCCCTTCAGAACGGCAGCGCCCCCGGACAAGCTGAAGCCGCTGACCGGCTCGAGCAACGCGCCGAAGTAGAACTGGTCGGTTGGATCGCTGAAGTCGAGGTCGAGACCCGCCTGGAGCCCGAACAGGTCGCAAAAGACCGCGAGGGCGCTGCCGGATCTTTGGAAGGTGGAGATGAGCCCGCGCCGACGGCCGCAAGGGTACACGTGCGCCATCAAGGCGGCCGTCACGAGCAAGTCCTCCGAAACCGCGATTTGTCGGCCGCTGCTGCCGGGGATCATGCCCTGGATCACGTCGCGCTCGCCGGCGAAGACGAAGGGCACGAGGACGGCGGCGGACCAGAAATAGCGTCCGTGGTCGATGTCGACGCTGTGGACGCTCGACGCGGTGATCGCGTCCGAGTTGGCCGTCGCGCGCCTGTCGAACGAGATGCGCACCGCTTCTGCGCGCTCGTCATCCGAGACCGTCAGTGCCAACTCCTTCAGCACCCTGACGTCAGCGGCGAGGCCCTTCTTCTGTCCAGCGAACTTCACGTCGTTCGACATCTTTGTCGTCGTGGCCAGGGACACGACTGGCCCGCAAGTCTCGTAGCCGAGCACGCGGATCGTCCACTGGTCGCCCGCATCGACCGACTCGGGCAAGGTGCCGCACACCGGGGCTCCGTCCTCGGCGCTCAGGCAGATGAAGTGCTCGCCGCAGAACGCTTCGCACACGTCGGGCGTGACGTGCTCCTGCTTGAGGCACGGGCCGACGGAACCACCCGTGGGCCCCGAGGTGGTGCCCGCCGTCGACGTCGCACCGGACGACGTCGAGGCCGTCGACGAAGCTGTGGAGAGCGGAACGTTGGTGGTGCCGCCGCCAGTGCCCTCGTCGTCTCCCGGGACCTGCGCCAGCGCAGCTGCGCTCCCGAGGCCGAGGATCAACGCGCAGGCCCCCAGCCCGCCCGCGATTCCGATGACTCTGCTCATGCGCCACCTCCCTGACCACCGCCGCCATTCGTGCCGCCACCTGCACCCCCGGCGCCGCCTGCACCGCCAGCACCCCCATCCGCTCCGCCTTTCCCTCCTTCGCCCCCGGAACCACCTGCACCCCCAGCACCGCCGGAGCCCGCCGTCCCATCGGGACGGTTCGGAGACACGACAACCAGGACGGATTCGAGCGCGTCTCCCGGGCAGCGACGCTCGAGCTCGCTCTTGCCGTCGTCGGCCGACGGCCCGCCTCCGGCGACGTCTCCGCCACCGTCACCGACCGCAGCGGGCGGCGCTTCCGACAGCAGATCGACGTAGAACAGCGCCTCGGCCTGCGCTGGGAACACCGCGATGGGCAGCAGCGGCTGGGCGCGCATACACGCGGTGGAGCGCGCGGCCTCGTCCACGTTGCGTTGGAACGTGCCGTCCACGACTCTGATCCGGTACGCCTTGCCGCCCTGAGACTGGATGTTGACCAGCACTCCCGTCGATGGGTCGATGGGCTGGGAGGTCGCCAGCTCGACGACCAAGAATGTGCTCGGCGGGTCTGCGTCCTGCGGGCAGCCGGTGAGGACAGCTCCAGCCAAGAGAATGCTCCGATAGCGCATGCGTCTCGTCGCCTTTGTGTGAGGGTGAGCGCGGTCTCCGCGAGCCGGCCTGTGCAGTCCTCATGCCGTGGCTTTCCGACGCGAGATCAGCCTGGGAATCGTCGGCGCCGCGTACGTCCGGAACGCGTGTGCGTTCATCGGTGACGCGTGCGAAGTGCGCGAGCATCACGGGTAGGCGTTCGGACCTCTGTTCGCCGAAAGAGAACGGGTCGAGCCGCGAGCGCTGTAGCGGTCCGATGGTAGCCGTGCGTCTGCGTCGCGGGGCACGACGCTTGCTCGAGCGCTGCCCGCAACCCTGAGGGAGGTGGATCGATGAAGCGCAATTGGACGGTACTGCGGGCGGGCATGCGGAGGTCGACACGAGAGGTCTTTGCCGGCGGGTTGGAGGCGTTCGGGCCTTCGGCGGTGGGGGCTACGGAAACGCCGGAACCACGGCTCGAGCTCGAGAAGCTCGACCGGCGAGAGGTTCGCGAGCTGGCATCGGATCCAGACGTTGCGGCCATCGCGCCGGTCATGCCCACCCGGCTCGTCGAGCCGACCCTCCGCGCCAGCGCAGACGCGAGCGCTTGGGGCGTGAAGGCCGTAGGTGCCGACGTGACGCCGCGCACCGGCGCCGGCGTGGTGGTCGCGGTGCTGGACACGGGCATCGACTCCGCCCACCCCGCCTTCGCCGGCGTCGACTTGGTTCAGCGCGACTTCTCCGGCGCAGACAATGGCGACCGGAACGGCCACGGAACGCACTGCGCCGGCACGATCTTTGGTCGCGACGTCGAGGGGAAGCGCATCGGCATCGCGCGCGGCGTGACGCGCGCGCTGATCGGCAAGGTGCTCGCCGACGATGGGTCGGGCAGCTCGGACGCGCTCTTCCGAGGGATACAATGGTCGTTCAACGAGGGCGCGAAGGTCCTCTCCATGTCCATTGGCTTCGACTTCCCCGGCATGGTCGCGTCGCTGACTGCCGATGGCTTTCCCCAGGAGCTTGCGTTCTCGATCGGGCTCGAGGCCTATAGGGCCAACCTGCGCATGTTCGACTCTCTCATGGCGCTCGCGCGCGCGCGCCAGCTCTTCGACGGCGGATGCGTGGTGATCGCCGCGTCAGGAAACGAGAGCGACCGCGCGCGAGATCCGAGGTTCGAGATCGCCGCTTCGCTCCCGGCTTGTGCCGACGGCGTCATCGCGGTGGGCGCGCTGGCCCTTGCCGACGGAGGGCTCGAGGTCGCTCCCTTCTCGAATACATTCCCGCAGATCGCCGCCCCCGGCGTGCGCGTGCTCTCTGCCAAGGCGGGGGGAGGACTGATCACGATGAACGGGACGAGCATGGCCACGCCGCATGTCGCCGGGGTCGCCGCGCTTTGGTGGGAAGAGGTTCGAGCGGTGGCGGCGATCTCGAACGCGCAAGCGGTCACGGCGAAGCTCCTCGCCAATGCGCGAGTCGACATGTTCGCCCCCGGCGTAGATCCGGCGGATCGCGGAAGTGGCGTCGTTCGCGCGCCGATCTGAACGAAGGGCCGGGCTCGTCATGAGTGCAGCCATCAGCTCCGTCTTCCGAATCGAAAAGCGCACCAGTCGCGCAGTCGCGGGCGCGCCCGCGCCGAGCACGGCCGCAGCCCCTGGCGCCTCCGACATGCAAGCCTACTTGGAACGGCTGATGAAGCTGATCCCGAGCGAGGTCATCGCGCTATACCTCGTCGGTGCCGGCTTCATCCAGCCCGACCAACCCTGGGTGCTGCTTGGATGGGCGGTGTTCGGTCTCTTTGCGGTCGTCCTGGTTCGTGCACGCGGCACGACGAATCCCGAGACCGGCGAAGGACCGCAGTGGGCTGCCGTCGCGATCTCGGCGACCTCTTACGTCCTCTGGCTCTACAGCCTCGGCGGGCCGTTCGCAGCCTTCCCCGGCCACGACCTGCATGAGCCCGCGATCGCATCGTTGCTGGTTCTGGCGTGGACGTTCGTCGTGCCTTACTTCTATCGGGGCTAAGTCGAACACTCTCGCCCCTGCGGCCGCCAGCCTCGGAGAACGCGCTCGCCCGTAAGGGCACGTGTCTCCGAGGCTGGCGGCTATCGTTTCTCTTCGCCTAGATGCTGGGCTGCGCCAACATCTGGCTTCCCCCGACTCTATCCAGGACGTGGCGCATGCCACGGCCAGCAGTACTCGCCCCACCGGCACAGGCAATCACGTTCAACCACCTGCACACGCCACGCCACTCGCGATCATACGCGGCGGCGTCAGGTGCGGAACGGAACAACGATGACGCCGCTCGTAGCAGCGAGCATTTCACAGGAGACCGAAGCCAGCACGACGGGCACCGTACCCCGAGGGCTGGAATCGTTCTGCGTGATGGTGACGACGACCTCGGACGCCGAGGCGCCGGGTCGCTTGGTATAGACGACGACGATCTCGCCGGTAGTGAAGCGCAGGGCGGCACCGTCTGAGAAGGCAATCGTCGCAGCCGACGTCACGGGTGTCTGCAACGCCGACCGCTGAGCCGAGCTCCCCTCGACAAGCCTTGCCCGGCTGATGAACCAAAGCACCTTGATACTCTCCGGTCCGCCGTCGTAAGACAGCGTAAACGTCACGGGTCCGGCTCGAAGGTTCGGAATGACTATCACGATCCGTGCTCGCGTTCGGGGCCACGCCTTCCGTCACGAAAGGCATGGTCAGCAAACGGTATGCCGGCCGCGTAGGGCTCAGGCTCGTCTGCCTGCTTGCAGACGTACGCAGGGTGCGTCGCGGAAGAACGCTGGCCACCGCCAAGACATGGTAGTTCCGTCGGTTCGACGCCGTTACCCCGTCGGCGCGCGGCACAGGTATTGTACGCTGAGGCGGCGGGAGGAAGACGATGATCAGAGCACTTCTCGTGGGGATCAACGAATACAAGACCAAGCCGCTCCGTGGCGCATTGAATGACGTCGAGCGAATGCGGGCCTACTTGAAATCACGTGGGGTGGCTGATGGCGCCGTCGCGGTTCTGCCGGAGGCTCAGGCAACGAAGGTCAAGATCGAGCAGAGTCTCGTCGCATTGCTCAATAGCGGTGAGCCGGGGGACCATCTGCTCTTCTACTTCAGCGGCCACGGGTCTCAGCAGCCCTCCGCGGACCCGGATGAGAGCGACGGGCTCGACGAGGTCTTGTGTCCCATCGACTGGCGTGACGACCCCGAGACTTCGTTGTCGGACAACCGAATTGCCGAGATCGTGGCCAGCCTGCGTCCGGGCGCTTCTTTGACGCTTGTCTTCGACGCTTGCCATTCAGGCGATGGCGCGGCCATCGGTCCCGAACAGGGCACGCGGTTCCAGCCGACCTCATCGAGGCCGCCCCGACGGCAGAAGCGAGCTCGGTGGTCGAAAGTCCGCGCGACGCTCTCCGAAGGCTCGATGCTGGTCGCCGCATGCGCAGACTCGGAGACCGCGGTCGAAGCACGGTTCGAGTTCGTGCCTTTTGGGGTCTTCACGTGGCACTTCACCAACATCCTCAGCCAGGAGGAGGGCCTGACCGTCCGCGACGCGGTGAAGCAGACCGGAGTCGAAGTGAAACAGCACGACATGCACCCGCAGATTGACCCTCCGAGTACGGCCCTGGCGGACAAGCCATTTCTGGCGTCGGCGTAGTGCGACGCTGGTGCCTACGCCAGGCCGATGAAGCGGCCCGGGCTCCGAGTGAGAGCCCGGGCCGCCGCGCTGCTAGCGCTGTGGCACTCGATCGCTGTAGTACCGCACGTCGAAGAGGACGGTCGTGAGGTAGTCCGCCGGATCCGCTTCGAGCTTCTGGAGCGTATCGCGGGCCCGCACCCCCGCATCTTCGTCCGACCTCTGGAACCTCTGGGTGTACTTGAAGCCGAACCCGGCTGCAGAGTTGAAGTTGCCGCCGAGGTTCCAGGCCTCCTGATAGACTCCATTGTCGAACGTCACCCAGCCGACGCCAACGATGATCCCTCTTTGATAGAGCTGGAAGCCGCCCACGTCGGGCTGCTTCTTGTCGTTGGAGTAGTGAACGGCTGCGTAGATGGTTCCGCTGTTCGCAATCACTTCGTCGACGAGCGTGAGAAACCTCGCGACGGTGGTTGCGTCGCGCCAGACTTGGTCATTCGTGGGCTCCCACGTCGTCTCTGCCGGCAGCATCATGGGCTCGCCTTCCCTCGTGGCAGGGGGGTGATTCGAGTAAAGGAGCCAATGCTGCGCAGGCTCGCCGCGAGCAGGCCTGACCTCGAGACCGTACCCGTAGCGCCGACCCGTAAAGTCCGTGATGTGAACGACCGTATTCAGCGGCAGAACCGTTGTCATGGATCTTCCTCCTGGCACCCCGAGTGCACGGCACATGCCGACAGCAGGGTCGTCAATCCGACGCGTCTCGAGCGTGCCCACCCTGATCGATCTTTCACATGCGTCGTGACTCTACGCAAGCCTGCGTTTCGAGAGACGCAGTGAGCCGACTAGACGTCGTCGCCGGGGACCGCGTACCCGCTCTCGCAACCAGTGAGAGCGATTGAGAGAGAGTCCAGTCGACCGAGCTCTTTCCGGTAGAGCTTGACGTGGTTCCGATGCTTGATGGCCGTCTCGCGCCCGAACAGGCGAAAGGCCGCGTCCAGGGTTCCGAGCCGTTCTGCGGCCACTGCGAGGAGAAGGCCACGAAAGCCGTCCGCTAGATCGAGGTCCATCGTTGCTGCTCCACTTCGCTCGGCGCGGTCCACGATGCCTTCTGCGGCCGCGCGCAGCAGGTCCAGCGGCGAGCGCCCGCCGCTCACCGCCTCGAAGGCGAGAGCCCGATCGACCGACCAAACATCGAGCACGCTGACCGGCTCACCACCACCGCGGCTGGTCGCGAGCACGTATGCACGACGGATGACGTTGTCCAGTTGGCGTAGGTTGCCAGGCCAAGATCGTTCTGCCAGCCTGTTCGCCGCCTCCGCGGCGAGCTCGAGGACGCCCCCGCCTCCCGACTCGCCATGCCGACGGTTGAGCATGAACCGCGCCCAGGCCGGGATCTCATCGCGTCGTTCGTCGAGGCTCGCCACGCGCGCCGGGAGAACGTGGACGCGGTAGTAGAGGTCTTCGCGGAAGGTGCCTGCCTTCACGCGGGCTTCGAGATCGACGTTGGTCCCCAGCACGAAGCGGACGTCGGCCTCGAGCTCGGGGCGCGCATCACCAAGGGGTCGGTATCGATTCTCCTCGAGCAGTCGCAGGAGCCCCGCTTGATCGTCCAACGAGAGTTTGTCGATCTCGTCGAGAAAGACCGTGCCACGTTCGGCCCGGCCCAGTGCGCCGACGTAGTCGTGGGTCGCCCCAGAGAAGGCGCCGCGGCGCCACCCGAACAGCTCGCCCATGCGCAAGCCTTCTGGACGCGTGGCGAGGTGGACGACCTCGAACGGTCCGCTGTTGCGCGGTGATTGGGCGTGGACCCAACGCGCGAGCTGCGACTTCCCCGCGCCGGTCGGCCCGCTGAGTAGCAGCGTGTCTTCCTGCCGAGCGAAGAGGCGCAACACCTCGATCGTCGCCCGCATGCTCTTGCCAACTACTGGAAGGAGCGGGTCGACGGGTTCGGCGGAGGTTCTGACCGGCAACGTCAGAAGGTAGGGCGTCGCACGGTTGACGACGCGCGCGAGATCTCCCACCAGCTCGCGCTCGAACAGCGGTCGCCCCACGGCTGCGCCGGCACCGATCTCGAGCGTCAGCATTCCACTCGTCTCGGTCCCGCTGAGCAAGGGTAACGCGAGCACATGGGTGGCGGACCGGTTCATCCACGCCCGCTGGGTCTCCCAGATCGAGTCGACGGGGGCTTCTTCGAGGAGCGCATCGGTGGAGCCAGCCGCGAGCGCGATGGTCCCGAGGCGAACGTCCACCGTGACGGGACAGCCATGGGTCGCGACCCAGCGCCAAGTCGTGGCGGAAGGGGCGTAGAGGGAGATGTCTGCTCCCGTCGGCTGCAGGACCGCTGCGCGGCTGTACTCGGCTGCCGGCCGCACGTGCACGACCGCTCGCAGAACACGAGCGCCCTCTCCGAACTGGATTCGAAGCGCCTGCGAGATGCGTTCGCAGAGCCCCCGCATCAGCTCGGTTGCCGCTGCTTCGAAGTCGCTGGCCCCCGCGAGTCTTTCCAGTAGGTCCGCGGGAGCGGCGGGGTTGGTGGCGGTTGCCTCCATCTGCAACCAACGACTCTATCCCAAGCGCTGCGGCTCTCGCTATTTGCATGGCGCACCGCTGGCGTAAGCTCCGGTGGTGAGGGGCGAGCTGGTCGCCGGACGCTATCTCGTCGCGGACGCACTCGGGAGCGGTGCGGAAGCGACCGTGTTCCGTGCAGAAGACACCGTCAGCGGGCGACAGGTGGCGCTCAAGGTCGGCGGAGGTGCGTCGGGGCTGGGCCACCACCGCCTTCTGGGAGAGGCTGCAGTCCTGAGGCTTCTCCGCGTGGGCGGCGTTGCCCATGTGCTCGACGCGGGGGTGCACGAGGGGCGCGACTTCCACATCACCGAGCTCGTCGACGGGACACCATTTCCTGGCAAGCCCCCTCCCGTCGCTTGGCGTGAGCTCCAGCCAGCAGCCTGTGCGTTGCTCGACACGCTCGAACGAGTGCACGGGGCGGGAATCGTGCACGCAGACCTCAAGCCGGCCAATGTGCTTGTGACGCACACCGGCCGACCGGTGGTTCTGGATTTCGGTGCGTCGAGGCGGACAACGATCGATCTCGCTCAGGCCGGCGAACCCGCCGTTGCCGGTGCGCTCGCGTTTCTCGCCCCTGAGGTGCTTCGGGGCGCGAGGCCCAGCGTCGCATCCGACCTCTACGCAATCGGCACGATGCTGTACCTCGCGATGACCGGAACGCTCCCGCATCCAGGGACTACCCCGAGCACGATTCTTCGAGCCCGCCTCGGCATGCCCGCCGCGCGGCTTCCCGCGGGGTGTGCGCCTGAATACGTCGAGACGACAGTCGCGGACCTCCTCCATGGCGACCCTGGCGCGCGCCCGAAATCGGCCGCCGCTGCCCGCGGTGCACTTCTCGATCCAGCAAGCGAGCACCGCCCGCGCGAGGCGACCGTGCTGCTCGCGGACGGAGGCTGGACCGAGGAGGCGCTCAGGGAGCTCTTTCTCGGCGACGAGCGACTGTTCCATCTGCGCACCGACGCTGCGAGAATTCTCCACCGCGCTGGTGGTGGCGACAGCGGGCGTATCGCCGGAGTCTTGACGGAGTGGGTCGAGGCTGGCGTAGTCCGCCCGTCGCAGAGCCGCTATTGGATCGACCGTCAATCTCTCGTCGACTTGCAAGAGGCGGAGAACGCGCGCTCCGAACGCGACGGCTCCGTCGCGGAGCGCGTGCTCGCGACCGCGAAGCGTGCGGTCGAAGCAGGCGACGCCGTGAGCGCGGTGTCCATGCTCGAGGTCGGCGCGCGCGCGCTGCGCGAATGCTCCTCCGAGATGGCCGCGGTTCGTGACGATGTCTTCGTCAGCTGGCTCGAGCTCGCCGTGAGCGAGCAGTCGCCCCACGGCGCGGACCGCCTCGCATACGAGGCCGCGCAGCATCGCAGCGCGAGCGCCGTGCTCTCCAACGTCTCCACCATGGCACACGCTCTCGTGTCGTTTGCTGGCGATCCTCGCCGCGCGCTCGAGGAGCTGCAACGGATGGGAGAGATCGAGCCGCCGCGCGTCGAGCGTTGCCGTGTGTCGCTCGCCATGCTCGCCGCGCGGAGCATCGACGTCGGAACTGAGCAAGCGATCCTCGCGGCGGCCGAGGCGTACGGCGACCGGTGCGGTGATCCGATCTTCCTCGCGCGACTGGATGGGTGGCGGGGGCGCCTCGCCTACCGAGAGGGACGCTACGTCGACGCTGCCGAGCTTCATCGTCGCTCTGCTGAGCGCATGACGAACCGCGTCGACGTGGTCCTTGCCCAGCTGAACCGCGCCGCGGCTCTCGTCGAAGCGTTCGACTTCCGAGCCGCGCGCCAAGTCGCCTCGACGGCGCGCGAAGCGCTCGGACAAGCGCGACATCCGCTCTTCGAGGCGCGCCTCGAATGGGTGGCGCGCACGTGCAGCTACCGCCTCGAAGAGGACCTGGCTCCGGATCTGGAGCTCGTCGACGCGTCCGCTCGCCTGGGCGTCGCGCACATGGAGGCACAGCTGGCGCTCACCGAAGCGGCGTTTGCTTGGCGCGGTGGTCAGCTCGAGACCGCGCTCGCCCTCGCGGCGCGTGCCGAGCACCTGTGGCGGCAAGTGAACACGCTGGTCGACCTGGCGTGGTGCGTGCGCGCGCTGCAGCTCGTCTGCGGCGATCCCCGTTCGGCCGACGTCGCTCGAGAGATCGCCGCGCACGCGTGTCGGAGCGAGATCCCAGGTGTCGGCATTCAGACTCTCGGATTGCTCGCGCTAGCCGGCCACGAGATCAGTGCTGTGCACCGCGACCAGGTGCAGCGGCTCGCGGCGACTGTGCCAGCGCACTTTCATCGATACCGGATCGATGTCTTGTCGGTGGATGAGGCGCTCATCTACCTCGGTGCGGACCGGCGGTGAGCTGTAGCCACGGCGAGAACATCCGCTGGGTGCGCGATGCGTTTACGTCCGCTCGGAGCGTCCCCAACGGGACCCGCTCGCATTCCCGTCTCGCGGGTTCGTCCAACAGGCGCCGCGAGTCCTCAATGTCGGATATCCGGCGGCCGACAAGACGCACAGTACGCGGCCGGCACGGTCCAAACCTCAGGAACGGGGTCGCCTGGCCCCCCTTTCGATTCCCTCTCGACCTTGGGGTCACCGAACCAGAGAGCGAGGTGGTCCTCGGGTGTAGGGACACCCTGTCCGTCTGGTAAGCCGACGACTACGGCAGGCAGACCATCGAGCACAACGAATTGCCCAAGGTAGAATCGATCGTCTTTGGTCATGAGCTTGCCGACAGTGTGCTGAAGAAGGCCGCGTAGGGATTATCCACACTGCTAAGCCTGTCCAGGCAAGCATCATACCTTCGGCGAGCTCGGCGTCCACACGGCGAGCCGCGCTTCGCCGTGGTCCTCAGCGGCCTATCGGCGCCGCCCGCGCGTGCGACCGTCGAGGCGCAGCTCGTGCAGGCCAAGAAGCTCCTCCGCAAGGACAAGACGTACGAAGCACGCGAGCTGACGACGCCTGCCGTCGCCGGTGCCTTCCTCCGCAACGACGACGCCCTGCTCGCCGAAGCATTGGTGGTCCACAGCGAGACCCTCCCGAGCGTCGACGCCGACGCCGACGCCGACGTCGCGCTTCCTCCGTTGAAGCGAGCTCTGGCCCTCACCAAGGACTCCGCGTTGCGCAAGACGATCGAGCGAGCATTGCCCGTTACGCGCGGGTGAGAGCGACTCCGCGGTTGCGGTCGAATCGTTCGATCATCGAGGCACTTTTCTCGAGGCGGCGACGATCTCGCCATTCCGCAACACGTAGCGCCGGGTGAACGAGAGCGAGTCACTGCCCTTCTTCGGCCACCAGGTTTCCTCGACGGAGAGCCCGGCGTCGGAGACACTCCAGTCGTTCGTGACGACCATCATTTGCCGAGCGTCGCTGTACCTGGTCAGAATGTTCCCATACCCGGAGAAGTCCGCGTCGCCCTGCGAGATGTACGCCTGCCAACCCTCCGCCCGGACCGGGGCTGCGGGCTTCAGGTCCAGATCCACGGCAGCAGAGAGATCGATCGGCCGAAACACGATCTCGGCTGTGCCCACTCGCGCGGTCCTCAGTCCACGCGACGCAACGATGTGCTGGGAGTCGAGGTCGGGGGAGGTGGCAATCGCTTCGAGCTTCTCGCCGTCGAGCCGGAACCGGGACAGCACCCCTTCGGATGAGCCCACGGCGATCCAGGCGTAGCCATGTTGCTGGTCCACCACCAAGCGCGTGCCGACCCGGGCCCTCAGGGAAGCCGGCGAGCTTTGAGCCGCGAGATTGGATGCGTGTCCGTGGCAGTCCTTCCAGACAGGCTCCTGATCGACCGGGAGCTCGAGCGCGGCCTCGTCCTGCGCGTCAGCACGGGCGAGCGGGAGCACCGCGGCGATGAGCGCCACATCGGGGACGTCCCGAAAGTGCTGCGTGGCCACGCGAACGATGCAGGCGCCTTGTCGCTCGAATCCGAGCGGACGCGGCGCCTCTGCGGACGCTGCCGGCGCCGGGTCAAGAACCGACACGACATCGACCGAGCTCGAAGACGATGGCGCGGACCCGCTTTTGGCGGACGACGGCAAGTCGCCAGAGCGCGCAGGTCCGCCGCAGGCAACGACGACGCCGGCGATCGAAGCCAGGAGCGGTAGGCGCCCGGGAGCCATCACCGCACGCAGCATCGGGTCCCGGCCGACCGCCAAGGCGACTGTGGGATGAGCCAGAAAGACGCGCTTCACGACGCGCGTACTATGACACGTCGAAGACCGGGTGGTCTTGCCTCTGGTGCTTGTGGCCTCGACCGAGCGGCAAAGGGCGGGGGAGCGATCAGGATCGAGCACGCCCGACCGCTCCGCTCGCGCTCTCGGCCTGGCCGGCTCGCGTTCGGCTCAGGCTCGCGGGGCTAGGCGACTTCGTAGAGGCCGAAGCTCTTGAAGAGGACGCCGCCGGCTTGTTCGAAGCCGTTGACGGTGAGGCCGTGGGCGCCGAAGCCGTAGCGGGCGTCGACGAAGGTGCCGATGTGGACGCCGCCGACGTGAATGGACAGGATGCTGTCGGCGCAGCGGGCTTCGAGGACGACGGGCTCGCCGGGACCGCCGATCTGGGGGACGGTCTCGGGGGCCCGCAGTGTCTCGACGAATGCTTCGGTCTGGAGGCTGAGGAGGCGATCGAGGCGGAACGCGCGTAGCCAGGGGAGGATCTTGACCGCGTAGGAGGCGCGGCCTTTGCCGGCGCTCGTGACGCGCATCTCGAGGCCGAAGCCGACGCCGGGGACGAGCGCGGTGGCTTCGACGCGGAGCGCGACGTCTCGCCGCGCGGCGCCGCCCGGGAGGAAGACCTGCCGATGGGCGGGGATGGGGATGACGACGCCCTGACCCGGTCGGGTCTCGAGGCCGACGACGGCATGCATGCCCGGCAGCGTCTCACCGCGGGAGAAGTCGACCTCGAGGATGGGAGCGCCGCGCCGCAGGGTAGGGACGTCGTGCCACGTGAGGGGCGAACGACAATAGGCACACATCGCAGCGAGGAACGCGGTCGGCGCGCCGCAATTGGCGCAGTCGAGGACCCGAGCTTCGAAGCTCATCGCGACGCCTCCAGCGCGTGCACGCTCGCCTGTCGCAAGACGATGCGTGAGGGTGGCTCGCCTGCGTCGGGATCTGTGCCGACGCGCAGGCCGACCGCGCCGATGCCATAGGCGGGATCGTACGTCCGGAGCGCGGCCGCGCCATTGAGGTGAGCGATGAGCCAGCCGCCATCCATCCGTACCTCGAGCTCGTTGGGCTCGCCCATCGGTCGCAGGTAGGGAGCCTGGACCGTGCGCGAGACGAGGACGATCTGGGCGCTCGTCGCGGGCGATGTGACGAGGCGCGCGAAGAAGAGGGTGCCGGTCGACGGGACCAGGTCGAGGACGTACCCCACCGACGCGGCGCCGATCGGCTCGTCGCGGACGGCGAGCCCGACGCGAGCTCCGCCCGACATCGTCGTGAATGCGAAGCGCACGCATCCGCTCCTCAGTCGAAGGAGCGGCTCGCGGAGCGTGGCCGTTCTCGGGGCGCGGCCCTCGTAGAGAACGCCGTCGGGGTGAGGGGCGAGCGCGCCGGTTGGATTGTCGCTCGGACCCCAGGTCATGGATCGCGCGCTGCACCCGGGAGGCGGCGCAGCGCGAAAATCCCACGCGACGATGGGAGCGCCGCGCTTCAGATCCGGCGGGCGCGCTTCGACCTTTCCGCCTGGCGTGCGGGCGAGACCGACGCGACACGCGGGGCAGAACTCCGCCGCGGGCGAGACCTTGTGGTCGCAGATCGGGCACGCGGAGCCGCTCGCGGCGGCTGGCGCGCCGGTGGCAGCGACGCCCCCTCCCGGGGTGACACTGCCGGGTGGCGGGGGCGCTGATGGATCGCCGGCGGGATCGTAGGCACGGACCGGCGACAGCGGTGGGACCGCACGGAGCGCTTCGCGAATGAGGAGGAACGGCGCTGCGTCCCCGACCCGGAACACGCGCTCCTTTCGCTTCGCGCTGCTGAACGCGCGGCCGAGCGCGACGAAGATCGAGTCGAGCTCGTGCGGATCTTCGATGGTGACGTCGGTCACGTCGTACTGCGCCGCGAGCTTGCGCACGGACTCGACCACACGCGCCGGCTCGTCCGCCTCGAGCTCACGCGCGAGGAAGATGCCTTCGAGGCGAGCACTGTGGCCCTGCGTGTGCTCGAGGTCGCCGTCCTCCCGGCGCGCACGGAAGAGCAGCTCGTGGACCTGGCTCTCGGTCAGCGGTCCGGTGAAATCGCGGCCGAACACCCTGTAGATGTGCCGCGCCCACGTTCCCCCATCGAACTCGCCGAGGAGGCGCATGCTCTGGAGCGCATAGAACGAATCGATCTGGGCGTAGGTCGGCGCGGCCGGCCGCGGCGACGCGGTCGACGACCCGAGCTCCGGCGCGGCCGCGACCGGCATGAGGGCCCCGATCACGACCCCCCGATCGCGCACCAAGGCGTGGGCCTGAGGCCCGTCGGTCACCAGATCGACGGGGCCGAGCGCGCGCAGGAGCTCGATGTATCGCCCGCCGAACGCGGTCTCGTCGGGCGCACGGAAGCCGCCCGCGACCACGCGGCTGGGCGTGAGCGCGGAGAGCGCGACCGGCCGCCCGCCGGTGCGAGCGAGGAGCTTGCGGATGGCATCGGGCGCGATCTCGCGAATACCGGCCGGATCCTGCTGCGGCGCCACGCGATCGGCGCGGACGAGGAGAGCGCCGTCGCTGACGTACACCGTGCCGTCGAGGGTCGCGTGGACCTTGTAGACGAAGGGGACGAGCACAAGTGCCTCTATCGAAGGACGCTGTCGACTGCAAGCGGGTGCCGTGGACCGTGTTTGTGGCGCTCGCCGTGAGCCGACCCTGTTCGGGTGTGCCGCGCGACATCGCGTACACCACGCCATCGACCACTCGTGCTTCGGCGCGTCCTCGGCGCACGCCCACGAGCAACGAGAGCGCGAGCTGCTCGGCCCTCGGCGATGGATCAGGTAGCCTGCTGGCGATGAAGCCCGGTGTCCGCGTTGGTGACGCTCACACTTGTCCCCAGCAGCAGCCGTCGCCCCACGTTGGCGGGGTCGTGGTCGGCCCCGGCGCCCCGACCGTCCTTCTCGAACACCAGCCCGGCTGCGTCTCCGGGGATCAGTGCGCTTGCGTGGGACCGCCCAACGTCGCGATCGCCACGTCGTCGACGGTCCTCTTCTCTGGCAAGCCGGCCGTGCGGGTCGGCGACCCGACGGCGCACGGTGGCGTCATCGTCGCCGGCGCGGCGACGGTTCTCGTTGGAGACTGAGCGATGGGTACGGGCACGAGCCGAGGCTTCTCCCTCGAGATCGAAGATCTGCCGCTTGAGGCCTTGCGGCCCCTTTCGTTCGAGGGGCGCGAGGGCGCGAACGAGCTTTACGCGTTCGATGTGCTCGTCCTGCTGCGCGATCTCGAGCCGCGAGTCTTGGAGGACTGCCTCGCGCGTCCTCTGACGCTCACCTTCGCGGGGAGCGGGCAGCTCGACCAGAGGGTTCATGGCGTGCTCGGAGGCGTTGCGGCCGAGGGGCATCGACAGGGAATGGATGCTTGCTACACGCTCCGACTCGTTCCCACCATGTGGCTTGCGGGCTTGCGCGAGACCTGCCGGATCTTTCAGGACCGGTCGATCGTCGAGATCGTCGAGTCGCTCTTGGCGTCGTACCGCATCGCGACTCGCTGGGAGCTGCGTGAGGCCTCGCCGAAGCGCAGCTACTGCGTGCAGCATCACGAGAGCGATCTCGCTTTCGTCGAGCGCCTACTGGCCGAGGAGGGGATCTCCTTCCACTTCGACCACGCCTCTGAGGACGGCGGAGGCGGGCGGAGCCGCGAGCTGGTCGTGCTTACCGATACCGCGGATCGAGAGCCGCGCATCGATGGCGATCCGCGGCTCCTGCTGATGGAGTCGCTCGGAGAGGGCGCGCTCGTTTCTCGAGACTCCAACGTGCGGTCGTTTCGTTCGAAGCGGCGCATGGCACCGACCCAGGCGCTGCTTCGCGACTTCGACTTCTCACGGCCGCTGCACGAGCAACGTAGTCTGAGCGAGCCTCCGAAGCGCATCTTCAGCCCGACGCACGACGGCGCGCTTCCGGCCACATCGGGCGTCTACGAGCACCGGCAAGGATATGAGGAGCCCGCGCTCCGCCCGCACGATGCGAAAAGGTACCTCGAGCAGCTCCGGCGGCGCGCTGAAATCCACGAGGGCAACAGTCACTGCGCGCGATTGCGGCCGGGCCGTCACTTCCTTCTTGTCGACGAGAGTGGCCTCAGGCCCGAGGGCACGTATCGCGTGCTCTGGGTCGAGCACCGAGGGAGAGCGCCTGAGGTCGCTGGGAACGAAGACACCTACGCGAACCGCTTCGAAGCCATCGTCGGCGGAATGCCCGACCCTCCGGCGCGGCCCGCGCGCCGGCTGCGGCAAGTGACCGAGACTGCGATCGTCGTCGGGCCGCCGGGCGAGGAGATCTACGCCGACGAGCTTGGTCGGGTGAAGGTCCGGTTCCACTGGGATCTCGACAAGGAGCGCCCCGACGAATCGGCCTCGTGTTGGCTCCGAGTCGCGTTGCCCTGGGCCGGCACAGCGTGGGGCTTGCAGTTCGTGCCGCGCGTGGGCATGGAGGTCGTCGTGAGCTTTCTGGGTGGCGATCTCGACCGGCCCATGGTCACGGGTTGCGTGTACAACGGCACCGCTCCGCCCCCGTTCTCCATCCCCGCCGAGATCACGCGCAGCGGCCTGAAGACACGAAGCACGCCGGGGGGCGATGGCTACAATGAGCTGTCGTTCGAGGACGCGAAGGGGCGCGAGCAGATTCGATTGCACGCGGAGCGGAATCTCGACGAGATGGTGAACCTCGATCACTCGACCGACATCGGGCGCGACCAGCGCATTCGGGTCGGGGGCACGCAGTCCACCACTATCGAGCGAGCGCAGTCGGTCTCCGTCATGGGCCCGCGCACGCTCTTTGTGGCCGGCGACCACTCGGTCCAGACCGACGCCGATCATCGAGAAACGATCGCGGGGAGCTCTCGGGCGCAGGTGCGTGGCAACCGCGATCTCCACGTTGCCGGAGAGCTCGCCACGGCGGTCGGCGCCGACGCGTCGTTGCACGTTCAGGGTGTCTTGTCCGAGGCTGTAGAGGGGAGCGCGATCCGTCACATTGGGACGGTCGACCGTCCGAGCGACGGGGAGGTGTTTGCCTTCGGCGACTACCTCGTCGCCGCCGCGGGCGCGGTGCGTCTCCGGTCCGATCAGGCGATCCTCCTCGAGTGCGGTGACAGCTCGATCGAGCTGACGCCCGACGGCATTCGGCTTCGAGGAAAGGACATCCGCACCATCGCGACGAAGCTCGCGAGCATGCAGTCGAGCGGCCCCCAGATCGTCGCGACCGACGAGATCGAGATCGCCGCCAAGTCGGTCCATGTTTTCGGCGAGACGTCACGCCTCTCGCTGACGAAGGGTGCGGTCCTCACCGGGGAGACGACTCTGCTCACGGGCGGCGGGGCCGGCCTCGGCCTCGCTGGGTCTGCCACGCTCAGCGGCGGCAAGGTTGTGGTGGACGGCAAAGGTGCGACCCTCGTGCTCGACGGCGAGGCGAAGCTCGATGGCGCGCTCGTCAAGCTCAACTGCGGTGGTGAAGGCGGGGGCGTCAGCATTGAGGAGCGCGATCCGAAGCGTTTGGTCACACCCAAAGAGGCCAAGCGCAAGCCGCTCCAGTTGCGGGTTCTCGACGGCTACCGCGAGCCGATGCGCGCCAAGCCGTACGTCTTGACCGTCGCCAGCGAGAGGTTTGAAGGCACGACGGGAGACGACGGCGTGCTGGCGGTCGAGGTGCTGGAGGAGGCCTCGCAGGGCAAGCTCGACGTCTGGCCGGAGGGCGACTTCCCGACGGGGCCTCGCCTGCACTGGAGCATCGACATCGAGGTGCTCCCGCCTGCGAACCTACCGCTCGGCGCATCCATCCGACTCTCGAACCTCGCCTACTATCGGGGCGCGCCCGTCGAGACGATCGATGAAGAGCTCGAGCTAGCGATCGGCAGATTCCAGGTCGATCGACGGCTGCCCGTCACCCGCAAGCTCGATCCTCTGACCGTACTCACGCTCATGAAGCTGCACGGTCATTGAGGGAGCTGATGACCATTCGACCCACATCACCATTGCTGGCTGTCCTCGTCGCGTGGGCTGCGGCTTGTGGTGGAGGCAGCACGGTCCCCGTGGAGCTTCCGAGTCCGCATTCCACTGTCGAGAGCGCCGGGCCGATCAGACTGGCACCCGCCGAGTCGCCCTGCGAAGAGGCGAAGCCTTGGAAGGGGTACGGCCTCGGCGCCCATTTCAAGGACGGTACGTTCGTATCCCAGCCCGCCTACCGCGGCCATTACCTCATTCCCGAGGCCGGCCTCCTCTTTCGCGAATGCACCGCGGGATGTGATCTCTTCGCCCCGCAGCGCGCGAGCGACCTGGGCGCGCCTCGGAGCTGCGAGCTCGGCCTCCCCGAGCCGAGCTGGCCGGATTCCGACCCCTCGCTCGAATCCTTCAGCTCGCCGTGGCGAGGCACCATCGCCCGCGTCATCGGGAAGTGGCCCGACAACGCGCTCTTGCTGCGGGACCTCCAGCGAATCACCACCGGCTGCTGGCCCGATCTCCCGCAAGACGTACATCACGTGGAGGCTGGTCGAGCACGATTGCTCGGCGACGCGGCCGGCGGCGCAGTGCTGGAGGAATGCCGACACGGAGAGTCGCGCCCCCTTCGGCCGAAGCGGATGCGCAACGCAGACGGTGAAGTGCCCGCGGCCGACCGTTCTGGATGCAACTTGGAGCAGGAGACCATCCGATGGGAGCGAGCATCCGGCGATCTCATCGGCGGCGGTGAATGGTTGGGGCAAGGCGTGCTCGCCCTCTGGCTTCGGGTGAGCTGCGAGCCCCAACTCGAGCTCATGGGCGCGGCTCCGGGCACAGCATCGCCAACGCTCCCGTCCCCACCTGAGGGCGCGTTCCCGGTCGCCTTCGAGTCGAACCGGTCTGGCTGGGCGACGCTCGTTTGGGCTACAGAATCGGGCTCGATAGCCGCCTTGTGGCTCTGGTCACCGGGGCAGAGTCTGCCTGTCGTCGAGCGCCCCGAAGGGAAGCTACTCGGTGGTGAGCTTTACCATCGCCATCCTCCGATGATCGCGCTTGAGCCGAGCGGCGGGCTTTGGCTGGTGATCGAGTCGAGCTCACAGGGGTCGGAGTCCCAGCTCTGGCATCGCAGTCCGAGCGGCTGGAGGGTGTCAAGGCGTTGGCCGAAGTCTGAGCGTGGCGGCTGCACCCCCGAGCTGCTGAGCGTCGGCGCTGACGGTGCCGTTTGGATCGTTGAGGGTTCCTGCTACGAGCCTTGGATCTGGCGCGGACACACGCGGGGCGATTCGCAGTGGCTTTCCGTGCACTCGCCGACGCGGTTCGAGTCCCAACGCGTGACGCAGATCATGCCCTTGCCTTCGGGAGAGGCCCTCCTCGTGGTCGAGCGGGATAGTGACGGGCCAGTGGGTTTGCACCGCGACCTTTGGTCCGTGCGGGAGGGTGGCACCGCTGCAGCCGGCTCAGAGGCCGCACGATGAGCACGCATGACTACGATCTGCAGCTCAACGACAATGACGCCGAGCGGAAGTGGGGCGGCACCGTGCGGCCGATGCCCAAGGCAGTCATCCCGGGAGGCCAGCTCGCTTCGGTCGCGACGTCGGCGCCTGTGGCCGAGCTGCAGCGGGATCTGCGGGCCGTGGGGATCGCGCTGGACAAGAGCGCGAACGGGAAGCTCGAGATGGACACCGAGCTCGCGCTCCGCGAGTTCCAGATCTACGCGAGCATGAACCACGTCGCGAAGGAGGATCCCGCGTCGACCGCGACCGAGTACGCGGACAAGCTCACCCAGGTCGCGACCGGCAAGCACAAGTATCCGGGGCCGATCAGTGGCGTGTACAACGCCGCTACGCGCGCCGCGATGGACCACTGGCTCGCGAACCATTGGCGCTGCCCTGTCGTGCTCGATGTTTGGGACATGAAAAAGAAGCCGCCCACGCGAGTGGGGCGCAACGTGTGGCGGCGTGACGACGACTCGGTCAAGAACCACGTCGTCCGGGCGCTGGACCTTTCAGGCGGGTTCGGGGCGCAGGGGCAGACTGAGCTATGGGACGTAGGAACGAGCACCAAGTACGATGGCAGGCGCGGCCCGGTTGTCACTTTCGAGCAGGCTGCGGCGCAGGCCGAGGTGCTGCCCGAGTCGCTCGTGGGGCAGACTTGGGCCGCAATGGCTGCCGAAACGCGATCCAAGTTCAAGGTGGTCCGCGCGGTGGCCGAGGTGGAGTGCCAGGCGTTCTTCGATCTCTTGAACGGCTACGATGACGGTGTCGTATCGCTGGGGATCTTTCATTGGATCGTTGGCCTAGGGACAAACCAGAGGAAGGACGGGAAGGTCACGAGGCAGCCGGACGGAGCAGGTGAGCTCGCGCGCATCTTCCACAGAATCGCGAAGGAAAATGGGGCAGACTACGAGGCCGAATTCGTGCGCTTCGGGGCCGACGTTCGACCGACCGCCAAGGCTGTTCCCCGGTTCAAGCTCCAGGCGGAAGCCGGTGACTTCCCTGAGCCCAACGATAGCGATGAGGGCTTCAACCTGCAGCGTCAGCACGTGGAGTACCTCCGAAGTTGGCATTGGTTCTACCGCTTCGTGATGCTCTCTAGGAACTGGGTCGCGCTGAGGCAGGTGCAGTGGAAGGAGGCGCTCGAGCGAATTGAAGAGGTCCGAGGGCTCTTGGTCCCGGAGGAGCAGCTCGACCCGGGCAAGGGCTCCGCGCGCTTCACGCTCGGCCAGGTCTTTACCTCCGAGCTGGGCATTGGGTACCTCTTGAGGTGGCACGTCAACCGCCCGGCAAACGTCGCCAAGGGCAAGCAAATCGGCTCCAAGATCGCCGACATCATCAACCGGGCGAAGTCGAAGGACCCCGGCCTCGCCTGGGCGAGCGCTCCAGGCATCTGGGGTGACAAAGAGGAGCTGGCTCTGCTTGGAGCGCTGGAGGGTCAGGTGGCCGACTGGGCCGCGGAGGCGGAGGCAAAGAAGAAGGAGAAAGACGAAGCGAAGGAGAAGGGGAGCTACAAGCCGGGGACCACGGCAGCTTCGGTCGTCGATACCTCATTGCGCAAAATCAAGACCTTCCCGAACGTGGAGTCGCATTGGACGATGGATCGGACCCTGGTCGGCCCGCTCTCCACCAAACGCAACAGCTATTTGTTCGCCGCGCCCGCCCCACCGGCGCCAGCCCCGACGCCATCAGCTCCAGCGCCTAGCCCTTCAACTCCCTGACATGTCGAACGAGCCCATCGAAGGTGTTGGCTTCAACGAGTTCGTCGAGGCGGTGATCCGACTCTCGCGCGAGCCTAACGCCCTGCAAGAGGTGGTGGTGTCGCTGGGGCTCGCGGGCCCCGAGCGTTGGTCGGCGGTGGAGCGGGCGTGGCGGGCGCGGATCGACGGCGACCCGATGCTCAAACAGGTCTACGAGATGTTCACCGAGCAAGCGGGAGTGGGCTCGGTGCCGAACACGACATCGAGCCCGGGCCCGAGCCCGTCGGAGCCGTCGACTGCGATGGTTGCGCCGGGTCCGCCTCCGCCCGCCCCCCAGGCCGCGCAGCCAGCGCCGCTCTTCGTCCCTTCCTACATGCTCAATGCGCAGGCTCCAGCGC
Organism: Myxococcales bacterium; assembly: GCA_016794345.1. Taxonomy (GTDB): domain Bacteria; phylum Myxococcota_A; class Polyangia; order Polyangiales; family Polyangiaceae; genus Xiheicaenibacterium; species Xiheicaenibacterium phototrophicum. Next base: position 44,663 of record JAEUKE010000025.1, read on the forward strand.
CACCATCGTCTCCCGCACCATCGCCCGCGCCGCCGCCGTCATCGCCGGTAGCGCCAATGCACGCCGTCGCATTCGAGGCAAGCCGAGCCGTGGAAGCGAAGTTCACGATGCCGGCCTCTTCGCTCGCCGCTCCGGTCTCGCTGCCGTTCAGGGACAAGCCCGAGGCACCCCTCTCGGGGATCCAGATCAGACACGCGTCGCCAGCGCCAATTTCAGCAGAGCAGAGCGGCTTCACCGCCGCTCCTAATAGCAAGGCGCTGAACGCTCCCGCGCTGCCCTTTCCAGGAAGAGCTCCGGATGCAGAGGAGATCCCGCTCGCGCGCTACGCGGAGATCACGAGTCTCCTACTCCGAGAAGGCAACCCCGAAGCGACGTTCGCGCGCATGGGCGTGGACGCGGGAAGATGGATGAAGATCGTGCAGTCGTTCAGCGTTCGCTTCGAGCAAGACCCGAATCTGAAGGCACGCTTCGACGCCTTGGTGGGGTCGCCCGTGCTCATGCCAGCGCACCCTCCCGTCGGCATCCCCCAGAACAAGGGCATGTTCGCCGGCACGCTCCCGCCGAGCTCGAATCAGCCGCGTTCTACGCTGCCATTCAACCGCGGGCCCATGCCCTCGCCGGCTACTCCTGCGAGCGAGCAGCGAAAGCTCGAGGTGCGCGAGACGGTTGCGGTCGACCCGGGAGCCGTCCGCGATGCGGGTGCAGGGCTGCCGCCCTTTCCTTCGCGTGCGACGCCCGCGGAGCCAGCGAAGCCGCCGTCGTCGCCGAATCCGCGGACTCCGCCGCCGACGCAGGACATCGTGCTCCCGCCGCTGGGACGCCTGGTCCAGATCCAAGCCGCGCTCGCGGCTGCGCCCGACCGCGCGCGAACGCTCGCAGAGGCCGGCTACAGCGCAGAAGCATGGCAGGCGATCCTCCGGCGCTACGGCGAGATGATGCGGCACGACCCGGTGCTCCGGAACCGCTACGAGGCGCTGCTGTTGCAGGTTCGGGGAGGAGGTTGAAATGCCGGACGATGACGACGTGGGCCGCTCGCAGGTAGCTTCGGGGCCGCTCAGCTCCATGGCGCCACCTCTTCGCGCACAGGCCCCCGAGTTCCTCGTCTCGCTCAACTCCTGTAAGCCCAGCCAGGCTCGGACTCTGCCGAGCGGTGTCGGGAAGGCGCGAGCCGTGCAGATCATCCTCGAGCATATCAAAGCTCGTCTCGACGGTCCCCTCGATGACATCTGGCAGGGCCCCGACGGGCATGACCCCGCCTGGCAACCCAGAGCCGGCATGACCCCCGAGGAGATATCAGCCCTCATCGTGGAGGAGCGGTGGGCGCGTTGGTGCACCGAGCTGCTGGTGGGCACGGGCTATGGCGGCTCTGAGGCCTACGGAAGCGGAAAATTCACTGACAAGCAGTTCTTCGAGGCCTTCGGGCGCGACGAGCCCGTCGTCTCGGTCAGGATGGCGTGTCAGCAGCTCTGTACCTATGCCCTCCTCTCACGAGGTTTCGGCCTGTCCGAGCTCACGGGGAACGGCACCGTGGGCATATCTTCGGGTCCGTGCGCCTACCTCGTAGACAAGTGCTTCGAATCGTGGGAAGCGAAGGCGGGCGACGAGACGATCGGAGGTGCCCAGGGCGCTCTCGCGAGGCACCCCGGCCTAGGGCCTGGTTCCGTGTCCACGTTCCAGCCTCCCGGCGAGGGTCAGGCCACCGGCTCGCACGCGGTCTTCGTTCTTCGCACGCTTCGACAGCCGGGTGCGATCGACGGCCTGGCCGTGCAGCTCCTCGACACTGGTGCAGTGCGAAATGGTGGGAGCCAGACGCGATCGCCGAGAAGCAACGCCGACAAGCCCAGGGCAGCCAGGGATTGGGTGGGCGGCAACTACGACAATGGTCTTTTCGGGGGCAAGTTGGGCGTGGTGACCGGGCAAACAGCTGTGCCGTTCAAGGGGGTCGGCATCGCCAAGACCAGAACCCCGAGCGAGATCCAAGCTGGGATCGCACGCGCCCAACGCGCACGGCCGCTCGGTATCCTCCGATTGGTCCTGCTATCGCGGCGTGAAACCGTAAGCGCGAGCAAGCCAGTGGACTTGTCCGAGGTCGCATACGTCAGCCCTCCGCTGTGGATGCATGACGTGACCTCCGAGACGAACTATTACATCAGCCGGCTCTTGTGGTCGCTTCGAGACCTGCCCGGCTTTACGGAGTGGCAAGGCGTGTGGGTGCTGGAGAACCCGGTCCATGACCTCGCCCAGGCGGCCTTCAAAGCGCCGCGATCCAGAGCGCTGCGTGACCTGTGGGAGAGCACAGTGGGGATCAAGAGGCCGGACGCCGATTGTTGCAGTGCGTTCATGCTGGTGGCAGCAACGAACGACGGAAAAGTACGCCTTCCTTGGCGAAAGAAGGCCAAAACGACAACAATAGACGGCCACACCACGGTGGAGGAAGTTGTCGAGCCGGAATCAAGGACGGGGTACGAGGCCATCGTGTCAAAGTTGGGCCTAGGGCGCCGGCTCCAGGAGAAAGTGAAGGACAATCCGTCCGGCTTCACGGCCCCACCGTACTTCGCGCCATGGTGATGGCGCGGACCGCAGTGATTGGTTTCCGCACCCAGCAAGACCGAACGATGAAGCCGCCGAAGCTCGCTGCCGCTCTTGTCGCGCTCGTCGCCTCGTGGCTCTGTGGGTGCGCCTCGCCCCCGGGGCTCGGCCCAGCGTCGCGCGAGCGGGCGTCGGCGGCTTCAGTTTCCGCGGAGCCCACCAAGCCCTCGCCTAGCGCCATTGAGCGCGCCTCGCCGCTCGCACCCTCGCCGTTCCGACTTGTTGGGGAGCTGCCGTTGGATCTGCATGTGCTCGAGGATGGTCGCGTCGTTGGTGAGCGACACCGCAGGCCGACGCCCGAGGAGGTCGATCGAGGGAAGCCGGCGGGCTTCGTTCGGGACTTCTTTCTCCTTCGTGGTCGTCGTTTCGAACACGTTCATCAGCATTTCGGTGTCATCGAGGGCTGGCCCTCGATTCGAGGTCTTGTCGGTGCTCCCGATGGGGCCATCGACGCGTTCGCCGTATTCTGGGACGGCAACACCATACTGGTGATGGAGAGTCTGCTCGGCCCTCTTGGGCGCGAGCCGGGAACCCGATACGGCTTCGAGACCTGGGCGGGGCACCGAACATGGGCTGGCATGACTCTGGCCCTCATGACCTCGCCCGGCAGTCACATCGTGAGCGTGCGTGGTCCGGAGTGGAAGCTGGCACGCACGCCCGACCCGAACTGCTGGAGCAAGGTGCGTGTGGACGCCGCCGAGCTGTGGTCCACTGACGAAGAGCTCTTCGCGTTTGGAACTGATTGCGATGGCAACGGCCAACTCGTCGAAATCTGGCGGCTCGGGGAAAAGAATGGGCGTGTAGTTTCCTACAATGCAGGCGCGCCCCCCGTTGAGCTCGTCGTGCCGCTGGTGCCCGCCGGCCTGCCGAGCCGCGTATGGCGCGGCGAGGACGGGAACGTCTACGTCGCCGGTGAGTCGCCCCAGATCTATGCCAACAGGGCCTTCTCCACGACGCTTGCAGTCGCACCTCCGCCAGCTTTCCGAGCACGCAATGGGAGACTCTATCGGGCGATGGGCAACAGGGAGAAGCCAGGCTGGGGGTTCTGTTCGGAGAAACAGCTATCGCTCTGCTGGGGCCACTGGGCTCCGCGTCTCTTCGAAGTGGTCGACGGCGTCGAGCGCGAGGTGGCGCTGCCTGGCCCGGAACCGCTGCTCCACGTGTTCAACGGCACGCTTTGGGCGCACACGCGCGATGGTAAGCTGCACAAGCTCGACGACGGCGGGCCGTTCGAGGCGTTTGAGATCGGCGGCGGCTCGAGATGACAGCACGACGAAACGTGGGGGCAAGTTGCGTAAGCTGTCCGCGCTTCAGCTCGGAGGCGCGTACCGCACGACGACGACGTGCCCCCGGAACGAGGTCACGGCGAGCTCGCTCTCGATGATCGCCTGCACGGCGTCCTCGTTTCCGCCCCCGGTGCCCGCGCCAATGAGTGGGATGGCAATCGAGCCGAACGCCTCTCGCTCGGCGATGCGTGAAGCGTTGGTCACGCAGCTCCGGATGGACCCCTCGGACGAACGCCAGAGCATGTCGATGCCCGCGACATGAATGATCCCTCTGAAGGGCAACTTGCCCGGCCCCGTGAGCACCGCGCCCCCGAGGGGAATCGGCCCGTGCCGGGCCAGCTCACGAAACGGCTCGTAACCCCCACGCTTCTTGATGGCGCCCGATACACCCTGCGGAATGAGAAGCCACCAGGGGATGATGTTTCGATTCCACGCGTTGACGATCGCGTCGACTCGCTGATCGAGCAGGTCGCCGCGAACGAGCTCAACGGAGGGAGGCATTGGTCTGCCCGGGCAACCCGCGAGTGCCGCGGCTTGTTCCCTGCGACCAGCTGCTCACCGCAGCCGTCGGGGGGGTTATGCATCGAACGGTTGTGGTCAGGAAGAGCACGGATGAGAGCACCTGTCGACCATCGTCAGTCTCGTCCGGTCAGGCTTCGTCGGAGGTTTCACTCAGCGTTCGCCCTCGCGGAGGAGCGCCCGCAATTCTCCGTTCTCGAGCGTGCGGCTGCCGCGCCAGCTCCGATCCAAGCCGAGCCGAAGCATGGCGCGACCGAGATCGAACGCGCGTATTCCCAGAGGGGGGATGACCCGGAGCAGCGGGGCCAGGACCCAACGGCTGGCGCCCGTCGGGGTCGTCGGCAGAATGCCACCCGGGCGGACGTTGGCGTGACGCGAAAGGCCGAGCTCCGTCAAACGTGCGCGTAACGGCCCATCGCGATCGCACAAAACGCCGCATCGCGATCACCTGTTTCGGCCCATCGCGATCGCACAAAACGCCGCATCGCGATCACCCGTTTCGGCCCATCGCGATCACCTGAGCGGGTGACGAGGTCCTGGGGTCTCAAGCCGTGGCCGCCTACACGGCCGCATGGCGACCGCGAGACTCCCCATGGTCCAACTTCGAGAGATCCTGAGACAGAAGCTTGCGCTTGAGCGCAGCAACCGGCAGGTGGCTCGCTCGCTGCGTGTCAGTCCGAGCACGGTGTCCGACGTCGTCAGCGCCGCCCGCGCCCGAGGTCTCGACGCCGCCGCGGCCGATGCCCTGACGGACGCCGAGCTCGAGGCGGTGCTGTACCCGAAGGCGCCCGCCGCGAGCCCGATGCGGCCGGAGCCGGACTGCGCGACCCTGCACCTGGAGCTGAGACGGGCCGGCGTGACGCTCGCGCTCCTTCATGTCGAGTACCTGAAGGAGCACCCCGACGGTCTTCGCTACACGGCCTTCTGCGAGCGATACCGAGCCTGGCAGAGGCGGTCGTCGCTCGTGATGAGACAGGTCCACGTCGGGGGCGACAAGCTCTTCGTGGACTACGCCGGGATGAAGCCGCGCATCGTCGACCCGACCTCGGGCGAGGTGACCGAGGTTGAGCTGTTCGTCGCGGTCCTCGGTGCCAGCAACTACACCTACGCCGAGGCGTCGCGGAGCCAACAGGTGCCCGACTTCGTCGCCAGCGTCACCCGTACGCTGACGTTCATCGGCGGCTCGCCGCGCGCCATCGTTCCGGACCAGCTGAAGAGCGCGGTGGTGAAGGCCTGCCGCTACGACCCCGGCGTGCAGCGGACGACCGCAGAGCTCGGCCGCTACTACGACACGACGATCTTGCCGGCCCGGCCGAGGTCGCCCCGAGACAAGGCGAAGGTCGAGGTCGGCGTCCAGGTCGCCGAGCGGTGGCTGCTCGCGCGGATCCGCAACGAAACGTTCAACAGCCTGGGCGCGCTCAACGCCCGACTCGCCGAGCTCACCGCGGACCTTAACGGTCGTGTCATGCGTACCTACAAGGCCAGCCGTCGCGAGCTGTTCGAGAAGCTCGACAAGCCTCAGCTGGGCCCGCTGCCGGCAGAGCCGTTCGAGACTTCGGAGTGGAAGAAGGTCGCCCTCAACATCGACTACCACGTCGCGTTCGACGGTCACTTCTACTCGGGGCCGCACGCACTTCGTCAGCCCGGCACGTCGCTCTGGCTGCGCGCGACCACGACAACCGTGGAGCTGTTCTACGGCCACGACCGTGTCGCCTCGCATCTCCGCAGCTACGTCTACGGCCACACGACCACGCCCGAGCACATGCCGAGCAGCCACCGAGCGCACGCCGAATGGACTCCTACCCGCATCCTCGAATGGGCCGAGAAGGTCGGACCGTTCACGCGGGCGCTCTGCGAGGCGATCCTCCGGGAACGACGCCACCCCGAGTGGGGCTACCGTTCCTGCCTGGGCCTCTTCCGCCTCGCCAAGAAGTACGGCGCGGAGCGGCTCGACGCCGCGTGTCGTCGCGCACTCCATGCCGGTGCACGGAGCTATCGGTCCGTGCAGACGATCCTTCAACACGGCTTGGACCGGCAGCCTCTCCCGGGAGACGAGGCGCCGGCGACGTCCGGCGGCATGCACGAGAACGTGCGCGGTTCGGAGTACTACCACTGATTCGACACAATGACAGCAACGTCACTGAGCAACGCCACAACAGGACAAGGGTGAGAGATGTTGAGAGAGCCCACGATCGAGAAGCTCCACGCGATGAGGCTGCGCGTCTTCGCCGCCGCATGGCTCGAGCAGGAGAAGTCCCCGGACACCGTCGCACTGTCCTTCGACGAGCGGCTCGCCCTGCTCGTCGATGCAGAGATGCTGGCGCGCGAAAACGCCCGTCTCTCGAAGAATCTGCGCGACGCAAAACTGCGCATTGCGGACGCATGCATCGAGGGCGTCGACTATCCTCGGGAACGAGGGCTGGACAAGGCGACCGTCCGGCAGCTCGCAGCCTGTCGCTGGGTCGCCGGACATCAGACCGTCATCGTCACCGGCGCGACGGGCACCGGGAAGAGTTACCTCGCCTGCGCACTCGCGCACCAGGCGTGTCGGAAGGGATATCGCGTGCTCTATCGAAGGGTGCCGCGCCTCTTCGACGAGCTCCGGCTCGCCCGCGCCGACGGCACACACCAGAAGCTTCTCGCGAAGTTCGCGAGAGCCGACGTCCTCGTGCTCGACGACTTCGCGATCAGCCCTCTCACGGAGGACGCTCGTCGCGACCTCCTCGAGATTCTCGAGGACCGCTACGCTCTTCGAGCCACCGTGATCACGAGCCAGCTCAAGCACGAGCGCTGGCACGACTTCCTGGCCGACCCCACCGT
>JAEUKE010000214.1 GCA_016794345.1 Myxococcales bacterium
GCACGAGGTGCTCGCTGCGCAGACGCGCGGCGATGCGCGCCTCGTTTGCGAAGCGCGCGAGCGCCTCCGCGTCGCGGCTCGCCTCGGTGTGCAGCAGCTTGAGCGCGTAGCGCTCGCCGAGCCCGTCGTGGACGACCTCGAGCACCGTGCCCATGCCGCCTTGCCCGAGCGTGCGGACGACGCGGTAGCGCCCTGCGAGGACGGAGCCGGGCAGCGGGTCCATGGGGGCATCCAGTCTACACCGTTCGCGGCTCGGGACGACCTTTGCGCGGAGCGCGGCGGTGGTCGATAATCCCCAGGTTCGGAGGCTTTTCTTGCGCACGAAGCTCCTCGCTCTTCTCCTCGTCGTTCTCGCGCCTGCGTGTGTGCTCCTCGATCTGTTCCCCGAGGGCGATGGCCAGGGCACGGGAGCTAGCGGCGGAACGGGGACGGGAGGCGCCGGAACGGGCGGCGAGACGACCGCGACAGCGTCCTCGTCTGCGGGCGGCGGACAACCAGGGGTGGCGGTCGAGGCTGTCTTCGGAGCCTCCCCCGAAACCGGTGTGACCTCGCTCCGCTTCCTCGACGTGGCCGTCAGCGGCGAGCAGGTCGCCGTGGTCGGGCACATGCTCAACAGCGGTGGCGTCGTCTCTATCGGGCTCGGTCCATCCTGCTCGACCACGACGAACGTGCAGAACGGGTTCTTCGTGGCCCGCTTCGGCTTGGATGGGAGCTGCCAGACGGTCCATTTCTACGACGCTGCGGAGCTCGGGACTTCGGTCACGGGCTCGATCACCTTCCTGGGGACGGACGTGGCTGCGACGGACGTGGTCGTGGCCCTCTCGGGCGCCAACCGAAGCCGGGTCTCGCGAATCGACCCTGCGGGCACCGAGACCCCGAGCAGCGAGATGTCGGTCGGCGGAGTCGTGGTGACCGATCTCGTCGCTTGTGGTCTGGACGTCCTCGCCGGTGGGGCCATTTCGGCCCCTTCCCCGGGCAACTGCTTTCCGAACCAGTTCTTTGCACAAGACACGGACGCTTGGGTGGCGCAGCTCGCCGGCGGCACCAGCTGCTTCCCAGACGCCCTTGAACACTCCGAGACGAGTGGCTTCGAGCAACGGGTGGTCTCGGTCGCTTGTGATGGCGACAGGCGTGGGGTGGTTACGCAAACGCTCGGGGACATGACGGTCGGCAGCACGCCGGTGGACGCGGACAGCAGCGCCGCCTTCTTCCAGGCGATCGGAGGCAGACCGGAGCTCGTGGTCCTCGGCGACTACACGTGCGACAGCTCGAACGCGGCGCCCCGTCTCCTGCTCGACGCCGACGGTGACTGGATGTTCGGGGCGGATTGCAGCGAGCCCAGGGTCTGGTTTCGACCCCCGTTCACGCAGTGGAGCACCGTGAACCCCGTCTCTCCGAAGCCAAACGTCTTCGACCGTCCGAGCATCGCTGTCGGCCCCGGCTTCCTTTTCTTCGGCGGCGAATACGCAAGTAGCAGGGGCGGGGCGCCGTGGCCCTCCGCCGTGCGGACCGGTGTCCTCGGCGCCGTCGATGGCAATGGCGGGGTCGTGTTCACCTTCGACGTGGTCGGGAGCGGAATGGGGGAAGACATCGAGGTGATGGCCGTCGCCACGAGCCCGACGCCCCACACGACGGGCTGGGCCGTCGGCAACTACAGCTCCCACAGCGTCACCGTCGATACGAAGACCTTCGAGGACAACCTCGTCGATTGCGGCCAGGACGCGCTCTGCAAGCCGTTCCTCGCGAAGGTGAAGCTGCAATGAGCGCTGCTCGGCTCAGGCTGCGGCCAGCCAGAGCCGGGGCAGGAAGGCGACGCTCGGGAGGACGTGGGTCGCCCCGGCCGCGCTCAGCACGCCGGGCGATCCCGTGCCCGTCAACACACCCGCGATGATCCCGCAGCCTGCCGATGCGCCCTCGCGCATGTCGGCTGCCGTGTCGCCGACCTTGGCGACGTGTCTCGGGTCCGCCACACCCACCAGAGCCATGGCGCGCCGGATCATGAACGGCGCTGGCCTTCCCTCTGGGACCTCGTCGCTCGCGACAGTCGCGTCGACGACGTCGTACCAGCCGAGCCGCAGCAGCACCGCGTCGAGGATCTTGCGGCCGAAGCCCGTGTCGAGCGCGGTCTTCACGCCCGTCTCGCGAAGCGCGAGGAACGTCGCCTCCGCGCCCTCGATCGGGCGGACCGACGGCGCGCGAAGGTAATGGTCGAGCATGTAATGGGTGAAGGCCTCGTGCGCGCGC
>JAEUKE010000099.1 GCA_016794345.1 Myxococcales bacterium
TCGCGTGCGCATCCAATAGCTGCGCGACGCACCCGGTCAGCTTCTTGGCGAACGGGACGTGCAAGAACTCGTCGGGGCCGTGGGCATTGGACTGCGGGCCGAGGACGCCGGTGATGACGAACTGCGCCTCGGGGAACTTGCGGCCGAGCATGCCCATGAAGGGGATCGAGCCGCCTTCGCCCATGAAACACGCCTCCTTGCCGAACATGGATTGGGAGGAGGACTCGAGCGCCTTCTCGAGCCAGGGCGCGGTGGCGGGGGCGTTCCAGCCGTCCCCCGGCTCGTCGGCGACGAAGCTTACCTCCGCCCCATTGGGCGGGTCCGACGTGAGGAGCTTGGTGAGCACGGGCATCACGTCGCGCGCGGGAATGGTGGGCGGCAGGCGCAGGGAGAGCTTGAGCGACGTCTGCGGGCGGAGGACGTTGCCCGCGCTCTCGATGGCCGGGAGGCCGCCGGCGCCGGTGACCGAGAGGAACGGCCGCCAGGTGCGGTTGAGGACGAGATCGGTCACGTCCGTCGCCATGGCCTGGGTGCCGCCCGCATAGGGGAAGCGCGCGAACACGCTCTCACCGAGGACGCGACCGCTCGTCTTCGCCTGGATGAGGCGCTCTTCCGGGATCGGCGCGAAGAACGAGTCGACGAGGATGCGACCCGTGCTCTCGTCCTCGAGCCGCGAGAGGAGCTGGCGCGCGATGCGGAAGCTCGACGGGACGATGCCGCTCGCGTCGCCCGAGTGGACCCCCTGCTCGAGCACCTTCACGGTGAGCGTGCCGCCCACGAGGCCACGCAGGCTGGTGGTGACCCAGAGCTGGTCGTAGTTGCCGGCGCCGGAGTCGAGGCAGACGATGAGGCTCGGCTTGCCGATGCGATCGCCGAGGTGCTCGAGGTAAAACGGGAGGTCGAAGCTGCCGCTCTCCTCGCAGCCCTCGATGAGCGCGACGCAGCGCTTGTGTTTGCCGCCGAGCTCGCGCACCGCGCGGATCGCGAGGAGCGACGCGAAGGCCGAGTAGCCGTCGTCGGCGCCGCCGCGCCCGTAGAGCTTGTCGCCGCGACGGACGGGCGTCCACGGGTGCAGGCCCTCGCCCCAGCCGGTCATCTCGGGCTGCTTGTCGAAGTGGCCGTAGAGGAGAACGGTGTCGTCCGTGCTGCCGTCGGTCGCCGGGACCTCGAGGAGCAGGAGCGGCGTGCGGCCCTCCAACCGGACGATCTCGGTCTTCAGCCCCGGGATGGGCTGCTCCTTGCACCAGCCCTCGATCAGGGCGACCGCCCTGTCCAGGTGGCCCTCGGTCTGCCAGTTCTTCTCGAAAGCCGGCGATTTGCAGGGGATTCGGATGTACGCGTCGAGGGCCGGCAGGATCGAGGCGTCCCACTCCCTGTCGACGAGAGCGCTGAGCTTGGCTGCGTCCATGGGGGTCCAGTCCTACCACGACCAGACGAGGCAGGGCGGTACTGAGCACCTGTGACGACCCGTGGTAGGCTCCTCCCGTCCTTCCCATGGGTGATCTCTCGCGCGCTGCCAGGGTTGGCTTGATGGCGATCGTCCTGACGATCGCCGTCGTGGTCGGCTACCGGTTCATCTCGCGATCGACCGGCACGTCGGGCGGGTACACGGTCTGGGCCTACATGCCGGACATGACCGGCGTCGCGCCGCAGTCGCGTGTGATGATCAGCGGCATCCAGGTGGGCGTGGTGGACCGCATCTGGCTCGACAACGGCCAGGCGCGCGTCGACATCAAGATGAAGCCCGAGGTCCACCTCTACAAAGATGCGGCCATCGGCAAGCGCGCGACGAGCCTCATCGGCGAGTACTACATCGTGCTGACGCCCGGCACCGAAGGGGCGGAGCGCATCCCCGACGGCGGCCAGATCCTCAACTACATCGACGAGCCCAGCATCCAGTCCTTACAGGGGCAGGTCTCCGAGATCTTGAAGGACGTGAAGACCGTCACCGAGACGCTCAAGAACACGGTCGGGTCCGACAAGGGCCAGGAGCAGATCGCGCAGGTCCTCAAGAACCTGGCCGAGATCACCGAGGAGCTGAACAAGACGGTCAAAGAGAACCGCGAGGCCGTGAAGGGCACCATCGCGAACATCAACGCGATCAGCGGCGACGCGCGCCCGCAGCTCAAAGAGATCCTCGAGAACATCCGCCAGGTCACGGCGGACGTTCGCCAGTTCACGCAGCAATCGCCCGACCCGTCCGGCAAGCCCGGCGAGATCCGCTCCACGCTCGAGCGCATCGACAAGGCGTCGGAGTCGCTCGAGTCGATGCTCAAACACGCCGACAACATCGCGGCCCGGGTGGACCGCGGCGAGGGCACCGTCGGCCGGCTGACCAAAGACGAGACGCTCATCAACGAGGTCGAGACCGTCGTGCAAGACGTCGGCGATCTCGTCGGCGGCATCGGACGCCTGCAGACCGTCGTGGGCCTGCGCGCCGACTACAACTTCCTCGCCAACACGGTGAAGACCTACGTGGAGCTCCGGCTCCAGCCCGCGGTCGACAAGTACTACATGATCCAGCTCGTCAACGACCCGCGTGGCAAGACGAGCATCGAGCAGACGACCGTCGACACGACGAACCCGAACGAGCCGTCGAGCTACCGCGAGACACGTGTCTCGACCACGAACGACTTCCGCATCAGCTTCCAGTTCGCGAAGCGCCTCGGGCCCTTCACCGGGAGGTTCGGCGTGCTCGAGTCGACCGGCGGCATCGGCCTCGACCTGCACTTGATAGACGACCGCTTCGAGCTCAGACAGGACCTCTTCGGGTTCGGCGAGCAGCTCACACCCAGGTGGCGCGTCACAATCGGCTACGAGTTCATCGATCAGCTCTGGCTGCTCGGCGGTGTGGACGACATCCTCACGAACGACAGGCGCGACTACTTCGTCGGCCTGCAGCTCCGCTTCACGGACAACGATCTGAAGAGCATGTTGCCGTTCGCCGGCTCGGTGGGTCCCTGATGCACTTCGTCCTCGAATACGATCTGGTGGCCGACTACGTCACGCGCCGCGAGCCGCTCCGCGCAACCCACCTGGAGCTCGCGCGCGCCGCGACCGTCCGGGGGGAGCTGGTGCTCGCGGGCGCGCTGCAAGATCCGGTGGATCGCGCCCTGCTCCTCTTCCGAGGCCCGGGCCCCGAGGCCGCGGAGCGCTTCGCGAAGGCGGACCCGTACGTGGCGAACGGGCTCGTGAGAGAGTGGCGCGTCCGCCCGTGGGCGACCGTCGTCGGGCCGGACGCCGAGCACCTCCTGCCCGACGAGGCCGCGCCGAAGGACGAAGCGGGCGCCAGCCACGAGGGGCTCCTCCGCTTCCTGCGAGGCGCCCGCTATGGCGTTGTCGCTTCCATCGGCGCCAATGGCGATCCGCAGGCGGCCGTCGTCGGCGTCGCGGTGACCGATCGCCTCGATCTCGTCTTCGACACGCTCGGTTCGACGCGCAAGGCCGAGAACCTGCGCAAGAAGGGGCGCGCCGCCGTCGTGTTCACGCGGGGCAGCGCCACCGCGCAGATCGAGGGCGACGTGGACGAGCCCTCCGGGGACGAGCTCGAGCGGGTGCGCGCGGCGTATTACGAGGCCTTCCCCGACGGCCGCGAGCGGGCGTCCTGGCCGGGCATCACCTGGTTCCGCGTGCGGCCGACCTGGGTCCGCACGAGCAGCTTCGCGTCCGATCCGCCCGCGGTGGTGGAGCTCCCGGCGGAGGTGCTGGCCCAGCTCACCCGCTGACGCGCCAGGCGCCGACCGGGCCATTCGTATGGTCGGGGTGCCCGAAGCGCTCCCCCGGGAAGCCGAAGGCATCCAGGGATGGTGGAGTGGACGTCGTTGATCTGCTTGCCGCCGAAGTCCACGCTCACGCCCTGCTGGAAGCCGTGGGCGCCCCCGCCGATCGCGACGAGCGGCATGTCCTTGAGGCTATGGGTGTCGCCCGCCCCCATCTCGCTGCACCACAGGATGAGCGTGTTGTCGAGCAGGGTGCTGCCGTCGTCGAGGACTTGCGCCTGGAGTCGATCGGCGAGCGCCGCGAGCTGCTCGACGTAATAACGCCAGCACGCGATGAGCTTGTGCCGGACGGCGCGCTGCTCGTCTCCTGGCACGCGAACGCCACGCAAGCCGAGGCGCAGGCGAGCAGGGCGGGCGCGGCGCGGCCCGGTCGAAAGGGTCGCATGGGGTGTTCTCCTCGCGTGGACCTCACGCGCGAGAGCGACCGAGCAAGCACCGGACCAGTCGAAATGCCGATCGAGCCAGGCGCGCGCACGCGCGTGTGGCGGGCGTCGTGGCCCCACGCGTGCTCACGCGTCCGCGCGGGCGGCCGTCGCGAGCCGTCACGCCCGCCTCTGCCATGTTGGCAAACGACGGCCGCCGCGGAACAGCGTGCGCCCCTCGCGCGCTCGACCGGAGCACGAAGAGGAGGAGAGGATCATGCGGCTCTTGATTGTGTTCGGTCTCGTCTCGACCATCCCGCTCGCCGGTTGTCAGGCATCGAAGGGAGGACCGGCCCTCGCCGCGATACCCGGGAAGACGGCGCCGGCGGAGCTCGGCGGGCGCGCAGAGGGTGCGCGGCGCCGCGAACCGGAGCGGGTCTCGATCGACCTGCGCGTGACGAAGCTTGGCGGCGGCGAGGCGCTGGCGGTGACGAGAGGCGACATCGAGACTGACAACGTTGTCGTGTTCAACACCCATCGCCCCGGCGAGGGCGGCGGCGAGGCGAAGCTCTCGGTGGAGGTGGACCCGCGCGCGAAGGGCACCTACGCGGTCACCATGCGGTGGGACGAGACGACCGCGGAGGGGCGCACGGTCAGCTGGGCGCCCGTCCTCGTCGTGGCCGAAGGCGCCGAGGCCACCGCGGAGATCGCGTGGGCCGACGGAGAAGGCAGGCGCATCGTGATGAAGCTGACGAGGACGGACGGGGCGGGCGGGGAGGTCGCCCAGCGCTGAGGTCGCTCGTCACCGAGGTGGTAGGCTCCACCGCACGGTGAACCTCGCCAGACCGAGCGCCAGCGCACGGTCCATTTCCGTTGACCTCAAACGATGTTCCGGTAGAGTTCTCGCGTGGAACGCTCGGCAGCACTTCCCGCGTTCGCCCTCGTCTTGCTCGGCTGCAGCGCGCAGGCGTCACCTCGCGCCGCCGCAGAGGTCGACAGGCCCCCCGCATCCGCCGCCGTGGCGACGTCCGAGCAGAGCTCGGCGGGCGTGGCGGCACGGACGACCCGGCTCACCACGTGTCCGTCGTTCAACCGCCGCGCTCGTGTGATCGCGCGCCCGATCACGGAGGGCGCGGAGCTCCTGTTCTGGACGCCGGACGACACGAGCGCCCTGCGCCAGCGCGTCTCGGCGTTGTCGCTCCCGTCGGAGGTGGTGGCGAGCGCGCAGCTTCGCACGGACAACATCCACCAAGGGGTCCGGTTCGTGTTCGCCCCGAAGCAGCCGTCGGACACGATCGCGTTGCGCCTCGCGGTGCACGACTACGCTCGCGACATCGCTCGTGACTGCGGGCTGCGCTTCGCCCCTCCGAAGGCCAAGAGGCAGGAGAGCCGCCCGGATGCGCCGAGCAGCTCGCCGGCGCCGAGCTCCCCGAAGCCGCGCGCCGACAGCAAGAGCGCCGCCCCGCCGCAGAAGAAGCCCAAGGCGACGACCGCAGCCCCCGCGGCGCCGAAGCCGGCCTCGTCCGCGCCGGCCAGCTCGGCCAGCGCGGCGCCGCCCGCCGCGCCGATCGCGGACCCGTTCAAGCCGCCGCTGCCGCCGGCCCCCAAGCCGCCCCCGAACCCGTTCCGGTGAAGGAGCCCCGTCCGTGGCGCGGGCGGCGGTGGCGGAGCGAGCCGAACTGAAATAAAACCCTCCCGTGGGATCGGGAGAGGCGGAGATGCGCGCCGCGCAGACGCAATCGCTGCTCGCAGCGGTGGAGCGGCTCCCGGCCGCGGATCGGACGAAGATCCGCGCCCTCATCGGCGAAGCCTCGATCGACCGCGTGCTGGACGCGCTGTCCGTGACCTTCTTGCCGATGTCGCTCCACATGCACGTCTCCGACTGCATCCGCGACGTGGTCGGGCCCGGCCGAAATGTCGACGTCTGGCGAGAGACCATGTTCTTCGCGTTCGACCGCCCCTTCCTCCGCAGCTTCGTGGAGATGACCACGCGGATCTTCGGGGTGAGCCCCTCCGGCCTCTTCAAGCGAGCGCAGAAGGTCAACGAGCTCATCACGCGCAACGCGGGGAGCTTGTCCTTCGAGCCGACCGGTCCCCACAGCGGGACGCTGACGCTCGCCGGCTTCCCCGCTCATCAGTTCCGGTTCGCCTGTTATGTCGAAGGTCTTGCGGGGTGCCTCGAAGCGACGCTCGCGCTCTGCCGGTGTACGGGCAGCGTGAAGGTGCTCGAGCAAGGCGCCGACGGGCGCGCCTCGTACGCGATCGAGTGGCGGGAGAAGTAGGGGCCTCGACGCGATTGCGAACCGCGGCGCGCGCGCCGCCGGCGTCAGCGGCTCGCGACGACGCGCTCTTCAGGATGCCGCGGTCGACCGTAGAGGAGCTGGCGAGGGTCGGCGAGGCTGGGACTGGGGTGGCCGAAGCCGAGGGATCGGCTCGTGATGGACTTCCACACGAGCCGGCCGGAGGCGTCGTACAGGAAAGCGCCGAGGGTCAGGGCGTCGGCCTCACAGGCCGGGCCCGCGTCGCACGACTCGTCGACGGTCGCCATCGTCACGAGGACGGCGTCGGCACCGCCGAGCTGCAGCCCCGCCAGCGCCGACGAGCCGAACTCGGGCGCCGACAGGTCCTCGGGATCGAGCGCGGCCTGGGTCATGAGCTCGGAGCAGCTCGGCCGGCCCGCGTGCCACCGCCCCGCCGTGATCTCGACCTGCACCTTGAGCGCGTCGAGCGCGAGGTAGCCGTCGAGCGAGCGACCCGAGCAAAGGACGGGCTCGGCCACGGCGAGCTCCTGGAGCTGGCTCCAGGACACATACGACGCGTCACGCGCTTCCTGCGTCGGCTGGCAACCGAGAACCAGGGTGGCCGCGACGATCACGCTCCCGAGACGCATGGCCGGCCTTCCTACGCCGTCCGGGTCGGTTCCTCCCCCTGCGAGCACGGAAGCGACGGCGCGGGCTACCAGGCGGAGACGATGCGGGCGCGGTAACCGCGTTGGTAGAGGTTGTCGATCATCTGCTGGTAGCCGTCCGCACCGCAGGCGGGCCACGTCGCGTAGACGGTCGCCTTCTTCGCGTCGTAATCGACCTGGACCTCTTGCACGCCGCGGACGCGGGCGATCGCGGAGCGGACCTTCAGGGGGCAGGCCTCGGCGCAGGCCATGTTCGGCAGGTCGATGCCCAAGGTGCACTCGGACCGGTCGCGCTCGAGGGCCGGATCCCAAGCTTTGGGCTTGCTGCACCCGGCGGCCATCCCGGCAGGCACCAGGAGCGAGAGCAGGAGGGAGAGACGACAGACCGAGCCCATCGACTCGACCATCCTACAGGTCGGCGTCCTTTGCCACAAACCTGCCACAACCCTTCCTCGGAGCTTCCTCCGCGGCTGCGCCGTGCCTCGACATCGCGCGCGTAACCAGGAGGTATGAAATCACTCGGTCGCGCCTTCGCGGTGCTCTGCATCTACGGGCTGACTTGCCTCGCCTGGCTCGTGCTCGGTGGGATCACCATGCATCGCTCGAACACGCAGTCGTCCTCGCTCCGCGCGGACGTCCACGAGCTGTGGGGCGGCGAGCACGTGCAACGCGCGCCGCGGCTCTCGTTGGACACCGGGGGCGCGCAGGATACCCCCGCGCCGAGCGTGCAGCCGTCCGCGACCAACCTCGCGGTCGACCTCGCGCTCGACCAGCGACTGAAGGGCCTGACCTGGTACGCGCTCTACGACGTCGGCTTCGCCGGGACCTGGCGGTACACCCACGAGGCGCCCGCGCCGGGAGTCCTCGTGGCGACCTTCCAGTTCCCTGATCCACAGGGTGTCTTCGACGATTTTCGCTTCCTCGTGAACGGCGAGCCGGTCCAGGCCGAGCCCTCCGCCGGTGCCGTCACGGCGCGTGTGCCCGTGGAGCCCGGCACCGAGATCGAGCTCGCCATCTCCTACAAGAGCCGAGGGCTCGGCAGCTGGCGCTAC
This sequence comes from Myxococcales bacterium, assembly GCA_016794345.1. Lineage (GTDB taxonomy): Bacteria > Myxococcota_A > Polyangia > Polyangiales > Polyangiaceae > Xiheicaenibacterium > Xiheicaenibacterium phototrophicum. The sequence goes on from JAEUKE010000099.1 coordinate 8,102, forward strand.
GCCCCGTCCGACGGCGCGAGCAGCTTGCGCAACTTCCGCCTCGACATGAACACCAACTTCGACGCGGTCGACTTCCCCGAGAGCACGCTTTCACCGTCGACGCACGAGGACACCGCGCGCGGCAAACACCTCGTCTGGGACTTCAAGCAGGTGGTCACCGGCCGCGAGATCGGGATGGTCATGCCCCAGCGCATCCAGCCGGGAGAGCTCGCCTCGAGCCTCTCGTTCTCGGCGCCGATCTCGCTCCTCTTCTTCTTCCTCGTGATCGCGGTGCTCGCCAAGCTGAAGGGCCTCGAGATACACCCTGTGAACTACTTCTTCCTCGGGGCGGCCTTTTTCTCGTTCCACCTCCTCTTCGCGTACACCGTCGACCACGTCTCGGTGTGGACCGCCTTCGCGCTGTCGAGCGCGGCGAGCGTGGTGATGGTGACGGCTTACCTCCGGCTCGTCGTGTCGCCGCGGTTCGCGTTCGTCGAGTCGGGCCTGGCGCAGCTGGTCTACCTGGTCGGCTTCTCGCTCGCCCACTTCTGGCAAGGCATGACGGGCCTCACAATCACCGTCCTCTCGGTCGGCACCTTGTTCCTCCTCATGTTGCTCACCGGGCGCGTCCGCTGGGGCCAGGTGCTCGAGAAGGTGGTGCCGCCGCAGGCCGGGTTCGGCGAGATCCGGATGACGCCGGCTGGCCCTCCGCCTGCCCAGCCCTACCCGCAACCCTGAGCCCGTCAGGGCTCGTCGAGCTCCGCCAGGAACGCCAGCTGGATGGGCCGGCCTTCGAAGTCCGTGTAGTCACGCGCGACGTCGAGGCCGGCCTTGTTGTGCGGCCGCTCGTTTGCCGCGGCCATGTGCAGGCACCACCTGGCCCCGGCGTAACAGACCCCGGCGGCCGCTTTCACCTCGTGTAGCCCGCCCTTGCCGCGGGCGCCGTACTTCGCCGCGTTTGCGTCGGCGGCGCCGGCGTTCATGGAGCGCGTGCCGCTCGTGTCGCGGACGGAGACCGCCCACGCGCCGGCGAGGTTGTCGATTGCCGCGTTGCTCGGACCGACGGCGCCGTCGAGGTTGAAGTAGACGATCTTGTCAGCGACGTTCCCCAGCGAGTCGCGCCCGTCCGCCAGCTGGCCGAGCAGCTCGTGCGCGACGAAGGCGCCGGAGGAGTGGGCGATGACCACGACACGCTTCGCGCGCGCTCCCTCGTCGCCGACGAGCCGCTTGGCGATCTTGGAGTTGCCGATCTCGTAGTCGCGGTAGTCCGCGTGGAGCGGCCCCTTCACGGCGTAGAGGCGACCGACGCCGCGCGACGCCAGATCCACCGCGTAGGCCTCGTCGAGCCACGCCTCGGAGGCCTTCAGGGTGGCGCCGTACCCCCCGTAGAAGATGACGATGTCGTCACCTTCTCCGGCGTGACGGAAGCCGACCCCGTACCCGGGCCCTTCGGACCAGGTCTCGGAGATCTCCTCGTCGAGCGCCGACTCGGTCTCGTCGTCCGCCTCCGCGTCGACCGGCTCGTCGCCGGCGTCGTTCGGGGCACAAGCGGCGAGGAGGAGCGCCGCGGCCAGCGAGAGGGCAGCTTTCCTTTGCGTCATGATCGCGACGATAAGGAGCGCCAAACACCCCAACAAGGCGCGAAATCGCGTGGTTTCAGGCGGCACCAGGCATTACACCGAGGACCGAATGCCCTGATTCGGTCCTCGGCCAGGAGTTACGACCGCCGGATGCAGAGAGAAGGCCTGGCGCCGCGGGAGCGACCCCTCACCCCTTGGGGGTCGCGGAAGCGGCGCGCGGTCATCGCATCCGA
>JAEUKE010000159.1 GCA_016794345.1 Myxococcales bacterium
CAGGTCGGCCCCGAGCGCGCCGCGCAGCTCGAGCGCGAGGCGGCGCGCGACGCCCTGGTGCACGTCCGCCGCGAGACGGAACCCGAGCCCGAACTCGGCGTTGTCCTCGAAGAGCGAGTTCGACCAGGCCGGCCCGCGCCCTTCGGCGTTCGTCGTCCACGGAGTGGTCGGCAGGTTGCCACCGTAGATCGACGAACAGCCCGTCGCGTTGGCGACGACGAGTCGGTCCCCGAAGAGCTGCGCGATGAGCTTGAGATACGGCGTCTCCCCGCAGCCCGCGCAGGCACCGGAGAACTCGAAGAGTGGCTCGAGGAACTGCGCACCGCGCACCGTGGAGAAGTCCACGCGGGCGCGGTCGTTGATCGGGAGTGACTCGAAGAAGGCGATGTTCGTCTTGTCCACCTCGAGCGAATCGGGCTTGTCGATCATGTTGATCGCGCGTTTGCCGGCCTCCTCCTTGGCGCGGGCCGGGCACACCTCCACGCAGAGCGCGCAGCCGGTGCAGTCCTCCGGGTAGATCTGGAGCGTGTAGCGGACATCGGGGAAGCCGCGGGCATCGATAGGCGCGCTCTGGTAGGACGCCGGCGCCTTCGAGAGGAGCGACTCGTCGTAGAACTTCGCCCGGATGACGGCGTGGGGACACACGAGCGCGCAGTTGCCGCATTGAATGCAGACGTCCGGCTCCCACCGCGGGATCTGCTGGGCGATGTTTCGCTTCTCCCATTTGCTGGTGCCGCTCGGGTACGTGCCGTCGATCGGAATGGCGCCTACCGGGACCTCGTCGCCCCGACCCTCCATCATGAGCGCCGTGACCTCCCGAACGAACGGCGGCGCGCGGTCTGGCACGACCGGCAGCCGATGTCGCTTGCCGGTGACGGACGCGGGAACCTCCACCCGGTGCAGGTGCTCGAGCGTGAGGTCCACCGCAGCGAAGTTCTTCTTCACGACCTCCGCGCCCTTGGCGCGGTAGGTCTTCTCGATGTACCGGCGGACCTTGTCGAGCGCGACATCACGCGGGAGCACGCCCGAGATGGCGAAGAAACACACCTGCATGATGGTGTTCGTGCGAGACCCCATGCCCGCGCGGCGCGCCACGTCGTGCGCGTCGATCACCCAGAGGGCGAGGTTCTTCTCGACGATGTGTTTCTGCACCTCGCGCGGGAGCTGGTCCCAGACCTCCGCCGGACCATGGGGCGAGTCGAGCAAGAACGTGGCGCCCTGCGAGGCGCGCGAGAGCATGTCCACCCGGTCGAGGAACGTCCATTGGTGGCAGCCGATGAAGGTCGCGCTCTGCACCAGGTAAGCCGACCGGATCGGCTCCGGCCCGAAGCGCAGGTGGGAGGTGGTCTGCGACCCGGACTTCTTGGAGTCGTAGACGAAGTACCCCTGCACGAAGACGCCCGCGTCCTCGCCGATGATCTTGATCGTGTTCTTGTTCGCGCCGACGGTGCCGTCCGCCCCCAGACCAAAGAACATCGCCCGGACCACACGCTCCGACTCGGTGACGAACGACGGGTCGACGGCGAGGCTCGTGTGCGCGACGTCGTCATCGATGCCGACCGTGAAATGGTTCTTCAGCGCGGGCTTCTTCAGCTCGTCGAGGACCGCCTTGACCATCGCCGGCGTCAGCTCTTTCGAGCCGAGGCCATAACGGCCCCCGATGATGCGCGGCAGGGGCATCGGCAGCTTGCCGCCGGCAGCGGCCTCGAAGCAGGCCGCGACGACGTCGGTGTAGAGCGGCTCGCCCATCGCACCGGGCTCCTTCGTGCGGTCGAGCACGGCGATGGACCGCGTCGAGGCCGGCAGCGCGGCGACGAGGTGCTCGGCGGAGAACGGCCGGTAGAGATGGACCTGGACGACGCCGACGCCGCGCTCCCCGCGCGCGGCGAGGGAGTCGATCGTCTCGCGGATCGTCTCGGCGGCCGAGCCCATGACGACGAGGACGCGCTCGGCCTCGGGATCGCCGAAGTACTCGAAGAGCCGGTAGCGGCGCCCGGTGAGCTCGGCGAACGTGTTCATGGTCTCTTCCACGATGGCCGGAGCCTTGGCGTAGAAGGGGTTCACGGTCTCGCGCGACTGGAAGAAGACGTCCGGGTTCTGGGCCGTGCCGCGGATGAATGGCCGGTCGGGCGAGAGGCCGCGGCTCCGGTGCGCGAGGACGAGGTCTCGATCGACCAGGCTGCGCAGGTCCTCGTCCGAGAGGAGCTCGATCTTGGCGACCTCGTGTGAGGTGCGGAACCCATCGAAGAAGTGCACGAACGGAACACGCGCGCGCAGGGTGGCCGCGTGGGCTATCGCCGCCATGTCGTGCGCCTCCTGGACGGAGCTCGACGAGAGCATCGCGAACCCGGTCGAGCGCACGGCCATCACGTCGGAGTGGTCGCCGAAGATGCTGAGCGCCTGCGTCGCGACCGCGCGGGCAGCCACGTGGAAGACCGCCGGCGTGAGCTCGCCCGCGATCTTGAACATGTTGGGGATCATCAGGAGCAGGCCCTGCGACGCCGTGAAGGTCGTGGTGAGGGCGCCCGTCTGGAGCGACCCGTGCACGGTGCCGGCGGCGCCGGCCTCGCTCTGCATCTCGATGACGGTAGGCACCGTGGCCCAGACATTCTGCTTGTGCTCGGCCGACCATTGGTCCGCGAGCTCCGCCATCGTCGAGGAGGGCGTGATCGGGTAGATGGCGCAGACCTCGGAGAGGCGATACGCGACGGAGACGGCGGCTTCGTTGCCGTCGATCGTGGCCACGGCGCGGCTCATTTCTCACTCTCCGGGACGGTAACCATATCGATCGCGTGGCAGGGGCACTGCTCGAAGCACACGGCGCACCCCGTGCATTTGTCGTAGTCGAAGCGGTAGCGGTTGCCCTTGCCGAGCTTGACGACCGCGTGTGACGGACACGCGCCCAGGCAACCGTCGCACTCGTAGCAGTTGCCACACGAGAGGCAGCGCCTCGCCTCGTAGCGGGCGTCCGCTTCGGAGAGGTCGCCGACGACCTCGGCAAACGAAGCCGTTCGCGATCCGCCTTCGAGGCGGGCCTGCTCCCGCGCCGCGGCGTCGGTCTGGTACCAGACGTGAAGATCGTCGAACCGAACCACGCGGTGTTTCTCCCGCGGCAAGACGCGCTCACCTCGGAGCCAGGCGTCGATCGCGCGCGCGGCCTTCTTGCCGTGCCCGACCGCGATCGTGACCGTCCGCTCGGAAGGGACCATGTCGCCGCCGGCGAAGACGCCGGGGTGGCCGGTCATCAGATCGGGCCCGACCTTCACCACGCCGTCGGCCGAGATCTCGATCCCGGGCACCTGACGCAAGAAGGCCGTGTCGACGTCCTGACCGAGCGCGAGCACGAGCGAGTCCGCCTCGATCGTCTCGGTCTTGCCGGTGGGTCGAGGTCGACCCGACGCGTCGATCTCCATGACCTCGACGGTGAACGACGTCTGGTCGATCGCCTTGATCGTCCGGAGCCAGTGGATCTTCACGCCCTCCTCGATCGCCTCGTCGGCCTCGAACGGGTGCGCTGGCATGTGCTCCCGATCACGCCGGTAGATGATGAGCGGCTCGTGCCCGAGCCTCTTCGCGACGCGCGCCGCGTCCATCGCGGTGTTGCCGCCGCCGTAGATCGCAACGCGCCGACCGAGCTTGGGCGCGTCGCCCTTGGCCGCGTCGGCCAAGAACGAGACAGCGTCGAGGATCTTGCCCGCGTCGCGCGAGGGGATCTCGGTCTTTTTGCCGAGGTGCGCGCCGATGGCGAGGAACACGGCGTCGAAGCCGCCCGAGGCCTTCTCCGCGAGCACGTCGGTGACCTTGTGGCTCAGGACGATGCGCACGCCCATCCGCTCGATGCGCGCGATCTCCTCGGCGAGGACGGCGCGCGGCAAGCGATACGCCGGGATGCCGAAGATCATCATGCCGCCGGCGATGGGTCCGGCGTCGCGGATCTCGACGTCGTGTCCGAGGCGCCGAAGGTGGAACGCGGCGGAGAGCCCGCTCGGTCCAGCGCCGACGACGAGGACGCGTTTGCCCGTGGAGGGCGCGACCTCCACCTGCCAGCCCTTCTGGCGCGCGAGGTCGCCGAG
>JAEUKE010000167.1 GCA_016794345.1 Myxococcales bacterium
TCGAGGTCGTCCACGACGGGCTCGGCGAGCGCTACGCGCTCAAGCTGCTGCACACCGAGGCGAGCCGCGACGCGGAGGCGCTCGCGCGCTTCGCAAACGAGGCGCGCATCGCCGCGCGTCTGCGCAGCGAGCACCTCGTGCGCGTCACGGACACGGGTCAGCTGCCCACCGGCGAGCCCTTCCTCGTGATGGACTACCTCGAGGGCACGGACCTCGAGCGGGTCGTGGAGCAAGGTTCGGTACCGGTCCCCACGGCTGTCTCGTGGGTCCTTCAAGCGTGCGCCGGCCTGGCGGCGCTGCACGCGGAGGGCCTCGTGCACCGGGACATTAAGCCGTCCAACCTGTTCTTGTCGCGCGAGCGGGACGGCCGGCAGGTGCTCAAGATCCTCGACTTCGGGATCGCGAAGGTCACCGGGCCCGGCGACACGCGCCTCACGTCCACCCGCGCGACGTTCGGGACGCCGGCCTTCATGGCGCCCGAGCAGGTGGTCAGCGCGAAGAACGTCGACGCCCGCTGTGATCAGCACGCCATCGCGCTCGTCCTCTTCGAGCTCCTGACCGGACGAAGCGCCTTCGAGGGTGAGACGGCCGGCGCCATCTCGGTGGCCATCGCCACCCAGCTCGCGCCGCGCGTCTCGCGCTTTCGCGCCGATGTCCCCCGCCCCCTGGAGGACGCGGTGGCCCGCGCGCTCTCGAAGCGCCCCGCAGATCGGTATCCGAGCATCGCCCAGCTCGCGCGCGAGATCGCGCCATTTGGCGGAGCCGATGCGGGCCCGCTGCTCGCCGCGATCGAGCGAACCTTGGCCGCGACTCCGTTGCCCGCCGCGACGACCGGCGGCCAGCTCCCTCCTGCGGACGCGCACGCCAGCGTACGGACCGGTGACATCACCGTCAGCCCAACGACGTCACGTCGCGCGCAGGGCGAGCGTCGTTCCCCGGCCACGCTCTGGTTCATCCTCGCCGCAGCGCTCGTCGGCGTCGGCGCGGGGCTCGGGCTGACCCTCGTGCTCGTCCGCTCCAACGCGCCGGCGACGGAGAGCACGGTCGGGCTCGCCGCCGAGCGCGGAGCTCCCACCGCCAATACCAGCGCGTCCCCTCCGCCCTCGGCCGAGCCGGCGACTCGCCCCGACGTCGCGGTCGAGCCGGTGTCCTCGGCTTCGGCAGCGCCGTCCGCGAGCGCGCCCGCAGCCTCGCCGAGCGCCGTGCCTGCGCCGCGTACCGCGAAGCCAAAGCCCTCCGCTGCGCCGAGCTCGACCGGCAAGCCGAGCATCCTCGACAGCTACACGCCGCCGAAGCGATAGCCGAGCTCAGAATCGGGCGCCCACGGCGAGCCCCGCGTCCCCCGGACCAGGTCCGATCGATACCGTCGCTGCCCCGGGCTCGTCCGGGGTAGACGCGCCGGGCCATTGCGTCGCGACCAGGATGATCCCGACGCCGAGCCCCGCGATTCCCGCCCCGAGCGTGACGCCGTTGGCGACCCAGAGCCCCATTCCGGGCTTGATCGACTCGCAATCACCGAGCGTGGTGTCCTCGTCGCAGCCGGCGTCCTTCCATTCGGAGGACTTCCCGAGGATGAGACCGCCGGTGACGCCGAACCCGACAAGCGAAAGCGCGCCGACGCCGCCCACCACCCATCCGGCGATCCAGGCTCCCGAGGGCTCTGCAGGAGGAGGCTGGGGCGGCCGCGACGCACCGGACGGAGCCGGAGAGCTCGGCTCGCCGGCTCTCGGCGCCTCGAGCACGATGTCACGAGCCGCCTTCGGCTCGAGGGTCACGCTCTCGGTCACGACGTGCCCACCAGCCGTTCGGGCCACGATGGAGTGCGTCCCGGGATCGATGGGGCGGCGTTGCCCGTCGGCGGCGAACGGTTTGCCGTCCACCGTGACCTCCGCGGCCTCGGCCAGCTGACCGCTCCAGCGAATCGAGAGAGTGGGCAAGAGCGCGGTCAGCTCCGCCACCCGTCCCTCCGCGAACTTCCGCTCGTCCGTCCCCGGCTGCGTCGCGATCACGGCGAGCTGCCAGAGGCCCAGCGCGTCCGCACGCCGTCCACGCTTCTCCTCACAATCGGCCTGGTTCAGAAGGGGGCCAAGCGCCTTCTCGTCGTCGTAGCTCTGCTGGAACTTCGAGCACGCCACGTCGAGCTCGCCGCGGGCCATCGCCTCTTTGCCCTCACGGAACAAGACCTGTCCGCGAGTCTCCTTTCGCGGCTGCGCCTCGGATCGGGCAGGCGAGCAGGCGAGCACCACGGCCACCGCGAAGAGGAGCTTCCGAATCGTCACCACGCCCCGCGAGGCTACCACGTGGGACGCGTCGCCCGCGCGCGAATCCGCCTACGCAGCGCACGCGATTCGTTCGGCGCGCAAGACTCGACTCGGTCGACAATGGTCGCGAGGATGGGCGCCGAGCGCTCCGCGCAGGAGTTGCGCGAGCACATGCGAATGGCGGTTCGCACGTGTTTCATTGCTGCTCCGCGCGCGTCCGCGATTGGCCTCGGTGACGCCTGCGTGTTACTCGAGTGACGATGCTCGGCCTCCTCCAGGCTTATCGGTCCTCTCTCAAAGCAATCGACGTCGAGGAGCCGATCGACCTGGTCGTCCACAGGCCGCTCGCCTTCCTCATCGCGAAGCTCGCGGAGAAGACACCCGTCACCCCCAATCAGCTGACAGTCCTGTCGATGTCGCTCGGGATGGCCGCCGGCGCAGCCCTGCTCGGGTGGGCGGAGCCGGCCGCGCCGATCGCCGGCGCGCTGCTCTTCCTGTCCCAGGTGGTGGACTGTTCGGACGGCATGCTCGCGCGCATGCGCAAGACCGCGAGCGAGATCGGACGCATGCTCGACGGCATCGCGGACCTCATCACCCTGGCAACGGCGCTCGCTGGCGCCACCTGGCTCCTCGTCCGCGCGAACGCGGCTCCTTCGTGGATGCCGTGGCTGGTCGTCGCCGCCGTCGCGCTGACGATCCACACGAGCTCCCTGCACACCGGCGCCTACGACCACTACAAGAACTTCCACCTCGCGCTGACGCGGGGCAGCCGTGAGGAAGACCTGCAGCAGGCGACGCGGCGCTGGGAGAAGGCGACCGCGAGTCCCCTTCCCTTCGTTCACCGCGTCATCTTCAGCGTCTACCTCGGGTACCTCCGCAAGCAGGTGCGGTTCCTCTCGTGGTTCGATCCGGCGACCACGGCCCGCTACTCGGAGCTGCCACAGCTCGACCCGGTCCGGGCGGCTGCCTACCGCAAGCACAACGGCCACCTGCTCGATGTCTGGAGGAGCCTCTTCGGCGTCGGCTCGCTCGTGTTCGGCTTCGCCGTCTTCACGGCCATCGGGCACCTCGAGATCTTCCTCGTCTACCGGCTCGTCTTCCTCAACGCGATCTTCTTCGGCTGGCTGATGCCGGCGCAACGGCGCGCGTCGCGAGCCATCGCCGCGGAGCTGCGCGTCGGACCTTCCCCGTCGTTGACGGAGCTCCGCCCCTCGGCCGCCTGAGCGCGGCGCGCGGCTGCGGCATTCGTCCTGCGCCACCCCATCCGCTTCTTGGTGTAACCTGAGCCCACCATGAAACTCCTGCTCGTGGCGCTCGACGCCTCCCAGCGCGCGCCCAAGGTCCTCGACACCGCCATCGACCTCGCGAAGCGCACCGGGGCCAAGCTCCGCCTGGTCCGCGCCGTCGGCCTGCCGCCGGAGATCCCGATGAGCCCCTTCGGTGTCACGCCCGAGGGCTTCTTGCAGATGCTCATCGACGAGGGCAAGCAGCAGGTCCAGAAGATCGCGGATACCGTCCCGGCGGAGCTGCTCGACGGCGTCGACACGCGGGTGGGCACACCCTGGGCCGCCATCTGCGAGGCCGCGAAGGAGGCCAAGGCGGACCTCATCATCGTCGGCTCCCATGGCTACGGCGGGATCGACAGGCTCCTTGGTACGACGGCCGCCAAGGTGGTCAACCACGCCGAGTGCTCGGTCTTGGTTGCCCGCAACCTGCATGTCTGATCGAGGCGCGACATGAGGCTGCTGGTCGCGATCACCCTTCTCGGCGGCGTGGGCTGCGCTGCAGCGCCGGTCGAGGAGCCTCGCACCGTGCTCTCGCGGCGCGTCTGCGAGACGGTGGTCGCGGCCTACCAGCTCGGTGTCCGCCCGACCGCGATCGACGTGGAGGTCCCCGCTTCGAGAGAGGGCGATCCTGCCTCACGTGTCATGCTCACGGGCGAGAACGTGCCCCTCGCGGAGCAGTGCTTGGGCCTCCCCATCAAGCAACCCCTGACGCCCGCGGCTGCCCCGGCGCCGCCGCCGTGCCCGATGCCGCCTGTCGCGCCGGCCCCTGCGCCCGTACCGAGGCCCGGTCGTCAGATCGATCCGAGCCTCGATTCGCGGACCTGATCGTCAGCTCGAGCGGTCGTACGCGAGGTTGGGGGCGAGCCAGCGCTCGACCGCCTCGACCGTCATCCCCTTTCGAGCTGCGTAGTCCTCGACCTGATCTTTGTCGATCTTGCCGAGGGTGAAGTACCGCGACTCGGGGTGGGCGAAGTAGAGACCGCTCACGCTCGAGCCGGGCCACATCGCAAACGACTCGGTGAGCGTGATCCCGGTCCGCTTCTCGACGTCGAGGAGGCTCCAGAGCGTGCCCTTCTCGGTGTGATCGGGGCACGCGGGGTAGCCCGGCGCCGGACGGATGCCGCGGTACGCTTCGCCGATCAGCTGCTCCTTGGTCAGCGCCTCGTCACGCCCGAAGCCCCACTCCCGGCGGACGCGCTCGTGCAACCACTCCGCGAACGCCTCGGCCAGACGGTCGGCGAGGGCCTCGGCCATGATCGCGCTGTAGTCGTCGTGCTCCTTGCGGAACCGGTCGCAGAGCTCCTTCAGGCCGATGCCGGTGGTGACGGCGAACGCTCCGATGTGGTCCAGGAGCCCCGTCTCCCGCGGCGCGACGAAGTCGCCGAGCGAGAGGTTCGGCTTGCCCTGCTCGCGAGCGTTCTGCTGGCGCAGAAAGCGGAACGTGGCGAGGCGCTCGGAGCGGTCCGGCCCGGTGTAGAGCTCGACGTCATCGCCCACCGCGTTCGCAGGAAAGAGGCCGTAGACGCCGCGCGCGCGAATCGACTTCTCGCGGATCATGCGCTCGAGCAGCTCCTTGCCCTCGGCGAACACCTTGCGCGCCATCTCGCCGTACGTCTCGTGCTCGAAGATCCGCGGGTAGACGCCCTTCAGCTCCCACGTGTGGAAAAACGGCGTCCAGTCGATGTACTCGGCGAGCTCGCCGAGCGGCACGTCGTCCAGCACGACGACCCCGGTGCGCTCCGGCTTCGCCACGTCCTGGGGCCGCCACGTGATCGCGAGGCGGTTCTGTCGCGCCTCCGCGAGCGGAACCAGCTTGTGCCTCGAGCCGCCGTGGATGCGGCGCAGCTTCTCGTACTCCAGGTTGTGCTCCGCGATGAAGGCGCTCCGGCTCTCGGCCGAGAGGAGGCTGGTCGTCACCGGGACGGCGCGGCTCGCGTCGAGGACGTGCACGACCGGGTGCTCGTAGTGGGGGGCGATCTTCACGGCCGTGTGCGCGCGGCTCGTCGTGGCGCCGCCGATGAGGAGCGGCAACGTGAACCCCTGGCGCTGCATCTCGCGGGCGACGTGGGTCATCTCGTCGAGCGAGGGAGTGATGAGGCCGGACAGGCCGATGAGGTCGGCCTTCTCCTCCTTTGCCCGCTGCAAGATCTTCTCACAGGCCACCATGACGCCCATGTCGATGACCTCGTAGTTGTTGCAGGCGAGCACGACGCCGACGATGTTCTTGCCGATGTCGTGTACGTCGCCCTTCACCGTGGCGAGCACGATCTTCCCCTGCGCCTTCACCACCTGACCGGACTTTGCCAGCTCGGCCTTCTCGGCCTCCATGAACGGCGTGAGGTACGCGACGGCCTTCTTCATGACGCGCGCCGACTTCACGACCTGCGGCAGGAACATCTTCCCGGCGCCGAAGAGGTCACCCACGACGCTCATGCCGGCCATGAGCGGCCCTTCGATGACCTGCAGGGGCCGCCCGAGCTTGACCCGCGCCTCTTCGGTGTCGCCCTCGATGTAGGTGTCGATGCCCTTCACGAGGGCGTGGGACAGGCGCTCCTCGACCGTGGCCTTGCGCCACTCCTCTTCTTCCTTCTTCGCCGCGCTCGCGCCCGCGCCCGCGCTCTTCAGCTTCTCGCCGAGCTCCACGAGGCGTTCGGTCGCGTCCGGCCGACGATTGAGGAGCACGTCCTCCACCATGACGCGCAGCTCCGGCTCGATCTCCTCGTAGACCTCGAGCATGCCCGCGTTGACGATGCCCATGTCCATCCCCGCGCGGATGGCGTGGTACAAAAAGGCGGAGTGCATCGCCTCGCGGACCACGTTGTTTCCGCGAAAGCTGAACGAGATGTTCGAGACGCCACCCGACACCTTCGCGTGAGGGAGGTGGTGTTTGATCCAGCGCGTCGCCTCGATGAAGTCGACCGCGTAGTTGTTGTGCTCCTCCATGCCCGTCGCGACGGTGAGCACGTTGGGATCGAAGATGATGTCCTGGGGAGGAAAGCCGACCTCCTCCACGAGGATCCGGTAGGCGCGCGCGCAGATGCGGATCTTGTCCTCTAGCGTGGCCGCCTGGCCCTGCTCGTCGAACGCCATGACGACGACGGCGGCGCCATACCGGAGGATGTGGCGCGCGCGCTCCCGGAACGTCTCCTCCCCTTCCTTCAAGGAGATCGAGTTGACGACGCCCTTGCCTTGCAGGCACTTGAGGCCGGCCTCGATCACCTCCCATTTCGACGAGTCGATCATGAAGGGGACCTTCGCGACCTCGGGCTCCGAGCCGAGGAGCGCGAGGAACCGCGTCATCGCCGCGACGCCGTCGATCATCCCCTCGTCCATGCAGATGTCGATGACGTTGGCGCCGTTGTCGACCTGCTGGCGAGCGATCGAGACCGCCTCCTCGAACTTCCCTGCCTGGATGAGCTTGGCGAACTTGGGCGAGCCTGCGACGTTCGTGCGCTCGCCGATCATCATGTAGACGCCCTCCTGCTGGGTGAAGGGCTGCGAGCCGGAGAGGCGCAAGGGCTCGAACGCGGGCTTCACCTCACCGGGCACCGAGGCCATGACGACAGCCTTCGTCGACGGGATCTCCCTGGGGTGACGCCCCTCGAGGGCCTGGGCGATCGCGGCGATGTGCTCCGGCGTGTTGCCGCAACACCCGCCCGCGATGTTGATGAGCCCGCCCTGCGCGAACTCACCGAGGTAGCGTCCCATGTCGGCCGGCTCGAGATCGAAGCCGGTGGGCGCGAGCGGGTTGGGGAGCCCCGCGTTCGGGTAACACGAGATCGCGACGTTCGACTTCTCCGACAGCTCGGAGAGGAAGGGATACATGAGGTCCGGGCCGAGCGAGCAGTTGAGGCCGACGGAGATGGGCTCGACGTGTGCGATCGCGTTCCACAGTGCCTCGGGGGTCTGCGCCGAGATCATCGTCTCGCCGCCGCGCCCGACCGCCGCCGACACCATGATCGGGAGCTTCTTGCCGTCTTTGTCGAACACCTCCTGGATGGCGACCAGCGCGGCCTTGGCGTTGAGGGAGTCGAAGATTGTCTCCACGAGGAGGAGGTCGGACCCGCCCGCGATCAACGCGCGGACCTGCTCGGCGTAGGCCTTCTTCACCTGGTCGAAGGTGCACACCCGGAAGCCGGCGTCGTCGGCGTCGGGCGAGTTGGACAGAGAGACCGTCAGCGGCCCGATCGCGCCGGCCACGAACCGCTGCCTGCCGGTCGCGTTCGCGACGCGGTCGGCCCACTCTCGGCACTGCCGGGCCGACTGTTCGTTGATCTCCCAGGCGAGGGATTGGAGCTTTGGGTCGTCGACGACGCGCTGGTAAAACGCCGGATCCTTGCGTCCGCCGTGCTCGCGCGGATCGTCGACGAAGAACTCGCTCTGCGTGATCGTCGTCGCGCCGAACGTGTTCGTCTCGATGATGTCGGCGCCGGCCTCGAGGAAGCGGCGATGGATGTCGCCCATCATGGCCGGCTGCGTGAGCGAGAACAGATCGCCGTTGTTGAGCAGGTCTTTCCCTTCGGCCGCGAACCGCGTCCCTCGGATGTCGGCCTCCTTCATGCCGTAGGTGCGGATTGTCGTTCCGGTGGCGCCGTCGAGGATGACGATGCGCTCGGCGAGGAGCTTCTGGAGGGGGTGGACGGAAGGGTTCTTCATGACGTCTTTGTTTTTCGTGCGACGGCGAGGACGACGCTGAAATGGGGCTTCTTCGCCTCACGGGAGGCGACCTCGCTCGTGAGGGGCTCGAGGCCCGATCGAGAGAGGAGGCTCCGGAGAGACCGGGGCGAGAACCCGGCATGGCGCTCTCCGTACGGCGCGGTGATCTTCGTGTGCTCGTGCGCGTCGAGCGAGAGGACGACGAGGCGCCCCCCGGGCCGGAGGACACGCGCGCACTCGGACACGGCGCGCGGCGGCCGCTCCACGTACGTGAGCGTGTGGAACAAGAGGACGGCGTCGAACGAGGCCGCGCGGAAGGGCAAGTCGTGCACGTCTGCCACCTGGGCGCGCACGTTCGGCAGCGCCGCGAGGCGCTCCTTCGCGGCTTCGATCATCCGGGCGCTCGTGTCGACGCAGGTGAGCGACGCGCAACCGCGAGCGAGGAAAGACGCCGCGGCTCCGTCACCCGAGCCGACGTCGAGCACGTCACCGAGGTCGAGCAGCGCGCCGAGCCCCGTCGCCAGCGACTGCCACGTCCGCCCCGGCGAGTAGTGGCGCTCCATCTGCCCGGCGAAAGACGCCGGCAGCGCGCCGGCCCCCTCCTCGTCGAGCCGGGCGAGCCGCTTTCTGTCGCCGACGAGCGTCGTGTCGGTCGACGCCACCGCGTCCTCGATGACGGCCTGGACGGCCTTCGGCAAGGAAGGCCAGGCGAGCGCGTAGAAGGAGCTCGCGCCGGCGCGACGATCGCGGACGAACCCTCCTTCCCGCAGGCGAGACAGATGCGACGACACGCGCGACTGCGCGATGCCCGTCACCCGCACCAGCTCGGAGACGCTCATCTCCCGTTGCTTGAGGAGCACGCAGAGCCGGATGCGGCTCTCGTCGCCCAGCAGGTTCAGCGTCTCCACGGCGGCCGCGAGCTCGAACATTCTTCTATCCGGATGAACGGATAGAACATGGCGCGCGGCCGCCGTGGCGTCAAGCAGAGGCGCCGTCGGGCCCCCCCGGCGCTCGGCCGCGGCTCAGTTCGCCGATTTCAACGTGGGCGTGACGATCTTCACGCTCGCCGTCGGGCCGTCTTTCGTGGCGCCGAAGCCGAACGCAAGCGAGCCGGGCTCGGCGGGGTCGCTGAAGCTCACGCCGTCGGCGCTCGTGCGCATCTCGCCGTCCTCGATGCGCAGGTAGAAGCGTTGCTTCACCTCGAGCGCCACAGGAGCGAGGCCGTCGGGCGACCTCACGAGTGGGCCTTCGACCGTCACCGCGAGCGGGATCTTGTCGCCCGGCTCGAACAGGATGACGAGCGGCTGCCCTTCGGGAGCCACCCCCATCCGGGCGAGCTCGGTCGCGCGGACGACCTGCGGTGCTGGTGCCGCCGCGCAGCCGGCGAGGAGAAAGAGGGAGGTGAGCGTGGGGAGCAGCTTCATTGGGACATTTCCTTTCTTGTCATACTACAACGGTAGTAATTCGAGACGAGCCGACGAGGCGGGCCGATGGCCCCGCCCCTTCAGTGATTGCCGAAGGCGGTCGCGCCGAGGACGGTCGCGGTGACCCAGACGACCGACAGCGCGACGAGCGCGACGCGGAGCGGCGAGCGGCGCTCCGTGTGACGGCCCCGCGCGAGGAGGCGCTCGACCCGTGCCGGAAGCGTCGCGCCCACCGCCGCCAGCGCGGGCGATCCAGCGAAGCCCTCGGCCCGCGCGAGCGCCTTCACCCGCACGAGCGACGACGCCAAGACGATCGGGTCTTCGCCGTGCTCGACCGCCCAGGCGTCGGCGGAGAGCTCACATGTCGCGCGGAGCCACGCGTTGGCGCCGCGAATGCCGGGTACGAACCAAAACAAGATCGTCATCCAGCCGGCTGCGGCGACGAGCGGCGCGTGATGCAGCGCCACGTGCCCGAGCTCGTGCGCGAGGGCCGCGTCGCGCTCGCCTCGCGAGAGCGCCGACCAGACCCCTCGCGGAAAGGCGACGAATGGCCGGAGGACACCGCCGACCCAGGGCGAGCCCGACGCGTCGGTCAGGTGGACGGGGACCACACGAGCGCCCACCCGGAGCTCTGCGACCGGCCGGGTCCGACGGATGGCGCGAGCCTCACGAGCCGTTCGGACCGAAGCCCCCACGTGGCGCGCAGCGAACGACACCGCGACGAGGAGCAGGCCGATGCCGATGAGCCCCGGCGCCTGCGGGTGGACGTGCCCCGCGAGCCACGAGGACAAAAGGTCCGGCGCGCTCTGGGCGTACTGGCGGCCACCCGACAGCGCGCCGAGGACCAGCTGGATGCGAGGAACCCCCCAGCTCACGCCGAGGCCCAGCTGGAACGAGCCGAGCTCCTGCACCGCGCCGAGCGCGCGCTCGTACAGGAACGACCCCGCCGGGACGCCGCGCGACGCGTCCCACGCGATCTTCACGAACGGGAGCGAGCCGAGGGCGAGCGCTGCGGCGCCGTCGTCGCGAAAGAACCGCCTCGCGGCGCGACACACCAGGGCCGCGACGGCGAAGGAGCCGACCGCGTTGAGCAACAGGTTGAAGACGAGGAGCCCCGCGCTCATGGCGCCTTCTTCTTCAGCTTCTCGTCGATCTTCTTGCGCAGCTCCTCGAGCTCCGCGTCCGAAAGATCGCCCTCGTCGATCAGGGTGAGGATGGGGCGCGTCCGGTCGTGGGGGAACAACGCGCCGCCGAGGCGCGCCACGAGATCGCGCACCACCGAGGCAGCCCGCTTGGCCGGGGCGTAGAGGAAGCGGCGACCGTCCTTGGTGCGCGTGACCAGACCCTTGTCGTGGAGGCGAACCAGGACCGTCATGACGGTGGTGTAAGCGAGGTCCGCCCCGCCCCGCGCGAGCTGGGCCTGGATGTCCTGGACCGAACGTGGCTCCGGCCCATCGAGCAGGCCGAGCACGCGCATCTCGAGAGGACCGAGGTCGGACGGGCTGGCCACGACGGCTTCTTACTACGTCAGTAGTAGTTGTCAAGCGGGGCCGTTGCAGACCGAGCGTCAGGCGTAGCGCGCGGCGACCGCGCGAGCGTCGGCGTTGTCAGGCACGGCGAGGAAGCGCGCTCGATCGGCCTCGCGCTCGAGCAGGCTCGCGTCGCGCTCCGTCATCTCGGCGAGCCGCCGCGCCGCGCGCTTGGCCGCGTCGAAGCGCGCGGCGGCTGCGTACGCCTCGACGATCGCGGTGCGCGCGAAGATCGGAGAGAGCTCGATCCCGGACCGCCGCGCGTCGAGCTCGTGCTCCGCCGCCTCGGCGTGTCCGGCCGCGACGGCGGGATCGCCGGCGAGGCGCTCCGCGTCCGCGAGCGTCGCGAGCCACAGGCCGAGGAACGCGGGCTGCTCCTCCGCCTCGAGCTGCCTCGAGAGCAGGTGCTCGCGCGCCCACGCCGGATCGCCGTCGAGGATGCTCGCGCGGGCCGCGAGGACGCAACACGCCACGACGTAGCGAACGTCGCTGAGCCGAGCGCGATGCTCGCCTGCGCGGCACGCGAGATCACGCGCCTCTGCCAGATCGCGGCGCGCGAGGATCTTCGTGTACGCGAGGTTCTCGAGCAACGACTGGCGGATGGTGTCCGGGACGGAGCTCCGACGGACCGCGACCTCGTACACCGCCTCCGCCTCGTCGAACCGCCCGAGCCGCGTGAGGACCACCGTGATCTCGTGGAAGCAATAGTCCGCCGCCGCGAGGTTTCCTGCCTCGGTGTGCGCGGCGACCGCCTCCTCCGAGCAGGCGAGCGCCACGTCCAGCCGACCTTCCGCGACCGCGGTGAGGGACTGAAGCTGCCGCAGCGGCCCGAGGAGCTGGGGGCTCTTCGAGGTGACGGAGGCGGCCAGCTCGGCGAGGGCGGTCGACTCGTGGATCAGATCGACGATGACGAGCGAGCGCGCCGCGCGGAGCAGCGCGGGGACCGCGCCGACCGGGAGCGTCTGGCGAGCGGTCTCGTCGATGGCCAGGAAGAGGCGGCTTGCCTCGTCGACGTCGGTCGAGCGGTGGGCGGCGGCGACGAGGCAAGCCATCGCCCCGTACCAGGCCACGCTGCCGACGTCGGCTTGACGCAGCACGGCCTCCGCGGCTCGGCAGCCGCGAGGCGCGTCTTGCAGGAGCGTGTGGGTCTCGGCCTCGACCAGGTGCAGCGCGGCGCGCTCCTCGCGCGACCCGCCGCTCCGCAGACCACGCGCCGCCAGGTCCAGCGCGCCGCGATGATCGGAGGCGAAGAGAGCTTCGCGGGCGGCCTGGCGCAAGAACGCGGCGGCCTCGTCGCCACGCCCTCCGCGTTCGGCGTGGGCCGCGAGGACCAGCGCCGACGTCTCTCCCTTGTCGCGCAGCCACGCGAACGCGCCCGCGTGACCGCGGAGACGATCGTCGGCCGAGAGGGTGGCGTAGCCGGCCTCGCGGAGCAGCGCGTGACGGATCGCGAGCTCTCGCTCACCGGGGAACCGCGAGCTCGGCCGCTCCGTCAGGAGCTCCTGCTCGATGAGCGTCGCGAGCGCGCGGTCCAGGCCCGGGTCGGCGACCAGCGAGCCGACCGCCGACGCCCACGACGTCTCGCCGAAGATCGTCGCGGCGCGGAACACGCGCCGCACCTCGGGCGTGAGCGTATCGAGGCGGGCTTCCGCTACCGCGACCGCGCTCTCGGGGAGCGTCTGCTCTCCGCGAGCGCACGCGCGGATCAGCTCCTCGACCAGAAACGCGTTGCCCTGACCGTGCGACACGATGAAGGCGACCGCCTCCTTCGACGCGCTCTCCCCGAGCGCGGCGCGAGCCAGGGCCTCGACCGGCTTCGGCCGCAGCGAGCGCAGCTCGAGGTGCATCGCTGCCCGCTTCGCGAAGGCCTCGACGAGCCCCTCACCGTCATCGGCTCGCGCCAACCCGACACAGAAGAGCGGGGCGACCCGAGCGGCCGCGAGGAGGCGCTCGATCGCCAGGATGCTGGGCCGGTCCGACCATTGCAGGTCGTCGAAGCCGAGGACGAGCGGACGCCCGCGCGCCAGCGCGCGCACGACCTCGATCCACGCAGCGCAGATCTCGTCGGCCGATGGGCGATAGTCGGAGTCGTCGAGGAGACGGAGCAACGAGAGCAGAGCGCGCTCGGTGACGGGCGTCGCGGCCATCGGGCCCGCAGCCAGCTCGATCACGGTCGCGAGCTGCTCGCCACGCGGCA
The DNA here is from genome assembly GCA_016794345.1 of Myxococcales bacterium. Classification (GTDB taxonomy): domain Bacteria; phylum Myxococcota_A; class Polyangia; order Polyangiales; family Polyangiaceae; genus Xiheicaenibacterium; species Xiheicaenibacterium phototrophicum. The sequence continues at coordinate 13,354 of JAEUKE010000167.1, forward strand.
ACGACTCGGGGCAGCGCAGCGCTTGTCGCGTCAGGGCTTCGACCAGCGCAAACGGCGACCCCGCCTTGTCCGGATCGCCCTTTGCGGCCCAGACGATCGGCGGCTTCGAGAGGAGCGAGAAGCGCCGGGTGAGCTCGCGAAACAAGCGCGACTTGCCCGCGCCGGCGCCCGCCGTCACGAGGACCGCCCGCGCGGACTCCGGCTCGTCGGTGCACTCCTCGTAGAGCGACTCGAGCATCGCGAGCTCGTTGTCGCGACCGACGAAGGGCGCGACCTTTCCCAAGAGGAGACGCGACGTCTCGGCGGTCCCGCGCTCACCGATGAGGTGGGCGCGTCCGTCACGGCTGGCCAGGTCGAAGCGCCCCTCGAGCAGCGCCGCGGTGGCCTCGTCGAGGACGATGCCCGGGACGTCCGCCGACACCAACCTCGCGGCGCTCTCGATCGCGGCGCCGACCTCGGCCCGAGCCGCGAGCCGCGTCGTCACGATCGCGATCGGCACGCTCGGCCCCAGGTCTTCACGGAGCGCCAGCGCGCGCCTGGCGGCGCGCGCTGCCAGGTCGACCGCCTCGCCGTCGCGCACGAGCACCAGGGCATACCCGCCGTGCTCGAGCTGGACCGGCATCACCTCCGCCCCCGTCGAGCGCCGCGTCCTGAAGCGCCTCGGCTCTCCGTCGACGCGCTCGGGTATCCCCGTGATGAGGACACATGCCGAGGTGCGCTCGGCCCTGCCGATCGGACGGCGAACGCTCTGCCGGAGGGACGGCGGCGCCTCGGGCTGGAGGCGGTCGTGGACCTCCGCCGCGCTCGGTCTGTTCTTCGGGTCCTTCTCGAGGAGATCCGCGCAGAGCTGGACGAGCGCGTCCGGCACGTGTGTCGTGACGTCCGCCACCGAAGGTGCCGGTGCAAAGGCGACCTTCGTCAGGATGGCCGGGACGTTGTCGCCCACGAACGGCTTCTGGCCCGTGAGGCACTCGAAGAGCAGCACGCCGAGCGCCCAGAGATCCGTCGCCGGGGTCGTCGCCTCTCCCGTGGCCTGCTCGGGAGCCATGTAATGGGGCGTCCCCATCACCATCCCGGTGCTCGTCTGGGAGCTCCCCGCCGTCCGGGCGATGCCGAAGTCGAGGAGCTTCGCCCGACCCGTGTCACCGCCGACCAGGAAGACGTTCTCCGGCTTGATGTCCCGGTGGACGACGCCGAGCGGGTGCGCCGCGACGAGGGCGCGCGCGACGGCGCCGACGACGTCCACGGCAGCGCTCGTGTCGAGCGGCCCCTCGTCGAGGCGCGACCGGAGATCACAACCTTCCAGCCACTCGAGCACGAGGTACGGCTTCTCGTCCTCGATCCCGTGCGCGACGTGCTCCACGACGTTGGGGTGGCGGAGCATCTCGAGGACGGCTGCCTCCCGCTCGAAGCGCACGATCGTGTCGGCGTCCGCGAGCTTCAGCATCTTCACGGCGACCGGCCTGCCGCTGCGCGTGTCCTCGGCGCGGACGATGTAGGCCATGCCGCCCTCCGACACGCGAGCGCCCAACCGGAACCGGTTCGCGACGAGGTCGCCGACCTTGCCCATCGCGGGCAGTATCGCGCGCCGGCCCCACCGCAGTCACCCGCGGTCGTGGCCGGGTGGGTCAGAGCGCGGGAGGCACACGCACGGACGCCGGCGACGCGAGCCGCGCGACCTCTTCGACGAAGACCGGCATCGGCACGGGCTCGTGCAAGCAGTTCAGCGGCTCGAGCCAATCCGGGAAGTACCCGCGCGGCCAGAGGCCCGAGAGGATGACCAACAGACTGTCGGTGCCGCCCATCGCCTCGAGGGCATCGAGCAGCCGCCCGCGTGCCTCGTTGAGTATGCGAACGTCGACGACGAGCACCTCGGGGAGCGCCCCGGAGCTCGGCGCCGCCTCGACCACGGCGAGGACTTGCTCACACGTCGCGACCGCCTCCGCCGCGATCCCGGCCCCGCGAAGCGCGACGAGCATCTCCGCGCGCACCGCAGCTTCGGGCACGGCGACGAGAACCCCCGAACGACGTGGCTGCAGCTCCTCGAGCGGCGGTCGCGACGAGCGCTCCTTCGAGTGACGAGAGAAATCGAGGTGGATGTGGTTCATGGGTGTGCTCTTTGTGTGGCGGGAATCATGCCAAGCATCCCGAGTGCCAAGCGCTGCGCCGCTACGATCGCGCAAGAAGCGCCTCATGCGCCGTGGCTCCGCGCCCCAGTGGGGGCGAGAGCGCTCCCCCCCACCCCGGCACGGCTGATGCTGAGCTGGGAGACGGCCCTCGCAGAGCGAGGCCAGGAGGAGAACCATGGCCCGGCCGAACTCTGGAGCGCGTCTTTCGTCGTTGGTCCTGTGTGCTGCGCTCGGGGTCGCGATCGCGAGCTCGTCGACCGCTCGCGCGCAGACCCGGGGAGCAGAGCCCGTCGCCGAGACGAGCTCGATCGACAAGATGTTCGCTGTCGTCGCGCGCATGTTGCCGCTCTCGCCCATCCTGTTTCCCATCGGGAACGAGGTCTCGGTCGATCAGTGGATCAGCTCCTGCGTGACCTCGAACGTGGGCTGGACCCGCGACCTCACCTGTTATGGCGGCGGCTGGAAGGTGCCGCCCGAGCCGCCCGTGAGCCGAAGGATCCCCGAGTCGACCTGAGCCGAATGCGGCAGGCGCTCCGCGCCGGCGCTTCGGTGTTATGGGTCGGGCGTGAGCTCCACCGACTGGTCGGCGGGTGATCCCGCCGTGGAGAAGGCCCGCGCGCGGCGCGCAGGCTGGCTCGCCCCAGGCCCGCGACCGCGCGGCTCGGCTGGCCGCGCGGATCTCGCGCCGGGGCCCGAGGAAGACCTCTCGTTCTTGACCGGCGACTTCCGGATCTTCCAGCTCCGTTCCGGGCACCGTTGGTCACTGGACGACTTCGTGACCGCGTATGCCGCGCTCCAGGCAAGCCCAGAGGCGACGGCTTGTGTCGACCTGGGGTGCGGCATCGGGTCCGTGCTCCTCATGCTCGCGTGGGGCCTCACCCACGCCACGCTCGTGGGCATCGAGGCACAGGACGTGAGCGTCGCGCTCGCGAGGCGCTCCATCGCCTTCAACGGCGTCGAGGACCGGTGCCGCCTGGTTCACGGCGACCTGCGCGAGGAGGCGAGCCGCCTCGCGCCAGGAACGTTCGATCTGGTCACGGGCACGCCTCCGTACATCCCGATCGGGAGCGGGCTCGTCTCGAACAAGGCGCAGCGTGGCCCCTGCTGTTTCGAGACACGCGGCGGCATCGAGGACTACGCGCGCGCGGCCGCTCCGTTGCTCCGCCCGAACGGACGCTTCGTGGCTTGTTACGGCGCGCAGCCCGAGCGCCGCGGAGAGGACGCCGCGCGCGCGGCCGGGCTCCACGTGCTCCGGCGAATCGACGTGGTGCCACGCGCCGGCAAGCCCGTGTTGCTCCGCGTGCTCGTCGCGGCGCCCGCCGACTCCGGCGAGGGCTCGACGCGGATCGAACGTTTCGCCGTGCGCGACCAGAACGGGGACATCACCGCGGAGATGCACGAGGCGAGGGCGCGGATGGGTCTCCCTCCTTGAGTTGAGAGGGTCGAGGAATCGAGATGGTCAGCGGCGCCGACCGAGCTCGCGCTTGGCGGCCAGGCGAATCTCTTCCGCCAAGTCGTCGTCGTGGACGGCACGGGCGAGCATCACGGCGCCGATGCAGGTCGACAAGAACGCCACCGCTTCGTCTCGCGTCCCGCCGCTCTTCTCCTGGATGCCCGCGAGCATGGCCTCCACCCCGCGCTGGAACGCCTTCTTCACGGTGGCTTCGCTGCGGGCGACCTCCGCGCCGATGGTCGTCGCGACACATCCAGAGCTCGGCTTGTCGACGTGTTTGCGCGAGAGGTAACGCGCGGCGGCGTGCGCCACCCAGTCCGCGCCTTCTTCGGAGATCGAGCCGAAGAGGTTCTCTTGTGCCTCCTCGAAGGCCTTCGCGATCGCCTCGGCGATCATGTCGGACTTGTCTCCGAAGTGCGCGTAGAAGCCGCCGCGCGTGAGGCCCGCGGCGCCCATGACCTCGTTCACGCTCGCGCCGAGGAGACCTCGCTCGCGCATCATCCGGGACGCCTTCGCGACGATCTTGGTGTGCGACTTCTGGTGCCGGATCTGGTGCCGATTCGGGGTGGCGGGGCGAGCCGCCGACTTGCGACGGGAGGATGGCGCCGGCATACGCGAGGTGGAGAGTATAGGGCGATCGTCCCGCTGGCAGCGCGCGGAAAAGCGGGTATCAGGGGGGCAGTCCCTTGCTGCTCGTCACCTGGAACGTCAACTCGATCACTGCCCGCCTCGATTTCGTCCTCGATTTCCTCGCGACGAGGCGTCCCGACATCGTCTGCCTGCAGGAGCTGAAGGTCGACGACGACGCGTTCCCGCGCCTCGCGTTTGCCCAGGCAGGCTACGCCTGCGCCACCCACGGCCAGCGGCAGTGGAACGGCGTCGGCGTGCTCGTCCGGAAAGACGCTGGCCCCGGGCCCGAGATCGTCCAGGCCGGGCTCCTGGGGCAGGAGGCGGCCGGCGGGCGCCTGCTCACGGTGCGCGCGCTCGGCCTGACGGTCACGTCAGTTTACATCCCGAACGGGAAGTCCGTACGCCACCCCGACTTCGCCCTCAAGCTCGCCTGGCTCGACTCGCTCGCGACCTACACCGAGGGGCTGGCGCGAGAAGGGGGAAGTGTGGTCGCAGGCGATTTCAACCTCTGCCCGGGCGATCTCGACACGTGGGACCCTGCCAGACACGCCGGGCACATCTTCCACACCGAGGAGGAGCGCTCGCGGTTCCAGCGCCTCCTCGCGCAGGGCTACCACGACGTCTTCCGCGAGCAGGTCCCCGGCGAGCGCGTGTTCTCGTGGTGGGACTACCGCGCGGGCAGCTTCCACAAGAAACAAGGGCTCCGCATCGATCTGGTCCTCGCCACGGGGGACGTCGCGCGCCGCGCCACCGCAGCCAGCGTCGACCGCGACTTTCGCAAGAAGCGCGAAGGGCGCGTGCCGAGCGATCACGCGCCGGTCCTCGTCGAGCTGGCGTAGGTGGACAGCCCTCCGAAGCCGCTTCCCCGTGCACCGACGAGGTAAGCCCGCGAGATGGCCTCGCCCTGATCGCTCCCCGACGAGCCCCAGACCTCTCGCGTCGTTGAATGCGCCGGCTGCTGCTGCGGTCTGGTAAGAGTGCACCGTGCTGTCTCCGCAGGCCCACGCCGAGCTCGCGGTCACCTTCGACGCGATCGACGCGAGCACGAAGAGCTCTCAGTACGAGCGCGCGGCGGAGCTCGCCAGAAGCGCGGTGACTTCGCTTCGGGCGCTGACGGCGTCGCATCCGAAGGTCGCTGGTCTCGGGCTCGAGATCGTCGCGGATCTTCATCGAGCGCGTGAGACAGGGCCCAAGATGGTCGCCGGTGACGCCGAGGCGCTCGGGCTCTATCGCGAGAGCGTGCTCTGTCGGCGCCCCCATCTCGCCGAGTACGACGTGGCCATGGCGGCGTTGAAGGTCGTGATGTGTGCCCACGCCGTGGGCGACGCCCGAATGGTGGATGAGGCGCTCGAGTGGGCGGCCACGTGTGACGAGTTCCCTGGAGAGGTCGCGCGTGAGGCGAAGGAGATCCGTCCCGCCCTGCCTTCGTGCTTCTCGTGGCTGTTCGAGCGTATCGCACGGATACCCATCCTCGACGCGGTGGCAGCGCTCACGCGCCTCGCAGAGGGTGAGACCCTCGCCTGGGCGCACCGAATGAGAGCGCTCGCTTCGGCGCTCCACGGCGTTGGCGAGAACCACCTGGTTGCACGGTACGACGCGACACTGGAGAGCGCCCTCGAGGTGGTCGACCGCGAGCTCGGCCCGACGTGTGTCGAAGCGAACGAATTGGTCCTGAGCCGGTTCTACGGCGCCGCAGGTTTCCCTCCAAAGGACCCGGACGCCCTCGCCCGCCGTTTCCTCGGCGCGCTCGAGGCTCCCGTCCCGACGCCCAAGGAGCTGTCGTCGGCGCTCTACGTTGCGGAGCGTCTCGCGAGCGCGGTGGCAGAAGAGCACCCCGCCGAAGCGCTCGCGATCGCCGCGCGATGGGCCGGCCGCGGTGATGAAGCGTCGCTCAAGACGGGCGAGCTCCATCACATCGCGGGAGCGCTCCAGCGTGATGCGGGCGATCACCAGGCTGCGCTGGTGTCATTCGAGCGTGCGCTCGAGAGGCTGGATCCCGAGCACTTCATGACTCCGTTCCGGGAGTTCGACTACAAGCTCGACCTCGCCGAGCAGGGGCACCGCGCCGGCAAGCCGCTCGTTGCGCTCGAAGCGGAGATCGCCAAGCAGCGCGCCGATTGGGTGGAAGCTTGGCGTGGATCGCTCCGAAAAAATGCCAAAGCACGTGGCGTGGTCGATCTCTTTGCGCCCTACCTCGGGCCCGGAGCCCTGGGAGATCTGACCTTCACCGTTCCGTACGACGTCCTCGCTGCCGCCGGTGCCGTCCTCGGGCCGCGCTTCCTCAAGAGCCGGGTCAACGAGCGCCCCAGCCACAAGGCCCTCCTCGATGCGTGCAAGCCGCACGCCGCCGCGACCGAGTTCATCGGCTCGGTCTACAGGCTCGAGGTCACGTCGCTGGTGACGATCGATACCCCCGAGATTCGCCTCGCGGTGGAAGGTGCCGACGAGATATCGCCGCAACCAGGCGGGCGCATCCATGTGTGGTGGGATTGAGGTTGCCGGTGATCGCACAGCTCGCAGAAGGCCATCCTGACGGTCCCGTCACCGCGACCGGTTCGTCCGCACCCGGTCGTTCTCGACCCTTCCCGGGGACCGGTGACAACCTCGGCCCGCTGGGCTAACCCGTATCCGCACCATGATTCGCCTGAACCACGAGTGGACGAAGCTCCTCGAGAGCTACAAGGCCGACCACCAGGACCCGCGCAACCAGGCCTGTCACAAGGTCGGCATCCCGCTCATCCTGGGAAGCCTTGCGCTCGCGCCGACGATCGTGGGCCTCCCGCTCGCCGCGGGGATGTTCACCGTGGGGTGGGGCTTCCAGTTCGTCGGCCATGCCTTCGAGGGCAAGAAGCCGAGCTTCGTGGACGACAAGCGGGCGCTCCTGGTCGGCGTGATCTGGTGGCTCCAGAAGCAGGGCTTCCAGGTGCAGACGGCGGACGTTCGGGCGAGCTGACCAACGGTTGTCCAGGCCGCGCCGGGGAGGCCGGCCCTTTCCGCACGGAGCCAGCCCTTTGCGCGCGGCGCCAGGAGCGCTACGCATTCCTCCGTGGCTTCCTCGCGAACGCTGCCGGCTCTCCCTGCCGGCTTGCTCCTCGCTCTCGCCTTCCCTCGGGCCGCGCTTGCCGCGGATTTCGAGGAGGACGGGAGCTTCGTCTTCGACCCTCAGGCGACCTTCACGTTCGACTTCGAGGACGACTTGCCGGCCGGAGGCGAAGGCGGCGCGGGCGGAGGCGGCGCTTCGCTCACCGTGGAGGACGCGGGCGCGCTCTCCGGCGAGCGCGTGCTGGCGCTGGGCCAGTTCCAGGGCATCGACATTCCCGTCACGATCGCAGAGGGTGCCCACGCGTACCGGGTGAGCGCGTGGATCCGCGACGGCGAGACGATCGGGAGCCTCGAGGTCCGCTACGCGGACAACCCCCACCCCGGGGTGGACGAGCTCACGGCGCTTTATCCCACCGGCCGGATGACGAGCGACGGCTGGGTGGAGGTCGCAAACGACGACGTCCGCATCGACGCCTCGCGTGGCGCCACCGTCACGATCGGGTTCTTCTCGCCCGGCGGCAGCGTGGTCGACGCCGTGGAGGTGGTGCCCGAGCGGAGCCTCGGCCCCGAGGATCTGTCGGGCAAGGCGTGTGAGGGCACGACCGACCCGGTCTGCGGAGTCGGCCAGGTGTGCCTCTTCTCGCAGTGCCGGTACGTGGGGGGCTGGGTCCCGCCGATCCCGGCCGATCGCGACGACGTCGCCGACTACCTGGCCGGCCGAATGGCGCTGCTCTTCGGGCCGCTCTTGAACCGCGAGCTCGACCTGCCCATCTCGCTCACGACGCTCGACCGCATGTTGGACGCGGCCGACAAGTGGACGTACTGGAACGCGTTCATGCTCGGCGTTCGTCGCCTCCACGACGGCCACACGACGACGAGCGGCCTCGGGGATTTCATCCTGGAGAACGAGCGCCCCATCGGGCTCTGCTTCATCGAAGGCGACGGCGATCTGTCACAAGGCGCGGCCCCGAAGGACCCGCTCTACCTCGACGTGCTCGTCTCCCACGCCGCCGCCACGCGCAACCTCGGCCTGAAAGCGGGCGACCGCCTCGTCGCCGTCGACGGCGAGCACCCCATCGCGTGGGCGCGGGCGCAGACCGAGCACCACTGGCCGATGAGCCCCGTCTCGAACCACCGCACGTACGCCGAGCTCGCCGAGCAGCTGCGCGGCCTCGTCGCCCGGTACGCACACACCATCACGGTCATCCGGTGTGACCCCGGCGCGGGCACCTGCGGCGCGCTCGAGGACATCGACATCTCGGCCATCCCGCCCCTCGTCGAAGGAGAGATGTTCGAGAGCGTGGCTTGTGACAACCGCCCGCTCCGCCACCTGGCGAGCTCGCCCGCGAACCACGGCAGCTCGGGGTCGAACGTCTTCTACGGGATCGTGAACGAGTCCGACGCGGTCGAGAAGATCTACGGCGCCGAGTGGGAGTCGCTCTACACGACGAACGGACAGGACGGGATGGGCGCGGCGATGAACGCCGCCCTCACGCAGTTCAAGGCGGACGCGCGCGGCGTCATCTTCGACCACCGCTCGGGCAACGGGGGCACCATCCTGGGGCCGCGCAAGATCTGGGACTTCGCGACTCCGTCGCACCCCGTCAGCCTCTACCTCGACCGGCAGCGCGCCGAGGACGAAGCAATCGATCAGGCTGCAGGTCTCTCGCTCTTCGCCGCAGGACAGGCCGCAGGGCTCGTCGACTTCGGCGGCTCGGGCAACGCGACGACAATGCCCGTCGCGTTGCTCCTCACGCGCGACGTATCGGCGAGCGATTGGTTGCCGCTCGGGCTGAAGGGCCAGGCGGCCAACGTGCGCATCTTCGCGCCCTTCGAGACGAACGGCGCGTTCTCCACCCGCTACGGCTTCGGCTACTGGCTGGGGCTCAACTACGTCATGGCCGTCGGCGAGACCTGGGACGCCTCGGGCATCTCGCGCGGCGGCCGCGGCGCCGAGCCCGACGAGATCGTGTTGCCCAGACAGTCCGACCTCCTCGTCGGCAAGGACACGGTCTTCGAGCATGCGCTCGCCTGGGTGAGAGGAAACCTGCCGTGAAAGCACGCACAATCGCCCTCGGGCTCGTCGCCCTCCTCGGCTGCTCCGAAGAGAGGCTCAACCCCGTCGCCGGACCGTCGGATGCCGGCGTTCCCCCGACGGACGCGCCCACGTCGGAGGTGCCCCCCGACGCCCCGCCCGTGACGAAGAAGCGCGACGTGCTGACGCGGAACCCGTTCGGTGACGTCGCCGAGACCCAGAACCTGCTCTGGGACGGTGACTTCGAGTGGACCTCCCCGTTCACCGATCAATATGGCTGGATCGAGCTGCCCTCGAGCCCGACGATCACGGACGTCGAGATCGGCCCTGCCTGCAAGAGCGGCGTCAAATGCGCGCGCATCCGAAAAAACGGCGCTGTCGTCGGCATCGCCGTCTCGTCGGCCACGATGGGCCTCGAGGCCTCGATCTGGATCCACTTCGAGGCGGAGGAGGGGCAGGCTCCCGCGTGCGCGGAGGTCTCCGCGTTCCTCGCGGACATCGGCGCGAGCATCGGACCGAAGGATCCCGATCTCGCGCTCGCACCGACCTCGGACGTTCCGGATGAAGACGGCTGGTGTCAGCTGCGTGTGTCGTCTCCGGCGCGCAGCAACAAGACCTACCTCTACGTCGAGAACGAGTCCGCGAGCTCCGTCCTGCTCGACGACTGCGTGATCCGCCCGGCGGCGGAGATCCCCATCTCGCAAGCGCCGCCCTCGCGGCGGATGTCCGAAGCTTCCCGCGCCGGCGCGGAGGAGGCCGTACGCGTGAACCGCCACCCGGTGGACGACGCGCCCAACCCGGCGCGCGACGCCTACCGGCGATTTCGCGCTCGTTGAACCACCTCTCCGAGGATGAACATGACAAATGTGAAAGCTTGGGCCGCTGGCGCCGCCGGGCAGCCGCTCGCCCCGATCACCATTGCCCGACGTGAGCCTGGCCCGCGCGACGTGGCGATCGAGATCATCTTCTGCGGCATCTGCCACTCCGACGTGCACCAGGCGCGAGACGAGTGGTCCGGCGCCTTGTTCCCGATGGTGCCGGGCCACGAGATCGTCGGGCGCGTCACGCGTGTGGGTCGCGCGGTGACCGGCTACGCGGTCGGGGATCTCGTCGGGGTCGGCTGCATGGTCGACTCGTGCCGCGCCTGCGCGCCCTGCAACGAGCACCTCGAGCAGTTCTGCGAGAAGGGCCCCGCCTTCACCTACAACAGCACCGAGATGGATCGAAAGACGCCGACCTTCGGCGGCTACTCGACCGACGTCGTGGTGGACGAGCGGTTCGTCCTGCGGATCCCGGCCGGGCTCGACCCCGCCGCTGCGGCGCCGCTGCTCTGCGCCGGCATCACCACCTACTCCCCGCTCCGCCAGTTCGGCTGCAAGCCCGGTGACAGGGTCGGCGTGGTGGGGCTCGGCGGGCTCGGTCACATGGCGGTCAAGCTCGCCGCCTCCATGGGCGCATCGGTCACGGTCCTCAGCACGTCGGCCGCCAAGGAGGCCGACGCCCGCCGGCTCGGCGCCGCCGACTTCGTCGTCACCAAGGGCGGCGATCTGGATCGGCTCGCGCACAAGCTCGATCTCCTCATCGACACGGTGTCGGCCCCCCACGACTACGGCACCTACCTGGGCCTGCTGCGCCCGCGCGGGGCGATGGTGCTCGTCGGTGCGCCCCCCGGGGCGGCGTCCCTCGAGCCGTTTTCGCTGATCATGAACGGCGCGAGGCTGGCAGGGTCGCTCATCGGCGGCATCGCCGAGACCCAGGAGATGCTCGACCACTGCGGCAAACACGGCATCGTCTCGGACATCGAGCTCATCCCGGTGAGCCGCGTGAACGAAGCCTACGACCGCATGGTCAAAGGGGATGTTCGTTACCGATTCGTCATCGACATCGCGAGCCTCCGGGGAGGCGTCGCGTGAGGCCGGCGGCCCTGCTGGTCGCGGCGAGCCTCGCGGTCGGCTGCTCGGAGACGAAGCCCGCGCCCGCGAGCGCGTCGAACGAGCGCGCGTCACAAGGGACCGCGGCGCCCCAGCCCTCGGCGGAGAGCAGGGCCGGTGCTGGAGCCGCTGTCGGCAAGCCCGCCCCCGATTTCAAGCTGAAGGACACGGCCGGCAACGACGTCAGCCTCTCGCAGCACAAGGGAAAGATCGTGGTGCTCGAGTGGTTCAACCCCGAGTGCCCCTTCGTGAAGCGGAGCCACACGAAGGGCTCCCTGAAGGGCCTCGCCCCCACGATGATGGACAAGGGCGTGGTCTGGCTCGCGATCAACTCGGGCGCCCCGGGCAAACAAGGCGCTGGCGCGGAGAAGAGCAAAGCCGGGGCCGAGGCGCTCGGCGTCAAGAACCCCATCCTCCTCGACGAGTCGGGCGCAGTCGGGAAGCTCTACGGGGCGACGAACACACCACACCTCTTCGTCGTGGATGCCGAGGGGGTCCTCGCTTACGCCGGCGCGATCGACAACTCGCCCGACGCCGAGGGCGAGTCGCCGGAGGGTGGCAAGCTCGTCAACTACGTGGCCGAGGCGGTCGCCGCCCTCTCCGAGAAGAGGCCGGTCGCCACACCCAAGACGACCGCCTACGGCTGCTCGGTCAAGTACTGAAGGAGCGTCCGCTCCGGGGTAACCTGGGGACATGGACCTCGATCGGATGCTCGAGCGGTGTCAGAAGGGCCAATGGCGCCTGGACGACATCGATTGGTCCCGGCCGCCACGTGCGCTCGAGCCGAGGGTCGAGCGGGAGGTCGTGCAGTACTTCACCGACATGGCGCAGATCGAGCGGCTCGCTGGCGCCCTCTTCGCAGAGCAGCGCCGGCGCGCGACGGATCCCGTGCTCCGGGAGATCTTCACGACCTTCGTCGTCGACGAGGAGCGCCACGCGCGCGCAGCCGAGAAGCTCGCCGCCCACTTCGACACGCGAAAGCTCGCCAGCTACGCGCCGAGCCCGAGCCTCGTCGCCTTTCGTCCGAAGTTCCTGGGCGCGCTGCGCTATGTCTCGGCGGAGGTCGCCAACGCCTACATCGTCGGCGGCGAGCTCTTGCTCGATATCGCGCTCCTCCGCAGCATCGACGACTTCTTGAAGGACGAGACGTGCCACGACGTGATGGCCCTCATCAATCGAGACGAGTCGCGCCACGTCGCGATCGACTACTTCATGGTGGACTACTACGCCTCGCCCGCCTGGGCCCGTGAGGTCGCGAAGGCGCCGCGCAAGTCGCCAGCCGAGATCGCCCGCGCCACCTACGCCTTCGTGGGCATGTTGCTCACGGCCAAGCCCTTCATCCGCGACGTCTTCGTCTTGCCGATGACCCGCGTCGACCCGGAGCGCCGCCGGATGCGCGAGGCGTTCAAGCGCATGCAGCTGCTCAGCGCCAAGCCGGGCGTCGCCGCGCGGCCGTTCTCGCGCTTCCTGCACACGATGAAGCTGCTCTACGCCTCCCCCCTCACCCACGGCACCGTCGGTCGGGTGGCGGAGCGGCTCGTCGGCGTGCCGGGCGAATACCTGCGCGACCTCTACACGAAGGAGGAGTTCGCGCGTGCCGAGCGCCTGAGCATGGACCAGCTTGCGGACGAGGCGCTCGAGTCGAAGTACACGCCGGTGGCGTGAGGACGGTCGGGCTTTTCGCCGCGCAGCCGCGGCGGTAAGGGGCGGCGTGCTTCGGTTCATCCCGTTGTCGCTCGCCGCAGCGACGGTCCTCGTCGGCGGCGCGGTCCAGGCTGCCGACTTCGACGCGCAGGGCAACTTCGTCCCCGATACCAGCGCCGCGGTCTTCGAGCCGTTCGACGCACCCATCCGCTTCGTCCCGGAGGACGTCGAGATGGGCTGCCTCGCGGAGGGCTTCGAGGTCGCGACGGGCGCCGCGCTCGAAGGAGACAATTTCGTCAGGTTGCAGGTGACGGACGGCTGCGCCGAGCGCTTCCAGGTCGAGGTCCCGGCGGAGACCGGCTCGTACCGCGCCACCGTGTGGATGCGGCACGGCTCGCTGAACGCCCGCGTGCTCGTCGAATACCCGGAGGAGACCGGCCTCGCGGCGATCAGCGCGCGTATGGCGCCCACCGGCCGAGCAACGAGCGACGGCTGGGTGGAGCTCGCCACGAACGAGATCCCGGTGGACGGGACCAAGCTCCCCGTCGTCTACCTGCGCGTCGTCGATCTCGCGTCGACCGGCGGCGTCGACCTGGACGCGCTCGAGCTCGTCCCTGCGGGAGAGTTCTACCCGCCCACGCCGTGTGAAGGCGTGCGTGATCCCGCGTGCGGAGACGAGGGAATCTGCCTGGCAGGCGAGTGCCGCCTCGGCCGGCTCAGCGTGCCGCCGCTCCCGCCCGACGAGCTGAGGGACGAGATGGTGGACGCGCTGGCCGGGAAGCTGCAGGTCTTCTACGGCGGCCGAAAGACGCGGCTCGTCGACCTCCCGGTCGCGCTCGCGACGATCGAGTCGATGCGGGACGCGGAGACCGCCTGGCAGTTCTGGAGCCGCTTCGGCCGCGCCGGACGCGAGCTCCACGACTGGCACACGCGGTTCTCCGCTCCCGTGCTCGAGGCCGGGAGCGTGGGGCGCATCAACACCTGCTTCATCGAGGGCGACGCCGACCTCACCCACGACGTCTGGCCGAGACACCCGCAATACGACGACATCCTCGTCTCCCACGCGGGCATCGACGGCCTCGGCCTCGTGCCGGGTGACCGGCTGGTGGCCGTCGACGGCGAGCACCCGATCGTCTGGGCGCGGAAGCTCATCGACGTGGACTGGGCCTACCAAGTCGCGTCGGACTCGCGCTCCTTCGCGGACTTCGCCGAAGCGCTCGGCGGCGTCGGTGGCACCATCCTCCGCTACGCCCGGGAGATCACCGTCATCCGGTGCGATCAGGCGGCGCAGACCTGCGCCGACACGATCGAGACTATCCGCGTGCGCGACATCCCGTTCGTGCCCGGCGGGCCGGACGTCGCCTGCGACAACCGCCCCTACTACCACCTCGGCGCAGCGTCGCCGTCGCCATTCAATCACTACGTCTTTTCGTCGTTCTTCCACGGCAAGGTGGACGGGACGACCGATGAAGAGAAGATCTTCGGTCTGGTCTTCGACTCGCTCTACGGCGGCGGCAACCCGAACGGCAACGTCAACGGTCAGATCAAGGCGCGCATCGCCGACTGGAAGGCGAACGCGAGGGGCGTGATCCTCGATCATCGCGCCGGCAACGGCGGAACGCTCGACGCGCCCGAGTACCTGACCGACCTCGTCCGTCCCCCGGAGGTCGCCGCCGTCGTGCTCATGCCGATCGAGGTCTCGGGGTTCGCAGGCCCCGAGTCGCCGGACGAGGGCATCCAGCTCTTCAACGAGACCAAGCTCTCCGCCCCCTACTCCGTCGGGGACGTGGGCCACGATCCGAACCTCCCGGTGGCGCTCATCATCCACCGCGACGGGTCGGCCTCGGACTACTTGCCGCTCGGCATGAAGGGCGCGCCCAAGGTGAAGATCTTCGGACCGGGCCCGACCGCTGGCGCGTTCTCGACCTTCATCCAGTTCGCATATTGGGGCAGCCTCTCGTTCCAGTTCGCCTCCGGCGACACGATCACGAAAGACGGCGCGGCCATGATCGGCAGCGGCGTCGTCCCGGACGTGCTCGTCGATCAGAAACAGAGCGACCTCCTGGCAGGCCGCGACACCATCCACGAAGCCGCGCTCGCGTGGGTGCGCCAGGAGCTCAAGCCGTGAGCACGATCGAACGCGCCGCCCTCTCGCTCTCCGTCGTCTCTCTCTTCGCGATCGCCTGCGCGGAGGAGTCGCTCTCCCCGGTCGCCACCGACCCGCCCACCTCGACCCCGACCCCCACGAGCACCGGAGGCGGCGGGAGCAGCGAGACCCCGCCCACCCCGACGAAGGTGCGCGACGTCTCGTTCAGGAACCCGTTTGGCGAGGTCCCCGACAACCTCCTCGCGGACGGGGATTTCGAGCTCTCGATCTCGAGCTCGGACGGTCAATACGGCTGGCTCGGCTTCTCCCCGTCCGGCAACCCGCTCGCGCTCGAAGCGGAGACCGGGGGCCTCTGCCGGTCGGGCCTGCGATGTGCGCGCGTGCAGAAAGGCAACGGGCTCTTCGCACGTGGCACCGCGGCCCCGGACGGAGCCGAGCATCGTGTCTCCATCTGGATGAAGCCGGCGGGCGAGGGCGCCCCCGCTGGCGGATCCATGCCTTGCGAGCTCGCGGATGTGTACGTCCTCGGCTGCGACTCCTTCAACGTCCTCGGCGGGCTCAAGCCAGTCGCCTCGCCGGATGCCTCCGGCTGGTGCGAGATCAACGGCGTCGCGAACCCGTCGAAGCGCGCGCTCTGCCTCTACGTCGAGATCGGAGAGCAGGACGTGCTCGTCGACTCGGCGACGCTCCTGCCCCTCGAGCCGTCGGCCAACCGGACGAAGGTGTCTCGTCAGCCGAGGCCCGAGCAGCGAGCGCGGATGGAGATCGTCCGCGAGCGCATCCGCCAGCGGATGATGTTCGGGTCCGGCGCGCCGCCGCGTGACCCTCGGCTCCAGCCCGAGCGCTGAACGTCGACGAAGACAAAAAGAAAAAAGCGCCTGCTCGACGGTGGGGGGGGGAAACCGTCACAGGCGCTCGTTCATCCGTAATACATCTTGCGTGCCAAGGGCCGACGCCGCGGTTTTCGGCGCGAGACCGGCCCTCGCGAGACACCACGTTGCAAGGCTGGGATTTCACGCCCTTCAAGATTGCAACCTCACGCCAGCACCTCACCGATCTCGACCGTGACGGAGACGAGCGGAGAGGCGTCGGTCGGCGGCTTCGCGTACCGCATGGCGTTGAACTTGTCGCGGTCGGCCCAGACGGTCACCGAGACGAGCTTGCCGGTCTTCGGCTCGCGCATGAGACAAGACGACGCCACGCCTGGCTGGTGTCGCAACCACTCCTGGTACGCGAGAGCCTTCCGCAGCGCGGCGGCGTCGGGCGGGTTGTGCGTCGCGACCCGGCAGATGGGGCGGCTCGTCGCGTCTGCGCTGGGCGAAGGCGCGGGCCCGGCCGGGGCGGCCGGAGCCGGCTCAGGAGGAGGCGCGATCGGAAGGGCCGCGACGGGTGCCAGAGGCGCCGCGGTGGACAGGGGCGGTGCGATGGGGATCGGCGCGGGCCCGGCCGGACGCGGCTCGGGCACGGCAGACAGGTTCTCCTTCACCCACAGACGGCCGATCTGCTCGACCGGGTCTGCGCCCTCGATCCCCAGGTCCTCCGCCTCGACGGCGCGTCCGCGGACCTGGAATGATCCGACGAGGACCCCGGCGGCGTTCACCACGTTGAACTTGCCGCCACCCTGGACCTTCGCGTCGTAGTGTCGATCGTCGATGTAGATCCGGTTGCGGACGACGCGGGTTGTCGGGCTCATGCGCTTGCGCCCAGTCTACCCGCGTCCGCGGCGGGAGGACGCGCGGCGAGGGCGCTCGAGGTACGCCCGCCCGCGCGGGGAGATCTCGTAGCCGACCTCGAAGCTCTGGGTCAGGCCGAGCTTCTTCAGCTTCACGACGTCGGCCTTGAACGCCTTTGTGTCGCGTCCGAGCTTCGCGGCGAGCTGGGAGGCCGCGACGCGCGGGCTCCTGGAGATCAGGGCGAGCGTCTTGTTCGTCCAGGGACCGTCCTTTCCCCGATCGTCGAGCCGGGCAAGCGCCTCGGCGAGCGCGCGGCGGGTCGCGTCGTCGATCTCGGTCTCCATGGCGAGGGCCACCCGGTCGCCGTCACCGGCGTGGTGAAAGCCGACGCGCACGACCTGCCGTGACTCGTCGCCTCCCGTCTTGTCCGCGATGTACCCGAGGAGCTCGGCCCGCGAGCCGAACCCCGCGCTCGCCGCGTCACGCTCCGAGATCGAGCCGACCTCGACGACGGCGACCTCGTCCACCTCCAGGACGCCGATGGGGTGACAGCGGTAGCGTTGCCCCGGCTTCACGCGGGGTGTCTTCCACGAGCGGAACGTGAGCGTGATCGCGCCGCTCGTGAGGCCCTCATGGAAGCGCTTCTCGAAGAGGATCATGAACGCGCCGATCCTACAGGGATTGGGCCATTTGCGGCACGCCCGGGCATATTGCCGCGGCCATGCGAACCCCGCTCGCGCTCGTCCTCCCGCTCGTCTGCTTCACCGCTGCTTGTGGCTCGACCGGCTCGCCGCCGAACGACCTCTCGGACCTGGGCTCCGAAAGGAGCGAACAGGCCGGAGCGTCCGAGTCGCTCAACAAGGACGAAATAAAGACCGAGCCCCGCGCCGCGGCGCACGAGACAAACGCCAAGTCGGCCGAGCCCCCCAAGGACGACCGCCCGCGGATCGGCGCGCTGGGGCCGCACACCTGGATCTGGAAGAAGCCGTCGCGCGACGGCCTCGCCATCGGCAAGATGCGGATCGGGACCTCGGTCCCCCTGAAGTCGACACAGCCGGTCGACGGCCCGGGCTGCAAGGGCAAGTGGTACGCGATCGAGCCCCGCGGCTACGTGTGTGACGACAACACCGCCACGCTCGATCTCGAAGACCCCTGGTACAAGGCGCTCGCCTACTCAGCGCCGAAGCCGGGAGAGTGGCCTTACCGATACGCCCACTCGAACGGCGCGCCCATGTACGGCCGCGTCCCCACCCCCGACGAGTGGAAAAACGCCGAGCGCGAATACGGCCCCGTGAACACCTGGAAGCCGCTCGGCGCGTGGGCCAAAGGCCACGAAGAGAACATCGTCGACGAGCCCATCAAAGCCAGCGACGAGGTCCCCTACTTCCTGAAGGACGGAAAGCGCACGGCTCCCGGCGGGAACTACAACACGGCGGCGCTCGTGTGGAAGCGCATCCCCGCAGGCTCGATGCTCGCCTACTCGCGGGCCTTCGAGATGCACGGCCGGGTCTGGCTCCTCACCCCCGACACCATGGTGGTGCCCGCCGACCGCGTGAGCCACATGAAGTTGTCGACGTTCCAGGGCGTGCATTTCGACAAGTCCGACATGCGCCTGCCCTTCGCGTGGAACCGCTCCAAGGAGCCGCTCCCGAAGTACAAGCGCGGAGCCGACGGCAAGCTCGCCCCGACGGGCGACACGCTCGCGCCCAAGACCCCCGTCGAGATCGGCGAGAGCCAGATCGAAGAGAACGGGATGGTCTTCTTCGAGCTCCGGAAGGAGCCCGGGCTCTTCGTCGGCAAGACCGCCGACGCCGCCAAAGCGCTCGACGTGGAGCTCGTCGTGACCCGCGCCGCCACCGCGCTGCCCAAGGGGATCGAGAGCGACGAGAAGTGGCTCGAGGCGAAGATCATCAACGGTACGCTGACCGCCTACGTCGGCCTCGAGCCCGTCATGACGACCCTGTTCTCTCCGGGCAAGGGCGGCCCGCCGCTGCCGACCTACAAGTTCCCCGAGGACCACTCGAAATACGCGACGACCGCGCTCGGCAACTTCCCACTCGAGTGGAAGGAGCGCGTCGCGACCATGTCGAACGAGAAGGGCGAGCCCAAGGTGCTCTGGTTCACGGACGTGCCGCATCAGCAGTACCTCCGCGCCCCGCTCGCCATGCACGTGGCGTATTGGCACGAGGACTTCGGAAAGCGAAAGAGCGCGGAGTGCCTGAACGTCTCGCCCCTCGACGGACAGTGGCTCTTCGGCTGGACGCTCCCCGTGCTCCCCGAGGGCTGGAACGCCGTGGGCGCCGGCCAGGGGAACGGGGAGTCGACCGTCGTTTTCGTCGGAACGAAGTAACGGGCGCGGTCCGCTCCGGTCGCGTCTCGGGCGAAGTTGGGCTAAGCCCGAGGCGATGGAGCACCGTGTCCCCCACGACGTGGGTCGAGATCTCGCCAAGGCGGCGACAATCGCCGCCTTCGCCAGCTACAAGCAGAAGTACGGCGAGTACAGCCCCACGACGACCTGGACCAGCGACTACCGCGCCACGGTCACGTTCAGCGTGAAGGGCTTCTCGCTGGACGGGAAGATCCTCATCGAGGATCGCGAGGTCGTCATGGACATGGACGTGCCCTTCGTCCTGCGACCGTTCAGGAAGCGGGCGCTCGAGATCATCGAGCGCGAGATCCAGCTCTGGTGCAAGCGCGCGAAGAACGGCGAGATCTGACGGGCGGGGGGCCTCTTCGAAGCGCGGGCGTTCGTGTGCGCGGAGGATCGGCTCGACGAACATTTGGCAGCAGGAGGCTTCAGTCTTGGCTCGAGGCTTGGGCTGCCATCTGCACGGGCGAGGACCGTGAGGCCCGGAGCCCGGAGGCGGGGTGAGGCCGCGCTTCGCGGCCGAGGGGGCTGCTCCAGACCCCTGGCTAGAAACGCGCTGCGGGGCCGGCTCCGGCAGCCAGGTTCCGGCAGCGCGGCGAGACTTCCCTGCCAGTTTGCTTTGCTTCCCAAAGCAAAGCCGCGAGGCCTTCAAGAGGCGAGCCGCGATGAAGCGGTGCTCCCCAGATCTACTCAGGACCGAGACCACACGAGCCGGCCGCGCACGTAGGTGCGCGTCACCGGCGCGAGCTCGGCGGCGAAGGTCGCCGCCCTGAGCGCGCCTTGCTCGCCGGCCGCGTGCAGAGGACGGGCGAGCACCGTGAAGTCTGCTTCTTTCCCGGGCTCGAGCGTACCGACGCGCTCGGCCAGACCGAGAGAGCGCGCGCCGCCGAGCGTGGCGAGGGTGAAGAGCTCCGCCGGCGTGGCCGCCGACTCGGTGAGGAGCGAGGCGTCGTAGGCGCAGGCGACCGTCCGCCGAACGTCGAAGCTGCGGCCTGCCGCGACGTCTGTCCCCAGGCCGACCGTGACCCCACGCGCGCGCGCCTCCGCGAGCCGCATCGCGCCGCTCCCGAGGAAGAAGTTGGAGTCGGGGCAGTGTGCGATCGTGGCCCCGCGCTCGGCCACCCGATCCCAGGCGGCCGGACCGAGGTGGATCGCGTGGGCGAGGATCGTCCGAGGACCGACCAGGCCGACGGTCTCGTAGACGTCGAGGTAGTCGCGAGCCCACGGGTGCACGACCAGCGTCTCTGCCTCCTCTCGGGGATTCTCCGAGATGTGGGTCATGACGCAGAGGTCGTGCTCCGCGGCGACGGCTGCGGCGCCCTGCATGAGCTCCTTCGAGCAGCTGATCGCGAAGCGCGGGACGATCGCGACGGCGAGCCGCCCGCCGTCGAAGCCGTGCCAGCGCGAGACGATCTCGCGGCAGGCGGCCAAGGCCTGGGCTGCCGGGACCCGCACCGCCTCCGGACAACGCTGGTCCATCAGGACGAGCCCCGCGACTGCGCGGAGCCCGCTCTCGCGCAGCGCATCGAAGAGGAGGTTCGTCGCGAGCGGGCTCGACGAGGAGTAGGCACCGACCGTCGTGGTGCCTCGCTCCGCGCAGCGCAGGGCGAACTCCTTCGCGACGGCGCGTGCGTACGTCTCCTCGGTGAAGCGCGCCTCCTCCGGGAACACGACGCGCTCCAGCCACGTGAGGAGCGGCCCGCTGGCGCTGCCGATCACACGAGTCTGCGGGTAGTGCAGGTGCGCGTCGACGAAGCCGGGCACCAGCAAGGAGCCGCGCAGATCGTGGATGAGGGGACACGCGGCGCGGCCGGCCTCGATGCTCGCCACGGCCGAGATCGTGCCGGAGGGGGAGACAACCAGGACAGCGTCGTCATGATAGACGACGCCGCCGGCGCTCGACGGGGTGAGGACGGCGCCCCGGTAACCAACGGATTGCCCGGCGAGCACGTCAGGGCACCACGACGTCGCGCTCGGGGACCCAACCGACGTCGAGCCCGCCGTCGTCGGTCTGTTGCACGACCATCATCCAGTCCCGCTCGACACGCAGGAGGACGAGCGACTCACCACGCTTGACGGAGCCCACCACGGTGGCCGACCGCTTCGCGTCTTCCCGCAGGACGACGTCTCGCGCGGCCACGACAACCTTGGCTCGCCCCTTCGCATGTTCCTCGAGGGCAGAGCCGGGATCGTCGGCGTCCCCCTCCAGCTCCGCGACGGATCGTCCGATGCCTTTCTCGAAGTCCCGGACCGCGTCCACCCCGACCTGCCCGGCCGGCGAGGAGCGGGAGAAGTCGCGCGTGACGACCCGCACCTCCGTCACGCCGATCTCCCGTGCCACGGCGGGCACCGCGCTCGCGGTGACGAGGCCCGTCGCCGCGAAGAGCACGGCGATGCTCCCCAGCTGCAGCGCCCGCGAACCGCGGTCTCGGCCGCTGCTCGGTCGGGCGGGGACCGGGTCGTCCAACGTGTCTCGCGGCCGCTCCTCGTCGATCACTTCGTCCCTGTCTTGGGCGCGGTCCGAGGCACGCTGCTCGGAGGTGTTTCCTTCAGCGTCTTCTTCTCCTGATCCTCGGGCGGGGGGACGTCGGAGCAGCAGCGGAAGCCCTGCTGGTAGAAGACGTGGTTCTCGTCGTGCGAGCGGGTGGACGGACGACACCGCGTGCGGACCGGTCCCCAGTAGCCACCCTTGAGGATGCTCGGGCGCTCCCCCTCGCGGGCGGTGTGTGTCCACTCGTCGATGTTCCCGGTCATGTCGTAGACGCCCATGGGGCTCCGGCAGCCGGGGCGGTCGCCGGACGGAACACCTTGCCAGAGCTTGTCGAGCTCGAGCATGGCCTCGCGGCCGTCGCGCGGGTGCAACGCACGCTCGTTGAACGCGCGCCACTTGCCATCGATGACACATTTGTCAGCAGAGCGCGTGTAGCCGTAGGGGTAGGGCGTCGCCTCTTCACCTTCGCACGCGAACGTCCACTCCTCCTCGTTGCAGAGCCGCTTGCCACCGGCTTCGCACGTGGCCTTCGCCTCGTGCCAGGTGACGAAGATGATGGGGAAGACGCCCTTCCGGTTCGGGTACTCGAAACGGTCCATGCAGAAGTGCATCGGCTTCGTGGGAATGTCCTTGGAGAGCGCCAGCCAGGCGTCGCGGTCGAACTCCGCGCACCGCTCCGGATATTCCTTCTGGATCCACTTCGTGCAAGTCCGCTTCTGCAGCTCCTCCACGCTCTTCGGGTCGAAGAGGACCTTTCGGGGAGGATCCGTCTTCATCTGGCCCTTGACCTCGACCATCCCGGGGCCACAGGCGCCGCGGTTGCCCTCGGCCTTGTCCGTCACCTCCGGAGCTTCCCCTTCCGGTCCGGCGATCTGCCAGTGTTTGCCGTCGACGAGCCGCCATTCGCGCAGTGGCTGCTTCTCCGACTGCTTCACGGCGCCGCTGACCAGGTCGATCGGCAGCTCGCCGGCCTGGAGCCGGACCACGAAGGCCCCCAGCGCGGTCACCCCGAGTGTGAAAGCAACGAAAGCAGAGACACGGAACGACACCGTGCGGCTCATGGTGGTGTCCTTGGAAGGCTCAAGTCCAATTTCACGATGAAGACCCGAACGACGAGTATACGTCGCCGCTCCGCGATTCGCCCGTGATCGACTTACTTGTTTTGGTCCTTCAGGGAGAACCGAGCGCGGACCAGGTCGGAGAGGCGCGTCAGGTCGGCGGCGCGCTGCTCGGAGAGGTCGCGTGTCTCGCCCGGGTCGGCCGCGAGGTCGAACAGCAGGAGGCGGTCCTTGCCCTTCCGTTCCTGGAGCACGAGCTTGAGCGGGTAGTCGATGACGGCGTAACGCTTGCCAGCACGTGCGTAGACCGGTTCGCTCCTCTTCGCGGAAGCTTCGCCGCGGACGAGCGGGAGCAACGATTGTCCAGCTACGCCGCTCTGCGAGACGCCCGCGAGGTCGAGGATGGTGGGGGCCAGGTCGAGCGAGCTGACTGCGCTCGCGCCGTAACGTTTCCCTCCTGCCGGGGCAGAACCTTTGGGCAGCGACACGACCAACGGGATCCGGAGAACCTCTTCGTAGAGATCCTTGCCGTGACCGGTCGTGCCGTGCTCGTCGAACGCTTCGCCCTGGCTGCCGTGCACGATCACGGCGGTCGTTGCCGCGCGGGGTGAGGAAGCCACCGCGTCGAGGAGATCCCCGAGCTGCTTGTCGGTGAACGCGATCTCGCCGAGGTAGGCGCCGAGCTTGCCTCGACCGAAGTCGAAGCCCGCGTGAGTCTTGTATTGCGCGTGCGCGTCGAAGAGGTGGACCCAGAGGAAGAGGGGCCGGGGCTCCGCCGCCGCCTTCTCCCAGATGGCGCGCGCCGCCTGGACGGCCCGCGGGCCGGTCGTGCCGCGCTCGGGGTGCTCGTCCTCGAAGACCTCGACGAAGCTGTCGAACCCCTGGGCGAAGCCACGCTCCCGGCTCAACCACTGGAACGAGCTCACCGCCGCGGTCGCGTAGCCGGCACGCTTCAGGCGCTCGGCCAACGTGTCGTTCTCGTCCTTCAGGGTCGGCCACTCGCGCCGATCCTTCGCGGTCTCATCGAAGCCCTGTCCGCTGAACAGATGGGCCAGCGCGCGCTGGGTGTCGGTTCCGGGCGCGTACGCGTGCTCGAAGAGCGCGCCCTGGCTCGCCAAGACCTCGAGGCGAGGCGTGGTCGGCTTGTCGAATCCGTAGGCGCTCGTCTTGTCGGCCCGGACCGTGTCGAGGGTCACGAGGAGGACGGAAGGCGGCCCCGCCGTCGGGCTGGAGTCGGGCCGCGGCGGCGAGGCCGCAGCCTGGACGGGCGTGGGGGTCGGCTCAGCCGCGGCGACCGCAGGAGCGCCGTCGAATCCGTCGCAGTCCTGATCGATGCCATCGTTCGGCGGATCCGCGGCGCCTCGGAAGCGGCGGGGGTCCCCTTCATCGCAGTCCTGACCGCCGAAGAGCGCGCCCCGCCCGTCCCCGTCGCGATCCGTCCATCGCTCCAGCCCGCCGACGATCGCGGCCGCCAGCCCGCCCCCCGAGCGCAGCGCCACCCCGAGCGGTTGCGAGACGCTCAGCCAGCCGATGCCCACAAGGACGAACGCTGCTCCGGCCGCGAGCCCCAGCCGCCGCGCGCGCGCGCGGAGCTCATCGCCTGGTCCGAACGCGACCGCGACCGACGTGGCCACCGCGAAGATGGCGCCATCGATCAGCGCCGCCGCGACGGCCGGGGCGTGCGCCCCCGCGTCCGACTCGCGGAGCAGGGGCAAGCTGAGCGCCAGCATCGGACCGATCGCGATCGCCGCGAAGCCACCCGCGACGACGCGCGGCGAGGCCCCGCGCTCCACGAGCCAACGACCGCCGACCACGACACGTCGAGCGACGAGCGCGGTGCCGGCGGCGAGCACGACCCCCAGGACGCCGAACGTCGCGCCGCCGAGCCCGCGGTGGTTCGTGTTGGCCTTGAGGACGGTGCCGAGGAGCATCAGGAGCGGCGCGAGGAGCCCGACCCACAGCGCCAGGCCGAGGGCGGTCGCCCTCCCCGCTCCCTGACCGGTCAGCATCCGGTAGCCACGCCCGGCGGCGTGCGTGAGGTAGATGAGCACCGCGAGCGCCGGCAGGACGATGGCCCCCGCGGCCAGCCACCCGCCCACGAACGACCCTCCAGCCCGCGCCACGCGCAACGCAGCAGGCAAGGATCCGAGGACGGCGGTGGCGAGGGCGAGCGCGGCGGCCTCGCTCGCGAGCGCGAAGGAGCTGCCGGGTGGAGGGACCGACGGCAGGCGCGGATCCGAGGCGCGCGCGTGCGGGTCCTTTGCGTCCGGCGCGTGCGGGGACGTGGCCGGAGTCGTGTCGCTCGACTGCGACCCTTGGCTCTGCGTGGGCTCGGAGGCGGGATCTGTGCTGGTCACGGTCCTGTCATTTCGCGCCGGCGCCATCACAAGCGCGCGTCTTGTCGGCAAGCACGAGCCGGGTGACCTCGCGGATCTCCGCGGGCGCGCCTTCGGCGGTGAGAGGCGAGAGCCGCTGGGCGAGATCCGCCGGACGCAGGCGCCCGAGGGCCGTGATGCTCGCGACGGCCAGCTTTCGATCGGCCTCGAAGACGGGCGCCTGACCGCGGAGCGCGAGCTCGGAGAGCGGCGCGAGCTGGTCCTTCGCGCAGATGTCGCCGAGCGCCTCGATCGCATGCACCCGGACGTCCGCGGCCTCTTTGGCGTCGAAGGCGCGCTCGGCCACGACCGGCACGGCGCCCGACGCCCGCCGGGCGCCCAACGTCTTCATCATCTCCGCGCGCACGAGGGGCGACGGCTCGAAATCGACTGCGCCGGCGATCGAGCCGTCGGTCGCGCCGCCTTTGGGCGCGCCCACGAGCGCCGCGGCCGCCGAGCGTCGCACGAAGGTCCACGGGTCCTTGACCAGCCGGACGAGCACCTTCACGGTGGCGTCGCCGTCGAGCGAGCCCTTCCTCGAGAGCGACGCCAGCGCAGCGTCTCGGACGCGGACCTCGGAGTCGTCGATGCTCTCGAGCAGCTTGGCGCGCAGCGGCGCGATGCCGCCGGCGACCTCGGCGCCTCGCGCGCGGAGGCGCGCGTCCCCGCGGTCGGTGATCGCCGCGGCCACGATCGCCGTCGCGGACGCGTCCCCCGAGCGAGCGAGCGCCGCGGCCGGCCCGAGCAACAAGTACCGCTCGCGAAAGGCCTTCGACTCGGACGCCGTCTTCGCCAGCGCCGCGCTCGCGCCTTCCACCCGTCCGGCGTCGTCCCCGAGAGCGCGCAACACGTCGACGCGAGCGGCCAGCGACAGCTGCGCGAACTCCGGTCGCGAGATCGCCCGACCGAGCGCGCGCACGCCGACTTCCCGGGTCAGCGCCTTGCCGAGCGCACGCCGGAATGGCCTCCGCTCGGCCGAGCTCTTGGCCTCGTCGAGGCCCGAGATGAGCCGCGGCACCGCCTGATCGGGCGCGAGGAGCGCGGCCTCCTCCGCGAGGACGCCGCGGGCCTCGCCGGTCTCGCGGTCGAGCGCGGCGAGCAGCGGGCCGCCCGCGTCTTTTCCGCACCGCCGGACCCGATCACGAGCCCGGTCCGCTTCGTCGCGGTCTTTCCCGACGAGGAGGGGCACGTAGAGCACGAGCTTGTCCGCGCACGGGGCGGCGTCGACCAGCCGGCGGGCCAGGTCGCGTCCGGGGCCGTCGAGCGCAGGGTAAGCAGCGATCGTCGCCTCGAGACCGCGTTTGCCTGCGGCCTCGAGCAGCGCGAGGTGATCACGCGACGCCGCGCCGCCCCCGGACAGACCCTTGGCGAGGTCGTCCAGGCTCTTTGCGTCCAGCTCGGTCCGCACCGCGAGCTCGGCCACGAAGGCGGACGGATCGACCTTGCCCTCACCTTTCGTTCCGCCCGCCTTCGGCCCCGGGCCCACCTCGTCGACGACCAAGGCGAGGCAGGACGTCTTGATGGATGACGGGAGCGTCAGCGCATAGCGTGTGCCGCTCGCCTTCTTGTCGCCGAGGGCCACGGCGTACGTGCTCGAGTCGGTCACCACCGTCACCGCGCTCGGCGGGCGCGCCCCCGCGAGATCGGCCGGCGCCTCCAGCGAGAGGGTCAGGCCGGTGATGCCGATGGCGGCCGGGGATCCGAAGGAGACGAAGGCGTGCCGGCCGGCGCCGGGCTCCTCCTCCACCCACGCGGTCGCCTCGTCGCCGTCGACGGCGAGGGCCGCGCGGCCGCTCGACGACGAGCGCGGCTTGAGCAAGCGGTGTGACGCGACCTTCTCATTCGCTAACGACGCCGTCATCTTCATCGAGCCCGCGCGCCGCCCGCCGAGCGGATCCGGCCCGGCGGTCGTGACGAGCTCGAGGCGCCGCTCGTCGAGCGTGCGCGTGGAGACGAGCACCTCCGTGCCGCAGAGCCGCGCGCGGGTGGTGATCGTCACCTTCGCCGTGCCCTTCGGGCTCTGGTCCACCGAAAACGTCGTCGTGCGCTCGGTCCCGGGCCCCGTCACGCCGCTGTAGAGCACGGCCGGCGCGTCTCCGCTCTTCGGGGCCGCGACGAGGACGTTGAACGCCCGTCCCTCGTCGCCGGGGAAGGAGACCCAGCCGATCTCCTTGCCTCCGTCGAGCCTCAGCACCTGGACCGCGACCTTCGCCGCGTCGCCGCGGAACGACGCCGGCGGCCGCAGCCGCTGCCCGCCTTTGGCGTCACACGTGGCGCCCTTCGCGCAGACGTTCACGAGCACGCCGTCGTCCGCCGGGGCGAGGGCGAGCGGGCGCGCACCGCCTACCACGACGCTCGGGGCATCCTGCCCCGAAGCCACGCCGGCAGACAGGCAGCCGGCGCTCGCGACGAGGCCGGCTGCGGCTCGACGTACCCAGCGATATTTGGTTCCGACTGTTCTCATGCTCGAGCGAAGGCGTGCTATTCCGAATTCACCTGGCAAGCCAGGCGAATTCGCTCGGTAGCCGCAGACCGCTGCTCCGTGCCCCCACCCCACACCCGCGCCCGAGGCGCGCGACCCTCGCGCGATGCTCGGAGCCCGCAGGCCCTTCTTTCTGATGTCAGTCGAGCTCGCGTTCGCCACTCCCCGGAAGCTGCCCAAGGCTCGCGAGCTCCGCGGCAGGGTCGCGGTGCTCGACATCGCCTTCGCCTCGGAGACCGGCGGCGGGGCTTCGTTCGAGACGGTGACCCTCCCGTTCATCGAGTCGCTCGGCCCGAGGCTCGCCGCGTGGGTCGACCACCACGACAGCGACAACCACGCACGCTTCGCCTCCGACACCCGCTTCGTGCTCGCCAAGAAGGCCGAGCACGGCGCGTGTCCCGAGATGATCACGCCAGAGCTCGTCGCGCGGATCGGCCGCGTGGACACGGTCGTTTGTCACAACGACTTCGACGGCCTGGTGAGCGCGGCGAAGTGGCTCCGTTCGGGGGTCGAGCCCTACCCCGGCTGCGACGACGACGCGCGCGCGGTCGACACGCGCATCGGCGCGCCCTCGCCCGTGGGCCTTCGCTTCGATCGTGCGCTGCGCGGAAGGCCACGCGACACCGCGCTCTTCGGCGTAATCGTGCGCCACCTCGCTGCGGGCCTCGCGGACACCTCCCTGTGGGAGCCGATAGACGAGGCTGGACGAGCCTTCGACGCCGTGGAGAACGAAGCTCGGAAGCTTGCGGCCCGATACGTGCGGCTCGGCGACAAGGTTGCCTTCGTCGACGCCACGACCCGCTCCGGTCCGTACGACAAGACGCTGCTGCTCCTCCTCGGCCAGGAGCGGGCGCCCATCTCGGCCGTACTGGACGCCGACAACCTGACCGTCGCAGCCGCTTTCGACAGCGGGCTGAACTTCCTGAAGCTGCTCGGACTGTCAGGTGGAATGCCGACCCGGGTGACCGTGCCGCGGAAGCGCCTCGAGGCGACTCTGCGTGCTTTGGGAGTGGCAGAAAGCGACATCCGGCTCGTTGACGCTTCCAATCAAAGCTACTAACCCGGCTGGCTTCCTGCGGGAGGCGGGCCTCGACGTCCCTTCTTGGCGGGAGATGGGCGCCGCCGCGCACGGGGCGGTCCGGCGCAGGCTCAAGCAGCGGGTGGACATGGCAACAACGACGCAGCGACCGAATGGGGCGGACCTGGACGAGCTCTCCTTCCACAACGACGCGGTCTCGTTGTGCATGCTCGTGAACCGGCGTCACAGGACGGTCAGGGTCATCGACTTCCGGGCGGGTGCGACGCTCGCTAAACGCAATTTCGTCATCCAGACGGCTCGGCGCGAAGGCATCGAGAAGCTGTTCGTCCTCGTCGAGCGCGACGAGGTAGCCACGTGGACGCGCCTCGGCTTCCGCCGCGAAGGCAACATCCCGAGCTTCTATCGCCGGAGCGACGCCTGGATCATGGGCGCGGTGGTCGCGGCCGTCGGCCCGATGAAGCCCGAGCGCGCCTACGGCGACGACGACGACGACGACGTCGAGGACGAGCTGCCCGAGCCGAACCCCGCTCTCGATCTCGCCGACAAGACGATCGACAAGGCCAAGCGCCTCGTCAAAGACACGCAAGAGAAGTCGGTGCCGCCGACCAAGCTGGCGGCCGCGAAGCGGGACGCCGTACAGAAGGCGGTGCTCGGCGCGCACAAGAACGGGCGTGCCCTCACCGGCTTCGAGCTCTTCAGCCGCGACGCGGAGAAGACCCACTTCGTGGTGTCCGGCCGCGGCGGCTTCGAGCTCTTCGCCGCTTACGAGCTCCAGCCCTCGTTCGCCAGCTCGATGCTCGAGCTCTTGGTCTCGCCGCGCGACGAAGGAGAGCGCTCGCTGACGGTGTCGGCCATCCGCACGATGCTCGGACGCCTGGTCGAGGTCGGCGCGGTGAGCACCTTCTCGCTCGCCCCGGCAGACGACGTCTTGCTCGCCTCCGCGTTCCTCGCCAACGGCTTCCGCAAGTCCGCCGTCCTCGCCTCGCACATCGTCGTGGGCGACAAGCGGCGCGACGCGATCGTGTGGTCGAAGAAGCTCGCCGACAACTGAAGCCGGAATGACCGAGGCCTTCGAGCGCGCCTGCCGAGAATTCGCCGCCGTCCACGCGGCGGATCCGGCGGGCGCTGCTTCTCGGTATCACGCGACCCTCGCGCGCTGGGTGGACACCCTGGTGCCAGCAGCGCCGGTCGCGCTGCGGCTCGCCGCTCGTTGCCAGCACCTCGGGCGTCACACGATCCCGCGGAGCGCCTATCCGGAAGGGCTCGCGGGCTACAAGCGCTGGCGGGCAGCGGCCGCGCTCGAGCACGCGCGACGAGCGGCCGAGGTGGTCCGAGACGCAGGCTTCGACGTCGCCGTCGCCGAGCGCGTCGGGGAGCTCTTGATCAAGAAGGGGCTCCGCTCGGACCCCGAGGTGCAGGCCTTCGAGGACGCGATCTGCCTCACCTTCCTCGAGACGGACTTCCCCGCATTCGCGGCGAAGCACCCCGACGACAAGGTGATCGACATCCTCCAGAAGACCTGGCGCAAGATGAGCCCGCGCGGGCACGGAGCGGCGCTCGATCTCGCGAAGCGCCTCGAGCCCGGTCTCACAGCGTTGTTGGAACGAGCGCTCGGCGCCGATCCCTGAGAGTCCCTCACCCAATGCGCGCGGCGGCGGAGACCATTCCGATCCCCGAGAGCGTATCCCGGCACGCCGTCATCCGTCGCCGCTCAGCCGGGCGGGAGGATCGACAAGGTGCTCGAGTAGATTCTGCGCTTCTTCGCGTCGAGCTCGGACACGAGCGCCTCGTACTCCTTCTGCGAGGGCTTGCCGCGGACGCTGTCCGAGACACGGTGAAGAAAGTCGGCGGTGGCCTCCGCGATCTCCTCCTCCGCCTGCTCGAGGCGCCCCCGGTACTTCTTCTCGGCCACGACGACGTCTGCCGGCGGCGAATCCGGAACGAGGGCCGCGTGGATACGCACGAGGAGAGCGTGCTCCACCGCGGTCGTCTCGCCATCGAGGCTCGCGAGCGCGAGCGCCGCTTTCCAGGTGAGCTCACGCAGCTCGGGCGCTCGAATGACGGCGAGCGCGCGGTCGAGCGCGTCGGCCCCCGACACGAACCGGCTCTCCGGCGGCTCGTCGTCCTCGTATTCGTGCCGCGCGACGACGTCGAGCACTCTCTTCTTCTCCCTATCGAGCTCCCC
>JAEUKE010000217.1 GCA_016794345.1 Myxococcales bacterium
TCTTCTTCGCCTTCTTCTCGGCCTTGGCGGGCTTGTGCGCGCCGTTGGTCTTCGTGCCGTTGACGGCGACGGCGCTCGGCTTGGCGAGGTCGTCCGCCATCTTCGCGGCGCGCGTCGTCTTCTCCCAGGAGAACTCGCTGCGGCCGAAGTGGCCGTAGGCGGCGGTCTCGTAGTAGCCGGGCTTGAGGAGGTTCAGCTCGTCGATGAGCGCCTTGGGGCGCATGTCGAAGTTCTGGAGGATGTACTTCTCGAGCACGGCGTCAGCGACGCGGCCGGTGCCGAACGTGTTGACGAAGACGCCGACGGGCTGCGCGACGCCGATGGCGTAGGCCACCTGCACCTCGCACTTGGCGGCGAGCTTGGCGGCGACCACGTTCTTCGCCACGTAGCGAGCGTAGTAGCAGGCCGAGCGGTCCACCTTGGACGGGTCCTTGCCGCTGAACGCGCCGCCGCCGTGACGGCCCATGCCGCCGTAGGTGTCGACGATGATCTTGCGGCCGGTGAGGCCGGCGTCGCCGTGCGGGCCACCGACGACGAAGCGCCCGGTGGGGTTCACGTAGATCTTGGTGCTCTTGTCGATGAGCTTGGCCGGGATGACCTTCTCGATGACGAGCGCGCGCATCGCGTCGACGATCTCCTTGTGCTTCACGCGCTCCGAGTGCTGCGTGGAGACGACGACCGCGCCGACGCGCGCGACCTTGCCGGCCTCGTCGTATTCGACCGTGACCTGCGTCTTGCCGTCCGGGCGGAGCCAGTCGACCTTCTTGGTCTTGCGCACCTCGGTGAGCTTGCGCGCGAGCTGGTGCGCGTAGCTGATGGGCGCGGGCATGAGCTCCGGCGTCTCGTCCGACGCGTAGCCGAACATGAGACCCTGGTCGCCGGCGCCCTGCTCCTTGTGGAGGCCCTGGCCCTCGGTCACGCCCTGGGAGATGTCGGGGGACTGCTGCTCGACCGCGGTGAGGACGGCGCAGGTGTTGCCGTCGAAGCCCATGGCCGAGTCCGTGTACCCGATGTCGCGGATGGTATCGCGGATGATGGTCGGGTAGTCGATGCGGGCGGTCGTCGTGATCTCGCCGGCGACGATGGCGTAGCCGGTCTTCACCATGGTCTCGCAAGCGACACGGGCCCGCGAGTCTTGCTCGAGGATGGCGTCGAGGATGGCGTCGGAGATCTTGTCGCAGACCTTGTCCGGGTGACCTTCGGTCACGGATTCGGAGGTGAAGAGGTAACGTCGCATCGTTGGGGGGTTCCTTGCAGTGAAGGCGATGTCCCTAGCGTTTGCCGCGGGGAACGTCAATGACGGGGCGGGGGGTGCAGGAAGGTTGGTGCCGCGCGTGCCTGCTTCCGGCCAGGCGTCGCGGAAGCGCTTTCGCGCTTCCGCGTTCGTCCCTGTGGTTCCCACCCCCCAAGCCCCCTCCACTTCGTGGAGGGGGAGCAGAAGCACGAAACCCCCCTCCACGTGAGTGGAGGGGGGCAGGGGGGAGGGAATGGCAGGCTCTACGTTCGGGCGAAGCTACGCGGTTTGGTCTCGAGACACCCCGCGCTTCAGTCCTCGCGACCTTTCAGTCTCTGCAGCACCTTCCCGGTAACACCCTCACTCGCTCGACTCGGCGCCGCCGGCCTTCTCGACCTTCGTCACGAGATCGCCGGCGAAGGTGCCCTGGCGAAGGCGCTTGCGCACCTCTTTGAAGGTCTTCTTGAACGCGGCCTCGTCGACGTCGAACGTCTTCATCTTCTTCGTCATGCGGCCCCAGGCGGCCTCGTCCTCCGCCTTGATCTTCTCGCTGAGAGCCTTGGAGGCGACAGCGCCGGTGTCGAGGATGATGGTGCGGAGGTCGCCGGGGAGCGAGCCCATGCGCTTGCTCTGCACGACGAGCGCGCCGATGGCGCAGCCGGTGACCTGGTTGCCGGCCTGGTTGAGCTGCGGGGCCCACTGGAGCTGCTCGACCGCGAGGGCGGGCGCGTTCACCGTGTCCACGCCGCCGGTCTTCAGGTTGGAGAGGACCTCCGGCACGTTCAGCGGGACCGGGGTCGCGCCGACGACGCTGTAGAAGACGGGGCTGATGATGTCGTCGCGCCACATGTAGGGCTTGCGCGACTTGAGGTCGCCCGGCGCCTTCACCGAGCCGTCGCCCTTGAGGAAGAGGTGTGCGCGGCCGACGTTGCCCCAGCCGAGCAGGTCGAAGCCGCCGTCCTTGATGCCCTTCTCGAACTCGCCCTTCAGCTCTTTCTGGGCGGCCTCGAGCTTGTCCCACGTGGTGAGGGCGCCGGGGAGCTGGAGCACGAGGACCGGCTTGTAGATCTTGCTGAGGCCGACTGCCGTGATGGCCGCGCCGTCGAGCTGGCCCGATTTCATCTTCGCGACCATGGCGCCTTCGTCGCCCTGCTGGCCGTTGTAGAAGAACTGGATCTCAGCCTTGCCGTCGCTCTTCTTCTTCACGGCCGTCTCCCAAACCTGGAAGACCTGGCCCCAGACGCTCTGCTTCGGGGCGAGCGTTCCGATCTTCACGACCTCGGCGGCGGTCGCGGGAAGCGCGGTCGCGGTCAAGGCGAACGCGCTGAGCGCCGCCACC
The DNA here is from genome assembly GCA_016794345.1 of Myxococcales bacterium. GTDB lineage: Bacteria > Myxococcota_A > Polyangia > Polyangiales > Polyangiaceae > Xiheicaenibacterium > Xiheicaenibacterium phototrophicum. The sequence goes on from JAEUKE010000217.1 coordinate 2,574, forward strand.
AGGGACTTGCGAGAAAGCATGCGGTAAACCCTCCGGTTCCGGGGTCGAGACGTCCGACGCCGACCTCTGAGCATCGGGCTATACCCGAGGCCGAAGCCAGCGGGAAGGTGGACGGTTACCGGACGGAACGATTCAAAGCGGAGCGAGCCGGGCAGGAAAACACCGGGCGGGAGCGCTCCGAGATCACCAGCGGGCAGTGTTCCTGACCACAAGCTCGTTGATGACGCCGCGGGTCGAGCCGTTGGCGCTGATGTTTCTTCGAACCTCGATTCTCTTCAGCTCGAAGCCTTTGTAGAGCCGGCGGACGTCTTCCGTGTCGCTGTTGGAGAGCACGAGCTTGCAGCCTCGCTGATCGAGCTGGCGGAAGACCCCGGCGAGCCGCTCCTGGTCCTCGAGGCCGAACGCGCCGAGCGAATACGACGCGAAGTTCGCGGTCCGACTGACGGGGACGTAAGGCGGGTCGAAGTAGATGACGTCCCCGCGCTGGGCGTCTTCCACGAGGTGGTCGAACGTCTGCGCCTTGAGCGATACGCCGCGGAGCGCGCGCGAGCAGGCGACCAGGCGCTCGGGGTGGACGATGCGGGGCTTGGTGAAGCGGCCCACCGGCACGTTGAAATGCCCCGAGCGGTTCGTCCGGAAGAGGCCGTTGTAACAGGTCTTGTTCAGGTAGATGAGCCAGGCCGCGCGCACGGCGCGGCCGCCGACGGACTTGTCATTGAACGCGTCCCGGACGCGATAGAACTGCTCGTCGTCGTGGGTCAGGCGCAGGCGGTCGAGCTCGGCCACCAGCGCGGGGAGCTCGTCGCGCACGACCTCGTAGGTGAGCACGAGGTCCCGGAGGGCGTCCGAGAGGAACGCGCGCTTCGGCGGCCTGTGCGTGGAGAGGTAGAAGAAGACGGCGCCGCCACCCAGGAAGGGCTCGCGGTAGGTGCGCTTCCCGAGGTCCGCCGGCAGGAGCTTCGTCAGCTGGGGAGCGAGGGCCCATTTGCCCCCGGCCCACTTCAGGAACGGCCGCGGCTGGTCGACGTCTTCCTCTTCCGGGTCGGGCGCGGGTCGACGGTAGAGGGAAGCGCGGGCGGGCATTTTCCTGCGGCCGAAGACAAAAGCTCGTACACCCGCGCCCCGACCAGCGCAACAATCCCGACCATGACCGGCCGGCTCGCCATGACCTTGCTCCTCGCGCTCGCCGGGTGCGTGTCGAGCCCGACGGTGGGCTCGATCGGCGTGGTCCTCGGGCGAGATCCGGAGACGCGATCGGTCTTCGTTCGCGAGGTCCCGGAGGCGAAGGGGGACGCGGAGCCCGTCCTCCTGCCGGGAGACGAGCTCATGATGGTCGAAGGCATCTACGTGCGACAGCTCTCCACGGAAGAGCTCCGCCGGCAGCTGCGAGGGGCGCCGGGCTCCAAGGTGAAGCTCACGGTCGTACGTGGAGGCGAGATCTTTCGCGTGGAGGTGCCGCGCACGTCGCTCAAGCAGTCGCCCATCCGCTCGTCGGAGGAGCGGCTCGAGGAGTAGCGCGTAGGGTCGGAGCCTCTTCGGTCCGTCTCTGCGAAGCCAACTTCGCACCGAGCGTCGAAGAAAGGCGACGAATGGTTAATCTTGTCGCGGCGCCGGAGTTGCTTGTACACCGTGATGTCACACGATGGCGACGATAGAGCCGCAGATTGATCGCTTGTCCTTGGAGCCTGTCGTCGCAGGCCCGCAAGGCTGGAAGCGCCGGCTCGAGGACCCGTTCAACACGTTCTACCGGTACCCGGTGGCGGTGGCCGCGACGCGCTGGCTCGTCCACACGCGCGTGACGCCGAACCAGGTCTCGCTGGTGCAGCCGATCTTCGCTGCGGCCGCCGGCTATTTGCTGACGCTTCCGTCAGTTTATCACCACCTCGCGGCGGTCATCTTGTTCGAGGTCCGCTCGATCCTCGACTGCATCGACGGCTCCTTGGCGCGCGCGAAGCGCATGTCCTCGCCCAACGGCCACGCCATCGACGCGATGGCGGACTGGCTCGGGGTGGTCCTGCTCTACGCGGGGATCTTCCACTACCTCTTCCACCACGTGCCGGCCGGCGTGTCGCGCGGCTTTGCGATGACGGTGGTCTCGCTCGCGCTCGCGCAGGGCGCGGTCCGCTCGTTCGCCTGGGACTACTTCAAGCAGAAGTACATGGCGATCTACGAGCGGGCGGTGGACGACGTGCCGCTCATCTTGCGCGACAAGGTGCTCGGGCTCGGCAAAGACGCGTCGCTCTTCGCCCACATCGAGGTCTTCATCATGCGGACCGGGCACCTCTTCTTCGAGTTCGAGTGGTTCGACCCGAGCCGGTCGCGCGCGCTCCCGCAAGGCGCGGTCGAGCGGATGATGAAGGAGGAGCAGTGCGCCGCGCCGAGGCTCCTCGGCGCCATCTGGAGCATCTCGGGCGGCGACGCCTTCCTCTCGTTCGTCGTGCTGTCGATCGCGGTGGGCCGCGTCTGGGAAGGGCAGGTCTTCTTCGCGACGGTCGGCTGGGTCTGGATCCTCGCCGTGATCGTCGCGAACGTCCTGTTCGTGCGGAAGTACCGCCGC
>JAEUKE010000231.1 GCA_016794345.1 Myxococcales bacterium
CCTGTCGCGCCTCCGAGCACGTTCGTGGACCCCGACCCCCCCATCCAGCCGGCCCAGCCCCCCATCCAGCCCGCCCAGCCCGCCCGCTGCGCGCCGAAGGGCTCCCCGTTCAGACGCCCATCCCGGCCAGATCACGGTTCAAATTCCCTAGACGCTCCACGATCCACTTGCCGAGTGCGGCCTGTACAACACCGACGTCCTCGCCGTCGCGGCCTGCGAGGCCGTTGTGCTTGACGTACTTCACGCTCGCCTCGACCTTCCCCTTCTTCTTCGGAGCCCGTGGCGGTGCGGGATCCACCACGAAGCCGTAGAAGCGAGCGAGCTCGCGGTAGCTGCGGTTGAGCTCGGAGCTGTCGTCGATCGCGAAGGCTGCGCGAATCACCGCTGCCTTGAGATTGTCGGGGACGACCGTATGCGGGACGCCGCCGAAGTGCTTGAACGCCGCGACGTGCAACCGCAGCCACGTTTCGGTCTTCTGATCGAAGACGAGCTGAGCGAACTGGTGCCGGCTGTACCCCAGCACCATCACGAATACCCACGCACGCCGAAGGCTGCGCTCTTCACCTTCGCGTTCGAGGCCGGCGTCGAGCCCACGAACAACCACGCCGAGAAGGCGCTGCGACCATTCGTCCTCTGGTGGAAGGTCTCCTATGGGTCGCAAAGCGAACGAGGCTGCTTGTTCGCCGAGCGAATCATGACCGTCGCCCATTCCCTTCGACTTCAGAAGCGTTCCATTCTGAAGTTCCTGGTCGATGCATGTCACGCGCGTCGGCGACGCCTGCTCCCGCCGTCGCTCATCCCATCAACCCGGTGAACGGGTACCTCGCTTGAACGACGCGGTCAATCTGATTCGGAGTAACATCAAACGCCATCCAACCAACCACGTATAGTCGCCCTTCGTGACTTTCACGCCGAGCGCGAACTTCTTCTTCCTGCTCTTTACGAACGCGCTTGGTGATCGCCGAGGTCGATTTGGGCCGAAAGCACAATACTTCGTGAATCGCGTTGTCCTCCCGCAACGGGTCGACAAACAATTCCGAGATTCCAAGCGCTCGTGCAATTGCGCTCATCGCTGGTTGCTCGGGCAAGTAGACACAACGGTCGGATTTATCGAAGGAGGCCTCCGGTCAGCGAGGCGATCGCCGGACCGGTAGACGAGGCCATTGCCCATGTTCGCGGCCAGTCCGTCAAACACGTGGACGCCAGCACATGGCGTCGCGAGCAAGAGCAAGTTTGCCTCGTACCCCGTGACGGTCACCTCACGCCCGCCCATGCGGAGCGTGCGCAGCGCGACGTCGAGCTCGATCTCCCCGACCCGGAGCTTGCGACTGGCGCTCGAGCGCAGCTTGCCCTGGGCACGCCGCGCGTGGGCGCGAATGCGTGCTGCGAGCTCGCGACCGCTGAAGGGCTTCGTCAGATAGTCGTCGGCGCCAGCGGCGAGCGCTCGAATGCGGTCTTCGAGCGCGCCCCTCGGGGTCGCGAACACGATCGGGACGTCGGACTCCTGCCTCAGCGCGCGGCAAACGGTGAGACCGTCACACCCCGGGAGCATCCAGTCCAGCACGATGGCGTCGTACTTCCGTTCGCGAAAGCGGCGCAGCACGGCAGCGCCATCGATCACGACGTCGACGGCCAAGGACTGGCTAGCCAGATACCGCCGCGTCGCCTCGCCGAGGCGGACATCGTCCTCGACGAGGAGGACATGAAGCTCGTCAGCGAACATCACGAGACCACATCGTAGTGTGAACGCGGCTCACGGAACACAGATGGAAACAATCTGAAACGTCGAGGTCGGTCGCCCTCCGGGCGTGTAGGATGGGGCTCCGGAACGCGCTCGTGCGAGAGGTCGGGATCGCCGACCTGAAGACGGCAGTCTTTGACCCTCACAGTCGCGGGTCTCGCGGCTGAGTCCAGCCTTGCGGGCGACACGAACCCGAGGTGGCAACGGCGCGTCCTCTCCGTGCGACGACAGGGAGATGCCTCCCCTGCTGAAGCGCCACGAGATCCAAGTTCTATTGAGAACCGGGTTCACGTCGCTCAGGTAGACGGACGAGACGAGCGCCGCGGCGCGCCTCCGGCCGCCCAGTGGCCGACGTGGCCGAGCGCAGCGGCACGTCGGTCGACACGGTTCGGCGCGTTCGGCGCGCGCTCGGCTCACCTTCCAGTGGCTTGGTCGTCGGCGACGAACCACCGCCTCGAGCTGCTGACGATGCTTCCACTTCAGCTCGACTCGCGGTCAACGAAGTTGACGCGACGGTAGGGAAAGCGAGTCGGATCGTCTCGAGGCCCGCGCGAGCTTCTTGCGTCCGCATCGGGCGCGCGCTCGGCGAACCTGGTGGGCGCCGGGCTCGTTGGTCCTCGCGGAGGCCGACACGTTCACGGGGTGAACTGGATCTGCCAATAGGTGTAGCCTCGAGATTGAACCATGGATGCAACGCAAGCGCGGGCGAGCCTCTCCGTCCTCCTGGCTGTCGCCAAGGCGGATGGGGAGCTCGATAGGGAGAAGAAGAGAGTGCTCGACGTCGTCGCGCGGCACGAATACGAGGACGACGAGCCGCCGGAGAGCCGGTTCGTGTCGGGGGCCGACGCGCTCGACCGCGCGCTCGCCGTCATTCGAGCGCCCGAG
>JAEUKE010000286.1 GCA_016794345.1 Myxococcales bacterium
CGCCGACGCGCTCGCCGCGGCGGTGAAGCCGGCGCCGGCCGCCGAGATCGCGGCGTGGGTCGCCGACGTCGCTTCCGAAAGCCTCGCCGTCAAGGCGACTCGAATCGCGGGGCTGGCCGATCGAGCGGCCGAGCGCGAGGCGGCGCAGCGTGAAGAGGTGGAGACCGCGCGGACGCTCGCCGTCCCCGACGCGGACGCGACCTCCCGGTCGGTCACCCGCGACGACGTCGCTCCGCCACCGTCCGCGCCCCGGAGGCCCGCGAGGGGCTGGGCAGCCGCGCTCGTCGTCTTCGCGGTGGGGGCCGTCGTCGCAGCGGCGACGCTCCGTGGTCGGCAAGAAGATGACAAAATCGTAAGCACAGGCGCGGCGGCGGCCTCTGGCCCCTCGATCGCGCTTCCCGCGAGCGCAGCCTCCGTCGCACGTGTGGTATCGAACGAGGCGCCTTCCCCTCTTGTCTCGGCCGCGCCTGTCAGCAGCGCGAGCGCGGTCGCGCCCCGCGTCGCGGCGCCGGGGCGCGAGCCCTCGCAGCCCCCGCGCCCGCCGGCGGCCAAGCCCGCCTGTGATCCCCCGTACGTGGTCAAGAACGGCATCAAGACGTTCAAGCCCGAGTGCCTCTGATGCCTCCGAGCCGCGCCGGCCTCCCCATCGCCCTCGCCCTCGCCGCCGTGATCGCGGGCTGGCCCTGGGACACGTTGGCCGAGCCCGACGACGCGGCCACGAAGGCCGCTTGCGTGGCGTCACACGTGCAGGCGCAAGAGCTCCGCCAGCGCGGCGCGCTCCTCTCGGCGACCCGCGCGCTCGAGGCCTGCAGCGTGGAGGCCTGCCCCGCGCTGGTCCGGAAAGACTGCGTCGCCTGGGCGGAGAGCTGGCAAGACGCCATCCCCACCGTGGTCGTCGAGGTTCACGACGCGAAGGGCGATGAGGTCTCCGACGTGCGGCTCTACGTCGACGGCACGCTCGTGGCCTCGTCGCTCGACGGCCGCGCGATCCGCCTCGATCCCGGGGCGCACGAGCTCCGCGCGATCTTGCCCGACGCGACGGAGCAGAAGACCAAGCTGCTCTTGCGCGAAGGCGAGCAGCGACGACGTGTCGTCCTCGGCTCGCCGCCCGCGAGCGAGACGCCCCTCGGTGCGCCGCCTCGTCGCTATGAGCCCGCCATCTGGGGACCGCTCGCCGCCGTGGCGGGGGTCGGCACCGTCCTCTTCGCGGCGATGGGGGGCGTCGGGAAGGCGAAGGAGTCCGAGCTCGACGCGTGCGCCCCGCGTTGTGTCGCGGAGGACGTCGACGAGATGCGCCGCTACTACCTCGTTGCCGACATCTCCCTCGGCGTCGCCGCCGCCGGTGCCGCCGCGACCGCGCTCTACTTCGCGATCGCCAGCGCCGTCGGCGCGCCGGACGAGAGCCCGCCAGCGAGCGTGTACGTCGCGCCGACGCTCGGCGGAGCGGCCTTCGGGCTGCGGCTGACGGTCCCGGGGCTCTGATCCGCGGCGCGCGCCCGTGACCCCGTGTATAACGGGAGTCGCCTCCCCGATGTCCCCGCCGCCGCCGCGCGATCCCTCCCGAGCTCCGCCGACCGGGGCCTCGGGCCTGGCCGTCGAGATCGAGGCGCCCACGAAGCAGCAGCAAGACGACTCGGCGGCGCGGCGACCCCGTCTGCTCGTCCACTGGGACGGCGGTTTCATCGCGCGCGATCTCCCGACCGAAGGGCAGCTCACGTTCGGCCGCTCCCGGGAGTGTGAGGTCTCGATAGACGACGCGTCCGTCTCGCGGCGTCACGCCCGGCTCGTCCTCGGCCCGACGTGGACGGTGGAAGACCTCGGCAGCTCGAACGGGACGCGCGTCGCCGGACAGGCGTTGAAGCCGAACGTGCCTACCCAGCTCCGACCTGGTGATTTGCTCGAGGTGGGGTCCGCGCGTGTCCTCTTCGACGCGCCCGTCGCCGTCCGCCCCAGCCCCGACGCGACGCCTCCCCGCTCGCCCGCGCGCGGAGCACATCCGACCACGACGCTCGGCGGCGCGCTCAGGTTCGTCGAGCTCGCCGCGCCGACGCCCTTGCCGGTGCTCCTGGTAGGCGAGACCGGAGTCGGAAAGGAGGTGGCCGCGCAGACGCTCCAGCGCCTCGGTCCGCGCGCGAACGGCCCCTTCATTCGCGTGAACTGCGCCGCGCTGACCGAGGCCCTCGTCGACAGCGAGCTCTTCGGCCACGAGAAGGGCGCGTTCACCGGGGCACAGCAGGTCAAGCGCGGGCTCATCGAGGCAGCCGACCGCGGCACGTTGTTCCTCGACGAGGTGGGTGAGCTGCCGCTCGGAACGCAGGCGAAGCTCTTGCGGGTGATCGAGAGCGGCGAGGTGACGCGTGTCGGGAGCGTCGCGCCGCTATCGGTGGACGTCCGCGTGATCGCGGCGACGAACCGGGATCTCGTCGCCGAGGTCGAGCGCGGTAGGTTCCGCCGCGACCTGCTCTTCCGCTTGAACGCGGTGACGATCACCATCCCGCCGCTCCGCGACAGAAGAGACGAGATCCCGCTGCTCGCCGAGAGCTTCGCGGCGGAGGCGTCTCGCAGGCTCGGCAAGGCTCCCGTCGTCATCGCGCCCGATGTGATGGCGCGCCTCGTCTCGTACGCGTGGCCCGGCAACGTCCGCGAGCTCCGGCACGTGATCGAACGAGCCGTCTTCCTGTTCCAGGCCGATCCGATCGGTCTCGATCACCTCCCGGTCGAGCTCGCCGGTGCGGCTCCGGTCGCCGCCGCGCCGCGCTCCGCCCCTCACGCTGCGTCGGGCTCTGCCCCGGCGGACGAGCGCCAGCGCATCCTCGACGCGCTGGCGCAAGCTGCTGGTCATCAGGGGCGCGCGGCCGAGATCCTCGGTATCTCCCGGCGCACCCTGGCCGACCGGCTCGACGACCTCGGCGTGCCGCGCCCGCGCAAAGGGCAGCCCCCGGCGAAGCGCTGACCCCTCTTGCCGGCGCTCAGCGTTCGTCGGCGCCGACGTCGGGCGCGGCGCCGTTGTCGTGTGGCTCGCCGTCGATGTCCAACCCGGCCGACTCGGCGGGAACGCCGCGGTCGATGGCGTTCGTCGCGCTCGACGTGAGGTGGACGTCGAAGCCGGCTGCGTCCACGAAGTAGCTCGTTACGTCGGGGACCTCCACGTTCGCCGCCTCGACGCCGGGGATGGCACCGTCCCGGAGCGTGAGCGGGCCGAGGTGGAGGTTGTTCTGCAGCACGACGTCCGTTCCGGGGTAACGGCGATCGATCGCCGAGAAGAGGACCGTCCCCAGGTGAATCACCGTGTTGTGTACGACGTCGGGGCGCCGCGCGTGGTTCAGCTCGATCCCGGTGTCGAAGCAATGTGGGTTACCCACGACGACGTTGTTGCGAAGAACGCCGTCGTAGTGATCGACGGTCACGTCGGGGTAAGGCGCGTCCGCGTAGGCTCGCGGCGGCGTCGACGTGATCGTGTAGCCGAGCGCGATACCGCGCGCGACGTCGAGGAAACGCGAGCGCTCGATCGTGGTGTCGCGGGCCCCGCCCGAGAACACGACACCGATGCCCGAAGAGGAGCAGTCTGCCGTGGAGAGAACGGGCGGGGCGCCGCAATAGAAGCCGACGAGCTCCGAGTCGGTGAGCACCCACCCGCGCCCGCCCGTGACCGAGATCCCGCTCACCAGGTCGGTCGAGCACGAGGCGCCGCGCCCTGCGTCGGTGAGCTCGAGCCGAGAGCCCTCGACCCGACCGCAGTCGGTGTACCCGTTCTCGGCCGGAGCCTGGAGGAACGCCTCGCCGCCGTCGACGACGTGGACTCCGCAGAGCCGCGGTCGCTCCACGACCGTGCCGAGCCCACCGCCGATGCTGATCGCGGTCTCGCTCGCGTTCTGGATGGTGATGCCCGACAGCGTGACGTCGGAGGCAGCGATCGCGACGATGACGGGGAGCTGGCCAGCGTCGATGACGACGTCGTCAGCGACGCCCGTCGTGGACCTCAGCGTCACGCCGCTCTTCTTGAACGAGAGGACGGCGGAGAGGTTGTACGTCCCCGGCTCGAGGGCGATGGTGTCGCCCGGCGCTGCGTTGGCGACCGCGGCCGGCAACATCACGGCCTCCGCCTCGGAGAGTGTGACGGTCGGGGCCCGCGCGGGCGCCTCACACGACGGCGCGGGCTCACAGGTGGTGGCGCCACCGCCACCGCCGCCGCCGGCACCGCCGCCGCCCGTGCCGCTATCGCCGAGGAAGTAGTCGTCGTCGGGCGCGAGCAGCGAACAGGCCGCTGCCCCGAGCGCGATCGAGAGCACCAGCGCCGGCGTGGGGCGGGACCTCACCGCCGCGAATCTATCAGGCCGACGCGAGCAGAGGCAGAGGCTGGGTCGCGCTCGCGAGATCCCACTGGTCGAAGACGTTGCCCGAGAGGTCGCCGATGCCCGCCTGTCCACCCTGCTCGTAGTCGGCCGCCTCGAGCCCCATCGCCTGCGCGAGCGAGACGAGCAACGAGTTGTAGGGCCGACCGCGGTAG
>JAEUKE010000313.1 GCA_016794345.1 Myxococcales bacterium
GCGCGTCGACACGATCGCGCTCGACGTCGCGGATCAGGAGCAGGTCGACCGCGTCGTCGGCGCACAGATGGACGACAAGCCCGCCGACATGCTCGTGAACAACGCGGGCGTGGTCATGCCCGGTCGCTTCCTCGAGCTGCCCTCGAAGGAGTTCCGCCAGATGATGGACGTGAACTACTTCGGCGCCGTGAACATGTCGAAGGCGGTGTTGCCGCACATGGCGCGCCGGGGGCACGGCCACGTGCTCAACGTCTCGTCCCTCGCGGGCGTGCTCGCCATCTACGGTTACACGGCGTATTCGGCGAGCAAGTTCGCGCTCGTCGGCTTCTCGCAAGCGCTGCGCGCGGAGATGTGGCCACACGGCGTGAAGGTCAGCATCTGCTTCCCGCCGGACACGGACACGCCGCAGCTCGCCTTCGAGAACCAATACAAGCCGGCCGAGACCAAGGCCATCGCCGGCACCGTAAAGACGCTACCGCCGGAGGCGGTCGCCGACGCGATGATCGACGGCATGGCGAAGGGCAGCTTCGAGATCTTCCCCGATCTCGCGTCGCGCATGGTCGCGCTCGGCCAGGGCCTCTTGCCCGGCGTCGCTCGGTGGGTGTGCGACTCGGCCCAGAAGAAGGCGTCGTCCTGACACACGTGAGAGCAGGGAACGATTCGGCGCTCGGGCCCGCCATCTACCTCGACCACAACGCGACGACGCCGGTCGCCGCGGAGGTGCTCGAGGCGATGCTCCCGTATTTCACGGAGCGGTTCGGTAACCCGTCGAGCGGCCACGTTTACGGCCGCGAGGCGCGAGCCGCCGTCGATCGTGCCCGGGAGCAGGTGGCCGCGTTCCTCGGAGCCGAGCCTGACGAAATCGTCTTCACCGGCGGCGGCACCGAGGCGAACAACCTGGCCATCCTCGGCGCGGCATCCGTTCGCCCCTACCGCCACCACGTCGTGACGAGCGTCGTGGAGCACCCCGCGACGGCGCGGTGCGTGGAGAAGCTCGAGCGCGAGCGGGCTCGCGTGACGAGGCTCGGCGTGGACGGCCGCGGGCGCGTCTCGGCGGCGGCGGCCCGCGAGGCCACCGACGACGAGACGCTGCTCGTCACGATCATGCACGCGAACAACGAGACCGGCGCCGTGCAGCCGATCCGCTCGTTTGCGGAGGCCGCACACGAGCGCGGCGCGCTGGTCCACACCGACGCCGCGCAGAGCGCGGGCAAGATCCCCGTTCGTGTCGCGGACCTCGGGGTCGATCTCTGCTCGCTCGCCGGGCACAAGCTCTACGCCCCGAAGGGCGTCGGAGCGCTCTTCGTCCGTCGCGGCAGCTTGCTCGGGCCGGTGCTGCTCGGGGCCTCACACGAGCGAGGCCTGAGGCCGGGGACCGAAAACGTCCCTTCCCTCGTCGGGCTCGGCGCCGCATGCGCCATGGCGACCCGCGATCTCGCGACCGAGACGTCGCGGCTGCTCGCCCTCACGAAGCGTCTCTGGAGCTCGCTCGCGACCGGCGTCCCCGGCCTCGCGCTGAACGGCCCGCCGCTGGGCGACGCGGAGCGCCTCCCGAACACGCTCAGCGTCCGCTTCCCCGGCGTCGTGGGCGCAGCCGTCCTCGCGGCCGCACCGGAGGTCGCGGCCTCCACCGGCTCTGCCTGCCACGACGGACAGGAGTCCGCCTCTCGCACGATCGTCGCGATGGGTGTCCCCGACGCCGAGGCGCTCGGCACCGTTCGCCTTTCTCTGGGTCGCCTCACGACCGAGGCTGACATCGACCGCGCCGCCGCGCTCCTGTGCCGCGCGTGGGCGGCGGTCGGCCGAGCCTCCTGACGGAAGGGCACGGCGCGACCTCGCCTCCCCGTTGAGTCGGACGGCCGTCTGTGGTTTGAGCGCGCCCATGCGAACCACTCTCTCGCTGGCCCTCGTGACCATGCTCGCCGCCTGCTCGGGCGGCAAAACCGAGGCAGAGAACCCCGAGCCGACGGC
>JAEUKE010000003.1 GCA_016794345.1 Myxococcales bacterium
CTCCGCGTCAGCGACCCATTGGCGAAGAAGGCAGTGCTGACCGCGGCGCCAATCACAGACACCGACGATCCCCAGACGGGGCGGTAGGGGGGAACCGTCTGGGAATGGTCGGGCGGATCATGCGTCGATATTCGCCGTAACCGCTGCATGTCGCCCACCTAGGACCGGCGGACACCGCGCGCGAAACTGCGGGCACAGCACGACGGCGGACGGACGCGTAGCGACGGCGTGAGGTGGAGGGGTGGCGGGCAAGCAGCGAGAGCGTGAAGAAGTACGCCGCGAGGCGGGGCTACTCGGAGACCACGCTGCGGAAGTGGATCGCGACGGAGGACGCGGGTTCGCGAGCGCCGTCGGCGATGCCGGAGCTCTTGAGGGTCGTGGCCCGATCGAGCGTGGGATCGGCTTTGAGCTTGGGGTCGGCCGACGACGCAGTCGTGGTCGAGGTCGGTGTGGCGCGGATCCGCGTGGCCCGGGCGTTCGACGCGACGCTGCTGCGGTCAGTCGTGCTCGCACTCTCGGGGAGCGCGCCGTGATCCCCCAGGGCGTGGAGATCTTCGTCGCGACGGAGCCCGTCGACATGCGATTCGGGTTCGAGCGCCTCGGCGGCTTGGTGCGCGAGCGGATGAAGCGAGAGCCCCGGTCGCGCGCTCTCTTCGTATTTTTCGGCAAGCGGCGCCAGAGCGTGAAGGTGCTGACGTGGGACGGGACGGGCACGGTGCTTCTCTACAAGAAGCTCGACGCCGGGCTGTTCGAGATCCCAGCGTCCACACGGCCCGGCGAGCAGAGCGTCGTTGTGAGCGACGCGGTCTTCGAAGCGCTCTTCGCGGGGCTCACGCGCACGGTACATTGACGACTCGCTGAGCCGTTGTCGCAGGGACACGCGTCTAGGTATCGCGATGAGCGAGAGCGCGATCCGGACGGCGCGGAGGAGCTGCAGGAGCAGCTCCTCGAGCGCGACGCGATCATCGCCAAGCTACGTGAGCTCGTGCAGTCGCTCGAGGGAAAGAACTCGGCGCTGAACAACTCGCTGCTGGCGTACATCGCCGAGAACGACCTGCTGAAGCGGCGGCTCTTCGGGACCAAGTCGGAGCCAACGAACACGTCCGAGTTTCAGCTGCTGCTCGAGGGTCTGTTTGCCGAGGATGCGGCGCTCCGTAAGCAGCTCGAACAGGCCCTCGCCCCCGGGGGCAACGGCGCAAACGATGACGGCGAGGGCGCGAAGACCGGCAGCGGCGACAAAAAGAAGAAGCCGCGCGCGAAGCCCAAGGGTCGACGGGACCTATCCGCATCGAGCCTGCCGAAGATCACCGTCGACATCGACGACCCCGAGCTGGCGAAGCAGGGGCGCTTGACCAAGCACGAGAGCACCTTCGAGCTATGCGGATCCGGGGCGGCCTGCGCGTGCTGGAGAAACGTACCGCGGTCTACGAGGTCGAGGTTGCAGGGAACAAGACCGTGCTCGGAGCCGAGCACCCACCGCGACTGTTCCCTCGTTCCCTATGCCATACCTCCGTTTACGCGTGGCTCGCCGTCGAGAAGTTCGCGCTCGGCGTTTCCTGCTATCGCCTCGAGCAGAGCCTCGAGACCGAGGAGGAGTCGCTCGACCGCGGCACCATGTGCCGCTACCTGGAGGAGCTCGGCGCGACACTCGGTGCAACCGTCGTCGAGGCGATGTTCGCCGACGCGAGAGACAACTGCCACGTGCTCTCCACGGATGCGACGGGCGCGGCAATCCAGCCCGAGCCGAGCGCTGACGGTCGTCGGCAGACGTGCAAGAAGGGCCACTTCTTTACCATCGTCGCGGATTGCGACCATGTCCTCTTCCACTACACCGATTCTCACTCCTCGGACGCGGTGAAGAGCCTCTTCAAAGGCTTTTCGGGGCATCTGCAATGCGATGCGTCCCCCGTCTGCGACATCCTCGACCGGGGCGTCCCCACGCTCCTGCCCGAGGCCGACGATGACGAGCGGTTGAGCCTCGTCGGCTGCTGGGCGCATTGCCACCGCTATTTCTTCGAGGCGGCGATCACGAAGCACCGGTCCGCCATCGAGGGGCTGAAGAAGATCCGCGAGATGTTCCGGGTAGACGCGCAGTTCGCGAAGCTACAACCCCGTGATCGAAAGCGGCGCCGAGCCACGGAGCTGGCCCCGCTCATAGACGACTTCTTCAGGTGGGTGGAGCAAGCTCGTCGAACGGAGGTCGGCCGCACGCGCGCGACGAAGGCGCCCGGGTATGCCCACAACCAAGAGCAGGAGCTGCGACGCGTGCTCGAGGATGGCAAGCTCGCGCTCGACAACGGAGCTCGAGCTCGCGCGGTGGGCGGGTTATGGGGTGCAGCGCGACAAGGCCGCTGCGCGCACGCCTATGTCATCGAGCAATACGGGAAGTTCCGCAGCGAGGCGGTCGTGCTGCTGATGGCGGACATGGCAGCCAAGAGCCAGACGAAGAGGAACGCGAGCGCTTGGCTCGTGGAGCATCGTGAGTTCGCGGAGCCCGTGCTCGCCGAGGCCGCCAGAGGCAAGAGCGGCGTCGCCCCGAGCGCCGAGAAGGCGCTCAAGGCGCTCTCGAAGAGCAAGTAGGTCATGGCGTCATTTGACGCAGTGCCGTGTTCGTGGCCAGGGGCGCGGAACTGTGTGATCCTGCGTGTCCCATGACGGTGAACAGACTTGGCCCCGCCGAACGCGCATTGCTCGGCGGCGCTTTCGCGGCTGGGTACGCCTCCGAGGCGGCCACGCGGCATTTCGTAGCAGGACTGTCCTTCAGCGCCGCGAACGACCTCTCACTCGCTCTTGGTTGGCCCTTCCTACTCCAGCTGGAGCCGCCAGCCGGAGGCGACGACCCCGTGAGCGACGTGCTTGGACGGCTCAACACGACCGTGCCGGCTCGGTCGTGGCCGGTCGATCTCGCGACGCGCGCCGTGCGGTTGCTCGCGAGCGGATACCTGAAGTTCCCCAAGGAGGCGAAGCCGGAGTCCCTCGGCGCCGCGGCGAGGTCGGAGCCCTTTGCCCCGAATGAGACGAAGCAGATTCTTGCGACGCTCTTCGCACGTCCCGTCCCCGGCTGGCGCCACGGGCCGTGGCTATTGAACGCGCTGGAGGCGCTCGGGGGCGGGGCTCCGGTCATCGATGGGGTCTTGGACGCCTTGGAGGTCGGCGGCGCGGCGTGGGAGGGCGTGAATGCGATGCCCGCCAGCATGGTGCGGCGTCTCGCCAACATCGTCAGGAGGCTCCCGGATGCCGAAGCGAGAGTCGCGCGGGAGCGCGCCAAGGCGGTGCTCGATCGCGCCGTGGCCGCCGTGCCGCGCCTGCTCGATGACGACAAGCTCGGGCTCGTCCCGGCGCGTCGGCTCGCGCTCATGCTCGACGATCCGGAGCTCATCCGGCGCGCCGCCCACAAGGTCGGTGGTGAGATTGCGCTCCATGATGCCGTTCTCCTGCCGCGCGATGCGTTTCTCGACATCCTGAGGAAGCGGGGAAAGCCCGTCGAGGGCGCAGAGGCATCCGCCCAGTACGTGGTCACCGGTGGCTCCGAGGCTCTCGACGTCGAGCTCGAGCGTTGGCCGGCCTACGGTACCGGGACGGACAAGGCGGCGGGCCACGCGTACGCGCTCGACCAATATGGCAAGTTCCGCCTGCCCGGAGCCGTCGCGCTCATCGCCGATATGGCAGCGAAGAGCGCGATCAAAGCGGACGCCATGGTCTGGCTCTCACAGCATGCCGACTACGCGCTTCCCGTTCTGGAGAGCCTGGTCGAGTCAGGCTCGCCAGCAAGAGCCAGCGCGCAAAAGGCATTGAAGGAGCTGGCGAAGGGCAAGCCGTCCTGAGACGTTGCTGCGAGTGTGGTGAGTCAAAAGGCTCACCACACCAATGGCAAAGGCGTCGTGAGTCCATACGAGTCCGAAGCGCGAGAGACTCGGGCGGCCTCGCAGAGTTGGCCCCGGGTTTCGAAGCGAACTTCGGACTCGGGACACTAACTGGTGTTCGCAGTCATCCTCGCGGAGCCGTGCGTAGCCCGATCGCCCGTGGACATGTGGGACATGAGGCCACCTTGTCGGGAGGCGCACGAACGGCAATGCGGGTAGAGCCGCACCGCGGTGCTCTCTCCGCTGGTGGCGGAGTCCCCGCGGCTGGTCGTATGGTTGGTGGTGCCGGGCTTGTAGGTGCTGCGCGGGGGCACGTGGTCGCACGTCCAATGCTGGCCGCCGGCTTCTCCCGGCGTATCCCATCCCGAGTTTCTGCTGCCGCAGCTGTGACAGCCATACGTATCGCCCGCGCGATCGACGATCCCCTGGGCGCTGTCTTCTCCGGAGCCGAATCCGCTGCCGCGGTCGAGGGCTCCCTCGGGGCAATTGGCGAAGCCGGCGGGCTCGTCGTCCGTTCCGGGCGGTGGGCGGTCCGGGCGTGACCAGTGGCCGTTCCCGGTCATGTAGCCGCTGTCCATCGAGTCCACGTCGCCGGGGCGGTTTGGATTGCCCGGCACGCCCGGGCTCGGCATGTGCGTCGCCCCTGTCCCGGTCGAATTCGAGTCGTTTCCGACCCCGAACTCATGCGGCATAAGCCCGGTCGGGTCGATCTGCACGAGCGGGTTGTCGACATAGTTTCGCGG
Source organism: Myxococcales bacterium (assembly GCA_016794345.1). Lineage (GTDB taxonomy): Bacteria > Myxococcota_A > Polyangia > Polyangiales > Polyangiaceae > Xiheicaenibacterium > Xiheicaenibacterium phototrophicum. The sequence goes on from JAEUKE010000003.1 coordinate 4,607, forward strand.
AGCGAGTGTGCCTCGAAGCAGCCAGGGGTCGGGGGTGACATAGAGACCGAGCCGCGCGTCGAACCAGCGGTGTCGGTTGTAGGTCAGGTCGACGTCTGCGTCATAGAACTGGTTCGCGTACCGGAGGCTGACATCGATCTCCGCACGGGAGATCGATGCCTCGCCGAAGACGCTCAGCTCCGCCGCCCACACGACGCCGCCGCTTTCGTCGACGACGCGCTCGACGCCCCCCGAGGGCCCCTCGAGATACAGGTAGGCGCGCTCCTCTCCCGCGATGCTGTCGACATGCCCGAGCGGTTGCCATCGATCGGGGTGGCGGATGTACGTCCGGACGCGTCCCGTCAGCTCATCGACCTCCTGGGCGAGGCTATTTCGACTCCAGAAATAGGTGACGGAAGCGAGCAGCGCCCCCGCGCAGCGGACGGTCTTCGCCATTCGCCGGCCCTTGGCGTCGTACTTCATTTGCACCACCCGGTCGCCGTCGACCACGCGCACGAGCTGATCGAGCGAGTTCCACTCGTATTTGGTGGTACCGCTGTCGCGCACGCGCGCGACCAATCGGCCTGCTGCGTCATACTCGAATGACTCGTTGGCGTGGCGCGTCGGCCTGCCGCCGCCGTAGGCCGCCCCGGCCATGAGGGGCATGCCCGCAGCGTCGTAGGCTATCTCGTCGCGCTGCAGCACCGCGCCGTTCTTCGCGACCTTCTTGGACGTGATTCGCTTTCCCGCGTCGAGCTCGTACTCGATGCTGGTGCCGTCGTGGCGCCACTCCGAAACGGGATAGCGGCTCGTCTCGTCGTAGAAGAACTTTCGGGAGAAGACGAGGTTCGGATCCGAGTCGGCCCCGCACTCGTCTGCGGTACGTGACGGATCGAACCGCGCCAGCGACTGGCGAACGAGCGCCCCGGCCACGTTGTAGCTCTGGCGGAGGACCAGGTTGTCGCCGAGGTACGTGAAGCGATCGCCGGCGTAGGCCAGCTCCACGTCGACGCGCGTCTTGCCGACCGTCATCGTGCGGAGCGCACCCGTCGTGTCGTATTGGTACGCGACCCCGGCCCCGCGGCCCGGCACCATCGCGGCGATCTTGCCACCGTGCCAGCTCACCGTCGCGTGGTTCCCGCCCTGCTCTTCACGTACGACGCGACCTAGCGGATCGTAGGAGGTTTCGACGAGGACGGCGCCGTTGTCCATTTTGGCGACGCCGAGCGGAGAGTGCTCGAACGTTATGTCGTGGTCCGGTGCGGCCATCGCGGTCACGCGCGCGTCCGCGTCGCGCTCGAGGGAGAAGGTGCCCGTCGGGGTCTCGAGCCGCATGCGCAGCGGACCTTTGTGCCCGTAGCCGTAGCGGGCTCCCTCGAAGGTGGTGAGGGAGGTCTTGCGGCCGGCGGCGTCGTACTCCTGGAGGAATGTCTCGCCGCGGGGGTTCGTCACCTGGACGCAGTTCCCCATCGCGTCGTACTTGTATTCATACGTTGCGCCGTCGGGTGATGTGGCGCTCACGAGCCACATGACGCCGCCCCAGGTGAAACGGGACACGCGGCCCGAGTCCTTCACCATGGTCGGCTTTCGGTCGGCGTTGCGCTCGACGTAGACCTCGTTGCCGTCCGGCAGGCGCTTGTAGACAACCTCGCTCCGGCGGTCGTAGCGCCACTCCGTCCGGGCTCCGCTGGGTGCGACGTGCGCGATGCGCCGCCCGAGGTAGTCGTATTCCATCACCTCGGCGAGACTCCCAGTCGAATCGATCCGGACGCAGTTCCCCATCCCGTCGTGGGTATAGCGCTTCGTCACACCGGCCCGATTGATGTGCTCCGTGATGAGCCCGCGGGTGTCGTAGCGGTAGCCGTCCGTCGTGTCGTCGGGGTGGCGGGCGAACAAGAGGGACCCCTGAGCGTCGTATTGCCGCTCGATCATGGCTCCGGTAGCCGAGTTGGCCTCCTGCTCCATGCCGTTCTGGTGTCGCCGTCGGCGGACCTGTGCGCCGGAGTCGTCGGAGAAGCCCGCGGGCTTACCCGTCGCGTCGAGTTCGACACGGCGGTTGCGGCCGCCGCGATTCGTTTGCTCGGCCAATCCTCCCGTTAGCGGGTCGAATGCGCGCGAGATGACCGTTCCGTCAGCGGAGACGATCTTGACGCCGCGTCCCTTGTCATCGCCGAAGTAGCGCGTCACGCCGCCGAGCGCGTTCTCGGCCTCGCAATAATTGCCCTCCCGGTCGTACGTGAGCTTGACGTGGAAGATGCCCTTGAGCCGCCGCCTGTCCGGCCCCTCGCTGGGAGCGGGGGGCGGGGCCTCCAAGAGGGCGGGGTCTGTACGTCCTAGGTATTCGCCCCAGGTCTCGACGCATCGGGCCCCTTCGGTTGCACTGTCGTATCGATAGAAGAAGGTGATGCCCGACGGAGCGTGGTGCTGCGTGAGGAGGTGATTGTCGTAGCAGTAGCGCCCCGTGAAGCCTTCCGCGTCGCAGGCGCTCTCGAGGTCGCCTTGGGCGTCATACGCGTAGCTCACGACCTTCATCCACGTCGAAGACGTCGCGTCATTGGCGACGAAGATCTCCGTGATGCGGCCCGCCTCGTCGAGTCGGGTCCGGTAGGCGCGGCCCGCGGAGTCCAGGAGGCCGACCAGACGAGGGCCCGTCCGCTGCACCTCGATGCGGTTGCCGTAGCCGTCCACGAGCGCGGTCATGTAGTGAAAGCCGTCGTCGCACAGCGGCCCGAGCTCGATTCGCAGGCGGTCCTCCAGCCGCTCGCAGACGAACGAGTCGCGCGTGGCAGTCAGCATCATTCCGGCGCCGTTCGTGCGCGACTCGCCGGCTACGGGGCGCTCGAAGGTGTGGGACCTGTTCCAGTCGTCGTAGACGACCACCTCCGACCGTTTGGCGCGGATCCGCCAGCCGAACGTGTGCGACCAGCCGTGGCCGAGTTCGCCGCCCTGTCGGCTCGTGCGCGAGCTGTAGGCACGCATCCAGCGGAGCGGGAGCGGACCGCCGAAGCCGAAGTCGAACAACGTCAGGACGACCCGCCCGGTGATCGGGCAGACCGGATCACCTTCCGAGCAACCACCGTTGCGGCCATCCCCGCTGGCGCCATCGCCGTTGCCGTCGCCGCCGGGGCCTCCGCTGCCGTCCCCATCGCCCGAGCCATCGCCGGACCCGCCGCCGCCGCCGCCGCCGCCGCCCATGACGGCGATGCTGGGACACATTCCGGGAATCGGGGGGATGTTGGGTGCCGGTGCCGTTCTTGCCATGTTGCCCCTCGTCTGAAGCCAGAATCCTACACGATGCGTTTCCGTTGGTCGGTCGGCTCAAGGTGATCCGACGAGCACCGCCGCGCGCTCGCCGCGCTCGCTGCCGGCGATGGCCAGGCCGAATGGCGCGGGCGCGAACCCGTGCCGGTGGGCCAGCGCCATGAAGCCGATGGAGAGAGGGAGCGCCGCTGCGCCGAGGTGGCCCGCGCGCTGCGCGGGGGAGTCCACCACGAGCGGCGGACCGAAGCGCTTGTGTGTCCGCGTGAGGGCCGAATAGAGCTCGCGAACCGGCGCGTGCTCGAAGCCCAGGTGCGTCACGGCCCAGCCGACCACGATCTCGTCGGGGAGCTCCTCGGTCGCGGAGCGGATGGCCTGCGCGAACGCGCCCGACTCGAAGGCGCGCCCTGGCTCCTCCTCGTTCATCTCGGTCCCGATGCCGTGGATGCGGGCCATCGGCGTGAGGTTGAGGCGGCGCGCGACGTCGTCGCGCGTGATGAGGACGAAGGCAGCCGCCTCGCCGGGCAGGACCGCGTCGACGTTCTCGGGCGAAAAGAGCCGGCCCGTCGCGGCGAGCACGCGAATGGCCTCGGGGTCGTAGTCCGTGTGGAGCCCACCGGCGACGACGAGCTCGACGCGGCCGGCGGCGAGCTCCATCAGCGCGTCGGGCAAACACCAGGCGAGCCCCGCCGCACCTCGCGTCGCCAGGTCGACCGGGGGGCTGCCGAACGTCTCCCCGAGCACGCCTCGGAACGAGGTGGCGAGCGCCTGCCCGACCTCGCTGCGCTTCTGGTCTGGTCGCGCCTCGGGGAAGGCGAGGGCGACGCGCGCGCGGAACGAACGAGCGGAGCTGCCGAGCACGCTCGCGAGCTCGAACGCGGCGGCGGCGCCCAGCCGTGCCGCGCGCTCCTCCCCCACGAGGTAAGGGTCGAGCGTCGGATCGAACGCCATGCTGACAGGCTCGTCATCCGGTCCGGCGAGCGGCGAGGCCGTGATGGCCGGGACGCCGGTCCGGAGCAAGAGGCTCGTCGAGAGCGCGTCGTGGGAGACGCCGGTGCGCATTCCGACACCGACGATGGTTCCGAGGCTCTTCATGGGGCTCGCTCCTCTCGAACCGTGATCGTCGCGTCGGCGAGCTTCCGAGGCGCGGGTACGTAGGCCCTCCACACGAGCTCCACCGTGAGCGGCCCGGCCGGAGGCGGAGGAAAGTCCGGATCGGCCGCGGCGAGCTGGCGGTGCTCGATCGGTCCGAGCGCATCGAGCACGACCGTGTCGAGGCAAGGGCGCACGACCTCGGGCTCTCGCCCCGGGACACGAAAGGTCACGACGAGGCGGACTCGGGGCAACACGAAGGCGAGCGACCCTCCGCCTGGCGTCAGGTTCGTCAGCGCCCCTTCTTCGCCGCCTGCCATGGGGGGGACCGAGACGAGCTCGGGCGTCGCTGCCAGGTTCGCGCGATCGTCGAAATCGGGTGGGGGCAGGGGAGACCGCTCCTCGAGCCATTTCGCGTCGTAGGTGCCCCAACGCGATCGGCGCGGCTCGAAGGTTCGGCCGAGGGCGCCTAGGCCCGCGGGTCTCGGCCGCGACGACGCGGTCCTCACGGGATCCAGCGGGTCTTCGATCTGTGGCGCTGCCGAGCCCTCCAGCCCTGCGAGATCGCAGAGGACCCCGCGGCCGACGGGGTTCCGTGAGTCCTCGGCGATCTTCTCGGGATCGGAGTCGTCGAAGCCGCCGAAGGCGAAATCGTACCGGACGTCGAGCGCGGCGATCGGCGTGGGCTCGGTCAGTGCTTCCCCCGCGCCTGCCCACACGCGCGGCCCGGTGACGCGAACCACCTTCGAGACGCGACCGATACGCACGCCGCAGTCGAAGCGCGGCACCGCTTCTCCTCGCGGGGCGTGGGCGCGCGCGACGACGATCACGTCCGTCCCGGGCTTTCGCAGGCATAGATCCGACGGATAACGAACGCTCGCCACCTCGGGCTTGCCCCACGGCACGTCGGCTGCGCGAACCGGCCTTCGGCGCACGCGCGGCGCTACCGTAAAGGTGCCGTCCGGACCACGAGGCGGGCCCTCTTCGTGCTCGACCGTGGCCTTCACGATGAGCGCGAGCTTCTCGCCGTCCTTGTCGACGAGGAGGTGAGGCGTGGCGATGAAGTCGGTCTCGTTGTCGACGCGCGGGAGGGTCATCGTCTATGCGCCTTGCGCGACCTTCTTCGTTAGCTGGATCTTCGGGGAGAGCACGGCCACGGCGAGCCCCTTGATGGTGACGCCGCTGCCGTCGATGACGACCTCGCTCTCGCCGCACTTGAAGGTGATGCTCGTCGCGGCGTCGAACTTCTGGAACGACCCGATGAACGTCGCGGGACCGCCCGCCGTGACGGTCTGGCCGCCACCGACCTTGTCGAAGATCGCGCCGCCCACCATGACCATTCTGTTGCCAGTGACGGTCTCGGCCTCGTCGCCCTTCACGACCGCGATGCGTCCGAGCGCGGTCTCGGTCTTGTTCCCTCCGACGTCGAGGGTGATGTTGCCGATGGCCCCGGTCACCTTGGCGCCGCCCACCGTCTCGGTGAGGTTCCCTGCAGCCTCCGTGTGCACGCCCATCAGCGCGGCCTGGATGCGCATCGAGCCGGTGGACTCGGAGTAGGCGCCCGACGTGAGGTGGGTGTTGTGGCCGGGGCCCTTTGCGCGATCTTCCTGGCTCAGGCCGGCCACGTCGCCGACAGGACCGTCGGTGTTCGCACCCGACCCCCCACCGCCGCCCGCGGAGTCCAGCCCGAGCGCTGCCCCGAGCGCACCGGCGCCGGCGGTGATGCCGCGCTGGATGGCGCCGTCCACTGCTTCGTTGAGGCCGATCATCTCGGTGTAGCTGGCGCCCGAGGGGGCGTCCGTGCCGCCGTCGCGCCCGCCACCGGCGTCACCGCCGCCGGCGTCGCCGCCACGACCAGCCTCGCCGCCCCCGCCGTCGCCGCCGCCGAACGCGGGCGGAACGGGGAGCCCGGCCGCCTGCGCGCCCAGGCCGGCAAGCGCGCCGAGATCGCCGCTGCGGGCGGCTTCCATGCCTGCGCCCAGCGCCTCGACCTGGGAGGTCAGGTTGTTGATGGGCGCCATGGCCTGATCGACGCGGCTCTGGATGGCGCCGTTGATCTGCTCCATCGCCTGGCTCGCGGCGGCTTGTGCGGCCTCGATCACGACCTGCGTCGCGATGTTGAGCAAGGCCTGCAGCGGGTTCCCATCCATCTCGAAGTGGTTGCCGCCGATCGTCGTGGAGCTGTCGCCCCCCGCTGTCAGGCCGGTGACGGCGTTGACCTCCACGTTGCAGTTGCCGCCGACGGAGATCGACTGGCTGCCGTCGACCGTCGTCTGGCTGCCCATCGTGATCTTCGTCGTCTGGTTGCCGCTCACCTCGATGGTCTCGTCGGCGCCGACCGAACGCGAGGAGTTGTTGCCGACCGTCTTCTTCTTGTCGTTGGCGGTGGCGATCGTCTGATCCTTCTGGGCCTGGATCATGATCTCTTCGCCGCCGGCGCGGTCCTCGAAGCGGATCTCGTTGCGCCCGCCGCCTCCCGGTGTCGAGCGCGTCTGCCAGCTCGTTCGCGTCTTGCCTTCGGGCAGGGCATACGGCGGCATGAAGAGGCCGTTGTAGAGCATGCCCGTCACGTACGGGCGGTCGGGATTACCCCCGAGGAACTCCACGATGACCTCCCAGCTATAGCGCGGCAGGATCATCGATCCGCTGGTCTGGAGCTGGGCCACGCGCATCCAGCACGAGGCCTTGTCGTCGTCCTCCGGCGCGAGGTCCCAGTGAAACTTGACCTTGGCCCGGCCGTGCTCGTCGGTGTGGATGGACTCGGGCTCCGAGCCCGAGGGCCCGACGACGCGGGCGGTCTGCGGACCCTGGATGAGCGGTCGCGGCGTGGTCTGTGGCGTCCGAAACTTGACGTCCTTCCGGATGAGGGAGGCCTCGGCGATGTAGATGTCCCGATCGCCGGAGGCGCTGCCGGTCCCGCGCTCAATCGCGCGGGCGGCGGCGGCGCCGTACAGGTGGCGCACCGTCGTGATGAGGTACTCACCGTTTTCGTCCGCGTCGATGAGGTCGGCCAGCTCCACCAGGCGGCCGGCGTCGAGCCGGGGGCAGTCCGCGAAGATCTCGAGCACCTCTCGCTTGGCGCGCTCTGCCTCGAGGCGCACCTGCGCGAGGCGCTTGCCTTCCGACGGCTCGACGTAGAGGCCGGGGAAATCGTATCGCTCGAGATCGGCTTCGCTCTCGCCCTCGGCCTCGACGGTCATGTCGAGCGAGGGGCGCTTGAAGTCGTAGTCGCGCAGCGTGACCTTGCCGGCGACGAGCTCGGCGGTCTCCACCACGGCGAGGACGGAGTCCTTGTCCGACGCGAAGCCCTTCTGCCGCTTGTAGGGCAGCTCCTTGTCGCCCTGGATGGGGGCTGCCGACGGGCTGTCGTCGCAGAGCTCGACGACCTCTTCCCCGCCTTCCGACGACGAGAGGAAATAGATGCCCTCTTCCTCCATGAGGCGCGAGACGAAGGCGAGGGTGCTCTCCATGTACTGCACGCAGTACTCGCGCTTCGGGTACGTGGCGGTGAGCTGCCACTTCTGCTTCTCCGCCGGCAGGCCGTGCTCCTCGAGCAGGGTGCCGACGATCTCCTTCACGTCCTTCTCCTGGAAGATCCGCGCGTCGACCGTTCCGCGCATCAGCTCGGTCACCGAGACGATGCGGAACCGGGCGGCGTGCAACGAGCCGCCTCGGCCCGAGGCAGCGCCCATCAGCGGGGTGCCGGCCTGGGTGACCGACTCGATGATCCCGACGAGCTCGTGCGCGGGCTCGCCTTCGTAGCCGAAGCTGAGCGTCGCGGGCGTGCCGACGGCGTTGAGCGGTGCGACGTCGATCGCGAAGAGCGCGTCCACCAGAACCGACGCCGGGCGACCGAGCTCGCGAACGAGCTCGAACCCGTCGACGCGGTCGGCCGGGACGTCCTGGACCACGAGAGATACGGAGAGGGTGCGTGCCATCGCAGGTCTCGCTTTCAGACGTTGTCGATCGTGAGCACGCTGGTCTCTGCCATGTCGCCGTCGAACTTGACGGACGACGCGCCGAGGAGCGCCACGGACGCGGGCGTCAGCGACAGGATGGTGCCGCCCATGACGACGGTGAGCGCCGTCTCTGCTTCGAAGACGATGTTGTCAGCCTTCACGATGTGGGCGCCGGCCGCGATCTCCGTGTACATGCCCGCGGCGGACTCCGAGCGATCTGCCGTGACGAGCTGAATCGCGGCGCCGATCGACTTCAGGTCCTGGTTGCCTCCGACCTCGCTCCCGAACGCGCCGAAGACGAGGGAGACCTTGGCCGCCCCCGCCTTCTCGTCGAGGTTGCCGCCGATGGTGGTGTTGTGGCTGCCGGCGGTGAGCGTCGCGCGGACGGCGCTCACGTCGAGCGTCATGTTGGCGTCCGTCTTCTCGTCGATGGACCCGACCACGAGGTCGGTCTTCATCGAGCCGACGTCGAGCGTCTCGTCCGCCGCGATCGTGAACTTGTGGTCGCCGCCGACCTTCATGTCGCGGTTCCCACCCACGTCGAGGGTGTGGCTCCCACCGATGTCGTCCACGTGGAACGTCTCGACCGAGCTCTTCTGGTTGCCGCCGACCGAGACGCTCTGGTCCGCGCCGACGTAGAGGTCGAGGCTGTTCGTGACGTTGATGTCCTGGTTGCCGCCGACCTTGAGCGTCGCGTTGTTCCCGATTCCCTCGGTCGCGTTGTTCTTGGCCATGACGGTCATGTCCTTCGAGGCGTTGAAGAACATCTCCTCGCTGCCTGCCGAGTCGTCGGTGCGGAGCTCGTTCGTGCTCCCGCCGCCAGGGGTCGTGGCCGTCTGGATCGAGGAGCGTGCCTTGCCGGCCGGGAGCGCATAGGGCGGCGGCTTCTCCGCGTTGTAGAGGCGCCCCATCACGAGGGGCAGGTCCGGGTCGCCCTCGTCGTGCTGGACGACGACCTCCCAGCCGACGCGCGGCAGGAGCATGGAGCCGCCCGTGCCGAGCTGGAGCGTACGCATGCGCACGCTGCTCGTGTCGTCTTTCGCGGCGACGCGGTCCCACGGGTAGATGACGGTGACGCGGCCCGCGTCGTCGACGTCGATCTCCTGGCCGGAAGCGCCCGTGGTGACGGCAGTCTCGATGCCGGCGATGGTCGGCCGCGGGCCGCGACGAGGTGGGCGGTACGCGGAGCGGGCCGTCGGGATGGCCGTGAACTTGAGCGATACGGAGTGGCGGCGGCGACCTTCGGTGGCCCCGGCAAAGACGGAGCTCGACTCGTCGTACTCGAGCTCGATCCCGGTGGTCAGGAGCTCCACGTCGAGCGGCGCGTAGGGGTGACCTTCGATCGTGAAGCGCTGGCCCGGTGCGAGCGTCCACGAGGTCGTGGACCCCGTCACGACGTCGCGACGCGCCTGCATGGAGTCGAGCAGGACCTGGGCGCGGTGCTCGAGCGTGTCGTCGTCGTTCGTGCGCGCGGGGTACTGGTAGACCTCGAGCGCGTGGTCGCCGTCGTCCTTTCCTTCGACCGCCTTCTCGAGGGTGAAGCGGGGGCGAGTCGGGTCGTAGTCGCGGAGCAAGACCTTGTCCGACGCGACGCGGTGGGTCTCGGTCACCTTGCCGACCGAGGTGAACTCCGCGTCGAAGCCGAACTCGGGGATGTATTTGATCGTCTTGTCGGCGGCGTCGTCGAGGCCGCGCGGGTCGTCGAAGAAGACGACCTTCCCGGTCTCGTGATCGAAGGCGAGCCCGATTCCTTCCTCCGAGCCGAGCCGGAGGAGGAACTCGAGGTCCGTCTCGCGGTATTGGACGACGAACTCCATGGGCGAGTAGCTCCCGCCCGCGTCCATCCGGACGGGACCGGCGCCGGCGCCCTCCACGACCTCCTTCAGGATGTCGGTCGCGCTCTTGTTCTGGAAGGTGCGCACGTCGTTGCGGAGGGTCAGGCGCCAGAGCTTCGGGCGGACCTCGAGCTTGAGGGTCGGGCGGCCGTCCTGGTCCAGGCGACGCTCGGCTCGGGTGACGATGCCCTGGAACTTGTGAGGCGAGCCGGGCTGGTCGACCGAGCCGATCGCGAGCTTGGCGTCCGCGCCGAGGAGCGCCTTGGGCTTCGGCAGCTCGCCGTCGTTGACGAGCGTGACGACGGCGAGGGGCACCTCGTCGAGGCGGTCTCGGATGGAGGCGGCCACGACGACGAGCTTCTCGCCCGCCACCTCGAACTCCGCGAAGATTCCGTGTTTGGCCATGGTCTCCCTCACCCCAGCTTGAGTGACGTGCCGAGCTTCACGTCCATGAGCGTCTCGACCGAGATGGACGAGCCCTTGATGACGATGGGCGCGCCGCCCAGCTTGATCTCGGAGCCGCCGCCCTTGAACACGCCGACGCCGCCGACGAGGGTGATGAGCGGGGCAGAGACGGTGTAGTCCCCCGCCACCTTGGAGTAGTGGATCGCGCCGACCATCTGCGTGCACATGCCGGTCACCTCGGTGGCGTAGTTGGCCTTGGCGACGTGGAGGTCGGCCGCGAGGCTGGTCGTGCTCTTGTTGCCGGCGATGGTCTCGCCGATGCTTCCCTTGCAGAGGTCGACCCGGGCGATCCCGACGTCCTCCGAGGCGTTGCCGCCGATCGTGTCGGAGATCGAGGCCACGCTGGCGGTGAGCATGACGGCGCCCACGGAGCGCGAGATGTCACCGGTGACCGTGTTCCGCACGCCGTTGCAGATCGTCGTCATGTTGCCGCCGATCGACTCGGAGCGGCTCGCGCCGATGTTCTCGACGTAGTTGGAGATGGCGTTGTCGGTCAGGTTGCCGCCGACGGAGATCGACTGGTCGCCCTTGACCTTGTCGGAAGCCACCGAGCCGACGTTCACCTCACGGTTGCCGCCGACGCTGACGGTCTGGTTTGCGCCGACCTTGTGGCTCGCGTTGACCTTGATGTCGGTCGTCTCGTTGGCGCCCACCGTCTCGTTCTGGTCGTTCTTGACGTTGATGTTGAGGTCCTTCTGGCTCGTCATGCCGAAGCCCTGCTTGCCGCCCGAGTCGCCGAGGCTGATCTCGTTCGAGCCGGCGCCGCCTGGAGACGAGGAGCTCTTCAGCGTGCCGAAGGCCTTGGAGCCGGGGAGGCTCATCGGCGGGACGCGCTCGGCGTTGTAGAGGCGCCCGAGGACGAAGGGTCTGTCCGGGTCGCCGTCGAAGAAGGCGACCGCCACCTCCCAGCCGTTGCGGGGGATGATGATCTGGCCGCCGAGCGGCGGCTGCGCCACGCGCAGCCAGCAGCTCGACTTGTCGTCGTATTGGCCGACGCGATCCCACCGGAAGCGCACCTTGACGCGCCCGTATTTGTCGCAGTGGATCTCCTCCTCACCCTGCGTCGGCCCTGTCACCACGGCGGTGTGGATGCCCACGATCCTGGGACGCTTCGCGCGACGCGGCGCCGAGAACGACGCGCCCTCGGGCTGGGCGACGAGCGTGGTCTCGAGCTTGGAGTCGCCGGCTGCGCCTTGCTCTGATTGCGTGCCGCGCGACTTCAGCTCGAGGCAGACGAACTTGCCGTTGTGCATCTCCTGGGCAGCGCCGGCGATCTGGAAGGACTTGCCGACCTCCAGGTTCATCGCGCCCGTGGTGAGCGTGATCTCCTCCGCGTCGGCGCGCAGCTCCCGCAGGCGCGCCGAGGCGCGACGCTGGCCGTCGGCCGACTTCGTGAAGAGGCCCGGGTACTCGTAGTAGGACATGGGCCACGCGGACTCCGCACCTTGCCCGGCGTTCGGTGGAGTTTGCGGCTTCTCGAAGTCGTAGTCGCGCAGGCGAACGCTCGACGTCCGCAGGCGGCGCGTGAACGAGACGCCGCTCGCCGGGTCGGAGCCGGGGATGCCCTGGGAGAGAGCGAGGACGACGGGCACCTCCGTCTCTTCGGTCATCGCGTTCGTCGAGTCGGCGAAGACCATCGTCGTCTCGCCCTCGGCGTGCAGGAAGAAGTAGAAGATGCCTTCGTCCGCGAGGAGCCGGTGGACGAAGTTCAGCTCGGTCTCGCGGTACTGGATGATGATCTCGCGAGGCGGGTAGGTGCCTTCGAGGCGCCACTCGACCTTGTCGACGCCGCCGGCCGCGAGCAGCTCTTTCACGACGTCGACGACGCCTTTGTCCTGGTAGATGCGCAGGTCCTCGCGGTGGGCGAGGGCGGCGATGGGCGGCCTCACCGCGACGCGGAAGACGTATTGCGTCCCGGTGTGGTGAACGAACTCGGCCTCCTCGCACACGCCCGAGTACGAGCGGTGCCGACCGCGCTCGGCGTCCACCACGAGGACCGTGAGGCCCTTGCGGAGCAGATCGCCGACCTTGAAGCTCGCGTCCTTCGTGGCGAAGTCGACGCGCAACGTGAAGGGAAGCGACAGCGCTTCGTGGACCTCGAAGCTCGTGGGCTGCGCATCCTCCGGAAGTCCTTCCCCCCGGAGCTCGAAATGGACCGGACGCTCTGCCATGGACCCTCGCGTGGTAGGCTAACAGGTTTGCGCTCGCAGACGAGGCTCAGAAGCGACAGGTGTGCTCAGCCGCGTCCCTTCAGGTAGCCGCGGTAGCGCTGCACGATGCCGAGGTAACGTTTGCGGAGCTCCTCGTTCTGCGCGAAGTCTTCCGTCCACCGCTGCGACTCCTCGTGGTGCTCCGCGTCGGTGATGCCGTATTTGCGCCTGATCGCGTCCACGTCCCCCGGCTTCTCCGCGATCTCCGCGGTGAGGGACGCGAAGACGTTGATGCTGAAGCGCTTGGGACCGCGTGCGCCTGCGTTCGACGACGGCGGCCTGAACGCCGAGGCGTCGAGCGTGCTCGTCTTCGGCGAGGAGGATACTGCCGGGATCGCGGGGCTCGAGCCGCGCCCTCCGCCGAACGGCGTCGCTGCCGCGATCGCCGCGCGCACGGCCTCCGGATCGATCGCCTTCGTGCGCGGCTGATCGTCGTCGTCGTCATCGGTGTGCGGCGGGGCCGGCACCGTGGTCGCAGGCATGGGTAGCGGGCTCTGCGCGCGCATGGGTTGCGGTGTCTGGCGCGGCGCCGAGCCCCCGAAGGGCAGGCCGCGCGCGTCGATCTCGCTCGGATCTACCATCATCGTCGAGGCGAGATGACGGCGCTTGCCGGCCGTGGGCGCGGGCTGCGCGGGCTGCGATTGCGCCGGCGGAGGCACGGGCGGCGGCGCGGGTACGGCGCCGTTGCTCCGGGAGAACGGCATCATCTCCTGCGTGGTGCCTCCCTCGTTGCTCGTCATCGTGGAGCCGAGGCTCGACTTCTTTTCGACGGGCGCGGGAGGCGGGGGAGCGGGCTGCGTCGCGACGGGCTTGGGGGGCTCGGGAGGCGGCGCCTTGAAGGGCATCGCCTCGCCGAGCGAACCGACGTCCGCGACGATGGTCGACCATTTGCGACGAGGCGGGGGCTCCAGCGCGGCGTTCGGCGTCGGCGCCGTCGCGGGAGCGGGCGCCGTCATGGGCGCGACCCCGGCGTGGCTGCTCGGCTCGTCGAAGGGGAGCGCGTTGCGTGGAATCGGACCGACTGGCCCCGTACGGTGGGTCGCGGGCTGCGCGACGAACGCCGGCGGCGGCGGCGCCTGCACGGGCAGCGCAGCGGCAGGCTGCATCATCGCAGCCATCGCAGACTGTGCGGGCGAGTGAGGTCGCGGCGACGGGTGGTGGATCGGCGCAGGCGCCGGCACGGTCGACGGCGGCGCGTCGGGCAGGCTCAACGGCGCGAGCTGCGAGAGGAGCGGCGCGGACAGCTCGCGCGTGGCGGCCTTCACTGCTTCGTTCTCGGGGATCTCCACCTTGACGCGCGACGCGCGGTCGCGCTCACGACGGAGCTTCGAGTCGAACACGGCGCGCTTGGCCTTGAAGATGGCCTGGTAACGCGTCGTCGTCTCGAACCGCTTACGCTCGGCCTCGTCCGCCATGCGACGGAGCCAATAGGCCTTGGCCGATGCCCAGGTGGCCTCGGTGAGCTTCTCGCGCTCGAGGATCTCGGGCTCGGGGACGCCGGCGTCGATCTCCGCCGACAGCTCGGCGAACCGCTCGAGTGGAAGCGGCGGCGGTGCAGCCTTCGGGCGCTGATTGGATCCCGTCATGGGTGCGGACCTCTCGCTCACCGAAACCCCACCGGACCTATATCACGGTTCTGTCTCGAAGCTCGGGCCCCTTCCTGACGAAGCGCCGGAGGATTAGGCTCCGCGGCCATGGCTCGGTCCCTCCTCTCCCATCTGCCCTCCGTTCTGATGGTCGCGTCGATCGCCTGTTCGGGCTCGGCGCCGCTCACGCCGTCGCCGCCCGCGCCGGGGCTCGAGCCTGGAGCCGCGCCTGCGCAATCCGCGAGCGCCGAGCCTGGCGGATTTCAGCCGGCGAGCGGCCCCGCCACAGCAGCAGAGGCGGCGGCCTTCATCGCCGACGTGGACGAAGGCCTGCGCAAGGTGTGGGTCGCGCAGGCGCGCGCGGACTGGATCAACCAGAACTTCATCACCGACGACACGGACGGTCTCGCCGCCGCCGCGCAAGAGGCGTCGATGGAGTACGTCACGCGCAAGATCAAGGAGTCGGTGCGCTACCGAGACGTGCAGGGGCTCGCGCCCGACGTCGCGCGGAAGCTCGAGCTCCTCCGGCGCGGCACCGTGTTGCCTTCGCCGAACGATCCGAAGGAGCGCAAGGAGCTCGCCGAGCTCGGCGTCGCCATGCAGAGCACCTACGGCAAAGGGAAATACTGCTCGGAGACGCTGAAGAAGTTCCGCGCGAAGGACGCGAAGGACAACTGCCTCACGCTCGGTGATCTCTCGAAGATCCTCGAGGACAAGAAGGCGAGCTGGGAAGAGAAGAAGGAGGCCTTCCTCGGCTGGCGCACCATCTCGGTCCCGCTCCGCAAGCAATACGAGCGGTTCGTCGAGCTCGGGAACAAGGGCGCGAAGGAGATCGGCCAGAAGGATCTCGGTGAGCTCTGGCGTGATCGCTACGACATGCCGCCCGCTGCGCTCGAGCAGGACATCGAGCGCCTCTGGCAGGAGGTGAAGCCGCTCTACGACGAGCTTCACTGCTATGCGCGCTCGAAGCTCCGCAAGAAGTGGGGCAAAGACAAGATCGCCGACAAGGCCCCCATCCCCGCGCACGTGCTCGGCAACATGTGGTCGCAGACGTGGGGGTACGTCTACGACGACCTGGCGCCGTACCCGGGAGAGGCGTCGCTCGACGTGACCGCGGGCATCAAGAAGAAGAAGGTCGACTCGAAGGGGATGGTCCGCATCGGCGAGGACTTCTTCGTGTCGCTCGGCATGACCAAGCTGCCCGACACCTTCTGGGCGCGGTCGCTCTTCGACAAGCCGCGGGATCGGGAGGTGGTCTGTCACGCGAGCGCGTGGGACCTCACGTTCAACAACGACGTGCGCATCAAGATGTGCACCGAGACGAACGAGGAGGACCTCATCACGATCCACCACGAGCTCGGGCACGACTATTACTTCACGTATTACCACACGCTGCCGGTCCTCTTTCAGGACGGCGCAAACGACGGCTTCCACGAAGGCGTGGGGGACGTGCTCGCCCTCAGCGTGACGCCCGAGTACTACGTGAAGATCGGCCTGCTGGACAAAGCGCCGCAGAACCCGAAGGCCGAGATGAACGTGCTGATGAAGCGCGCGCTCGACAAGGTGGCCTTCTTGCCCTTCGGCCTCCTCATCGACAAGTGGCGGTGGGACGTCTTCGCCGGCAAGACGCCGCCCGGCCAGTACAACAAGGCCTGGTGGGACCTGGTGCTCAAGTACCAGGGCGTCGCGCCGCCGGAGGCCCGAACCGAAGCGTCGTTCGATCCGGGCTCGAAGTACCACGTGCCGGCGAACGTGCCCTACCTCCGCTACTTCCTCGCGGACATCTACCAGTTCCAGTTCCACCGCGCGCTCTGCAAGGCCGCCGGGCACACGGGGCCCCTGCACAAGTGCTCGATCTACGGGAGCAAGGCCGCAGGCGAGAAGCTGAAGGCCATGCTTGCGATGGGCGCGAGCAAGCCCTGGCCCGAGGCGATGAAGGCGATCAGCGGAGAGACAAAGGCCGATGCGTCCGCCATCCTCGAGTACTTCGCGCCGCTCCGCTCGTACATGAAGGAGCAGACGAAGGGCGAGCAGTGTGGCTGGTGAGCCAAAGATGCCCCTCTCCCTGAGGGAGAGGGGCAGGGGTGAGGGCCCTTACCCCGCGACCCCCTCTCCCTGGGGGAGCGGGGGGGCTTTGCTTTGAACTTCGTCCTGCACGCGCACCTCGCCGAGTGGGACCACGGAGACCCCGCGGTCACGCTCGGCGCGATGCTGCCCGATCTCTGGCGCATGGTGGCGAGGCCCGCGCGATCCAAGCGCGGCGTCTCGGTGCCGGGCGTCGATCCCGCGCTCGCCTCCATCCTCGCCGGCGTCGAGCACCACCTCGAGGTGGATCGCTGGTTTCACGAGAGCCGCCATTTCCGCCTCGGGGAAGCGGCCACGACGGAAGCGCTCGGCACCGTGCCTCGCGAGCTGTCGCCTCGGCTGCGGCTCTTCGGTCACGTGACCTGGGAGATGTGCCTCGACGGCGCGCTCGTCCGGCGCCTGGGCGTCCCGGCGCTCGCTCGCACGCTCTCGCGCGCGGTCCGCGATGGAACGACCGCGGCGAAGCGTGCGGCCGAGCTGCACCACGGAGAGGCGCGACGCGCAGCGGGGCTGGACGACGCCGTGTTCGAAGAGAGGATGGGGCGCCTGCTCGAGGCCGTATCGAGCTTCGCGTTGCCCGAGGGCTACGCGTACGCCGAGGGCGTCGCGGCGAGGCTCGCCGGGATCCGGCGAGCCCTGGGGATCGGCTACGCGACGTCGGTCGAGCGCGCTCGTTGGGCCGAAGCCATCGCGGCGATCGAGCCCCTCGCGGACGACGCGGTCGCTGCGCTCCTCACGGACGAGACGCGCGCTCGGGCGACCATCAAGCGGCCTTGAGTGACGAGCCGCCTGCGTTGCGCAGGATGAGCTTGGCGGTGTCGACCCAGTCGCGATCCACGATGTGCACGCCCACGAGGATGCCGCCGCGTTCGACCTCGGGGCCGAAGAACTTCGCCTCGTGCTCGGGGATGCCCGCGCCGATGAGCGCGCCGACGACGGAGCCCGCCGCGCCACCCGCGCCGGCGCCGGCGAGCGCGGCCACGATGGGACCTGCTGCGACGAGGCCGAGGCCCGGCACGGCGATCGCGCCGATCGCGGCGAGCGCGGCCACGATCGCGCCGACCGCGCCGCCGGCCGCGGCGCCGGCCGCTGCTCCTTCGCCGTAACCCCTCCAGGCCGTTCTCCCCTGGCGCGGCGAGACGTGCTTGACGGCAGCCGATCGCGGTCGGCTGGCGGCTCGGCTAGCGTTGGCGGATGTTCCTCGAAGGGACCCTGGTCGAGAAGCTCCGGAAGCTCGAGGCGTTGTACGCCGGGACGGCTGTCGAGGGAGAGCGCGAGG
>JAEUKE010000240.1 GCA_016794345.1 Myxococcales bacterium
TCCTCGGGGGGAGCTTCGCCAGTGCACGCTCCACGCGACGAGCATCGGCGACGCGCGCGCCTCCTCCTTCGCGGAGCTCGTCACGAGCGAGGTCGTGACGCAGTACCGCGACACCACGCCCGAGTTCTGCGAGCCGTGTCCGTTCAAGCAGCAGTGTCTGGGCGGCTGCGGCGCGGCCGCCGTCGCCGTCTCGGGCCAACGCGGTCTCGACCCCCTCGTCGCCCAGCACGTCGACGACGCGTTCTCTTCCCAGCTGAAGGCCGCGCGAGACGGCGGCACGCAGCTCGTGCCGGCCTCCCGCCTCGCCAGGCGCAGCGCCGACGTGGAGCGGACGACGCCGTGAGCCGCGGCGCCGCGCTCTCCTCGATCGGCCGGAAGCCGTGAAGCAGGCGCGCGTCCTCTTGCTCTGGCCGGGGACCGACGGCGTCGCGGCCGGCAACTTCGGCGTCCCGCAGCTCGTCACCATCGCAGGCTACGTTCGCCAGAAGACCGGCGTCGCGGTCGACATCGTGGATCTCTACGCCGAGCGCGCGCTCGGCCCCGTCGATCTCGCGCGGGTGTTCGCGGGGCCACACGGGTCCGGCTACGACGTCGTCGGCTTCTCCTGCTACTCGTCGTTCGACTTCCTCAAGGTCGAGGCCATCGCGCAGATCGGACGCACGCTCTGCCCCGACGCCGTGTTCGTCGCCGGCGGCTACCACGTGAGCGCGCGACCGACCGAGCTGCTCGAAGCGGGCTTCGACGTCGCGGTGGTCGGCGAGGGCGAGAAGCCGCTGACCCGCGTGGTCGAGTCCGTCCTGGGCGGCGCACCGCTGCGCGGCGAGGTCCTCGGCCCCGATCCGATCGAGGATCTCGACGAGCTCCCCTCGTCGGACTGGTCGTTCCTCGATCGGTACCGCCCCGTCCTCTCGCGCGTGGCGCCGCAGGTGCAGCTCTACCTGTCGCGCGGGTGTCCTTTCGACTGCGCGTTCTGTATGGAGCGCGCGAAGCGGGAGGTCAGCTGGCGCCCCCTCTCGGTCGAACGCGCCATCGACGAGATGCGCCGCCTGGCCGCGTTCGTCGACCTCGAGAACACGACCGTCTACATCTCGGACGCGCTCTTCGGCATGCGCAAGCAGTGGCGCCGCGCCTTCCTCGACGCGCTCGCGCGCGAGAAGCTCCTCGCCAAGAAGCTCTGGCTCCTCATCCGCGTCGACATGATCGACGACGAGGATCTCGAGCAGTTCACGAAGGCCAACTGCGCCCTCGGCTTCGGCCTCGAATCGGGGGACGAGGCGCAGCTCGCGACCATCCGCAAGGCGGGGCGGCTCGACACCTACCTCGAGCGGATGAAGTACATCGCCGCCCGCGCGCGAGAGCTCGATCTGCCCTGGGGCGCAAACGTCATCGTCGGTCACCCCGGCGAGACCGAGGCGTCGCTCCGCCGGAGCGCCGCTTACCTCTCCGAGCTCTTCCTCGACCCCAAGGGAACCACCGGCTTTCTCTCGGTCGACCCGTTCCGGCTCTACCCCGGCTCGCCCATCGATGACGAGAAGGAGGCGTGGACGGCTCGGTTCGGCACGCGCTTCCACAGGCCGAGCTGGTGGCACGACGGCGATCAGGAGTTCCTGAGCGAGTGGGTCGATCCATCGGCGGACCTCGACTACCGGCGCCGCGCCGCGCTCTCCCACGAGCTCATGTCCCCCATCCTTCGTGGGCTCAAGGAGAGCTTCTGCTACGGCGGCCGGGCCCGCGACTACTTCATGAGCGCGATCGACGACCAGATCGCGAGCCTCTCACCGCGTTACCGGCTCCACTTCCTCGCGCGGTATTACGCCTGGAACAAATACCTCGGCCGCGGCGCGTCCGCCCGCGAGCGGCTGGCGACGGACGACGAGGCCACCGCGCTCCTCCGCGACCTGCGCGCGCCCGCCGTCACCCGCGTCGGCCACCTGCTCCACCCCGACGACCCGGGCGCGGCGGAGGCCTTTCTCGCCTCTCCCCTCGGACAGGCGCTCGCCGCGGCGCCGCGCGAGCGGTTCGTCCCCGGAGACAGCCTGCTCGAGAGCACCCAGGACGTGGCCGTCGCCCTCGACGGAAGCGGCCTCGCAACCATCAGCGCGCTGCACGCCTACGCGAAGAGCTTCACGCTCGCCGGGGTCGGCCGCGGCGCACGCCTGCTCGATCTGGGCGGCGGGACCGGCTATGGCGCGACGGTCGCCTCGCGGCTCGTCGAAGCTGGCGGCTCTGTCGTCAGCGTCGAGATCGA
>JAEUKE010000031.1 GCA_016794345.1 Myxococcales bacterium
TCCTCGTCGCCGAGATCGCGCGGCGAGCGCGTGAGCACCTCGCCGATCCGCGGCTTTCCCTCGACGACCACGGGGCCGACCCAGGCGCCCGGCGAGGCGCGCCGCATCGCCGCGGGCAGCTGCCACGCAGAGCAGCGCTCCAGCTTGGCCTCGATGAGCTCCGCTCCGCGGGCGCGGACGCTCCGCTCGACGGTCGCGAGAAGGGACGCTCCGGCCCGACGCCGCGTCGCGAGGCGCGTGAGCGCGCCCTTGGGACCGATGGCCCAGGCCACCGTCACGCTGTCGAAGTCGCGCTGGTTCTTCTCGAAGAAGGCGGCGCCGTCGGCGGCGAACAGGCGATCCAGCCAGCGCTCGCGCTGCACCTCGGCTCGAGCCAGGTCTTCGAGGCCGGTCGCGGGAAGGCCGTGCTCGCGGAGCCAGCTCTGCACCTGGGCTGGGCTTCCGAGCCCCAGCCGGCCCCGTATCTCGCGAGCGCGCGCCTTGACGGCCTCCTCGTCGGCGCCCTCGACATCCTCGCCGCTCTCCTCCTCGTCGGCTTGGGCGCGCGAGAGGAGGGCCTCGTCGAGCAGCGCCTGCATCCAGCTTGGTCCGAGGGCTGCGCGCGCTTGCCAGAGGCGCAGGGCGTCGTGCACGGAGAGCGCCTCGCCGTCGATCGTGGCGACACGCTGCGCGGCCCAATGCTCCGCGTGGGCGCTGTTCCACGGGCTGCTTGCGGGCTGCGCCTGCGAGAGCGCGAGCGTCCCGTGGGTGTCGTCGGGGAGCAAGAGGTCGTAGTCGACGCGACGGGACGCGCTCGTCCAATCGGCCACGAGGTCGGCGCGAACCCGGTGCGCCGCTCGAAATGCATGGAGCCGCTTCTGCGCCTCCACCATCTCGGCGCGCCCGCGTGGGAGCTCGCGCAAGAAGCGGATCCCGGCGAGGACCGCCTTCTCAAACGCGCTCGGCACGGACCTCCGGGCGGCGGCGCTTCGTTCGGCCATCGAGCATGAGGTCCGCCAGTGCCTCCGCAATGGGGAGCCCGACCCGCGCCTCGACCCACATCCACGCGCCAGCCGCATTGACCTCGAGGAACACGTGCTCGCCAGCCGGCGTGACGACCATATCGATCGCGCCGAACGTGATGCCGAGATCTCGCACGATGCGGACGCATTGCGCCTGCACCTCCGAATCCAAGGTATGCGCGGTGCAGCCGACGAGGTGCTCGGCGCGGCGCAGGTCCTCGCGCGCAAACGGGCTCGCCGTCGAATCGATGGCGGCGGCAAACACGCGGTCCCCGACGACGTTGACGCGCAGCTCGATCCGCTTCGGCACCAGCTCCTGGAAGATCACGGGCGCGAGCGCGACGCTCTCGAGCTGATGGAGGTCCCGGCGACGAAACACGTGCGTGTACGCGAGGTGTTTCTCGCCGTCGTGCAGCACGGCGCCGTTTCGCAGCACCTTCGAGACGACGCGCCCCTCACACGCGGCGTAGAACCGCAGCGCCTCCGCCGGATCGTTGGTGATGAGCGTCCGCGGCACGCGCATTCCCGCGCGCTCGGCCACCTCGAGCTGGCGCACCTTCGCGTCCGACGCCTCCGCCTCGCGGCGTCTACCGGGGACCCAGAGCACGTCGAGTCGATCCCAGAGCCCATCGAGCGCCGCCGTCGATTGGCGAGCCACCCACTCGCGTTCCTCCGCGGGAACCCGAGGCGAGGCCTGCGGCGCGCGTGGCCTCTGCCAGTAGACTGCGGAGACCGCGGCGAGGTCCGTCTCCCGCCCGTCGGCGGTCAGCAGCATGCGCCTATCGGCGCCCTCGTACGTGAGGCGGAGGCGGACCTCCGACGGAAAGCGCGCCGGATCGAAGACCACGACACGCGCGCGCCGGCGAGCGAGCACGGCGCGCAGCCTGTGAATGTGCGCGTCGTCGTGCTCGCTCGTCACGAAGAGAACGAGCGGAGCGACCCGCATCGCTCGCTCGCTCGCTCAGCGGAACTCGTCGCCGCTGCACGGATCCGAGGCGCGAAACGCCCGGGCGCCGGCCTTGATGCCCGTCCTGATCTTCTGGAGCTTCGGTCGCGGGGCGTCGTCCGTCTTCGTCTTCTTCTCGGTCTGGGTCTCTTGCGGCTGGGTCTTCTTCATCATCTGCCGGCCCTCGCGGGTCCGCTCCTGCGGGCGTCCCAAGCAACCCACGTGCCCGACGTGGCACGGAGGTTGATGTGGCGTCCGCGGCGCAAAATCATGGACGATCACCGGGCAAACCCTTGCTCTCGCGAACAAGCCGAGCAACGTCTTGCGCGCAACGCGCTCCTTGGCGCGCTCACCGGCCGTCGCACAGCGCGCGCCGCAAGCGTCGCCGAGCTCGTCGCCCACCTCGAGCAAGCCGAGGCGCCGACGCTCGCCGGCTGCCTGATGCAGTTCGCCGGCCGTGACGAGCAGCGCAAGTCGACGCTCCTCCACGCCATCGGTGCCGCCGCACGCCAGCTCGCGCCCGACGACCGCGCGCCATCCCGAGGAGCCGCCGCCGCCGCGTGGCGCGCCCTCGTCGAGACATCCGACCAGCTCCAGGGCAGCGGCGTGGTGGCCTTGGGGCGCCTCCCGTTCGTGGACGATTCTCTCCTCGAGCGGTTGCGGGACGAAGCATCCCGAATGCGCCCGCGCCGATCGAGCAGGAAGCGCCGCAGCGTGGGAGCGGCCGGCCCCGTCCTCGAGTCCCTCGCGTGCAGCCGCCATCTCCGGCGCGCGGTCGCGCACGCGCTCGGCGTCTCGGTCGAGCTCACCTACCACGCGGTCTACGAGCTCGATCCTCCGAGCTCCACCATCGGCATCCACCTCGACGCGCCCGGCTACCCGTTCGTCTACCACCTGCTGGTCGACCAGACCCACCCGCCCGGGCGAGCGCCGCGCTCGACGCTCGTTGCCCACCTCCCCGAATCGCGACGCCCCGAGCGCGTTCGCGTCCGACCCGGCGAATCCATCGTCCTGCGCGGCCGCGGCACGCTCCACAGCTGGGACGCGCTGCCGGACGACCAGCACCGGGTGCTCGTGGCGATCGGCTTCGGGCCCGTGGTGCGCCCGTGACCGTCCCCGCTCGGCGTGTGGGCAGGTCGGCCTTGCCCGCGATGAGTTGCCCTCGGGGGGCGGTGCGACCTCGCGCGCAACCTCACCACGCAGCCATCTCACCAATCTCGGTGCGGCCGATCCCGCGGGAGGATCATCTCCAGGATCCTCAGCACGAGCCGCTTCCCGTCCTCCTTCCGCTCGAGGCGGCTGATCTCCTTCTCGGCTTCGAACGCCCGCTCGGCTTCGAGGTCGAGGAAAGCGGTGAGCTCGCCGGTGTCGAAGAACGTTCCGTGCTCGCATACGTCGAGGGTGACTCGGGGCTCGGAGACGGCGCGCTGCTCGAGCGGCCCGCGACAGATGGGGCACGGACGCTCGTGCGGCTGGCTCCGCTGGCGATAGGGAATGCCGCGAGGCAGCTCGGAAGCGGTGCCGACGTGGTGCCGAATGAACGCCCGCGAGCCTATCGAGAGCGAGCCGTTCAGGAGGCGCTGGCAAGCCGCGGCGTCGAGCCAGAGCCCGCCGCAGCTCGAACAACCGCCGATGAAGACATCGGCCGAAACGAGCTGTCCGAGCAACGTGTCGCAGGCGGGGCATCGCGCTGTCGAGGGAGCGAGCGCAAACTCGACAGACATCATGCCACCATCGCGCTGGCGGTCGCGAGCCCGCGGCCCGAGAGGAGGGCGGTCGTCGTCCGAAGGGAGCCGACGCGGGCGCTGCCTCCGCGTGCCATCTCCAAGCTGCGATAGGTCATCCCGCCTAAGGTACGCTTGGCGTGTGGAGGAGCAACGGTCGCTCGCGCTCGGTTCGGTGCCGAGACGCAACATGGAGTCGGCGCGTGGGCTCGTACTGCTCCACACGGCGCTCCTCGTGCTGACGACGCTCGCCTCGCTCTTCGTGATCGCCGGCCCAGCCGCCTCGGCCCTCGGCGTCGCGCACCCGAGCCTCGTGCTCCTGTTCTACGGCGCGACGCTGGCCGAGCTCTCGCTGCGCTGGGCCTTCCTCAGCGTCGCGTGCAAGCTGGCCGATCGCATCGGGAGCGGCTCCCGATCACGAGAGAAGGACATCATCGCCGCGCTCCTGGTGCCGGTCCTCAACCTCTATTTGCCATTTGCGATCGTGCGGGACCTCGTCCGCGCTTCGGCCCCCGACGACCTGCCTCCGGCGAAGCGGTTGGTGGCCGCACACGGCGGGTTTCGCGAGTCGGCGTTTCGCGGGGAGCTCGTCGCCCCGCGTCGGGTCGCGGCGCCCTTGGTCATCATCTGGCAGGTCTCCGTCGCGCTGGGGCTCGCCGGCATGTACATCGACACGCGGCTCTGGGCTGCGCTCCTCGTCGTGGGCTACGCGGCGCAAGCTTGGGTGTTCTCGCGCCTCGCGCAGCGGTTCCGAGCGCGGCTCGCGCACGTGGAGCTGCTCGCGGCGAGCTGATTCACGCGGCTCGTCCCGCGCGTCGTTCGGCGGATCGGCCGAGCTCCTCGCGAGGGCTGCTCCGCGCCACAAGTGCCTGGGGTTTGGCGAGCCTGCGGCACTTGTGGCGTAGGTCGCTGGCTTGCCGCCGATTCGTTCCAGGTCGCGTGGCGAGATTTCGCATACTTACGTGGCCGTCATCGTCGTCGAAGCCCGGCCAGACGCGCTGCCTCAGTCATAAGTCCGGCGGGTTCGTCAAACCTGGCTGGTTTGTGGCGCGCTCCCGCGACTGTCACGTGAGATCGGGCGTCGGCAACGCACGAGGAGGAGTACACTGCCCGCCATGCGCATCTCGGCCCCGACCAGCGTGCTCGCCCTGCTCAGCTCGTTCGTGCTCGGTTGCGCGCGCGGCGAGGCCGCGCCGCAGACTCCGCAGACGACCGCGACGGTGGATCTCGACGGCAAGAAGCCCGAGGCGGAGCTCTCCCCCGAGGAAGCCGCGCGCGA
>JAEUKE010000050.1 GCA_016794345.1 Myxococcales bacterium
CGCGCGGTCCGAGCACGAGCCTCGGCCGGTTGCCCGAGCGCGCGGCGAGCAGCACGCGCACGATGGCCGAGCTCGGCGCGGCGTCGTCGTCTTCGACGACGGCAGGGGCGTGAGCCGAGCTGCCTTCGGTTCGAACGCGCACCCGCTCGACGAGCCCGCGCAGCGGCGCTCGCCGCCCGGAGAGGCGGGCCGCCCAGCTCGCCGCAGCCACGCCGCCGAGCAAGTGTCCGGCCGCGAGCGCGTCATCGGTGCCTCCGCGCGCGTCGGCGAACAGCTTGGCCATCTCCTCCGCCGCGGCCTCGATGCGAGGCAGGGTCGCGAGGATCTGCTTTTCGTTCGACTCACCGGCGCCGGGCATGGCGGCCGCAGGATAGTACGCTTGGGCTGGTCCCGAGCGCTGACTCGCCGCAAAAAGAGATTAAGCTGCGCTCCATGTCGGCCCCCGGTCTCCGCCCCGTCTACGTCCTCGACGCCGTCCGAACCCCCATCGCCCGCTACGGCGGAGGCCTCGCGGCCGTGCGCCCGGACGATCTCGCGGCCCACGTCGTCACGGCCTTGCTCGGCAGGCAGCAGCCGGTCGCCGCTCGGCTCGATCACGTGGTGTTCGGCGCGACGAACCAGGCGGGCGAGGACAACCGCAACGTCGGCCGCATGGCCCTGCTCCTCGCCGGGGTCGGCTACGAGGTGCCCGGCGTCACGGTGAACCGCCTCTGCGGCTCGGGGCTCGAGGCCGTGGCCGACGCCGCGCGCCGCATCGCGGTCGGCGAGAACGACTGCGTCCTCGCGGGCGGCGTGGAGAGCATGACGCGGGCGCCGTTCACGATGCCGAAGGCAGGCTCCGCCTTCGATCGCACGCCGCCTCCGGTCTACGACACCACGCTCGGCTGGCGCTACCCGAACCCGAAGATGGCCGCGAGGTTCGAGCTCATCTCGATGGGGGAGACGGCGGAGAACGTGGCCGAGAAACACAAGATCTCGCGCGAAGATCAGGACGCGTTTGCGCTCGAGTCACACCGCCGCGCGGCGGCCGCGTGGGCGCGCGGCGACTTCGCCGCGGAGGTCGTGCCCGTCGAGATCACCCAGCCCAAGGGCGACCCGCGGCTCTTCGCGGAAGACGAGTGCGTCCGCAAGGACGCATCGCCCGAGGCGCTCGCCAAGCTGAAGCCGGTCTTTCGCAAGAACGGGTCGGTGACCGCGGGCAACTCGTCACCCATCAACGACGGCGCCTCCGGCCTGTTGCTCGTCAGCGAGGAGGTCGCCAAGGCCTCCGGTCGGGAGCCACTCGCCCGCGTGGTGATGACCCAGGTCGCCGGGGTCGAGCCGAACTTCATGGGCGAGGGCCCCATCCCGGCCGTGCGCAAGCTCCTGTCGCGCGCCGGTCACGGCGTCTCGGACATCGATCTCTTCGAGCTGAACGAAGCGTTCGCGGCGCAGGCGCTCGCGTGCGTCCGGACGCTCGAGATCGATCCCGCGGTCGTGAACGTACAAGGCGGCGCGATCGCCCTGGGCCACCCGATCGGCTCGAGCGGCGCGCGCATCGCGGCCACGCTCGTCCACGCGATGAAGCGCTCCGGCAAGAAGCGGGGCGTCGCGTCCTTGTGCATCGGCGTCGGCCAGGGTATCGCGGCGCTCTTCGAAAGGCCCTGATCGGTGGACGCATCCCTCCTGTCGCCTCCCGCCATCACGCACCTCCGCCAGCTGGAGGCAGAGAGCATCCACATCATTCGGGAGGTCGCCGCCGAGTTCCAGAACCCGGTGATGCTCTACTCCATCGGCAAGGACAGCGCGTGCATGCTGCACCTGGCGCGCAAGGCGTTCCACCCGGCGCCGCTGCCCTTCCCGCTCCTGCACGTCGACACGACCTGGAAGTTCCGCGACATGTACGCGCACCGCGAGGCCGTCGCGAAGACGGACGGTGTGCGGCTGATCGTCCACGTGAACGAGGAGGGCGTGCGGCAGGGCGTGAACCCGTTCGACTGGCCGAGCCAGAAGTACACGACGATCATGAAGACGCACGGGCTCCTCCAGGCGCTCAAGAAACACGGCTTCGACGCGGCGTTCGGCGGCGCCCGGCGCGACGAGGAGAAGTCGCGGGCGAAGGAGCGCATCTACTCCTTCCGCGACAAGGAGGGCCAGTGGGACCCGAAGAACCAGCGTCCCGAGCTCTGGAACCTCTACAACGGCCGCATCGACGACGGCGAGAGCATCCGCGTGTTCCCGCTGTCGAACTGGACCGAGCTCGACGTGTGGCAATACCTCTGGCTCGAGGGCGTCCCGGTGGTGCCGCTCTACTTCGCGGCGGAGCGGCCGGTCGTCGAGCGCCGAGGCACGTTCATCATGGTCGACGACGAGCGCATGCGCCTCTTGCCAGGCGAGCAGCCGGTGATGCGGCGCGTGCGCTTCCGCACCCTCGGCTGCTACCCGCTTTCGGGCGCCATCGAGAGCGCGGCCGTCACCCTGCCGGAGATCATCCGCGAGATGCTCCTGGCCACGAGCAGCGAGCGGCAGGGCCGCCTGATCGATCACGACGAAGAGGGCTCCATGGAGACCAAGAAGCGGGAGGGCTACTTCTGATGAGCACCCCCGACTCGAACACGAGCGTCTCGGCCGCCGCCCTCGAGGACATCGAGGGCTACCTCGCGCGTCACGAGCGCAAGGAGCTGGTCCGGTTCGCGCTCGTCGGCAGCGTGGACGACGGCAAGTCCACCCTCATCGGCAGGCTCCTGCACGACACGCACGGCGTGTACGAGGACCAGCTCGCGGCGGTGAAGAAGGCGAGCCGCGGCCGGGGCGAGGAGGAGATCGACTTCTCCTTGTTCACGGACGGCCTCAAGGCCGAGCGCGAGCAAGGCATCACGATCGACGTCGCCTATCGCTATTTCTCCACCGAGCGGCGGAAGTTCATCATCGCCGATACGCCCGGTCACGAGCAGTACACGCGCAACATGGCGACGGGCGCATCCACCGCCGACATCGCCATCATCTTGCTCGACGCGCGGCTCGGTGTCCTGCCGCAGAGCCGCAGGCACGCCGCGATCGCCTCGCTCCTCGGGATTCGGCAGCTCCTCGTGGCGGTCAACAAGATGGACCTCGTCGACTACGCGGAGGCGAGCTTCCTGTCCCTCCAGGAGGCGTTCCGCCCGTTCCTCGGGCGCCTCGCGTTCGACGGTGTGACGTTCATCCCGGTGAGCGCGAAGCGGGGCGACAACGTCGTCCACCGAAGCGAGCGCACGCCTTGGTACGCCGGCGAGACGATGCTCGGTTGCCTCGACACGCTGCCCGTCCGTCGCGCCAGCGCCGAGGTCGACGCACCGCTCCGGTTTCCGGTCCAGACCGTGATCCGCCCCCACCTCGACTACCGCGGCTTCGCCGGCTGGGTCGCGCGCGGCGTGGCGCGCGCCGGGGCGGAGGTCATGGTGCTGCCGTCCGGGCGGCGCACGAAGATCGCCGGGGTGGATTCGTTCGAGGGCTCGCTCACGCACGCGCCCGCGCCGCTCAGCCCGACGCTCCGGCTCGCGGACGAGGTGGACGCGAGCCGCGGCGAGATGATCGTCGACGCGGACCGCCCCGCGACCGCGGCGACCGACGTGGACGCGACGCTCGTCTGGTTGAGCGAGCGCGCGTTCGACCCAGCGCGCAAGCTGGTCTGCAAACACACCTCGCGGTGGGTGCCCGCGCGCGTCGCGGAGATCGTGGGCAAGCTCTCGCTCGAGTCCCTCGAGCTCGAGCCGACCCAGGGCATCGTCCTGAACGACATCGTGTCGGCGCGTGTCCACCTCTCGCGCGCCATCTTCTGCGATCGTTACGAAGACTGCCGGGCGACCGGGGCGTTCGTCCTCGTCGACGCGCTCGACAACGCCACCGTCGCCGCGGGCATGATCACCGGCGCGAGGGAGGTCGCGCAGCGCCGCACAGAGGGGCGGCCCACACCCATCGAGCGAGCGGATCGGCTGGGCCACCGGGCTGGCGTGTTCTGGCTCGCCGGGGACCTTCACGGGGTCGAGCGGGCCCTCTTCGACCGGGGCATCGCGGCCGTGGCGCTCGCGCGCGCGGCGTCGACGCCGGCGGTCGTCCAGGCGGTCATCGAGGCCGGCTTGGTGGCGCTGGTGGTGGACGTCGACGACGCAGGCTTTGCGGTCCTTCGGGACGCCGCGCGGGGCCGACCCGCGCTGGACTTGCGCTCGGCCCCCGGGGACGCGGCGACCCATATCGCGACCGCGGTCGCCCTGCCCGAGACCGTCTCGGGTGGCGGAGGAATCTGAGCCGGCCGACAACTTTTTCGTGATCAGCCGGCAAGTACCCCTGCATACGGTTCCTTGGGTACCATTCGCTTATGCTTCGACGACCCTGGCTTTCCATCCTGGTCCTGCTGGCGCTCGTGCTCGCCGGCGGTTGTGGTCGTTCGACGATCGAGCCCAGCGACGGGGCCGGAGGGCAGGGAGCGGAAGGCGGCCAGGGCGGCGGCCCCGACTGTGTCTGCGGCGACGGGGACTGTGACCCGGCCTGCAACGAGTCGGTCCAGAGCTGCCCGTCGGACTGCGCCACCGCCTGCCAGGACTCGCAGTGTGGGGATGGCGTCTGTCGGAGCGAATGCAACGAGTCCCCCTCGACCTGCCCGTCGGACTGCTCCTCCTGCAACAACGCGTTCTGCGGGGACGGGCTCTGCCAGTTCGAGTGTGGGGAGGACGAGTTCAGCTGCTCGATCGATTGCGGCGGCTGCGGCACCTGCGGTGACGCGTTCTGCCAGCCCGAGTGCGGCGAGGACTCCTTCAGCTGCCCGTTCGACTGCGGGACCTGCGGCTTCTGCGGCGACGGCCTCTGCCAGGAGGAGTGCGGCGAGTTCGAGGACACCTGCAGCTTGGACTGTGGCTTCTGCGGCTTCTGCGGCGACGGCGTCTGCCAGTTCAGCTGCGGCGAGAACCAGCAGAGCTGCTTCCAGGACTGCCAGTCGTGTCAGTTCGACTTCTGCGGGGACGGCTTCTGCAACCCGTTCTGCGGCGAAAACGAGCTCACGTGTGACTTCGACTGCGGAGGCTGCAACGGCTTCTGCGGCGACGGCCAGTGTGACTTCGAGTGCGGCGAGGACGAGTTCAACTGCAACCTGGACTGCGGCTTCTGCGGCTTCTGCGGGGACGGCGTCTGCCAGCAAGCGTGCGGCGAGACGGAGCAGAGCTGCTTCACGGATTGTCAGTTCTGCGACTTCGACTTCTGCGGGGACGGCTTCTGCAACCCGTTCTGCGGGGAGAACGAGTTCACCTGCTTCACGGACTGCACCGAGTGCGGCAACAGCTTCTGCGGGGACGGCATCTGCCTCTCCTCCTGCGGCGAGAGCCAGTTCAACTGCCCGTTCGACTGCGGTCAGCAGTGTTTCTGCGGCGACGGCCTCTGCCAGCCCGGCTGCGGGGAAGACGTGTTCACCTGCGGGACGGACTGCAACCCGTGTGTCTGCGGGAACGGGGTCTGCCAGCCGCAATGTGGTGAGACGCCCCAGACCTGCTTCGACTGCGAGGAGGTCTGCGTCTGCGGCAACGGCCAGTGCCAGCCGCAGTGCGGAGAGAGCAGCGCCTCCTGCCCGTTCGATTGCCCCAACTCGTGTATCTGCGGCAACGGCCAGTGCCAGGCGGCGTGCGGCGAGAACCAGGCCACCTGCCCGACGGACTGCGGCCAGGTCTGCGCCTGCGGCAACGGCCTCTGCCAGCCGCAGTGCGGGGAGAACCAGTCGACCTGCTCGGTCGACTGCGGTCAGCCGTGCGTGTGCGGCAACATGACGTGTCAGCCGGCTTGCGGGGAGAGCTCGGCGACGTGCCCGACCGACTGCGGCGCCAACTGCTTCTGCGGCGATCTCTTCTGCGACACGGCGTGCGGCGAGTCGACCTCGACGTGCCCGACCGACTGCGGCCAGCCTTGTGTGTGCGGCAACGGCCAGTGCCAGCCGCAATGCGGCGAGACCACGGCGACGTGTGGCGCGGACTGCGGCTCGAGCTGCTTGTGCGGCAACGGCCAGTGCCAGCCGGAGTGCTTCGAGGACTCCTTCAGCTGCCCGACCGACTGCGGGATGAACTGCCTCTGCGGAGACGGCACCTGCAACGCCGCGTGCGGCGAGTCCCAAGGGACGTGCCCCTTCGACTGCGGCCAGCCCTGCATCTGCGGCAACTTCACGTGCCAGCCTGCTTGTGGCGAGAACAACACCACCTGTCCGAACGACTGCTTCCAGCAGTGCCAGTGCGGGGACGGCGTGTGCGCCCCGAGCTGCGGCGAGACGAACGCCAACTGCCCGAACGACTGCGGCACGGGCTGCGCGTGTGGCAACGGCATCTGCCAGCCCGCCTGCGGCGAGAGCGCCTCCACCTGCCCGTCGGACTGCTCGTCGACCTGCCAGTGCGGCAACTTCCAGTGCCAGCCTCAGTGCGGGGAGGACGTCCTGTCCTGCCCGAGCGACTGCTCGGTGACGTGCCAGTGCGGCAACCTCCTCTGTGAGCCCCAGTGCGGCGAGACCGCGGCCACCTGCGCCTCCGACTGCAGCACCTGCCAGTGCGGCAACGGCCAGTGCCAGCCCGGCTGCGGCGAGACGAGCGCGACCTGCGCGGCGGACTGCCCGGCCACCTGCCAGTGCGGCGACGGCTTCTGCAACCCCGCCTGCGGCGAGAACGTCATCAGCTGCGCGGCGGACTGCGCGACGACCTGCCAGTGTGGTGACTTCTTCTGCGACCCGTCGTGCGGGGAGGACTCGCAGAGCTGCCCGAACGATTGCTTCTCGTTCTGTCAGTGCGGCGACTTCTTCTGCGACTCGTTCTGCGGCGAGAACCTCGCCACCTGCCCGTTCGACTGCCAGTTCGCCTGCACCTGCGGCGACTTCTTCTGCGACTCGTTCTGCGAGGACTCGTTCAGCTGCCCGCTCGACTGCGGCAGCGTCTGCCAGTGCGGCGACTTCTTCTGCGACCCGAACTGCGGCGAGAACGTCGTCAACTGCCAGACCGACTGCTTGCAGCAGTGCGCCTGCGGCAACTTCGTCTGCGAGTCGTTCTGCGGAGAGAACCCGTTCGTCTGCCCGAACGACTGCGGCACCTGCGAGTGCGGCGACGGCGTCTGCCAGACCCAGTGCTTCGAGGACCAATTCAGCTGCCCGTTCGATTGTTCGGGCGGCTGCGCCTGCGGCGACGGGTTCTGCGACCCGGGCTGCGGGGAGACGGTCTTCAACTGCCAGCCGGACTGCCTCGGGCTCTGCGTCTGTGGCAACGGGTTCTGCGAAGGGTTCTGCGGCGAGTCCGCCTTCACCTGCCCGACGGACTGCTGAGCGAGTGGAGCTCGGTTTGCTAGCGTAACGTCAGGTCGTTACCCTCGGGCCGAGCTTCGAGTACCCTCATGGTCGTGCGCACCTCTGGTGCTGTCGCGCCGTCCGACGACGCGCTGTCCACGCTTGCACTTCAGATCGTCGAGACGGCGTCCAAGCCGGACTGCACGATCACGGAGCTCGCTCGCCTGGCCGAGCAAGACCCGGGCTTCGCGGCGCGCCTGCTCCATCTCGTCAACTCACCCGTCAACGGGATCTCCCGTCGTGTCTCGGACGTCCGCCAGGCGACGAGCCTCCTGGGGGTCGCCGCGCTCCAGAACATCGCGCTCGCGCTCGCCGTCACGGATCTCGTCCCGATCGGCACGGCGGGCGAGACGCTCCTCGCCGTCGGGCTTCGCCGGGCGTGCGCGGCCCGCCGCATCGCGGAGATCACCGGGTTCGCCAACCACGGAGAGGCCTTCACCACCGGCCTCATGCTCGAGGTCGGATTCTTGCGACTGGCGCGACAGGATCTCGAAGCCGCGGCGCGCCTCGCCCATCGCCCCGCGCTCAGCCGGCCGACGCAGGAGCGCATCGACGGCCACATTCCTCATCCGCTCACGGGGAGTCACCTCGCCCGCAAGTGGCACCTGCCCGACCCGATGGTCGACGCGATCGCGCATCACCACCAAGACAAGCCGATGCCGCAGCCGCTGGCGCGTATCGCGTGGGCCGCCGAGCGCGTCGCGGCGGTGTTCGAAGGCGGCGAGGTCGACGGTCTCCGCAGCGGAGCCGTCCGCGCGATGGTCTCGATCGGGGCCAAGCCTCCGGACGCCGAGGCGATGCTGAAGGACCTGCCCGCGCTCGTCCGCGAGGCAGGCCAGGCGTTCCAGCGCAAGGTCGGCAAGCAGGTCGAGCTCGAGAAGGTCCTGTCGGACGCGAACCTCCGTCTGGTCGAGCTCAACAAGAACTACCAGGATCTCCTCGCGTCGATGGAGCTGATGCTCAAGGACAAGGAGAAGCTCGTCGCCGAGCTGCAGCGCGCAAACGCCGACCTCGAGCGGCTCGCGGCGACCGACGGCCTCACGGGCATCCACAACCGCCGCGCCTTCATGGACGTCCTCCGGCGCGACATCGCGCGCGCGCGGCGCAACGGATCCAAGCTCTCGGTCCTGCTGCTGGACGTCGACCACTTCAAGAAGGTCAACGACACCCACGGGCATCAGGCCGGGGACGCGGTGCTCGTGGCCGTCGCCAAGACGGCCGTCGGCACCGTTCGCACGGCCGACGTCGTCGCTCGCTACGGTGGCGAGGAGTTCGTCGTCCTGCTCAGCGGAACGCCTCGCGAGGGCGCGCTGATCGTCGCGGAGCGGATGCGGGTGAGCCTGCAAGCGCTGAAGATCGAGATCGGCGGCGTCCGCATCCAGGTCACCGCGAGCTTCGGTCTCGCCGAGCTGAAGCCGGAGGACGACCCCGATCTGGTGCTCGGGCGAGCCGATGCCGCGCTCTACCGGGCGAAGGAGTCGGGGCGAAACCGCGTCGTCGCCGACGAATAGGATAGAGTGCCTCGCATGACCTGCGTCGTTGGCCTCGTCGACAAGAAGACCGTCTACATCGGCGCCGACTCGGCCAGCGTGTCGGGATGGACGAGCCGGATCACGCGACTGCCGAAGGTCTTCCGCAGAGGGCCCTTCCTCATCGGCTACACGACGAGCTTTCGGATGGGGCAGCTCCTCGAGCACGCCCTGCAGGTGCCCGATCAGGGCATCGAGCCGAATGACAGGCGCTTCATGGTGACGGTGTTCGCCGAGCATGTCCGCTCGCTGCTCAAGGAGCGCGGGGTCGCGAAGATCGAGGCGAACACCGAGAGCGGCGGTCAGTTCCTCGTGGGCTACCGCGGTCACCTCTATTCGGTGCAGAGCGACTTCCAGGTCAACGAGATGGCGGACGGCTTCGACGCCGTGGGTAGCGGGGCCGAATACGCGCTCGGCGCGCTCGCCGCGCTGCCCACGACGAAGCCCATCCCGCGCCTCAAGCGGGCGCTCGCCATCTCCGCGCACTTCAACATGGGCGTCTCACCGCCCTTTTTCATCCGGTCCATCAAGGGCTGACGGCGATCAGCCGACCGTGACCGAGATCTTCCGCGGCTTGCTCTCGGCTCGCTTCGGCAGATCGAGCACGAGGACGCCGTCCTGTAGCTTCGCCTCGATCCGGTCCTGCGCGACCTCTCGCGGCAGCATGAACCGTCGCTTGTAGTGGATCGCGCGGTCGCGGCCGAAGGGCTCGCGCTTCGCGACCAAGGTGAGGACGTCCTCCTCGAGGTCGAGGGAGAGCCCCTCCGCGGTCACGCCGGGGAGGTCGACGAACACCCGGAGGCCGTCGGCGCTCTCGTAGACATCCAGCAGGGGCGTGACGACGTAGGTCGGCGTCTGCGCCTTCACCGTCACGGCGTTGTTGGTCTTCGTGGGCTCGTTCGTGATCTGGGTCTGCATGATGACGGGGCTCCTCGTTTCTCAGGAAGCGGTGTTGAGGCTGATGCGGCGCGGCCTGGCCTCCGACGCCTTGGGCAGACGCACGGTCAAGATGCCGCCGGACAGATCGGCTCGAGCGGCGTCCGCGTCGACGCGGCAGGGGAGGGCGAGCTTCCGGAACAGCTCGACGGGTTGCCTCTCTTGCCGCACGAGCTTGTAACCCTCGGGCGCGGCCTGCTTGCGCGAGGCGCGCACCGTCAAGACGTCGGCCTCGATCGTGATCTCGACGTCCGCGCGCGCCACGCCGGGCAGCTCCGCCGTGAAGACCAACGCGTCGGCGCTCTCGGTGAGCGAGATCGATCCGCCAGTTTCGCGCTCCCGACGACCGACGAACGCTTCGGAAATCTGGCGGTCGAAGGCATCAAAAAAACGCATCGAGTCCTCAATCCCTGACAAAACGCTCCACATGACGTGTCCTCCACGTGCCTCGGCCCCCTCCGGGCCAGGCTGGTTGTTGCCGCGTGGGTCGTCGGGCGCACGAGCACCCAGCGCCTCCCTTGGCGGTTCCTTCGCCGACGCCGCTCGAGGCGACCGTCGGTAGCCGGAAAATTGGCATGGTTCTTTCCATGTCAAGGCCGGCTCGACTGCCTTACGCTCCGTCAGGATGAGACCTTCAGCGAACGTGGCGCTCGCGCTCGGTGTGCTGTTCTTGGTCCACTCGCGCACCGCCGCGGCCGAAGAGAAAGCTCCCCCGCCCATCCCGCAGCACCGGATCGTCTACGACAACCTCGTCGGCGCTCGGCTCAACCCGCTCGGCCTCGAGGACCTCTACAACATCAGCTACCGGGCGCGGCTCTACGCGTCCGATTCGATCGCGCTGCGCGACAACGCCTTCGCCGTGGGGCTGAGCCCTACGCTCTCTCCCGCCATCTCGCGCTTCGGCGGGCACGTCGAGATCAAGCCGCTGACGGTATTGTCATTGTCAGCCGGCTTCTACCAGGTCGGCTACACGAGCTCCTTCGGGTTGCTGCAGAGCTTCCCCGACGCCGAGGTGGACTACTCGGACAGCCGCCTGAGCGAGCGGAGGGACGCCGGCCTCAACTACCCGACCAACGGGTACGAAGTGACGCTCCGCGCGCTGGCCGTCGCGAAGTTCTGGCAGATCGCCGTCCGCAGCGACACGAACGCCTTCTACACGGACATCAGTCTGCGAGACGGCGACACGGTCTACTACAACCAGCGCAACGATCTCCTCTTGCCGGACCGCGGCTGGGGCCTGACGAGCGACGAGGACCTGGCCTGGGTCTCGGAGTTCGGGCTCGTCGCGGGCGCGAGGTTCAGCGTCGGTCAGGGCTTCGTCGACGGCGACGGGCCAGGCCCGATCATGCGCCTCGGCCCGCTCCTCGCGTACACCTTCTTCGACGAGCCAGGCTCGAGCTTCAACAAGCCGACGATCATCGGGCTCTTCCAGTGGTGGCTGCAGCACCCGAGCCGCACCGGCCAGGACGTCACGCAGGCGCTACCTCAGATCGCGCTGGCGTTCCGGTTCGAAGGCGAGCTCTGGCGGAGCGACTGAAGCAATCAAGAGTTGGTCGGAGTTCGGCTGCACGAAAGCGTCGCAGGGATGAACCCTCACCCCCTAACCCCCTCTCCCCGAGGGAGAGGGGGATCCGGATCGCGGATGAGATCCGCTCGGCGTTTCGGAAGCGGAGGACTCGTGTTCCGTCCATTTCGGTCACGCCGCCCCTCTCCCTCGGGGAGAGGGGCCACGGGGTGAGGGTTCACTCCTGCGACGCTTTCACGGGTGCCAGACTCGGAAACCGCTTGCGGCGCTTTCCCTGACGAAGAGCCGGCACACCTCGATAGACGCGCGATCCCTGCACTGGATGACGGCCCCTAGCTCGGTCGTCGCTTGACCATCCGGATCTCGTTGCCCCTGTCGTTGAAGCTCACCTCGTCCATGAACATGCGGATGAGCATCAACCCGCGACCGTGGGGGCGCTCGAGGTTGGCGATGTCCGTCGGGTCGGGAAGCGTCGTCGTGTCGAAGCCGGGGCCCTCGTCCGTCACGACGTAGTGGACGTGGTCGGGGTGATACCGGGCGACGACGGAGGCTTGTCGCTTGGAGTAGGGGACCTGTCGCTTGCGCGCCTCGATGGCCTCCGCGAACGCGGCTCCGCTCTCCTCGAGCAGCGCGGAGCTCACCTCGAGGTTGCCGTGGACCACCGCGTTCACGATCGCCTCACGAAGCGCGACCGCGACCTGCAGCACCCCCGTCTCGTCGCACAGGCCCATCTGCGTGAGCTGCGACTCCAGCTGGCCGACGACCTCGCCCAGCTTCGCGAGATCCGCCCCGATCTCGAAGCGAACCTCGCGGGCCTCCAGCGGATCGACGGAGCTGATGCGCCCGACGTCTTGCGCGATCTCGACGACCGCCGCGACGGTGTCGGCCAGATCGTCGGCCAGCCTGCGCTTGGGGACGTAGCTGGAGGCGCCGAGGCGGAGCGCCTCCATCGCCGTCTCCTCGCTGCCGTGTGCGGTCATGAGCACGACCGGCACGGTCGGGTGCGCCTTGCGGACCGCCTCGACGAGCTCGAGGCCGGTCATCTCCGGCATCATCAGGTCGGTGACGACCGCGTCCGGCCGGACGGCGTTGATCTTCGCGAGCGCGTCCCGACCGTCCGTCGCGTAGCTGACGGCGTAGCCCCGCTTGGCGAGCAGGGCACCTGCGAGCCGGCGGTCGATGGGGGAATCGTCGACGACGAGGATCGTGGCCGAGCTCACGCAAACACCTTACCTCATCTCGCTGCGACGACCACGGAACCGTCGCAAGCCGTCCATCAGCAGATCGTATTCGGAGGCGAGCTCGTCCATCAGGCCTTCGACCTCCGCCAGGTCCGCCGCCCTTCCACGCCGCTCGAGCTCCTTCGCCAGCTCGTACGCGCGCTGGGCACCCCAGTGGTCGGCCGACCCCTTGAGCGTGTGCGCCGAGCGCGTGAAGAGCGGGAGGTCTTTCTCCTGGTACGCGGCGCTGAGCTCTTCGAGCCAGCGCGGCGCCTCCTCGAGCAACATCCCGGCGAGCTCCCGCGCGAGCTCCTCGTCCCCGCCCGCCCGTTCGATCGCGGCCGCCATGTCGATGTTGCTCGGGCGGTCGCGCACCGGCTCGCCCCTGGGGCGCTCCGAGTGTGAGACACGCATCCCGAGCAGACGCTCCATCTCCGTGAAGAGCTCCGGGAACCGGACCGGCTTCGTCACGTAGCCATCGAACCCGGCCGCGAGACACTGCTCGCGGTCACCCTTCATCGCGTGGGCGGTCACCGCGATGACGGGGAGGCGGTGCCGCTTCTCCTTGGCCTCCACCGTCCGCAGCGCGCGCATCGTCTCGAGGCCGTCCATCACGGGCATCTGGATGTCCATGAGGACGAGATCGAAGCTCGAGCCGAGCATGGCCTCGAGCGCAGCCCGCCCGTCGGAGACGCCCGTCGCGACGTGCCCCGCCTTCTCGAGGATGCGCAAGAGGAGCGTACGTCCGGCGCCGCTGTCCTCCGCGACGAGCACCGAGAGCGAACGATGGGGATGGCTCGGGCGCTTCTGCGAGCTCGCCGGCGCCGCGTCGTCGGGGTCGACGACGCCGAGCGCGACGAGCGCGGCCTCGCGCAGCCGCGAGCGGCCGATCGGCTTGACGACGTACGAGAAGCCGCTCTCCCGCGACGCGCCGGCCCCCTCGCTCTGGGTGGGCGCCGTGAGCATCATGACCACCGGCGCGCCGGTGAGCTTCGCGGTTCGGCCAGCCGCCTCGAAGCCCCCGGTCGACTCGTCGAACAGGACGAGCGCCACCTCACGCCCGCGCGCGACCTCCGCCGCCTCTGCCTCGCTCTCGGCTCCGATCGGCTCGGCGCCGAGCTCCCGCAGCGCGCGCTCGAGAACGGCGCGCGCCGGCGCGCAGTCGTCGACGACGAGAACTGTCTTGCCGCCGAGCGGGTCGTCGCCGGTCGACCGCCGGCCCTCGCTCGGATCGAGCGGGAACGGCAGCTCCACCATGAAGCGGCTCCCTTTGCCGGGCTGGCTCTCGACGCTGAGCTGGCCGCCCATCATCTTGGCCAGTCTGGAGCTGATTGTGAGCCCGAGGCCCGTCCCGCCGAACCGCCGGGTCATCGATCCGTCGGCCTGGGTGAAGGCTTCGAAGATGACCTGCTGCTTGCCTTCGGGGATGCCGATGCCGGTGTCCTCCACCGTGATGAGGAGCGTCACGTCCGTCGCGGACCTGCGGACCTCCTCGACTCGCGCGAGGACATGGCCCTTCTCGGTGAACTTCACCGCGTTCCCCATCAGGTTCACCAGGATCTGCCGCAGGCGCTGCTCGTCGCCGACGACCCGCGTGGGGATGCTGCTGGGGATGTCGTAGAGGATCTCGAGGCCCTTCTCCTGCGCCTTGAGCGCGAGCGTCCGCGAGACGCCCGCGACCACCACGTCGAGCTCGAACGGATCGGTGTCGATGTCGAGCTTGCCGGCCTCGATCTTGGAGAAGTCGAGCAGGTCGTTGATGAGCACGAGCAGCGCCTCGGCGCTGGCCCTCACCGTCTCGAGGTACTCGCGCTGGTCGCGCGAGAGATCGGTGTCCAGCGAGAGGTTGGTCATCCCGAGGATGCCGTTCAGCGGCGTGCGGATCTCGTGGCTGACGTTGGCGAGGAAGTAGCTCTTCGCGCGGTTCGCGGCCTCCGCGGCCTCCTTGGCCTGCGACAGCTCCTGCTCGGCCTTGCGGCGCGCGGCGAGCAGGTCGAGCAGCGAGGCGGAGTGCTCGCGCTCCTGGCGGAGCGTCGCGGCAGCGTAGCGCTCCGCGGCTCGCTTCGAGAGCCCGGCCATGACGACCATGACGGGCGTCGTCACGAAATGGACGAGGACGCGGAGGAGGTCGTCTTCCGTGTAGTGGAAAGACCACGGCGGGTCGGCGTAGAAGCCGGCCAAGTACGATACTGTCAGCGTCGCGCTGACCAGTCCCACCCGGAGCCCGCCGGTGAACGCGGCGAACACGCAGATCGTCATGAGGATGGCCGGCGGGTTCGGGAACCGGAAGTTGAGCCGGCTGGTCAGCTCGACGACGACGATGACACCCAGCACGAGGAAGGGCCCGAGGAACGCGTTTGGCCCCTTGTTGAGCAGATCGCGGAGCGCCGCCTCCTCCTCCTCCGGATCTCGCTCGGCGAGGCCCTCCGTGCCTTCGTCCGTGGCCATCCCGCCCTGCTTCTCACGGCCGGCCGGCCGCCGCTAGAACGAGAGGCTCATGCGGGCGCCGGTCGGGCCGACCGAGAGGCTCACGGGGGCGGCCTTGCCGCCCGATTTCGGGGCGTCCGCCCCGACCGTGAACCACAGGGCCGTCGCGACGCCGAGCATCACCGCCCCGCCGGCGGCGAGCCCGATGGACGTGTAGTGGAACACCTCGCCGCGGCTCGCGACCTCCTCCTTGTCGGGGTCGCACTGCGCGAAGTCGGCGTTGCAGGTCTCCTTCACTTCGGCCACCGCGGCCTGACCGAGGCCAAAGAGCACGGCGCCGCCCGCGAGCGCGCCCAGCCCGACCGCGCCCACGACGATGGCGGGGACCTTGTTTCCAGGCTCGAGCTCCGGCGTCTCGTCCTCGATGGGCTTGGGCTTCTCGACCTCCACGGGTGCCTCGGACGCGACGGTCACCCGCACGGTCTCCCGCTCGCCCTCGTCGAGCGTGACGGTCTTCTCGAAGACGACACGCCCCTTGTCCTCCACCACGACGCGCGCCTTGCCCGGCTCCATCCGAGCCTCTCGTTCGAGCATGGCGGCCGTCCAGGGCTTGTCGTTCACGGCGACGGTGGCCGACGAGCCCTTGGGCAACACCACACGCAGCGTGGGCACTCGCTCCTCGAGCGCGGCCTTCCGGCGCGCGGCCTTCTCGCGCACGTCCGCCGAGCCCGGGCCCTCTGCGCTGGCGAGCGCCTCCGCTTCGGTGAAGCCCTCGAGCGCGAGCGCGAGCTTGTCGAGGTTCTCGTGGCAGAGCGCGAGGTGGAAGACGACCGCGCCGGTGCGCTTGGCCTTGGCCACCTCCTCGAAGGCCGTGAGCGCCTCCGACCACTTGCCGTCCTCCTCCAGCTTGATGCCCTGCTGGAAGACGGCGCGCAGACGCGTGAGCTCGGTCTCCGAAGGAGCTTCGCTCGGTTGCGCGACGGCGGTGATCGGGCTCGCCAGCGCCAGCGCCAGCGCGACGAGCGCAGCGCGCGCGGGCGCGGGGAGGAGCGGAGGGATGGCAGAGCGCCTCAGGCGGCGTTCCTTTCGTGGATGAGCCAGAGGCCGGTCAGGGTGAGGTCGTGGTCGACCGTCTCCACGAGCGCGGCCTCCGAGCAGATGAGGGACGCGAGGCCGCCGGTCGCGATGACGCGGACGCCCTCGCCCAGCTCCTTCTTGAGGCGGGCGATGAGCCCGTCGACCATCGCTGCGTACCCGAAGACGATCCCCGACTGCATCGACTGCGTGGTGTTCCGTCCGATCGCGCGGGGCGGCACCGCCAGCTCGAC
Organism: Myxococcales bacterium; assembly: GCA_016794345.1. Taxonomy (GTDB): domain Bacteria; phylum Myxococcota_A; class Polyangia; order Polyangiales; family Polyangiaceae; genus Xiheicaenibacterium; species Xiheicaenibacterium phototrophicum. The sequence goes on from JAEUKE010000050.1 coordinate 16,281, forward strand.
GCGATGGAGCCGGGCCGCGCGCGCGAAGAGCGCGTCCGCGCTGATCTGCACGCCGGGGACGATGACGCCGCCGAGGTACTCGCCCTTCTTGCTGACGCAGTCGAAGGTCGTCGCCGTCCCGAAGTCCACCACGATGACCGGGCCCTTCGCCCACTCGAAGCCGGCGACCGCGTTGACGATGCGGTCGGCGCCGACCTCGCGCGGATCCTCATAGAGGATGGGCATGCCCGTCTTGATGCCGGGGCCGACGACGAGCGGCTCGCGCTTGAACCCGCGCCGGACCACCTGCGCCATCGTGTCCGTCAGCGTGGGGACGACGCTCGCGATCACCGATCCGGTGATCTTCTCGTGCTCGATGTCGTAGAGCTGCATCATCTGCCGGACGAGGATCGTGTATTCGTCCGCCGTCCGCTGGCGCGCGCACTCGCAGCGCATGTGGTGGAGGAGCTTGCCGCCTTCGATGACACCGAAGCTGACGTTCGTGTTCCCGACGTCGATCGCGAGGAGCATCAGAGCTTCCTTACCAGCATGACTCCGTCTCGCACGGCGAGCAGGACGTTGTCCACTCGCGGGTCGCGCGTGACGAGATCGTTGAAGGCCGTGATGCCCTTGTCGTCCTCGCTCTGGGGGGAGAGGACGCGCCCGCTCCACAGCGTGTTGTCGGCGACGATGAGGCCACCCTGGCGGACGTGGGGCAACACGGCCTCGTAATAGGCCACGTACCGGGATTTGTCGGCGTCGAGGAAGACCAGATCGATCTCCTCCTGCTCGGGGAGGGACTCGACGTATTCGAGCGCGTCCCCGAGCTGCACGACGATCTTGCTGCCGTGTGGGCTCCTCGCGAAGAAGCGCTGCGCGATCGAGACCGCCGCGGCGTCGATGTCGCAGGTCACGAGCCGGCCTCCGGGCGGGAGCGCCTCCGCCATCGAGAGGGCCGAGTAGCCCGTGAAGGTGCCGATCTCCAGGATGCGCCTGGCGCCGGAGATGGCGACGAGCGTGCGCAGCAGCGCGCCCTCCACCCGCCCGACCTGCATGTTCGGGCTCGACATCGAGGCATAGGTGACCTCTCGCAGCTCGTCGAACAAGTCGTGCGGAGGCTTCGTGTGTGAGAACACGTAATCCTCGAGCTCGCGAGACAGGAGGGGCTGCATGCTCCTCCGTTTCTACCACCCGACAACGTGGTACGTCTTCCTTCATGCGTTGGGCTTTTCTTGGACCGCTCGTCCTCCTCTCGGCGTGCGGCGCGCGCTCGAGCTTGCCCGTCGGCGAGGAGAGCGACGGCGGCGCGACCGGTGGGGCAGGTGGTGACGGCGGGGGCGGCGGCGACGTGGGCGGGGGCGGAGTCGGGGGCGTGGAGCAGGTCGCGCTCGGCGGGGGTCACACCTGTGTGCGCACGGTCTTGGGTGAGGTCTATTGCTGGGGCCAGAACGGGAGCGGGCAGCTCGGCGTGATGACGATCGAGGGCTTCTCCGAGGTCCCCGTCGAAGTCGATCTGGACGCGCGCGCGCGGCTCCTCGCCGCGGGCACGTACCACACGTGTGCGGTGCTCGAGGACGACCGGCTCTTCTGCTGGGGAAAAAACGGGGACGGGCAGGTCGGCAACGGCGAGACGTCGAACGCGCTCGCGCCGATCGAGGTGAGCGGGATCGACGGCCCCGTCGTCGACCTCTCGCTGGGCGAGCGGCACTCGTGCGCCGTTGCGGTGAGCGGCAGGCTCTATTGTTGGGGATCAAACCTCCTCAGCCAGGTGGGGGTGCCCGGCGGCGGCGTCGTGACGGCTCCCGTCATCGTCGATACGAAGGTGGGCGCCGTCGCGCTCGGCGCGTTCCACACGTGTTACGTCCAGGAGGGCCTTGTCCGCTGCATGGGCGCAAACGACGACGGTCAGTGTGGGGTCGAGGGCCCGGACGTCGTCTTCCCGCCGATGACGCCCGCCGGGCTCGAGCCCGTCTCCCTGTCTCGGATCGTCTCGGGTCCGGGGCGGCACACGTGTATCGAGTCGGCAGGGCAGATCTGGTGCTGGGGAGACAACGACAGCGGGCAGCTCGGGCTCGGGTTCTCGTCCAACCGCGAGCCGCCCACGCCCTTGCCCAACCCGCCGGCCGGGGAGGTCCGCGCCATCGCGCCCGGAACGGCGCACACCTGCGCTCTCTACAACGACGCGCCGTTCTGCTGGGGCGACAACTTCAGCGGCCAGCTGGGCTTCCCGGGGCCCGCGACGGACTTCCCGATCAAGGTCGGGCTGGAGAAGATCATCGCGCTCGACGGCGGCAGCGTGCACACCTGCGCGTACGCTTCGGCGACGGAGATCTGGTGCTGGGGAACGAACGCGTTCGGTCAGCTCGGCAACGGTGAGACGAGCGACGTCCCGAGCGCGCCGGTGAAGGTGGAGCTTCCATGACACTCTCTCGACGGTTCGCGCTCACGGGCGCAACGAGCGGCGTCGGCCGAAGGTTCGCGGAGGTCGCGATCCAAGCGGGCCACCGCGTCGTCGGTCTGGTCCGCGATCTCGACAAGGCGGAGGCGAAGGCGCTCGCGGCGCTGGGCGTCGCGCTCGTTCGCGGGGACCTCTCGGATCGCGCCGCGCTCGGGGAGCTCACGCGCGGTGCGGATGCGGTCGTGCACATGGCCGCGCACGTCGGGGACTGGGGGCCCGTCGAGCAGTTCGTGAACGTGAACGTGGTCGGGACGCGGAACGTCCTCGACGCGGCTCGCGAGAGCGGCGTCCGCCGCTTCGTCCACCTCTCCTCGACGGCCGTGTACGGCCGCCCCGACCGCGGTCGAGTCGACGAGAGCTGGCCCACGAAACACGCGGGCGTCCCCTACGACGACACGAAGGTCGACGCCGAGCGCACGGCCTTCGCCTTCGGCAAAGACACCGGGTTGGAGGTAGCGGCCGTTCGCCCGCCCATCATCTATGGCCCGTACGACCGGAACTTCATGCCGCGCGCGGTGGAGAACCTGCACAAGGGGCGCTTCTTGCTCATCGACGGCGGGCGCGCGCCGCTCAACGTCGTCTGGGTCGATCACGTGGTGGACGTCGCGATGCTCGCCGCGACACACGCGAACGCGCCCGGGCAGGCGTTCAACGTGATGGACGAGGTCGAGCTGCGCCCGCCGTCCGTCGTCGAGGTCGCGAGCACGATCGCCGACGCGGTCGGCGCGCCGCGACCGAAGCGCTCGCTCCCCTACGCGGTCGCTTACCCGCTCAGCTGGGCCGCGCTCCGCGCCTTCCAGATCGGCGGCGCGAGCAAGCCACCTCCGTTCACGCCCTTCGTGGTGAAGATCCTCACGCGCGACGTGGTCTACGACGCCTCGAAGGCCGTGCGGCTGCTCGGCTGGAAGCCGCGTGTGCGCGCGCTCGAGGGCATCCGTCGCGAGGCCGAGGCGTTTGCGGCCCGCGCGCGTTGAGGCACCGGCCGCTTCACGCGCGCGCGGGCGCCGCGGGCTTCTTGCGGACGAGCCCGGCGGCGAGCGCGATGGGCGCGAGCACGGCGCCGACCGCGAGGAACAACGTTCCGGAGGTGAGGCCGGCCACGAAGGCCGCGGCGAAGGCGGCATAGTCGGCGGCGCGCGCAGGCGGCATGGCTGCGTCCACGTTCATCTCGCGGCGCATCTCCGAGACCGATCGATCGAGGATGGGCGCGACGTCGCGGCCGTAGAGGCTGCCGGTCCGGCGGCCGCGAAGGAACGCACGGAACGTCTTGCGCGGCGTGACGAGCACACCGCCCGCGAGGCCGCCGAGGTTCAAGAACAAGGCTGCGGGGTAGTCCCAGCAGCCGGCGCCGATCTCCCACGCCGAGATCTCGAGCTCTCCCGAAGTGTTCGTGTCGTACCCCGTGAGGATGTGGTGCAGGTCGTGGAACTGCAGCGCCTTCACCCGCGACGGGAGGTTGGGGAACGGGAAGGGCACCGGCCCCAGCTTGAAGTCGACCCAGGTGTCCCCGTATCCACCGTCCTCCCCGAACCCGTTCTCCCGGAAGTACGTCTCGCGGGCCTCACGCATCGTCATGTTCGGGTCGTAGGTCACGGCAACCATTGTGGGACTCCTTCCGCCGGCTTAGACTGATTGTGGTCACTGACTATAGTCACTGACTGTGCTCAGTTGATAGGAGCCAGGCCCTCCCGTGTCAACCCCCCGCAAAGAGCAAAAGGACCAGACCCGAGCCCGCGTGCGGCAGGCCGCGCTCGAGCTCTTCTCGACCACGGGGTTCGACGCCACGACGACAAAGGCGGTCGCCGACCGCGCCGGCGTGGCCGCAGGGACGGTGTTCGTCCACGCAAAGGACAAGGTCGACCTGCTCTGCCTCGTGATGCACGACCTGCTCGAGGAGGCCACGCGGGAGGGCTTCGCCACCGTCCCGAAGGGGCCGCTGCTCGCGCAGCTCCTCCACGTCTTCGGCAAGGTCATCGCCATGTACGGCCGCGTGCCCAACCTCGCCGCGCCGTTCATCAAACACCTGCCCGGCGCGTCCGGTCCCAACGCCGACCGGACCAACGGCCTCACCTTCGAGTTCCTGGGCGCGCTCTCGGCGATCATCGAGGACGCGAAGGCCCGAGGGGAGGTCGCGGCGGACATCGAGTCGCTCGGGCTCGCCCGGAACCTGTTCGCGCTCTACTTCTTCTCGCTGATCTCCTGGCTCGGCGGGTTCGTGTCGCACGCCGGCATCATGGCCAGCCTCGAACAGGCCTTCGCCCTGCAGCTTCGCGGCATCGAACGAGCGGCCCGCGCCGGTTGAGCCCCTCTCGGGAGAAGCCTCGCGCGTCCGGCCGATCCGCGGTAAAGGACCGCCGATGGCTTTGGCTTCGGATAGGACGGAGGAGGGGCCGAGCGTCTACGCCAGCTCCTCGGCGAGCCCGCAAGCGGCGGACGTCGTCGTCGCGAATCCGTCGGGCCCGCCGAAGCCCCGCATCCCGCTCCTTCGGCGCGTCCTTCCCTTCGTCGTCGCGGTGGCCCTGCTCGGGTTCGTCGCGAGCCGGCTCGACTATGCGGCGTTCGTCGCCGCGCTCGCCAAGCTCGACTACGTCTCGTTCCTCGGCTTCAGCGCCGCGTGGTGTGTGGGCCTGCTCGCAGCGGACGCGCTCGGCAACTACTCCGCCTACCGCCTGACGATGCCGGGGGTGAAGTGGGGCGACTTCTTCCTCTACCGCGGCGCCTCGTACGTGCCCGGTGTCCTCAACTACCACCTGGGCCAGGGCTACCTGACGTATCTGATGTCCAAGCTGCAGGGCATCCCGCTCGCGCGCATGGCCGGCGCGACGCTCATCTCCTACGCCACGTGGATGGGCTGCCTCCTCGGCTGCATGGCCATCGCCCTGCCGTTCTCGACGCTGCCCAAGTTCTACGTCCCGCTCATCCTCGGGGCGGGCGCTGCGTATCTCGTCGTCATCGCGCTCAAGCCTCGCGCGCTGCAGCGGTTCACGTTCCTCGCGCCGCTCTTCGAGGCGGGCATCCGCGGTCACGCCATCTCGCTCGTCGCCCGCGTCCCGCACCTGTGTGTGCTCGTGCTCGGCACGTGGGTCTCGTTTTTCTTCTTCCACGTGAACATCCCGGCCGGCACGGCGCTCGTCTACTTGCCCATCATGCTCGTGCTCACGACCCTGCCCATCTCGCCGCAGGGGTTCGGCACCCGCGACGCGATCTCGGCGCTTTTCTTCGCGTCCTACGCCGCGGGCGACAGCGAGGCCGAGCGCCTGGGGGAGGTGGCCGCCTGCACCACGAGCTGGGGCATCACCACGACGATCTTCGCCGCCATCCTCGGCGTGATTTGCGGCCGCATCGTACAGAAGCGCCTCGACGCCCTGAAGCAGTAGCGCCGCTCCCTCCTCACGGGTTCTCCCCCTCGCGCAGCGAGGGGGGCCGGGGGGGTGAATCCACGGGGACGGACGCTACCAAGCACTCCCACTTCGCCGACCTTCAGCACATGGCTACACCGCGATTCGGATGCGATGACCGCGCGCCGCTTCCGCGACCCCCAAGGGGTGAGGGGTCGCTCCCGCGGCGCCAGGCCTTCTCTCTGCATCCGGCGGTCGTAACTCCTGGCCGAGGACCGAATCAGGGCATTCGGT
>JAEUKE010000066.1 GCA_016794345.1 Myxococcales bacterium
GGCCGACCTCGCGAGCGCCGACAAGCATGCTCGTGCGTCTCTCTCATCCACGATCTTCCGCAGTTCCGACATCGGTCACCTCCGCGTCGGAGGCTCGGAGCGCGGGAGCTACGCGTCATCCCGGTGTCGCTGATGGGTCACCTTGCTGAAGGCTTCGAGGACCCGCAGGGCATCCTGCTGGGAGAACGCTCCCGGGCAGCCGTAAACCTCCTGAAGCGCCATGTAGGCCTCAACGGCGGAGTCGTAGGCACGGGCTGCCTCCCAGAGCCCAGCCTTCATGAGCTTCTTCCTCCTCCGGTCGTAGGCGGCCTTCCACGCCTTGTACTCCTCGCTCGAGTGTCTGAAGTACGACCAGACGGAGTTCGCCTGCTTGAATTCCGGCGTGGCCCATACGGCCGCACGCCAGTCGGACACGGACATGCCGCTCTCACGGCCGTCGCCAAGCTCAAGCCGAGCCGCCCGCTGGAGGAGGACCCAGGCGCGCTCGACCTTCTCGGCGTCGGCCTGGAGCCTCGGCCGGTCGGGGTCGTGGTCGCCCTTGGGCTTGGCGAGCATGGTGAAGGCAACGAGGGCCTTTCCGGTGCGCGAGCGAATGGGCTCCGGCAATCGGTCGACCCAGTCGGGGAGGGTCTTCTGCTGCTGTGACGATTTCGGCGGCCGACCCCGACGGGGCGGTGTATTGGATAGCTCAGGCATAGCTCTCCTCCAGGAAGAGGGCCCGGGTGCAACCAGGCCCTCTTCGTCATTTTGGTCTCTAGGCCTCATCAACGAAGACGCTGTCGTTGAGGTCCCATCGCTTCTCAGAGCCCCTCGATGGCGGTGTAGACCTCGTCCAGCTCCTCCGGCGTCATGTCCTCGACCTTCTTCAGCTCGGTGACGACCGTGCGTCCGCCGAGCTGAAGGCCGAGGGCCTCTGCAAGGAGCCGATCGGCCAAGAGACCGATCGTCATGCCGTCCGCCTTCGCCGCCTGCTCGCGCAACGCTCGAGCGATCCGCACGTCCACAGCGATCGTCCTCGTGGTCCTGTTCTTCGTGATCTCGGTGTTCATCGGGTCTCCTCCCGGGCAACACCACCACCGCGACGGGACGCACCTATGGTCCCCCCGTGGGAATGGTGCGCCCGCTCTTCCTGGGGCTCGGTCTCGGAGGATCCAGCGGCCGTGGGCTGGTTCTGGTCAGCGCGTCAGGGCGCTGAATCCGAGGTTACCGTTATAACGCTGTACGGTAATGGCCCTTGCAGGCCTGTCAAGCAACGCGATCGAGGCTGGTCGGTTTAATCGTCAAGAATCAGCTCGTACCGTGAGCCCACGCTCATGGTCACCTTCCTCCGCTTCGGTCGCCGGTCGATCATCGCAGACATGTCGTCGATGCGATCGATACGCGTGAGCGCACGTGCCTCTTCGATGCGCTTGGCCGTCGCAGCCGCAGCGGCGTCACGCTCCGCCGCGATGACCTTCCGGCGCTCCGCACGGGCCAAGCGCTCTTCCTTAATTTTTTCGACCTCGGCCTGGATGAGCGGGACGTCCTCCAGGAGCCAGAGCTTCTCGTCGATGTCGCGACGACGGTGACCATGACCGATCCGGTAACTGAGGATGCCGACATGCGGGACGCCCAAGCGCTCGGCCGCGCGGCGAACGTCCGACGTCGGACGGGCGATCTCGGTCGTCAGCACCGATCCCGGCGGCGCCTCGAGCCCGCACCACGCGCGGCCGATCGCCCGAGCCGTGACCACGTCTCCACGCTCCCGGGCCTCGCTCAGGTCCTGTGCCGCACGGCGCAGCCGCTGGACTCGGATCATGGTGGACGTGTAGGTGCGCCACTGCTCGATCCGGCGGTGGTGTGCGTCTACCAGACGGGTCCAGTACCGGCGCCACTCCTTGGCTTGGGGCTCTTCGAGCGCGTCGGCAAGTCCGCATCGGTCGATCGCAGCAGTGAGCCCATCCGGGTCGATGCCAGACGCGATGGCATCGACAAGGCGGTAGCTCATCTCCGCGCCGTCTACGTAGAGCTTGCGCGGCTCGGCGGGTCCGAGGTTGCTCGGGTCGGGGATGTTCCACCCATGGACGGGGTGGTGAATGCAGCGGACGAGTTCGGGGGCGATCATTTGAATGTCCAATCTTGGGAGAGAAAGACGCGGGGCTTTTGCCCTCGGCCTAGCCGCTCAGCGACATCGCCAGGACACCACCCACACGCACGACAGAGTCAGTTCGCCTGGCTCACCTCGCTGAGCCAGTGCTCCTTCGTCACGCCGGGCGAGCCCTCCAGGATGAGCAGCGCCGCGTAGAGCTGCTCGATCACATCATCGTCGGGGTCCTCCTCGAGCCAGCGCTCGACGATCCCGAGGATGTCGTCCTGGGCGTCTCCGTGGAGGAGGTGCGCAAGGGTGGTGATGCGGCTCATGTGCGCCTCGTCGTCCAGGTCGAGGACATCGACGACGTCGCGGACCGACTCGACGCACTGGGCGATGGCCACCATCACGAGGTCAATGTGAGCCTCCCGAGCATGCTGCTCGGTCTCGTGCTGCTGCCAGCGCCGGACGGAGCGACGAGCGCGGGATTGGAGGAAGTCGAGGGTGGTGTTCACGACTGGGCCTCCTGCCCGAGCACCTCGACGCATGCCTCCTCGGCGAGCCGGCGCTGCTCGGCCAGGGCCTCCGAGCCGGAGACAAGCCGAGCACGCCAGACCAGCCGATCGTCGTCTGCAATGGCCTCCCAGCCCGCAGCGCTCTGGACGATCCGCACGTGGCTAAACTGTTGGAGGACGAGGAGCGCCTGATCCGCGGGGAAAATGTCGGTCCCGATCGGCACGTCGCCGTCCAACGTCGGCGCATAGAAGGTCCGGAGCAGGTAGGCCCGGTCGGGATCGATCTCGTGCTCATCCAGTGCAGTCGGCGTGTTCATATTCGTTTTCTCCATCTCTATGACGTTACTGTTATCGTGCTCACGCGAAGGGATTCGGCATCGCGTCGAGGTCGGCGTTCGGGTCGATCTCCGGCTTCTTGGCGGCCTTCTTCGCCGCCTTGGGGCCGAGGACGCTGCCATCGGGCCCGTGGTGGAGACGCAGAGCCTCCCGCGGGGGCTTCGCGGTGTCCTCGACGCCCTCCGCATCGAGGAGGCGGAGCAAGGCCATCCGGCACACGTCGCTGCGGCTCACCCGCAGGCCCGTGCGGCGGGACATACTCTCGGCGTAGGTCTCAGCCCGGGCGATCATGTCCTCGGGCACTCGAATGAGAATCTCGCGCATGGCTTCTTGGTCCTTTCATACACCGGCGCGCGGCCGGTCTCAGATGACTCGACCATATCGCCGCCATCATTGCCCGCAATGGCACCCACCGCAGATCGGTCGGAGCGCGTCTCACGTGGCGAGACGTTCAACCCTAATTTGATCCACCCCCTCGAGATTCACGGATCGGGCCTGTTTAATGCTCGATCCGTGAATCCTCGAATTGTGAGAATGGGGGATCAGGTTTCAGGGTCGCCTGAAAGTTGGGTGGTGGGGTTGGAATCGGCCGTGTCGATTTTCTCGGCGTCGTCGTCTCGAGCCGCCACCACGGCGATCATCTCGATGACGTTGGGCTTCGGCTCCTCGAGATCGAGGTCCGTGACGACAGGCTTGCGGCGCGGACGAGGCTTCATCGAGTCACCGCCGCGCGAAGGATCGGCGTCGAGACGAACGCCACGTAGCACTTGTCTCCGTGACCACGAACGTGGAGGTCAACGTTGACGTGCACACCGGGCATGATCTCGATCGCGTGCTTCTTCTTCGGAGGTCCCGCGTACGGTTGCACCACTCGGATCGAGATGCAGCCGTCGGGGTCCCCCCAGTCAGAGAAGGCTCGTGCCTGAGCGTCCAGCGCGTCACAGAGCGCGAGACAGGTAGCAGCGTTCATCTTGATGGGCAGGTCGACTTCGTTCAGGTTGGTCGTCTCGTTCCGGGTGAGGTTGCGGACGAGGGCCGTGTCGATCTCCTCGTGTGGAGCGGCCTTCACTGCGACCGGGCGAAATCGGTTGTGAGGGAGGTCCTTCAGCTTCTCGGCTCGGCTCGGCGGACGCCCCGTGGCGGGGAGCTTCGGCTTGTTCTTCATGTTCATCTCCGTCTGGAGGACGAGGCTCGGCCTCGGCGACGCCGCCCGACCATCGAGCGGCGCCACCTCGGCACATCCCTTCGGGGCGCTTCCCCGGGCTTGGTCCCGGAGTCCTTCAGCGCCGCCTCGTCCTTCTGGTGTCCTTTACGAGCCCGGTTCGAGAAAATGAACCCGACCCCAAACTTTCGTCAGAGGGCTGCAAAAACGGCCACGGCCGCCTTCGCCCGGGTCTTGCTCGCATGGGCGTAGCGCTGGGTCGTGCTGAGGTCCGCGTGGCCGAGGAGGTCCTTCACCGTGATCGCGTCGGCGCCCCCGCCGAACAGCTTCGTCGCGAAGTAGTGCCGCAGCCCGTGGTACCGACTCCCCACGATGCCAAGGCGCTTGCATGCTCTCTTGAGCGCCTGAAGTAGCCCGCTGTCACCCCACGGGGTCCCGTCGATCTTCGTGCAGACGTAGGCTTCCTCGTCCTTGCCCTCGACGGCTCGCTTCAGCATGACCGCAAGCGGCTCGGCGATCGGGATCTCGCGCTGGTGCCCCGACTTGGGGGCGTCCTCGACACCAGCCGTGCGGGCCAGACGGACGACGATCTTGCCGCGCTTGGTGTCCTTCACCCGCAACGCTCTCGTCTCACCCGCCCTGAGGCCGGCGTAGACGGCGAGGGCGAAGGCCAACCGCGCAGAGCGCCGCTGGGCTGAGCGCACGGGGTACCGCTTCTCATCATCAACCTCGTTGATGATCGCCTGGACATCCTCCTCGGAGGCAGCCTCGACCACGGTGCGCCCAACGCGGGGAAGGGGAGGGAGCTTCGGCAGCTCGTCGAGGTAGACGCCGGGCTTGCCGTCCGGCGTGGGCCCGACCGAGTTGAGGACCGTCCGGAGGATGATGTGGTGGTTCCGCCGCGTGCTCGGCCGCAGTCCACACTTCACCAGTGCCGTGTCCCAGGCCTCGACGGCGGCGTAGTTGATCGCCGCCAGCTTCACCCCGGCCCACCGGGCGACATGGGGGCCTTCCAGCAGCAACTCGTAGCCGAGCCGCGTGCTGGGCTTCTTCTTGGGCAGGGTGGCCTCCCGGAAGTGCTTCACCGCGTCGTCCCAGGTCGGCTCCTTCTTGCCCTCCGGGGAGGCCTGGGACGCCTCCACGCGGCGCTTAGGCCCCTTCGGCCGCTGCTCCGGGCGGACGAGGGGCTGGATGGTGCCGTGGGCGGTCCAGTAGTCGATGATCTGCCGCTCCTCGGCCTCGGCAGCCGGACGCGTTTGGACCTGGGCTACCCGGCGGTACCGTTCGATAACGCCGTCAGCGGACCGGAACGTCCGGTCGATGACCCAATACTTCTGACCCTTGATGATGCGACGAGCGACGCTCATGGCCCGGCTCCTTCCGTCCACCTCGAGCTGAGGAGGACTTTCCAGTTCCGGCCGAGCTTCCGTGCCCTGATCCCGTCCAGCGTGGCTTCTACGACGCCGTCGGAGGCCTTCCGGGACGCTCGGGTGAGCTTCTTCCGGAGGGACTCTTCGGGTTCCCCAAGGACCTCGGCTGCCCGCGCCAGCGAGATCCACTTCCTAGGCTGAGATGCGCCCATGATTTCCGATTACACCGGCCAGGGCGATCTTTGCGGCAACTTGGAAACCAACTGGAAACCACCCCTGAGGGGGCGATCTGCGGCTCCAAATTCCTGCGTCTCTTCAGTAACATGCAGCGTTGTAGCGGCGGGTTTCGTAAACCGTAGGTCTCGAGTTCAAGTCTCGAAGGTGGCTCTGAGTTCCTCCGTTCCGAGCGGGGCCCCAACCCCGCTCGATGTTGGATGCGAGCGACCGGCCCGACCCGCCACGGCGGAGTCGGGCTTGGCGCTTCTTGTCGACGGCGCGAGATGGTCGAGTCTGCGGCCGAACATCAGCGGCGTCCGGGTTCGACCGTCGGGGGTAACATTGGCAACGGATGAGCCGATGGGTGGTCGTGGTCGCCGTTGTCGCGCTCGGAGTCGGCGGCGTGCTGGTGCTCCGGCATCCCGGGGCAGACGTCGTGTGTCCGCACGCGGTCGCGCTTCATCGCGGGCTGCCGAGCCAGCTCTCCGAGGACGAGGCTGCGGGGCTATGTCGAAGGATCGTGGAGGCGCAGGAGGCGCGTGAGACGCCATGGGCCTTTGCCGCGCAGATGCGCTGTTACGCCGACGCACGCTCGCCCGAGAGCTTCCACGACTGTGGCGGTGAGCTCTGCCACTTCGGCGAATGAAGGCGCCGTTCGAAGGAAGTCGAGGCCTCTGCCCGTTGGGGGAAATACAGTGGCCAGCCCCGGTCAGTTTGCCCAGGAGAAGTGCATAGACCTCTTCGACCACTCACCAAGAAGAGGTTACTCATGAAGCGTCTTGCTCGAATCCTGATGATGATCTCCGTCCTGCCCGTGGGCGCCGTCGGTTGCGCGGTCGACGACGAAGGGGATGGCGACGAGGAGGAAGTGGACGTCGTCGACGAGGAGGTTGGCACCGACGCCGAGGCCCTCACGGCGACGCCGATGTGCGCAGATCTGGTCGTGCACCAGAAGCAGCAGAAGTTCTGCGGCCCCCAAGACGGCCCCTTCGACCTTTCACCAGTCGTGGTGCAATGCTCACGCACCTGCGTGACCGAGCGCCATATCTCCTTCAACGGGCCGAGCGGCGACATCGAGTGCGTGGTGGACGGGACCGATTGCACCGCTTGGGATTGCCCGTCCTGCGACTACCCCTGACCCGCGCCCAAGCCCGGCTTCCGTCGCGTGTCGGAGCCACGTGGCCCGGGCGCTCCTCCTCCTCGTCATCGCGACGTCGGCGATGGCCTGTGCCCCGCCCGCGCCGGCCGCCTTGCCGGAGCCGCCGATGGCCCCGGACCTTCGGGACCTGGTACCGGCCGGTTCGCTGCCGCCAGCCGAGGATGAAGATCCTGGTGAGGGCGAAGATCCCTCGAGGCCGATCCCATCGGTGTGGCCGGCGCCCGCGAGCTGTGGTGGCGCGCCGGCCACGCTGCGAGCGCGGCGTCGGTGCCCGGCGACGACGGAAGGTGCGCTGCTCGCGATCGACAACGCGCGGGTGCAGCCGGAGGAGGAGCAGGACCGAGCGCTGGCGGATCTCGAGGGCTGCCAGGTGATCGAGACCACGGCGATTCGCGCGCTGCGAGCGGAGCTGGCGCCTCCCGAGTGTCGCGATCTGCTGGCGGAGCCTCTCTTGGCGTCGGCGGGGCCGGGCGCGAGGGCGCTCTTGCGGGCACAGACGATCGAGGGGCGGCTCGCGCGCGTGGCGTCGGGGGCGCCGCCGGTGCCGTTCGACGGCTTCGCGCAGTTCGCGGAGAAGAAGCTCGAGCCGTGGCTCACCGAGCGCGAGCGCCTCGCGGACGAGCTCGCGGCGGCGGGCCCGTCGAGCGGTGTGCCGGGTGCGATCGTGATGTTGGCTCACGGAAAGGCGCTGTACGCGCTCGCGAAGGTGGCTCGAACGAGCCTCGCGGACGTGCCGGCGTGCAAGGGGGCGCGCTTCGGCCGGCACGGGCGGATCACCGTGGAGCGCTGTCACCCGCAGCTCGAAGGGCCAGGGAAGACGGCGGCGAGCGTCGCCAGCCTGGCGAAGATGCTGGAGGAGCGCAGCGCGGCCCTGCTGGCGAAGGGCCTCGCGGACTATCCTGACGGAGCCGTCTTCTCCGACCGCGTGACGGGTGGGGCGCTCGTCGAGCTCCGCCCACGCCGGGAGCCGCCGGCCACCGACTCGGCCGCCCAGCCTGCGTCACTCGATCTCGCGCCGGGCGTAAGGACCCGGCTCGCCCGTCGCTTGCCCGGGGTCGTCGCGCCGCTCTTGCTCGAGCGGTAGGGCCCGGAGCCTGGCTGTGCCGCGGGGGGAAGGCGCTGGCTGTGCTGGTCTGCCGAGCCTCGAGGCGAGTCGGGATTGGCGCGTTCGCGTCACGGTGCTTTCATACCCCGGCCATGAAGCGCGCCGACTTCCCCGTGAAGACCCCCGACGAGGCGAAGACCACAAAGAAGCCGTCCAAGGCGAAGAAGAAAGACGCTTCGCCTTACCCCGAGGCGCTGGTCGCCTTCATGATGCGGGACTGGAAGAAGCGTGAGGGCGCGGCGCCCGCGCCGATCCGTCACGTGGAGGCGTTCGCGAAGCGCCGGCGCGCGCTCTCGAAGCGGTTCCCCGGCGAGACGCTCGTCATCCCGACCGGCCACGAGAAGGTCCGCGCGAACGACACACACTACCGGTTCCGACCCGGGAGCGATTTCTTCTACCTCACGGGCAACCTCGAGCCAGACTGCGTGCTCGTGCTCGAGCCCAAGGCCTCGGGTGGGCACCGCGACGTGCTCTTCGTGGAGCCGAACCCGGGTCGCAGCGACAAAACCTTCTTCACCGATCGGAACAAGGGCGAGCTCTGGGTCGGTCCGCGGCTCGGCGTGCCGGAGAGCAAGGTGCGCTTCGGCGTGCACGCGTGCCGCGCGCTCGCCGACCTGCCGGCCTACTTGAAGTCGCTTGCCGCCGCGAAGACGCGCGTCCTGCGCGGCTTCTCCGACGGGGTGGACCGCGCGGTGAAGGCTCGCAAGACCGAGGACGAAGAGCTCGCCGCGTTCCTCGGTGAGATCCGCCTCTACAAAGACGAAGCGGAGATCGCGGAGCTCGAGGCGGTCGTCGCGTCCACGAAACGTGGCTTCGAGGACGTGATCAAGCGCCTCAAGATCGCGAAGACCGAGCGCGAGGTGGAGGGCGTCTTCAACCTCCGCGCGCGTGTGGAAGGGAACGACGTCGGCTATGGAACCATCGCCGCGAGCGGCGCGAACGCGTGCATCCTGCACTGGACGCGAAACGACGCGCCGATCCGGCGCGGGGAGCTGCTCCTGCTCGACGCCGGCGTGGAGGGCCACGCCCTCTACACGGCCGACATCACGCGAACCGTGCCCATCTCCGGAAAGTTCTCGAAGGAGCAGCGGGAGGTCTACGACCTCGTGCTCGCCGCGCACCAGGCCGCGCTCGCGGCGGTGAAGCCGGGCAACGATTTCATGGAGCCCAACCGTGTCGCGCAGCAGGTGCTCGCGGAGGGGCTCGTGAAGATGGGCATTCTGAAGGATGCGGCGTTGGCGATGCAGCCCGATCAGCAGCTCCAGAAGCGCTACACGCTCCACAACGTGAGCCACATGCTCGGCATCGACGTCCACGACTGCGCGAAGGCCCGACAGGAGGTCTATCGTTACGGCAAGCTCCAGCCCGGGATGGTGCTCACGGTGGAGCCCGGCCTCTACTTCCAGCCGGACGACCTCACCGTTCCCGAGCGGTACCGCGGCATCGGCGTCCGCATCGAGGACGACGTGCTCGTCACGGAGACAGGGATGCGGAACCTCTCCCAGTCCATCCCGCGCAAGTCTGCCGACGTGGAAGCGTGGATGGCGAAGCTCTGGAAATCGGGCTGAGGTCAGTCGGGCTGAGTCTGTCGGGCTGAGTCTGTCGGGCTGAGTCTGTCGGGCTGAGGCCTGGGGTTTGTCCCTGGGACGGGTCGATGTGCAGAGGTGTGCACGTCTGCACATCGACCGGCGCGACGAAACGCTTGGCGGGTCGATGTGCAGAGGTGTGCACGTCTGCACATCGGCCCCATGGAACCCATACCCCGGGCGCGCTGAAGCTCACCCGCTTCTCCAGGCGCTTCCTCGGCCGCTTGAATGGCTCCTTGAATCCTTACTCCGCTGCCAGCACTTCGATACGCGGATCGAGGATGTAGCCTCCGCCTCGCGTGAGCAGGCTCGGGGCGAGGCCGAGCTTGCGCAGCGTCGCAATGGCGACGCGGAGGCGGTTCTGCAGGACCGGCAGGTCGCGTGTGTCGGTCCAGACGGTGTGCATGATCTCGAGCGTGGAGACCGGTGAGCCGGGCGCAGAGAGACGCGCGTCGAGCAGGAGCGAGAGGATGTGCCGGAGGGGGGCTCGCCGTGAGAGATCGACGACGGCCTCGCCCGGGGCGCGGAACCAGCTGCCGGTCGGCTCGATGATGAGCGCATCGGAGGTGGAGAGCCCAGGCCGAGCCTCGCTGCTCTCCGATGGGACGGCGGCGCCCAACGCGCTCTCGAGCAGCCTCCGCGCGATGCGCATGTCGGTCTGGGCAAGGTCGCCGGAAGCGGCGCGTGTGAGCCGGCGGCGCGCGGCGGCGCGGTGCGCGCCGGCGGCGAGCGGGTCGCCTTGCGCGGCCTCGGCGCGGGCGAGATCGAGGTGCCCCGCGAGGAGCTCGACGGTGCTCGCGTAGAACGACTGCTCCTTGCGCGCGCGGAAGTAGCCGCGGGCGAGCTCGAAGGCGTGGGCAGCACCTTCGAGGTCGCCGCGACGCGCAGCGAGCGCGCCTTGCCAACCTCGCGCGTACGCTTGCGTGCTGCCGGCGCCGAGCTGGGAAGAGACGCGGTCGGCGGCGTCGAGCGCCAGCTCGGCCTCGTCGAGATGGCCGAGCTCGACAGAGAGCGCTCCGCGGTAGAGGGAGGCGAGCGCGAAGGTCTTGCGGCACTCGAGATCGCGTGCCGTCGCGATGGCTGCGTCGAGGCGGGCGCGCGCCGGCGCGAAGAGCCCCGCGTCGAGCTCGAGGACGGCCAGGTACGTCGCGGAGGTGGTCTCTGCGACGCGATCGCCGAGCGCGCGGTGCAGCGCGATGGCCTGATGGAGGCGGAGGCGTGCGGGCTCGGCTCGCCCGAGCTCCATCTCCACGATCGCGAGCCGGCTCGTCGCCAGGCCGAAGACCGCAGGGTCGCCCGCATCCTCGGCGATGCGGAGCGCTTCCCGGTAGAAGACCTCGGCGCGCACCAGATCGTCGACGAAGAACCACGTGTCGCCGATGGCGAGGGTCGCGCGCGCCTCGTGGCCGGGCATCTCGAGATCGGCGAACGCGCCGGCCGCGGCTTCGAGCGCCTCGCGTGCTTCGCGCCAGGACTCCAGCGAGAGGAGCGCGCGTCCGCGGGCCTCGATCGCGCGCGCGCGGAGCTCGGGGTCGCGCAGGCCGGCTGCCCACTCGGCGGCGAGCCGCAGCGAGCCGAGCGCCTCCGCGGGCCTGCCCATCTGCTCGAGCAGGCACCCGCGCGCGAGGAGCGCGCGGGTCTGCAGAGCGGTGTCGATCGCGCCGCCGCACCGCTGCAGGGCAGCGTCGAGGCTCGAGAGCGCGCGCGAGAGGGGGGCTCCGCCTCGCGCGCCGGCGGCGATGGCCAGCGCCGACTCGAGCACGAGGGAGGGATCGATATCCGTGGGGCGCGCCGCGCCGCGGCGCTGGACGACGGCGAAGTTCTCCGCTTCGCGGGCGAGCACGCGCCGGGCGGGCGCCGCTTCGGGGCCGGCGTCGGCGCGGCAGAGCTCCCGCGCGAGCTCCGCGAAGCGCTCGGCATGCCGCGTGATCGCGTCGGTCTCGCGGCCGCTCTTCGCGAGCGTCGCGCTCGCGAGGTCCATCGTTGCGGCAGGCATCAACAACCGCCCGTCTTCGGCGCGAGCCAGGATCGACCCCGCGAGGAGACGCTCGGCGATCGTCTTGATGCGCGCCGGCTCCACCTCACCGATGACCTCCGCGAGAGACTCCGCGTCGAACCCGCCGCGAAAGACCGAGGCGTACGCGAGCAGCTCCTCTTCCTCGTGCGCGAGCAGGCGGTAGGTCGAGCTCGCGCGCGACGCGGAGTGGATCCGGCGGACGGGGGACTCCGTTCCTGGGAAGACCGCGGTCATGCCGGAGGGCAAAGCACTCCGCGTGCCGAATCCCCGTTCAGGGGCGTGGTCGCGGTTTTCGGGTCGAGATCGTCGGTGTGAAGGAAAAATCCAGCCGCGGCGGCCGGAGAGATCGTGTCGAGCCTTCTCGATGATCGCCGGCCGCCCTCCGAGGACGGCGGCGCATTAACGCGACGACCAAACCGAGCACACCAAGTGCAACGCCGGGGACAGCGCGCCGCTTCGCAGGCGGAACGGAGCACCCGCAGCCTTCGTCCTCCCCGCCGTCGTCGCCGGTGCCGCCGCCTCCCGCGCCGGCCCCGGTCGAAGACGACGTGCCCGACTCGCAGAGGTCCGTCTGGAGGGTCTGCTTCTGCACGGTCCAGGACGGCGGGCAGACATCCGCCACCGAGGTGCCCACCACACAGGACGGGTCGGGGCCAGAGAGGCACTGCAGGTGGTGAATGGGCAGGAAGGTGAGGCCCTTGTCGAGGCTCTTGCCGATCGTGAAGCCGGCATCGGCCTCCTTCGCGCACGCGTAGAGCACGTCGTCGCTCCAGGTCAGGCAGCGGACGCCGAGCGTGCTCACCTGCGAGAACGTCAGGTCCGACGTGCTCGCGCCGTGGATGCCGTCGGTCTCGCTCCCGACTCGAACTTCGGACCCGTCGGGGGAGAGCGCGAAGCCGAGCAGCTGACTGGTCGCCGTGAAGACGCTCTGCCAGGTGTCGCCGGCGTCGTGGGAGACGAGGAGCTCCCCGAGATCACCCTCGAGCCGGAGATAGATCGTGTCCGGGTCGGAGGGATCGATCGCCGCGAGGTACGGCCCGGTCGCGTTGCTGCTCCCGGGGATGTCGACGATCTCCCACGTCTGCCCGCCGTCCGAGGTGCGCGCGAGCGAGCCGACGTAGTTGCTGCTCGACTGGATGACGAAGCCGGAGAGGTAGATGCGCTGCTCGTTCGACGGCGCGGCGTCGGCGGTGAGGGCGAGGAAGTCGCTCGGCAGTGAGGCGCCGCGCTGTGTCCAGGTCGCGGCGGTGTCGTCGCTGCCCCAGAGCCGCGTATCGAACTGGTTGCCGCCGAGGCCGTTCGAGCTCACCGCGATCGCGCGGCGTGCATCGACCTTGCTGGCGGACACGTCGACGAAGAACCTCCCTTCGAGCTCTCCCGGGACGAACCCGAGCGTGCAGCCGTCGCTCGACGAGACGACGAGGCCGTCGAAGACGCCGGCGATGAGGACGCCCTGGTCGAGCAAGGCGATCGGCGGATCGAGGACGCCGCCGTAGCCCGCCGCGTCTTCGCAGGTCCAGTGCCACGTCGCGCCGGCGTCTCGCGTCTGGATGAACCCGTAGGTCACCTGGACCGCGAGGTGGCTCGGGTTGCCGGGCTCGACGACGAGCTGCTCGGCGGAGGGAAAGCGACCGTTCGCGGACGCGGGCGAGGCCGCGGCGAGCACCGCGCCCGCGACGAGGGCCGGACAAAGAGCCTTCAAGGGACCTCGAGGTACGTGAGAATGTCGGCGAGCTCGGCGTCGGAGAGGACCTCGACCGAGAGCGGCGGCATCTGCCCGCCGTAGCCGAAGAAGGTCCCGTGCCTCGTCTTCTCGACGAAGACCAGGCGCCGCTCCTCGACGGTGTATTCGTCCAGCGGGTGCTGCGCGAGCGTCTCGTCGGGGAGGATGGGCGCGGTCGGTGTCTTGGCGCCGAGGCCGGTCTTCGCGGCACCGTGGCAGCTCTCGCAGGCGCCCCGGTAGACGGCCTTGCCGCGGTCGGCGCTGCCAGGGCCGGGGTCGACCACGTCGCCGATGGTGAAGCTCGCGGGCGAGGCGTCGCCGGTCATCGACTCCAGGTAGGCGTAGATGGCGCGAGCCTCGACCTCCTGCCCGGTCCAGGGCTCGTCGGCGAGCATGAAGTAGTAGCGGCAGTGATTGATGGCCCCGAGCAGCGTGAGCTCCTGCCCGGACCAGAACGTGGTGCGCGACGTGGCCCCGGCGAGCGAGCCGCCCGAGAGGTACGGGGCCGGCTCCGCGGCGTGGCAGTCGCTGCATGCGAGCTCGTTGCCGGGCGCGGGCGAGAGCTCCGGCTGGGTGAAGAGGACCTCGCCGTGCTCGACCGCCGAGCGGGTCTCGGTCGTGGTGTCCCCGCTGCAAGACGCGAGCGCCAGCGCGCCGAGGAGGAGGACCGACGCGCGGCTCATTGCGCGGCTCCCATGCGGCGGATGGCGTCCGGATACACTCCGACGACGGTGCTCGCGACCACCTCGAGCGCGGCGTCGAGCATGAGGACGGTCCCGTTCGACTTCTTGTCGCCTTCGCACACCACGAAGGTGTTGTCGCCCTCGCGCATGACCTCGTGCGGCAGCACGCACTCCGCTGCCGAGAACGTGCGGGTCTCGGTCGGCTCCACGCCGGTGAGATCGACAATGACGATCGCGTCAGGCTGCTGGGTCGGGATGACGAGCTTGTCGTCGCTGGTGAACGCCGGGAAGTAGGGCGCGCCGATGGTGGTGATTGTCCGATCGAGATCGAAGGTCCCCGCCGCGACGTCGTAGAACCGAACGTCCTTCGAGACGGTGTTCGAGACCACCACGTAGGTCCCGTCCGGGCTCAGCATCGCGACGTACGGGCCGTAAGACGGCGCGCCGAACCCGACCACGCCAGGCCCGACGTCGATGAGCGTCGGCGGCGCGTCCGGCTGCGTGAGATCGACGACCGCGAGCCTGTCTTCCCCGTAACAGGCTACGTACGCCGTTCGACCGTCCGGCCGCGAGAGCGCCATGCCGTGGGGGGCGACACACGTGTCGATGAGCTTCGGCTGGGAGAAGGCGACGGCGTCGATGAGCGCCAGCGTCGCGCGGGCCGCGTCGATGTCGGTTGGGTTCTTCGTGGCGCGCTGCAGATCGAAATGCGAGACGACGAGCCGCGTCCCGTCTTCGGAGAGGACGATGTCGCCCGGGTTCGGATCGACGCGGACCCTGCCTTGAACGGACAGGTCGCGCAGGTCGAGCTTCTGGACGTAGCCGGGCAAGGCGCTCGAGCCATGCGTAGCGTGCGGCCCCACGGCGTTCGTGCGCGGGTAGGACAGCGCGACGAAGCCGACGCCCCGGGCGGCGTCGATCGCCACGTGGTGGGGGCCGTCGATGTCGACCGGGTTTCGACCGACCGGTCGAGCGTCCAGCTTCGCCCCGGTGGCCAGGTCCAGCACGGTGATCGTGTCCGAGAGGCTGTCGGTCACCAGGGCCGCCCGGGACGGGTAGGCAATGTCCGACACACGGTCGGGATACGCCTCCCCTTCGTAAGGCTCGAATTCCACCAGCGTCCGGTCGTCCGGGCACCCGCCTGAGAGGAGACAAGTCGCTGATATCGTTAATCTAATTACGTGGCTTCGCGGCATCGGAACGCTCGTCGGGGACCCGCCCGGTGGCAGCTCTCGGAGCTTACGCGCCGGGCCCGGGGCTTGCCAGTCCCGGCTCCGTCGGGTAACCGGCAGGGTCGAACGTGTCCGCCAACCGCTCCCTCGTCATCGTCGAGTCGCCCGCCAAGGCCCGCACCATCGCGGGCTTTCTCGGGAAGGACTTCCTGGTCGAGTCCTCGATCGGCCACATCCGCGATCTGCCGAAGAGCGCGAGCGACATCCCGGCTGCCTACAAGAAGGCGCCCTGGGCGCGTCTCGGGGTCGACGTCGAGAACGGCTTCAAGCCCCTCTACGTGGTGGACGCGGGCAAGCGCGACCACATCCAGAAGCTGAAGGGCCTCCTGGCCGAGGCGAAAGAGCTCTACCTCGCGACCGATGAAGATCGCGAAGGAGAGAGCATCGCCTGGCATTTGCTCGAGGTGCTGAAGCCCAAGGTCCCGGTCAAGCGCATGGTCTTCCACGAGATCACGCGGCCGGCGATCAAGAAGGCGATCGAGAGCCCCCGTGAGGTCGACCGACGCCTCGTCGACGCCCAGGAGGCGCGCCGCATCCTCGACCGGCTCTACGGCTACGAGGTCTCGCCCGTCCTCTGGAAGAAGGTGATGAGTGGCCTCAGCGCCGGCCGCGTCCAGAGCGTGGCGACGCGCGTCATCGTCGAGCGCGAGAAGGCGCGCATGCGTTTCCGCAAGGCGTCCTACTGGGACGTCGAGGCGACGCTCGAGGCCGAGGGCACGCCCTTCACCGCGACGCTCGCGGCGATCGGCGACAAGCGCCTCGCGACCAGCAAGGACTTCGACGAGTCGGGCAAGCTCGACAAGCCCGGCCTCCACCACCTGGGCGAGGCCGAGGCGAAGACGCTCGCCGACCGGATGATGAAGGGTCGGTACGCGGTCACCAGCGTCGAGCGAAAGCCGACGCGGCGATCCCCGTCGGCGCCGTTCATGACGTCGACCTTGCAGCAGGAGGCGAGCCGCAAGCTCCGCTTCACCGCCAAGCGCACCATGCAGGCCGCGCAGCGGCTCTACGAGAACGGCTACATCACCTACATGCGTACGGACTCGACGCAGCTCTCGACGGCTGCGGTGTCCGCGGCGCGCTCGCAGATCGAGCGGATGTACGGCGGCGAGTACCTGCCGGACGCGCCGCGCGTCTACGCGAAGAAGGTGAAGAACGCGCAGGAGGCCCACGAGGCCATCCGCCCGGCCGGCGACTCCTTCCGCCTCCCGGAGGAGGTCGCGCGCGAGCTCGGCCCCGACGGCTTCGATCAGGCGCGCCTCTACGAGCTCATCTGGATGCGCACCGTCGCCTCGCAGATGAAGGACTCGCTCGGCGAGAGCGTGCAGGTGAGGATCGGCGGCGATCTCGACGGCGGCACGAAGGTGGAGCTCGCGTGCAGCGGCCACACGATCACGTTCGCCGGCTTCCTTCGCGCCTACGTGGAGGGCAGCGACGACCCGACCGCCGAGCTCGAGAGCCGCGAGCGCCCGCTCCCCAAGCTCGAGGAGAAGCAGAAGCTCGCTCCGAAGGCGATGGACGCGAAGGGCCACGAGACGCAGCCGCCCGCGCGCTTCACCGAGGCCGGCCTGGTGCAGAAGCTCGAGGAGCTCGGCGTCGGTCGCCCCTCCACCTACGCGAGCATCATCGGCACGATCATGGACCGTGGCTACGTGTGGAAGAAGGGCACCGCGCTCGTGCCCGCGTTCCGCGCGTTCGCGGTCATCCAGCTGCTCGAGAAACACTTCGACGCGCTCGTCGACTACGCCTTCACCGCGAAGATGGAAGACGACCTCGACGCCATCGCCGAGGGCGAGCAGGCCGCCGAGCCGTGGCTCGAGCGGTTCTACTTCGGCGAGGGCGGCGCGAAGAGCGCGCCCAAGGGCAAGAAGGGCGACGGCAAGAGCGGCGGCATCCAGACGCTCGGCCTCAAGACCCTCGTCGCCGATCGGCTGGAGGAGATCGACGCCCGCGCCATCAACTCGCTCCCGCTCGGGACCGACAAGAACGGCGTCGACATCGTCGTTCGCGTCGGCAAGTTCGGGCCGTATCTCCAGCGCGGTGAGGACACCACGAGCATCCCGCTCGACATGCCGCCCGACGAGCTCACCATCGAGAAAGCGGCGGAGCTCCTCGATGCGCCGAGCGGCGACAAGGAGCTCGGCAAAGACCCGGAGAGCGGCAAGCCCATCTTCCTGAAGAGCGGCCGCTTCGGCACCTACGTGCAGCTCGGCGAGGCCGGCGGCGACGAGAAGCCGAAGACGTGCTCGATCCTCACGTCGATGAAGCCCGAGACGGTCACGCTCGAGGACGCGCTCAAGCTCCTCTCGCTCCCGCGCATCGTCGGCAAAGACGAGAACGGCGCCGTCATCGAGGCGCACTACGGTCGGTACGGCTCGTACATCAAGCGCGGCAACGACAACCGCAGCCTCGAGCGCGAGGATCAGGTCTTCGAGGTCACGCTGAAAGAGGCGCTCGAGCTGCTCGCGCAGCCGAAGTTCCGCAAGGCTCGCGCCGCCGCGCCGCCGCTCAAGGAGTTCGGCAACGACCCGGTCTCCGGCAAGCCCATCCGTGTGCTCCAGGGTCGCTTCGGCCACTACGTGACCGACGGCGAGACCAACGCCACCCTGCGCAGCGGCGACGCGCTCGAGACCCTCTCGGAGGACCGCGCCATCGAGCTGCTCCAGGAGCGCCGCGAGAAGGACAAGGAGGGCGGCGGGGCAGCCCGCGGCCGCGGTCGAAAGGGCGGCCGCGGGGCGCCCGCCAAGAAGGCGGCCACGAAGGGCGCCGAGGCGAGCGCGGCCAAGGGGAAGGCCTCGAAGGAGAAGTCGGCCGAGGCCAAGGTCGCGGCCAAGAAGAAGCCCGCGGCCAAGAAGGCCGACAAGGCTCCGGCCGCGAAGAAGGGCGCCAGCACGAAGCCCCCTCCCCGAAACGGCGGTCGAAAGCCTACCATCCAGCCATGATGAGCCGGATCCAGGCCTTCGCGGCCGCGAGCCTCTTCGCCGGGCTCTTCGTCGTGTCCGCCTGCGCGCGCGAGCGCGGAGAGCAGGCTCAAGTCCCGCCGCGTCGGCTCACGTTCCGGCCGCACCCCATCCCCGGGCCGGGGCAGTCGGGGACGGTGACGGCCCCTCAGCCGACGAACACGGCGCCGATCGCTTCGGCGACCGCCTCGACCACGGCCCTGCCGACGTCGACCGCCTCTGCCCCGCCGACCGGTACCGCGGGGCCGTCCATGTCGCCGACAGATCTGATCAAGTTCCAGGACGCGTGCTGGAAGAACTGCGACCAGTTCGCCTGCATGAAGATCGCCGAAGCCTACCGGACCGGGGCGGGCCTGCCGCAAGACGTCCTCGCGGGCCGTCGCTACGCCGTCCATGCTTGCCAGGAGTGCGGCACGCCCAGCGTCGCGGTCGACTCCTATTGCCCGAACTGGGGCCTCGAGAAGAAGTAGCGTCCGCTCAGGTCGTTCGTGTCCACGCCTCGCTCCGCTCCCAGAGCTCGCGCGCGAGCGCGCGATCTCGTGCGGCGGGGCTCGGCTCGCGGACCTTGCACTTGTCGTAATAGAGGCCTGTCTCCTTCGCGGCCTCGGCTGACAGCGCGCAGTGGAGCGTCGTCTTGGCGCCCTCTTCGTTCGTGAGCATCCCCATGGTGACGAGCTTTCGGAACGGCCACGGGATGCGCCGGTAGACGTCGGACGCGACCCCGCCCGGGTGCACCGCGTACGTCGTCACGCCCGTCCCTTCCAGGCGACGCGCGAGCTCGGCCGTGAAGAGGATGTTGGCGAGCTTGGAGACCGAATACTCGGGCAGGCCCGTGAAGCTCGGCGTCGACCGCTGGACCGCGTCGAAGTCGATGCCCTCGGCCTTGTAGTGGAGCGTGCTCGAGACGTTCACGATGCGGGCAGGGGCCGAGCCCCGGATGCGATCCAGCAGGAGCTCGGTGAAGAGGAAGTGGCCGAGGTGATTCGTCCCGAAGTGGATCTCGAACCCGTCGGCGGTCGCCCCGCGCTGGCCACCCACGCCGGCGTTGTTGATGAGGAGCGGCAGCGGGAGATCGCGCGCGAGAAACGCGGCGGCCGCTTCGCGCACGGAGGCGAGCGACGCGAGATCGAGGACGAGCAGCTCGGCGCGATCACTGTTCGTCGCTTCGCGTACGTACGCGACCGCCTCGTTGCCCTTCTCGACCGACCGACAGGCCAGGACGACGTGCATGCCCTGCCTCGCCAGCTCGAGCGCCGTGGCGCGTCCAATGCCGGTGTTGGCGCCCGTCACGAGGGCGACGCGCTTCGTCTTGTCCGTCATCGGCGGAGCTTACCAGCGGGCGCAGATCGTCCTGCGCCGCGAACGCCCATCACGAGGGCGAGGAGCGCGGTCCAGCCGGCGCCGGCGCCCACTCCGGGGGTCGTGCACCCGCAGCCGCTCTTCTTCGGCTCGACGGGAGGAGGAGCGTTGTTCGGGGTCTCGCTGAACGACGGGGGCGGCGGCGGTCCGTCCTTCTCCGGTGGAGCGAACGTGGTGCGAGCGATGTCGAGCTTGGGATTGGATGGGAAGTCGAGCGCAGCGACCTGCGTGCGGACGCAGTCCGCGATGTCGCCGTCCACCGGGTCGGTCGTCACCGTGACGCCGGCAGCCTTGCCGTTCTGGACCGCCGCGCAGATCTTCAGCGTCATCTCGCTCGGGACGTTGCAGGCGGACAGATAGCTGCCGTTGTTGAGGATCTGCCCGTAGTCGCTCGAGGTCAGATCACGCGATCCTCCGCGGCTCGAGACGTCGTCGACGTAGCCCGCCGCCGCGTCCTCACAGGACGGCAAAGGCTTCTCGGCGCGCGCGGCACCGGCGACGCTGAGGATGAACGAGCCGAGGCTCAGGGCGAGGATCGGGCGCATGGTCCCGGAGGGTACACGAGGAAGGCGACCGAGATCCGGCGCGCGCGAGCCATCGTGTGCCAGCTCCGTAACGGTTCGCCGCCCGACGAGCCGGTTTTTCGGGGCAAACGGCCTCTCGCCGCGCTGGCCCGTCGCTTGCTCCGCTCGCCGCTGATGCCGGATCGCACCGAGGCTGTCGAGTCGGGCCCCCACGCACCAACCGGGATCGGTCGCCCGCTCCTCATCGAGGGGCAGGCGCGGCTCGCGCCGGCCGCTCGCGATCAGGCGTGGGGGGCTGTCGAGCTCGACCCGGATACGAGCCGGCTCGATCTCGTGAGCCGCATGCTGCTCGCCGGCTATTGGACGGACCTCGGACGGGCGAAACACGCGTCGGTGGGGGCGTTCGCGCGGCTCGCGTTGCAGCTCCTCTCCGTCGGCGCTCCGCCCGAGCTCGTCGCCCGGGTCCAAGGCGCGATGGGGGACGAGCTCCGACACGCTCGCCTCGCGTTTGCTGTCGCCTCCCGGTTCCGCGGCGCGCCCGTCGGGCCAGGCGCCCTGCCGATCGACGGGGCGCTCGACGATCTCGGCATTGGGCCGCTCGTCTTCGAGCTGGTGCGAGGGGGCTGCCTCGCCACCACGGCGGGCTCTCTCGAGGCACGCGAGCTCCACGAGCACGTGTCCGACCCCGCGCTCCGCTTCGTCCTCGGCGAGATCGCTCGCGACGCCTCCGACCACGTGGTCCTGGCGTGGCGAACCCTGCAGTGGGTCTGCGACGAGCACGAAGACGACGCGCGTCCCTACGTGTCGATCGAGCTGGCCCGCCTGAGCGGCGAACGCGAGCGCGTCCTCTCGGAGCCACCGCGCTCACCCGTCCGCGACGAGAGCTTGCTGCGCGCTGGCTACGCGAGCGCGCTCGTGCGCCGCGACATTCACATGGTCGCCCTCGACCGCGTGCTCTTCGGTCTGCGAGCGCTCGTCGACAGGGGCCTGCCCGCGTCGGACGAGGCGGACCGCGCGACCCTGGTGTGAGCGCGCCGCGTCGGCGGATGCACCTCGAGAACGCCTGGACGAGGCGCGCGCGAACCGGTACCTCCGGGGGGTGATGAAGGCGCTCCTGATCCCTGTCGCCGCGGTCTCCCTCCTCGCTCTCTCCGCGTGCGGAGGGAACAGCTCCGAGCCGCGCGAGGCTGCGGCGCCCGCGCCTTTGTCGGCTTCTCCGAGCGCCGACCCCACGAGCGAGACCTTCGAGGGCCTCGCGCTCGGGCTGACCGCCGCGTCGGTGGAGAAGCGCTTCGGCGCGCCCGACCAGAAAGGGACGCCCACCGAGATGGGCGCCACGGGCACCTTCGAAGCCGACTGGGAGTGGAAATCGCTCGGGCTGCGCCTGCGAATGAGCGCGGCCACGGCCGAGGAGGCGCCGACGGTGGGCGCGATCGAGATCGAGCCGCCGAGCAAGCTGCGGACGTCCCGCGGGATCGGCCTCGGCGCGACACGTGCCGAGGTCGAGGCGGCCTATCGGGACGCGCTGGGCAAGGGGCGCGAGCCCGACGAGCCCGACGCCACCTCCGAGACGCGGCTCATCCTCGGCTCGGTCTATGGCGGCACGATCTTCCGCTTCGAAGGCGGCAAGCTCGTGTCGGTCTTCGTCGGCGCCGCCGCGGAGTGATCGGGCATGCGTGTCCGCGCCGCCGCCCTCGCGATCGCCCTCCTGGGGTGCCGAACCGAGGCGCGACCACACACACCCGCGGCGCCCGATGCGCTGGCGGAGCCCGGACCGGCCGCCTCGTTCACCCTCACGATGATGGACGTGGGCACGGGCCTCGCGGTCCTGCTGCGTGGGGAAGACTTCTCGTTGCTCTACGACGCGGGCAGCAACGACGACCGCAAGGCGGGGCCCGACAACCGCGCGCTCGCGTACCTGCGCGTCTTGCTCGGCCCTTCGGGAGCTGCGGATCGCTGCGGCGGCGACTCGGACGCGCCAGAGCGCGCGCTCACCCACGTGGTGCTCTCGCACCCGCACCGCGACCACGAGTCGCTCCTGCCGGATGTGTTCGCCTGCTATGCGGTCGGTCACTACTGGCACTCCGGCGCGAGCGCCGACACCGCGGGGCATCGCGCCCTCGAAGAGGCTGCCCGGGCCGAGCCCGCCCTCGAGCAGCACACCGCCCGCGCCGGAGAGACGATTCGCCTCGGGCGGCTGGCCCACGCGCGTGTCCTCTCCGCGCGCACCTCCGCCCGCGATTTGAATGACACATCCGTCGTCATCCGCGTGGAGCTCGGCCGCGCCGCGGTACTTTTCATGGGCGACGCGCCCGGCGGCGAGCGCCGCTCGCCTTCCGCTCCGCCGGATCCGCGCAGCGTGGAGTCGGAGCTCCTCGCCGGCGCGCGCGCGCTCCTCGACGTCGACGTGCTCGTGGTCGGTCACCACGGCTCGTCGACCTCGTCGCGAGCCGCGTTCCTCGACGCCGTTTCGCCCCGCTATGCGCTCGTCAGCTCGGGGCCTTTCCCCTACGGAAAGATCGAGCTGCCCGACCGAGAGGTCATCGAGGCCCTCGTCGCGCGGCGAGTCGTCGTGAAGCAGACGAAGGTGGACGAAGACGCCTGCCGGCGGTCAAGACGAAAGATCGGCGCGGACGAGGACGACGCGCCGGGGGGCTGCAACGCGGTCACGCTCCGCATCTCGAGCACGGGCACCATCGAGGCCGAAGACGGCCCGACCGCGGACTGAGCTGGCCCGGATGGTGCAGCCCACGGTCGTGAGGGTGGCCGGGCGCATCTGGATCGGAACGAGCGGGTGGGTCTATCCGTCCTGGCGGGACGAGCTCTACCAGGGCATCCCCAGGCGGCGATGGCTCGAGCACGCGTCGCGCACGTCTACCCCTTCCGCATCGCGGGCACGTCGGGGAGGCTCCCGGTCTCGATGCCGAGCGCCTGCGCGATGCCGGCGAAGCTCTCGATCTCGGTCGTCTTCCGGCCTGGGTCGGCCTGACCGGTCGCGAGGTCGAAGCCGTAGGTGAGCCCGGTGTCGGGATCGACGCCGCCGAGCACGGCGTTGCCGTTCGCGAATGGCGAGACCACGAGGTGACCGTTGTTGAGGTTGTGCCCCGTGCCCCACACGCTCGCGCCCGTCGGCCGGGTCTTGTCGCGGCCGAAGTCGGAGGCGAAGTACACGAGAGAGCGGTCCCAGAAGGTCTCGCCGGTCGCCTCGTCGAAGATGGTCTCGGAGAGGAACTGGATGACGCCGTCGGCGATCTTCAGGACGCGATTCCACATGAGCGCCTGGGCAGCGCGGTGGTTCTGGTGAGAGGCGTCGAAGGCGAGCACGGCGGTCTTCACGTTGTACGGACCGCCGAGCACCGGGCTGAACCCGGGCGAGATCGTGACAGCGACGCTGACGCGGTTCTTGAGCAGCAAGCAGGCGAGCGCGGCCTGCTCCTCGAGCGGATCGGAGAGCGGTGCCGAGATCGACGGAAAGAGCTGAACGAGCCGCTGGTACTCGGGCGCAGTCGACAGGCCGTGAGCGGAGATCGGCACCTGCGGGGAGTCGGCCACGAAGAGGAGCTTGTCGATCAGGCCCTCGGCCTCGAGGCTCCGCGCCTTCTGTCGTTGCTCCTTCCAGAGCGCCACGCGGGGGCTGTTCCGGAACGTCTGGTGGAAGGAGGAATGGGGGTCGAGCTCGGTGTCGCGAAGATCACGGGCGATCGCCATGACCGCGTCGTTCGGTGCGCCGGGCAGGCCCTTGGTCCCGCTGAAGGTGAGGGGCTTCAGGAGGGGAGCCGGGATGGGCTCGGCGCGGAACGTCGCGTCGATCGAGCCGTCGAACCCGTTCTCGAGGAGGCCGCCGCTCGCCATGTTCACGTTGGGGAGCGGGTGCCCGGCGCCATAAGCGAGCGCCGTGCACTCCTGCAGCGTGCGACCGTTCAGCGCGCTGCCGCCACCCGTGAGCGCGCGGTGCTGGGCGACGGCGTGGTTGACGCTCGATCCCTCGAGCGTCGTCACCATCATCTGGTGCCGGTACTTGTCGGTGAACCACGACAGCGGCAGCGGCGTGTTCGGCCCGAAAAACGGGCTGAACTCGGTGACGGCGTCGACCGCGCGGATGGGCGAATCACCGTAGGTGACGATCTGGTCGTCGGGGAAGCAGTCGATGCTCTCGGCGTTGCCCGAGTCGGCTGCGCGTACGGGGAGGAAGCTGTCGATGATCGCGCCCCCGCCGAACGCGCCGATGACGATCAGGAAACGCGGCTTGCCGTCGCCCGCGGCGTAGGCCTGGCGACGAACGGCGGAGGCGCCGAAGGCGCCTCCTGCGCCCGCGGCGAGGAAGCCCTGGAGGAGTCGGCGGCGATTGAATACGGAACGATTGCCCATTTCGTGCTCCTCAGTAAAAGACGTTCTCGAGAGAGGTCATGACGGCGACGCAGCTCGCGAGCGCCCAGGAGCGCGCGGGCGTGGCCTCGTCGGCCGCGGCGATCGACGCGTACGACGCGGTGAGCGTCGCCACCTCGTGATCGGTCGCCTCGCGGCTCAGCGCGCGCCGGTAGAGCTCCCGGATCGACTCGGCCACCGCCGGGCTGGAGGGATCGACAAGCGCCCCGCTCTGCACGTCCAGCCCCTTGAAGAGGACCGGGGCGCCACCAGCCAGGTCGGCGTCGACACGCTGCGCGCAGGCGGAGACGGCGACGCGCTCGTAGGCGAGGGGGCTCGTCGCGCTCGTCGCCGAGACAGGCTCGTAGAGCGCGCTCAGGTACGGGTCGGCTTCACCCATGACCACCTGGTGGAGGATCGCGCAATCGAGCAAGCCCAGCTCGGCGCAGACGCTCGCCTCTGGAATGGCGAGCGAGCGCGCCACGTCGCCGCGATAGCGAAGCGCGGTCTTCAGCTTGACGAGCGCCTTGGGCGACGCGGCCGGCGCGGCAGGGTCTGCGCCGCCACCACCTCCGGCGCCGGTGCTCGTCGTCTTGCCGTCGGTCGTCTCGTCGTCGTCACAGGCAGCCCCGTGGAGGAGGAGCGAGATGGTCAGGAGTGTCCGAAAGAAATCAGGGCGCACCGTAGGCCTCCGTGTCGACGAGGACGTGCAACATGGCGAAGACGGAATGGCCGGGATCGGCCTTGAGCGATTGCCAGACCGCGTCGTAGTCGGCGTGGATGTCGGCCTGGTCGACCGACGGCTCGGCGCCGACGAGGAGCTTCCAGTAGTCCTCGACCACGGCTCGATAGAAGTCGTCGCTGTTCGCCGCGACCTCGGCCCATTCGACCAATCCCGTTACCTCCTGCCCGAGGAGCTTGCCGGTCTCCGGGACGGCGGCCAAGAGAGGCTTGCCGAGCTCGCCGGCGAGCTCGCTCATTCGCGAAGGGTCATAGATGAAGTTCGGGTTCTGCAGGCCGTTGTAGCGCGTGAACGGATAGGTGAGCGGGTCCAGCGTCGCGTGGCACGTGGCGCAGCCCTCCGCCGCGACGCCGGAGCCGTCGTAGTCGACCGGCGTCGTGCCGTTCGGGTCGAGTCCCTCGAGCTTGGCGATGTCCAGGTTGAGGTAGCTGCGGTAGGCTTGCGCCGCGGCGGTGCGCGGCATCGCCGTGAACATCGTGTTGAAGAGGAGCACCCAGCTCGTCGTCAACGCGCCAGCGCGATACGTGTTCTGCATGGGCTGGCCGCTCACGTCCGCCTGCTGCGCGTAGACGGTCGGCGTCGTCCCGGCCGGAGACACGACCACGTAGCTCTTCGCCGTCAATACCTCGCGGACGTCGTGGCCGTCGAGGTGAGCCCAGGCGAACATCGCGTAGTCGACGTCGTAGTCCGCGCCGAGGATCCCTTTGATCGCGAGCACGGGGCGGATCTTCCGGTGCGCGAGCTGCCAGACGGCGCCGTCGCGACCGCGCCAGAACTCGGTCTGGAGGCAGGCGTCGAGCGACTCGTGGATGGCCTGTCTCCGCTCGTCCTCCGTGAGCGCCTCGAAGGCGAGCACGTCTTCGTAGGCTGGCCGATGGCCGCAGAAGTCCTGCCAGACGCGAAGGTAAGTGAACCGCGAGTCCCACTCGCACACGTGATAGGGACCGATCGGCTCGTCCGGACAGACCGGCGCGACCGGGAGGCTCGTGGCGTCACCTGGGTAGCTGCCGGAGGCGATCTCGTCGGCGTTCGAATAGCCGTCCGCGTCGGCGTCCTGCGCCTCGAGCTCGGCGAGCACGGTGGCCAGGTGAGCCTGGAACGCCGCGTCGTCGATCGGCGTCACCTTGGCGGAGAGCCCTGCTTCGATGGCCTGGCCGAAGGCATCGAGCGCGGGCGCTTCGGTATGGCACGTCGCGCACGGGGCCTCGCCGCTGGCCAGGCACATCGGCGCGTCCGGGTATGCGTCACAGAACAGAGCGGGCGCGACGGGTCTGGCTTCGGCGACGTGGCCGAGCAAGAGCGCGCCGAGGCCGCTCAACCAAGCGAGTCTTCGCATGGGGAGCGCATGAAGCACGGCGCGTGCCCGTCACGCTACCTCGATTTGCCCGCAGATCTCGCGGTCGGGCCCCCTCTGTCACGTGACACCCCGAGGGGTGTCACGTGACCTGTCACGCGTCCCGAAAGTCCTCCGGGACGAGCTGGTAGCGCCGGAACCAGCGGTGGAGCTGGGCTCGGTCCTTGGCATAGTGCCTGGCGAGCGCGGCGACGTTGCCGCGGTGTCGAACCAGCATCTCGCGCAGCTCATCCGCGGTCGGCGTCACCCCTCTCCCTGGCGCGTCGCCTCCGGCGACAGCCGTCGTCACGCTCGCGGCGACGGGGGCGGGCGCCTCCTTCGACCCGTACCCTGCGGCCGCGGCGCGGATCTCGGGCGGCAGATCGCTCTCCCGCAGCGTGCTCCCCTTCACGAGCGCCGCCGCGCGCCGCGCGACCGCCTCGAGCTCGCGAACGTTGAAGGGCCAGTCGTACGAGACGAGGAGCACCGTCGCCCGGAAGTCCGGGCACAGATCGGCTCTGCCCTCACGCGAGAGGAAGGCGCGGAGGAGCGGCAGGACGTCCTCCTTTCGATCGCGGAGCGCGGGAAGCTCCGTCGTGTGTTGCCGGATTCGTCCCAAGAGGTCGGGGCGGAACCGGCCGTCGCGGCAGAGCTGGGCCAGGTCGCGGTGGGTCGCGCAGACGATCCGCGCGTCACTCCTCACGGGCTCGGTGGCGCCGAGCGCGAGCACCTCCTTCGTCGCGAGGCATCGAAGGACCTTCGCCTGCGCTTCGAGCGGCATCTCGCCGATCTCGTCGAGGAACAGGGTCCCGCGGTCCGCCGCGCGGAAGAGCCCGTCGCGGTCGCGATCGGCGCCGGTGAACGCGCCGCGACGAACACCGAAGAGCTCCGCTTCGAGCAGCGCGGCCGGCAGCGCCGCGCAGTTGAGGGCCACGAACCGGCCGCGGCGTCCGCTCGCCGCGTGGACCGCGCGTGCGAACACCTCTTTGCCGGAGCCGGTCTCGCCGAGGAGGAGCACGGCGAGATCCGTCGGGGCGACCACGGCGAGATCGGCCATCGTCGCGCGGAGGGTCGGCCCAGCGACGGTCGCCTCGAACCCGGCCGGGTGAGGAGGCGGTCGCTCGAAGAGGTGCAAGCCCTCCGCGACGAAGAGGTAGAGCACGTTGCCGATGTGCACGACGTCCCGGTGCTCGAGCGTCACGTCCGCGACTCGCCGGCCGGAGACGACGACTCCGTTGCGGCTGTCGAGATCGCGGACCCTCACCCCGTCGTGTGTGGGCAGGAGCTGCGCGTGCAGCTTGGAGACCGCGCCCTGGGCGATCCGCAGCCCGCCGGCGGGCGGGTCACGCCCGATGAACAGCGGGCCGCCGGAGAGCCGCACGATCGGCGGCGGCTCGGCGCCTTCGGCAGCGAGGAGCACGAGCCCCGCATCGAGCGGCGTGAGGCTCCTTCTCGCGCGATCTCCCGGTAGGTCCAGGGTCTCCGTGTCGCCCGACATCCGCCGGCGATGGTAGCAGACGACCGCGCGTCAGAGCGGCAGGCGCATCACCTCGGGCGGCGGCGCGGGCATGCCGGCGCGCTGCTGCGTGAAGTAGATGAAGCCGTCGTGGGCGTGCAGGGCGGTCGGGATCCGGATCCCTCGCGCGAGCACTCGCGCCGCTCCTTCTCGATACCGGACGAGCGAGCCGTCCTGCACGATGGGCACCGGGGCGGCGCACTCGTCGGGGCTCGCCGCCTCGATGGTGTAGATCGTAACAGTACCGTTAGCCTCTTCGAAGGCCTCGAGCAGGACGGCGTGGCCCAAGGTGTCGACGATCTTCGACGGCGTCCCGGCCGGCGGCACCTCGAGCAGCTCGCGGCGCCGGCAGTCGGCGAAGAAGACCTGCCCATCGACGAGGCCGACCCCGGTGGGCACCCCGTCGGCGACCGAATAGAGCGTCTCGGGGGCTGTCACGTCGAAGTTGCTCGCGGGCTTGCGGTGGACCCCGCCGCCGAGCACGCGGTTTGTCCACACGAGCCCGGTCGAGCTCGCGACGACCTCCCACGCGTTCGAGGTCGACGGGTCGACGAAGACCGCGGGGGGACCAGGGAAGTCGGTGAGGCATTGGTCGATGCGGCCCGCGGAGGCGCCGGCCGGGTAGGCGCTCCGGTAGATGTGGCTGCCCCCGCGCGCCAGGTGGTCGAACGTGTCCTCGGCGGGACGGTTGTTCCATTGGCAGATCGAGGTCGACGGATCGCCCGGTGTCAGGTCGTAGTTCCGCGAGTAGATGCCGTCCGTCGCGTAGAAGTAGCGCCCCTGGTCGGCGATGATCCGCTCCGAGACCCGCTGGGCCAGGAGGTAATCGTCCGAGATGCTCCAGCTGTCCGGGCCGATGGTGAGGACGTCGATCGCACCCGTCGTGTCGGAGACCAGCGATGCAACCGCCACCTCCGTGGAGTCGGTCTTGCGCCCGAAGCCGAAGTCCAGGAGGGTCGCGCCGATGAGGAAATCGCCCATGCTGTGAGGTGCGCAGAGGCACGCGTCGCAGATCCCCTCCTCACATTCGTAACCGACCTCCCCGCAGTTGTTCGGGTCGGTCTCTCGCTCGGGCGTGCACCCGGGGTCCGCCCCGCCCCCGCCCCCGCTCGTCGACGTGGTCGAGCTCGTCGTGGACGAGGGAGCGCCGCCGGCGCCGCCGCCGCCCGTCCCGTCGGTGAGAAACTCGTCGAGCGGGATGAGGACGGAGCAGCCGGCGGAGGCGAGGCCCACCATTGCTGCGACCGAGAGCGCGCGCATCAGAAGCGTCCCTCCAACCCGAGGCCGAATGGTCCGACGTCGATCCTGAGCGCGGCGGAGGCGGTCGACGGTCCGGCGGGCTCCTGCGCGCCGACGACCAGGAGCACGATCGAGGTGATGGCGGCCGCGCCGCCGACGCCGAGGAACACGTCGCCGACGATGAAAAATCGGCGGACGTCGTCCACCTCCTCCTGGGTGCAAGGCCGGCACGCCTCGAGGTCGGATCGCTCGACGAGCCCGACGACCCCGAGCGCGCCCGACGTGGCGAGCGACGCGAGGCTCACGCTCCCCACCACGATGCCGGCGATCGTCGCGGCGGAGAGCCCCGTCGAGCCGGGGGAGGGGCGCGCCGGCTCCGCCGGCTTCCCCATGCCCGGCCGCGCTCCGCACCTCTCGGCGCGTTCTTCTCCAAACCGCAGCGTCCGGAGCGACTCGCCGCGCGCAGCGACGATGGTCTGCTCCTCACGCGGAGCTCCGGCGAGCTCCACCGAGATCACGCGCTTGCCCGGGTCGAGCGCGACGGCCTGTCCGTCGGACCGCTCGGAGACGAGCACGCCGTCGACGCTCACGCGTGCGTCGGTCGTGTCGCAGCCGTCGGGGCCGCGGGCGCGCACCGAGATCTTGGGCAGCTGCGTCTCGTATTCGTCCGCGAGCTTGGCGCAATACCCTCGGACGAGGTCGGGGCACGCGGGGAGCGCGCAGGAGCGCGCCAGCTCGAGCGCGGCGCGCAGGGAGCCTTCGGCGTTCTTCACCTGCGCGGCCTCGTGATCGCTCACACATCGCTGGGCGGTCGCTCCCAGGGCCGCGTCCTGCGCCCGAGCGGTCCGAGTCACCAGCCCGAGGAGCACGAGCGCCGTCCACGTCGAGAGAAGCCGCATGCGAAAGGAGCCCTCAGGCTACAAGTAGACCCGGGCTCGATCCACTTCGGTCTTTTCGGTGTGACCGGGTTGTTTGGCCGCGCCGTGCTCGTCGTCGATGACGGACAGCGCGAGCTCGACGAGCTCGGCGACCTCCTCTCGGCGGGGCCGAGCGTCGGTCCGAAGCGCGCCGAGCGCGGCGCGCATCTCCGCGGCGCTGCCGAAGCGCTCGGCTCGGTGGCGCGCGAGCGCGGTCGAGAAGAAGCCGTCCCAGCCCTCCGCGAGGTCGGGGCGGATCGACCGGATCGAGCGGGGGCTCGCCTCGACGACGGCCAACAGCGTCGCCGCCTCGCTCCCTCGCCGGAAGAGCGGCTCGCCGGCAAAGAGCTCCCACAAGACGACGCCAGCCGCGAAGAGGTCACACCGCTCGTCCAGCGGCTCGGCGGCCAGCTGCTCGGGGGCCATGTACCCGGCGTGGCCTGCGATCGACGTCGCCTCGACGAGCGAGGCGTCACCGAGGGCCTTGGCGACGCCGAAGTCGGAGACCTTGACGTCGCCGTTGATCGAAAGGAGCACGTTGGCGGGGCAGAGGTCGCGGTGCACGATGCGCAGGGGCTGCCCGTTCGTGTCGCGAGCGCCGGCGTGTGCGTACTCCAGGCCTGCCAGGATCTCTTCCCCGATCCAGGCGACGACGTCCGGTCGCAGCTTGATCTTCCGCGTGGCCAGCCGCCTCATCCACGCGGCCATCGTCAGCCCGCGGACGTGCTCGAGGACGAGGAAGTAGGCGTCGCCGGCTCGCCCGAAGTCGAGCGTCTGCACGATGTTGGGGTGCACGAGGCGCGCCGAGAGCTCGGCCTCGGCGCGGAACGCGACGACGAAGCTCTTCTGGTCGGCGAGGTGTGGGTGCAGGAGCTTGATGGCGACGCGTCGCTCGAAGCCACCCTCCGGGCAATAGATCGCCTCGTGCACGGCGCCCATTCCGCCGGCTCCGATGCGCACGCCGAGCCGATATTTGCCGAACAGATCGTCGGCGCGCACCTTCCGCTCGGCGCGGCCGATCGCTCTCCGGAGCGCCTTCGTGACGAGGAAGGCGAGCGCGCCACCGGTCAGGAACGCGATGGAGCGGCTGATCTGCATCGGCGGTCGGAAGAGCGGCAGCTCGGTGCTCTCGGGCGAGAGCGCCCCGCGTAGCCAGAGGAAGTAGATCGCCAGGAACGCAACGCCGGACGAGGCTCCGATGACGAGCGGAGCGACGGGACGGAGGCGCGCCGTGGATGCGAGGAGGACACAAGCGTAGAGCATGGGCGAAACGAACGAGCCGAGCGCGTATTCGGCGCCCTGCGTCAGCCCCACCGCCACCAGGAAGATCGGGGGCATCGCGGCCTCGAAGGCGACGCCGATCCGCTGCGCGAGCGCGCCGCGTGGTCCCGGCAGCCACCTCTCTTGCACACGGAACCAGGCGAGCCCGAGCGCGCTGAGGCCGACCATGGCGTAGCCCTGCGGCAACGCGAGCACGTAGCCGACCAGGGCTCCCCCGAACATGCCGGCGACGGCGAGGATCTGGTAGGCGCGCGCGAGCGCGACGTCGAGCTCGCGCAGCTGGTCGCCGAGCGCCTCGTCGAGCGGCGCCCGGAGCGGGCTGTCGCGCGTCGGGGTGACGTCATCCACCATCGCCGATCAGTCTACTCTGGGCCCCTCCTTCGCTGGACGCCGGGTTGTGACCCTCGGATACACTCTCGCCCTCGCCCATGCACGAGGTCGGCCCGTACGTGCTGCTCGCGCCGATCGCCGCCGGTGGCTTCGGCAAGGTCTTCCTCGCGCGGCGCCGAAACGTGGCCGGCTTCGGTCGGCTGTTCGCGATGAAATGCCTTCACGATCGCCACGTCGAGGACGGCGCGGCGCTCGCGATGCTCATCGACGAGGCGCGGCTCGCGTCGCGGATCAGCCACACGAACGTCCTCAGCGTCATCGACGTGGTCGAGCACCAGGGGGCGCTGTGGCTCGTGATGGAGTACGAAGAAGGGGAGTCGCTCGCGAGGCTCCTCGCTTCGGCCGAAGCGCGCGCCGAGCCGGCGTCGATCGCCGTGGTGACGGCGATCGTCACGGGCGCGCTCCGCGGTCTGCACGCCGCGCACGAGGCGAGAGGGGCTGACCAGAGACCGCTCGGGCTCGTCCACCGCGACGTCTCGCCGCACAACGTCCTCGTCACCTGTCACGGCGTGGCCAAGCTCCACGACTTCGGCATCGCCAAGGCGAGCGGCCGCCTCGCGCTCACGGAGCCGGGGCAGATCAAGGGCAAGCTCTCGTACATGGCGCCCGAGCAGCTCGCCGCGGGTGAGGTGGACCGTCGCACCGACCTCTATTCGATGGGGATCGTGCTCTGGGAGGGCCTCGCGGGCCGGCGGCTGTTCGAGAGCGCGACCCCGCTCCTCGCCGAACGCCGCCCGGACGGTCCCGCCATCGCCGCGCAGCTCGACGTCCCCGACGCGGTGCGCGCCGTCGTGGCCAAGGCGCTCCGGACGCACCCCGGCGCGCGATACGAGTCCGCCGCCGCGATGGCGCACGATCTCGAGTCGGCTACCCGGGTCGCGACGGAGCGCGAGGTGGCTGCGTGGGTCACGGCCGTCGCCGCGGACGCGCTCGCCTCGCGGCGGGCGCTCCTCGAGGCCGGTCGATGCGCCAGCGGCGACGGAGAAAAGATGACGGTATCGTCAGACGAAACGCAGTCTGCCGTCGAGATCGGCGAACAAGTCGCCGAGCCGCCGCCGCCGGCCGCCGCGCCGACCCCGACCGCTCCGCTCGAGCCGCTCCGACCGGCGCCGGGGCGGGTCCGCCGGAGCGCCCGGCTGCTCTATGCAGCGGCGGCGGCGGCCGGGGTGGGGCTCGCCAGCGTCGCCGTCTTCGCGACGCGGTCGTCCCCCGCGACCGTCGCGTCCGTCCCCCCGACGGCCGCCGATCCCCTCGTCGCCTCCACGCCCGCGCCCCCGGCGGAGCCCGCACGGCCCCTGCTGACGTCGGCGCGCGCCTCGTCTCCGGCCGCTCCCGCCCCGTCGGCGCCTGCTCTGCCGGCGCCTGCCCCGTCCGCCCCGGCGACGCGGCCGATCCCGGGCCCCAGCGGCTCTCCGCCCGCTCTCCGCC
Organism: Myxococcales bacterium; assembly: GCA_016794345.1. GTDB lineage: Bacteria > Myxococcota_A > Polyangia > Polyangiales > Polyangiaceae > Xiheicaenibacterium > Xiheicaenibacterium phototrophicum. Next base: position 33,227 of record JAEUKE010000066.1, read on the forward strand.
CGAGCGCACACCCTCCGTCGTGTGACCCGCCCTACACCATCAGCGACAAGGGCGTGAAGGTGCTCAAGGTCGAGTGCATCAGATAGTCCCTCGTGGTGCGCCTCGCCCCGCCCCGCGGCGCCCTCTCCACGCACGTAGCAGGCGACCTCACTGGCCCGCCGCTTGAATGCGATTGCGAGCGTGCGCGTCGCCTTGGTCTCCACCTCCGCCCCTCCCGACACCGCCGCTGGGCTATGGGGGCACCGAAATGGTCGTGGCCGAGCTCGCAGGTGGGCTCCGTGCGCTGGGGCACCACGTGCTCGTCTACGCCACGGGCGACTCGACCTGTGCGGGGGAGATCGTCTCGCACCTTCCGGCGAGCGTCTGGCCGCCGAGCCCAGAGGCCGAGCGCGCCCACGCCTCGCAGGCGCTCGCTGACGTCGCCAACCGCGACGTGGACATCGTCCACGTGCACAGCGCGGAGGCGCTCTCCTACCACCGGGCTTGCGCGGCCCCGTGTGTCGTCACGATGCACCACGCGCGTGTCGACGGGCTCGTGCCGCATTACCTGAGCTTCGGCGACGCGCACCTCGTCGCCATCTCCGCGCAACAGCGAGAGCTGCACCCCGAGCTGGCGTTTGCGGGGGTCGTCCACCACGGGCTGGACCCGGCCGGATTCGCGCCGGGCTCCTGCGCCAGCGGGTACGCGGCCTTCATCGGGCGCTTCTGCGAGGACAAGGGCGTCCATCACGCGATCGACGCCTCGCTCGCAGCCGACGTCCCCCTCCTCCTGGGCGGGGTACCGCCCCCGCGCTCGACGACTCGGAGCGCTACTTCCTGACCGAGGTCCGGCCCCGCATTCGAGCGACCGACGAGCGGGTGATCTGGCTCGGCGAGATCCGGCACCGGGCGAAGGTCTCGCTGCTGCGCGACGCATGCGCGCTTTTGTTTCCCGTGGAGTGGGAGGAGCCATTGGGTCTCGTCATGATCGAGGCGATGCTGGGCGCAATTTGGGCTCCAGTCCGGCGCCATGCAGATCTTCGAAGGGCTGCTCGGCGCGCTCGAGGCGTTCCGCGATCATCGGCTCCCCGAGCTCTTCTGCGGCATGGATCGCGCGTCGGGTGTGCTCGCGCGCTACCCCGTGGCGTGCAGTCCGCAGGCCTGGGCGGCCGCGGCGCCGTACCTGCTCGTGCAGTCCGTGCTCGGGATCACCGTCGAGGCGCCCGAGCGGAGGCTCTTGGTGCGCGATCCCTGCCTCCCGCGTGGCATCAACCAGATCACGATCGAGGGGCTGCGCGTGGGCCCGGCGCGCGTCAGCCTGCGCGTCGAGCGTGAGGGGGCGCGTGTCCACGTCGACGTGATCGACGTGACCGGCGGTGAGCTCCGCACTTCGATCGAGCTCACCTGAGCGGACCGAGTTGGCGCGCGGGTTGCCATGAACCAAATGGTCGGAGGAAAGATGGCCACGCGAGCCGTGCACGAGCTCCACGCAGAAGAGCGCGTTCATCCGTCTGTCGACATCACGCGCGTCCTGGTCCCGTTGGGGCGCGCGCTCTTCGCGGCGGTCTTCGTCATCGCGGCCGCGGGCCATTTCACGCAAGGGGTGATCCGTTATGCCGCGTCGGAGGGGGTGCCATTGGCGACTGCGCTCGTTCCCGCCTCGGGATTGCTGGCGCCCGCCGGTGGGCTCAGCGTCGGGATCGGCTACAAGACGAGAGTCGGCGCGCTCCTCCTCATCGTGTTCCTCGTGCCCGTGACGTTCTGGATGCACGACTTCTGGAACGTCGCGGACGAGAGCATGCGGCTCGTCCAGCGGGTGATGTTCCTGAAGAACGCGTCGATGCTCGGCGGGGCATTCCTGCTCGCCTACTTCGGGGGCGGTCCGTTCAGCGTCGACTCGCTCCTGGAGGACCGAGGACGCTGACGTCAGCCCTTGCGCGGGCGGGGCAGGCCGAACTCGATCATGCGGTTGATGAGCGTACGGCGCGACACGCCGAGGAGCTCCGCGGCGCGTGACTGGTTGCCGCCACACTGCTCGAGCGCCTCGATGATGCGCTTTCGTTCGACCGCGTGAACGTCCTCCGCGAGGGTGCGGCGGCTCGGCTCGGGCGGCGGGATGTAGGGCTGGCTGGCTCGCGGAGGCGGAATCGCCGAGGGGCCCGGCGCCGGCGGGAGCAAAGAAGGTCGGAGCCCGAGGTGCTCACTCTCGAGGGTAGGCCCACACCAGAGCAGCGCGCGCTCGAGGACGGACCCGAGCTCGCGGACGTTGCCTGGCCATTCGTAGGACTGGATGGCCATGAGCGCGCTCGGCCCGACGGCGGGCACGGGCCGACCGAGGCGGCTCGCGCTCGCCTCGAGGAGTGTCTGCACCAGGCTGGGAAGCTCGTCGCGCCTGCTTCGCAGCGGGGGCACGTTGATGGTGAGCCCGGCGAGCCGGTAGTAGAGATCTCGCCGGAAGGCCTCACGGGCCGGGCCGCTCTCGAGGTCGCGGTTCGTCGCCGAGACGAACCGCGCGTCGAACGCGCGGGGCTTGAGCGCGCCGAGGCGGAGCACCTCGCGCCGCTCGATCGCGATGAGGAGCTTCGCCTGCGTCGCCAGGGGGATGTCGCCGATCTCGTCCAGGAACACGGTGCCGCCCGAGGCGGACTCGAGCAGGCCCGGCTTGCTCTGGGCGGCGCCGGTGAAGGCGCCGCGCTCGTAGCCGAAGAGCTCGCTCTCGAGCAGGTGCTCGGGGAGCGCGGCGCAGTTCAGGTGCAGCCAAGGGCCGGCGGCCCGCCGAGACCGGCCGTGGATCTGTTGCGCGATCCACCCTTTGCCCGCGCCGGTCTCGCCGAGGATCAGGACGGAGATGTCAGTCGGCGACACGAGCTCGACGAGGCGCTTCACGTTCGCCATCGTCGGGTGGTCGGGCGGGTCGGGGGCACGCGACGCGTTGGCGGGGAGTCGCGCGATGACCACGACCCGGCCGAGCTCGAAGGGCTCACCCCACGCGAGCGGCATGCGCTCCTGTGGCTTGAGGATCCGGCCCCGGATGGTGGTGCCGTTCGAAGACCCGAGATCCTCGATGTAGAGGTCGGGACCGATGTGGAGCGCGGCGTGGTGCCGCGACAGCGACGGATGGTCGATGACGAGGCTCGAGGTGGCCGAGCGCCCGATGATGCACGTCCCCTCCTGGGGGAGGGCCAGCGTCGCCGCGCCACCGTCCCACAAGGCGGTGAGCGTGCCGTAGCCCGGGCCCGGAGCCTGGAGTCGGAGGGTCGTGTCCTCCGATGGGCGTTGGGGAGTGCCCGACATTCGCTAGGGTTTTACCACGACGGGGGGAGATGGAGCGAGTGCGGGAAGAGGGGGGCTCGAAACGCAGCGATCCCCATGCGAGGCTCGGCGCCATGTCGAACGAGCTGGTCCTGATGCAACGGCACGGCAATGCCGCGCTCCTCACGCTGAACCAGGGCGCACGCCGCAACGTGCTCTCCGCCGCGCTCGTCGACGCCGTGGGGGAAGCCTACGACGCGCTGGAGGCCGATCCGGAGGTGAACGCCGTCGTCCTCACCGGCGCCGGTCCTGCGTTCTGCGCTGGGGCGGAGCTCTCGGTCCTCCGGGCCGCCGCGGACGGGAAGTTCGATCTCGTCCGCAAGGTCTACGACGGCTTTCTCCGCGTCTTGCGCTCGCCGCTACCGACGATCGCAGCGGTGAACGGCCCCGCGGTCGGCGCCGGCTTCAACCTGACGCTCGCCTGCGACGTCCGGCTGGCCGGGCGGAGCGCGGTGTTCGACACTCGCTTCGCGAAGCTGCGGCTCCATCCCGGCGGCGGTCACGCCTGGCTCCTGGCCCGGGCGGTCGGAGAGCAGCGAGCGATGCTCGCGACCGCGTTCGGCGAGGTCTGGGACGCGGAGCAGGCAAAGAGCGCGGGGCTCGTCGCGTCCGTCCACGACGACGATCGTCTCGTCGAGGCGGCGCTGGCCATCGCGCGGCGCATGGACGGGCAGGAGCCCGCGTTCGTCCGGCGCGTCGTGGACACCGTCCGACGCGCGCTCACGACCGAGACACACGATGCCGCGCTCGCGCACGAGACCGAGGCGCAGGCGTGGTCGACGACACGCCCGACCTTCCTCGAGGGGCTCGCGGCGATGGAACGGAAGATCTCTCGCCCGCACTGAGCCGCGGGATCAGGGGTTCAAGATCTTGCAGATCTGGACGTCGTAGTAGAAGCCGCAGTCGCCGAAGTCCGTCGTGCCTGCGGGCAACCCTTGGATGCAGGCGAGCACGGCGGGGTCGCACTCGCGATTGCCCCACGTGTCGTAGGGGTCGAGCGTGGTGAGCGACACCGAGCGGAGCGCGACCTCGAGCGAGGCCGTCTTCGTGCGCGTCACGTTTGGCTTCGTCAGCGTGAAGGCCATGTCCGGCGTGTCGATGAGCGACCTCACGTCGGCAAACGTCCAGTCGAACACGTAGCTCTTCGAGGTGCGCGCGGCGACGACCGGGTCGGCGCCCGCGTCCGTCGACACGGCCAGCGAGGTGTAGACGGCCTTCGTGGTGGCGGCGCCGCGGTAGAGCAGGTTCGTGACGCCGTCGGCGACGTAGACCGGCCGAACGAGCCGATCGACGTCGAGCGCGCTCGTCCCGTCGAAGTCCGACAGGGCGGGTGTCGTGAGGAACCGCGCGGTGTAGCTGGTCGTCCCCGACGAGGGGGTGATCTGCAGGTAGAGGCCACCGCCCGCGAGGATGGTGTTGAGCTCCGAGGAGCCTGTCGCCGGGATCAGGATCTCGAACTTGCGCTTGGTCAGGAGGCGGGCCTCTCCGAACGCATCGTCGAAGACGAACGAGAACACGTTGTCGAGGTTTCGGCTCGAGGAGCCCGCGAGCCGGATGTAGGGCTGGCCGTCGCGGTCCACGCGCTCCCACGTGGGGCGCATCGTGAGCTTCACGTTCCCCGCGATGACGACGAGCGACGTCTCGCCGCCGACCGCCTCCGTCGTCGCGGTGTCCGGGCCCTGGATGAGCGCCTCCTCGGTCTCGTCCGCGTCGTCGACGGGCTGGTCGACGTCCGTCGGCGCGCAGGCGAGGAGGGTGACGAGAGGGAGGACCGAGGCGAGGGGAAGCTTGTTCATGGCTCGAGGGCGATGAGGCACCGGGCCCGACCGCGGCCGATACCTACATCGCCCTCCATCGGCGAGCAAGGCTCCAGGGTCACCGCTTCCGCAGGTCGAAGCGGTCGTTGTTCATCACGTTGGTCCACGCCTTCACGAAGTCGCGCACGAGCTTTGGCTGCCCGTCCGCGGCGGCGTACACCTCCGCCAGCGCGCGCAGCTGCGAGCTCGATCCGAAGAGGAGGTCGACGGTCGTGGCGGTCCACCTGAGCGCACCGGTCTTGCGATCCCGGCCCTCGAACACGCCGTCGGCCCCTTCGACGCGCTGCCACTTCGTTCCCATGTCGAGCAGGTTCACGAAGAAGTCGTTCGTGAGCGCGCCCGGGCGTCTGGTGAAGACGCCGTGGCTGGTGCCGCCGAAGTTCGCGCCGAGCGCGCGCAGCCCGCCGACGAGGACCGTCATCTCCGGCGCGGTCAGGCCGAGGAGGTGCGCCTTGTCGATCAGGAGCTCCGCGGCGGCGCCCTCCACCCCGCGCTTCGCGAAGTTGCGGAAGCCGTCCGCGACGGGCTCGAGCACCGCGAACGACTCGACGTCGGTCTGGTCCTGCGTGGCGTCCGTCCGGCCGGGGTTGAAGGGGACCTCGACGTCTTGCCCAGCCTCTTTGGCCGCCGCCTCGACCGCCGCGCATCCGCCGAGGACGATCAGGTCGGCGAGGGAGATCTTCTTGCCGGCCCCTTGCCCACCATTGAAGCCCGCCTGGATCTCCTGGAGCACCGAGAGGACCTTCGCGAGCTGGGCGGGCTGATTGACCTCCCAATCTTTCTGCGGCGAGAGGCGAATGCGCGCTCCGTTGGCCCCGCCGCGCTTGTCGCTCCCGCGGAAGCTCGCGGCTGACGCCCAGGCCGTGGTGACGAGCTCGGAGATGGAGAGCCCCGACGCGAGGATCTTCGCCTTGAGCGCCGCGACGTCCTCCGCGTCCACCAGGGGGTGATCCACCGCAGGGACGGGGTCTTGCCAGATGAGCTCCTCGCTCGGCACGAGCTTGCCGAGGTATCGCGCCCGCGGACCCATGTCGCGATGGGTGAGCTTGAACCAGGCGCGGGCGAACGCGTCCGCGAGCTCGGCCGGGTTGGCGAGGAAACGACGCGAGATCTTCTCGTAGATCGGATCGACGCGCAGGGCCATGTCGGCCGTCGTCATCATCGGCGCGTGCCGCTTGGACGGGTCGTGAGCGTCGGGCACCAGCGTGGCCGCGGCCGGGTCCTTGGGCTTCCATTGGTGGGCGCCGGCCGGGCTCTTCGTCAGCTCCCACTCGTAGCCGAAGAGCGTCTCGAAGTAGCCGCCGTCCCATTTGGTCGGGCTCGGGGTCCAGGCGCCCTCGATCCCGCTCGTTATCGTGCTCGCGCCATTGCCGGTGCCGAGGCCATTTTTCCACCCGAAGCCCTGCTCCTCCACCGGCGCTGCCTCGGGCTCCGGCCCCACGTGGGTGACGGGGCCGGCGCCGTGTGCTTTGCCGAAGGTGTGCCCGCCGGCCACGAGCGCCACGGTCTCCTCGTCGTTCATGGCCATTCGCGCGAACGTCTCGCGGATGTCGCGCGCGGAGGCGAGAGGATCGGGGGTGCCGTTGGGCCCTTCGGGGTTCACGTAGATGAGGCCCATCTGCACCGCGCCGAGGGGGTTCGACAGGTGCCGGTCGCCGCTGTAGCGCTCGTCGCCGAGCCATTTCTTTTCGGAGCCCCAGTTGATGTCCTCTTCCGGCTCCCAGATGTCGGCGCGGCCGCCGCCGAAGCCAAACGTCGGCAGACCCATCGACTCGATGGCGACGTTCCCGGCGAGGACCAGGAGGTCCGCCCACGAGAGCTTCTGGCCGTACTTCTGCTTGATGGGCCAGAGGAGGCGACGCGCCTTGTCGAGGTTGCCGTTGTCCGGCCAGCTGTTGAGCGGCGCGAACCGCTGCGCCCCCGTCCCCGCGCCGCCCCGGCCGTCCGCGATGCGGTAGGTGCCGGCCGCGTGCCACGCCATGCGGACGAAGAAGGGCCCGTAGTGCCCGTAGTCGGCGGGCCACCAGTCTTGTGAGTCCGTCATCAGCGCGTGGAGGTCCTTCACGACCGCGTCGAGATCGAGCGTCTCGAACGCCGCGGCGTAATCGAATCCCTCGTCCATCGGGCTCGATTTGCTCGTGTGCTGGTGGAGGATCTTCAGGTGGATCTGGTTGGGCCACCAGTCCGCGTTCGTTGTCGCGCCGCGCAGGGGGGCGTGGCTCCGCGCTCCTCCCGGAAACGGGCACTTCGCATCGTTCGACATGATCTCTCCTTCGCTCGTCATCCAGAGCTGCTGGCTTGTGTTCCAACCATACGGGCTCCCGGCTCATGGTCGGAAACACAATGTTCGTCTCGGCGTGATAGGTCTGGTCTATCGACAGCGGACGCTCAGCGCGGCTCGGCCGGGAGTCGAACGACAAACGTCTCGGGCGCCGACGCGCAGAAGTCTGGCGTGGTCGCGTAGCGGATCTGCACCACGAGCACGCGAGCTTCCCGGCTGCTGAAGGCCCGGGCCAGGTCGGCGTAGGCGACGCAGGGCTGACCTCCTGCGCTCCCCTTCTTCGACCAGGCCGGGAAGGCGCGGCGGAGCCAGCTCTTGCCGTTCGCGGCCGTCACGCTGAGCACGGGCTCGTGGAAGCGCACCGTCATGCCGTCGCCTTCTCCCATCATGGCCACGGCCTCGCCGAGGCCGAACTGCCGGCTCTCCTTCGTCGGGTCCTGCTTCATCTCGAGGGCGGTCGTCGAGAGCCACGTGCCCGCGTCGAGGGTGGACTGCGCCTCCGCCAGGCCGGCGAGCTTGTCCTGATCCGGCGTACCGGGTGAAAACGAGATCGATCGAAGCTCGCGGCTCTTGTCGGCGTCGACGAGGCGGAGCGGTGTGATTCGGTCCCCGTCGGCGCCCTCGACTCCCACGAACAGCGCGACGACCTTGCCGTCGGTCGACACGAGCGGCGTCTCGAGCCGATCCGCGAGCAGGCCGAGCGCGGCGTCAGGCCCGGTCGCGACCGGCGGTGCCCCCTGGCTGACGGCGCTCGATGCCGCGACCGGCGGCGACGGACGTGCCGCTTCGGCGGTCTCGTGGGGCGGAGGTGGTGAGCCCACCAGCTTCGGCGGGGGCTCGGCCGGGGGTGGCGAGCAAGCGAAGAAGCCGAGCTGCGAGGCGACGATCAGGAAGGCGGCGCGGGCTCGGATCATCGACCGATGGTAGCAGCGCTCAGCGCTCCGCGAGCGGCTCGACCCGGACGGAGACCTCGAGCGTCTCGCCCTCTCCCCCGACGTAGATCGTCCCCGACGTGGGCGTCGCGTCGACGTAGCTCCGGCCGTGCGCCACGCGGACATGTTCGGTCTGCGTGAGCACGCCATTGGTCGGGTCGAAGCCTTTCCACCCGACCTCGGGGAGGTAGAGCTCGACCCAGGCGTGGGACGCCTCCGATTGCGCGGTGTTCTCGGCCTTGGGCCCCGTGTAAACGTAGCCACACGAATAACGCGCGGGGACGCCCAGCAGCCGCGCGAGGCAGATGAAGAGGTTCGTGAAGTCCTGGCAGACGCCTCGACGGTCCACGTAGACCTGGAAGGCGGTCGTCGCGACGCTCGTAGCGCCCTGCACGTACTTGTACTCGCGATAGATCGAGCGATTCATGTCGAGCACGGTGCCGATGAGGTCGTAGTCGTTGCGCTCGACGAACGTCATCGCGTAGTCGGCGAGCTCCTGGAGCTGCGTCTCCGGGAGCTCGGGCGGGAGGAGGTAGGGCGCCATCATCTCGCGCTGCCAGGGCATCCACACGAGGGGAATCGCGCGGCGGGCGTGCAGCGGCTTGAACTCGAGCGGATCGGTGTCGAGCAGCTCGACGACCGAGCGCGACTCGACCTCGAGCTGCTCGTACGGCTGCTCGATGATGAGCCGCCGGGCGCGGTTGCCGAAGACGTCGTCGAAGTCGATCTGTCGGCCCTCGAAATGAGCGCCGTCGAGCTTGAGCTCGAGGGTGTGCTCGCGGAGCCGCTGCAACCTGTCGAACACGGGGGTCAGCTTGAGCAGGTGGCTGCTCCGCTCGACCGGCACTCGATACCGATAGACAGTGCGGTGCGAGACCGCGTAGGTGCGAGGCTCGGCGCGCTGCGGCGAGGGCTGGACCGCGCGCAACGTGCGGTTCTTGGGCTTGGGTGCGTCCGGCGAGACGGCGAAGTCGTGGTGCACCGCGCCTTGCCGCACGACCATCAGGTGGCCGGGCGGGACGCGCGTCCACTCCATGGGCTTGCCGTCGAGGCGGGGCAGCGGGGACGAGGAGACGGCGACGCCCTTGCGGTTGATCTCCCCGCGCTTCGTCAGGTCCACCGTAAGCTCGTCGTCGCCGAAGGCGAGCTTGTCGCCGAACGGCGGGAGCAGGTGGGCGAGGTAGAGGCCGCCCTCGTCGTGGGCGTCCGCGTAGACGAGGAGGTCCGAGCCGTCGCTCATCACGATGGACAGCGTGCCGTGCTCGTTCAACGAGTCGAGCTCCGTCCGGAGCCGCTCCAGGTCGCAGGAGCCGATCGACTTCCAGCCGTTCTCCTCGAACCGACCCAGGAGATCGCAGAAGATGAGCTCGGTGTCGGTCGAGCCGACCGGCTCGAAGCGCCCTTCGACGATCAGGCGCTCTCGCAGGCTCCCGCTGTGGCCGATGAGCCAATCACGTTGGCCGTACGATCGGGAGAAGGGCTGCGTGTTCGCGTCGCTGTTCTGACCCCAGGTGGCCGTTCGGATGTGGATGACGAAGATCGAAGAGGCGAGGTGATCCCATGCCTTCACCAGCTCGCTCCGGATGCTGCCGCTCGCGGGCGCCGGCTCCTTCAGCACCGAAGCGGAGGGCTCTCCGCCCGGGTAGTACCCGATGCCCCAGCCGTCCGGCGGCTTGCGCCCGCGCTCGAGGCACCGAAGGTCGAACGACGGCGCCAGCGTGCCCTCGAAGCACATCGCGAACAGGTTGGGCATGGACCTCAGAGCTACAACGGACCAAGCCGTCTGGCTACAGCGCGACGGGCGTCGCAGCCGTGGCCCGATGCCTCGGGGCGGGCGTGTTCGCTCGGCCGCGCCGTGCAGCTCGCGCTCACTGCGATGCGGCGCCGTAGCCGAGCAGCTCGCTGCCCGTGGCCACACACACCGCGTGGGCTTCTTCCACCACGTGCGTGAGCGTGCGGTGCACCTCCGCGCCTTCGAGCGCCGTAGCCGGCAGCGCCTCGAGCCAGCGCTCGAGCGCCACGAGCCGGCGAAGCGCGGGCTCGCCCGGCGCTTCGGGCCCGCCCGCCGTGCCGTGCCCGATGATCGCCTCGAGCCGCCTCCGCGCGTGGGCCGTCGAGTGGAGGACCGACCGGGGGAATCGCGGCTCCTTCACGAGGAACGCGGCGACGCTCGCTCCGGTGACGATGCCGCGGTTGCGCTTCATGAAGGCCTCGAAGCCGGAGCTGGCGCGGAGGAGCGAGAGCCAGAGGGCGGTCTCGAGCACCGGGTGCGCAGCGCTGGCCGCCGAGAAGGCGTGGTGCTCGACGTCGAGCAGGCGGGCGGTCTGGCTCACGCGCTCGAGCAGGATACCCAGCGAGATGAAGTCGAGCGGGGTGTCGTGCAGCATCGTCGAGCCGACCAAGCCGACCCCGAGCTGGATCGACCGCTGCACGCGGCCGAAGAAGGCGTCGCGCTGCTCGGCGTACGCGGTCTTCGCCTCCTCCGATTGGAAGTAGACGTAGAGCTCGTTGATCGTCTGCCATACCTCTAGGCTCACCACCTCGCGTATCGAGCGCGCGTTCTCCCGCGCGGCCGCGATGGAACGCGCCAAAGACACGGGGTTGTCCAGATCGAGCGCGAGGTATCGCTGCACGATCTCCGGCTCGCCCATCGAGGCCTTCCCGAAGCGCTCGACGAAGTCCGCCTCCTGGCCGGAGACGATGACGAGCGGCGCCCACACGCGACCCTGCGGGAGCTCCGCGTCGAGGGCGATGGTGCCCGTCACTTGCAGGTGGCGGGCCGTGCTCTCGGTACGCTCGAGGTAACGTCCGAGCCAGAAGCAATGGTCGGCGACGCGCGTGATCATCCGGCCTCCGCGAGCACCCAGGTGTCCTTCGAGCCGCCGCCCTGGCTCGAGTTCACGACGTAGGAGCCCTCGCGCAGGGCGACGCGGGTGAGCCCGCCGGGCAGGACCCACGGGCCGTCGGGGCTTGTGAGGATGTAGGGGCGGAGATCGACGCGGCGCGGGACGAGGGTGGCGGTGCTCGGCTCCCAGGTCGGGCACGTCGAGAGCTCGACGCGGGGTTGCGCGATGTAGCTCCTCGGGGACGCCTCGATCCGCACGCGGAACTCTTCACGCTGCGCAGCCGTCGAGTCGGGGCCCATCAGCATGCCGTAACCGCCGGCTTCGTCGACCGCCTTGACCACGAGCTGGTCGAGGTGGTCGAGGACATAACGCCGGTCGTCCTCGCGCGCGCAGACGTAGGTCGACACGTCCGCCAGCAGCGGCTCCTCGCCCAGGTAGAACCGGATGATGTCCGGGACGAGCGCGCAGACCGCCTTGTCGTCGGCGACGCCATTGCCTGGTGCATTGGCGAGGGTGACGTTGCCGTGTGCCCAGGCCCGCATGATGCCGGGGACGCCCAGCAGCGAGTCGGGGCGGAAGACCTCGGGATCCAGGAAGGCGTCGTCGATGCGGCGATAGATGACGTCGACCCGGCGTGGTCCGCGTGTCGTCTTCAGGAAGACGCGGTCGGCGTCCACATAGAGGTCGCTCCCCTGGACCAGCTCGATCCCCATCGTTCGGGCCAGGAAGCTGTGCTCGAAATAGGCGGAGTTGAACGGGCCTGGCGTGAGCACCACGGCGAGCGGCTCGTTCACCCCATCGGGGGCGGAGCGCTGGAGCGTCTCGGCGAGCTTCGCCGGGTAGAGGTCGACGCGTCGCACGTGCGCCGCCGCGAAGATGGCCGGCAGCACCCGCTTCGTGACGAGGCGGTTCTCGATCACGTAGGAGACGCCGGAGGGGGTCCGGAGGTTGTCCTCCAGCACGCGGAAGACCCCGTCCGGGCTCCTGATGAGATCGATGCCAGCGACGTGGATGCGGACGCCGCGCGGAGGTCTCACCCCTCGCAGCGAGGGCAGGTAGTGTTTGGCCCCGAGGATCACCCCCGCCGGCAGTCGAGGGCTGTCGGTGAAGCGCTGCGCCCCATAGACGTCGTCGAGGAAGAGCTGCAGCGCCATGATTCGCTGCTCGAGCCCGCGCTCCACCTTCGCCCAGTCGTCGCTCCTCACGACGCGGGGCACGAGACAGAACGGGAAGATCTTCTCGGCGCCGCGGCTGTCGTTGTAGACGGAGAAGGTGACCCCCTGGTGGAGGAGGGAGCGCTCGGCGAGGGCCTGGCTGCGCGCCAGCTCGGCCGACGTGGTGCCGAAGAGCGGGCCGAGGGGGGCGCGGAGCGCCTCTCTCACGCGACCATCGGGCTCGAACAGCTCGTCGTACGCGCCGGCGAGCGGCGCATAAGCGGCGCCGAGCGACGCGGGGGGGGGAAAGGAGGCTTGGCTCACGTCGTCTGTTCCTCGAAAGGCTCGGGCGTCGGGTGGTCCAGGGCATACCGACGAAGGTCGACGGTGTAGGGGGCCTCGGGGTGGGGCGCCGACGCGGTCGCACGGACGGGACGCAGGCTCGGCCCCTCGATCGTGAATCGCTGCGCGCGCCGTGCGGACGCTTCGAACCGGGTCAATGGCGGGACGTCGAAGGCGCGGCCCTCCGGGTGCCACACGTGATACGCGCACGCGCCGAGCGAGCGACGGCCCCACGTATCGAGCAGCTCGAACCGGAGCGGGTGGTGGACGCCGAGGTGCGGGTGGAGGCTGTGGGCGGGTGCCCAGGCGCGGAAGCGCACGCCGCCCACCAGGTCGCCGGCTTCGCCGGTCGGCCGCATCGGGAGATCGAGGCCGTTCACGATGATCCGGTGGCGCTCCGGAACGAGGCCGGTGGCTCGGAGCTCGACGCGCTCCATGGAGGAGTCGACGAACCGCGCGGTGCCGGTCGCCGTCAGCTCCTCTCCCAGCACGTTCCAGGGCTCGATCGCGTTGCGGAGCTCGAGCGTGACCTCACCGATCGAGAGCGTGCCGATGACGGGACAACGAAGCTCTAGGAACACGCGGTACGCGTCGCGGGGGAGCGCGAGCCCGGCGCGCTCGAGGTGCGCGAGCACGTCTTCGAAGTCACGCCAGAGCCAGGTCGGGAGGAGGAAGCGATCGTGCAGGAGCGAGCCCCAGCGGGCGAGCGGGCGCCGGTAGGGCTCACGGGCGAAGCTCGCGACCAGGGCGCGAACGAGGGCGACCTGCGCGAGCGTCATGCGCGCGTGCGGCGGCATCTCGAACGCACGGAGCTCGACGAGCCCTTGCCGGCCGTGCGCCGTCTGCGGATCGAAGAGCTTGTCGATGCAGACCTCGGCGCGGTGGGTGTTGCCGGTGAGATCGACGAGCAGGTGGCGGAAGAGCGCGTCGGCCAACCAGGGCGGGGGCGCCTCTGTGGGCTCGAACGCCCGGGCCATGGCGATCTCGAGCTCGTAGAGCGCGTCGTGCCGTGCCTCGTCCACGCGCGGCGATTGCGAGGTGGGCCCCACGAAGAGACCATTGAAGAGATACGAAAGCGAGGGATGGTGTTGGATGAAGGTGAGGAGGCTCGCGAGGATGTCGGGCCTCCGCAGGAACGGGCTCGCGAGCGGCGTCGGCCCGCCCAGCGTGATGTGATGCCCACCCCCGCTGCCCGCTTGCCGCCCGTCGAGCTGGTATTTCTCGGCAGAGAGGCCCGACGCGAGGGCCGCCTCGAACACGGCGTCCATCAACACGGAATGGTCGCGGCAGGTCCGCGTTGGCGGAATGTTGACCTCCACGACCCCCGGGTCCGGCGTGATGGCGAAGTGAAACAGCTCCGCTGATTTCGGGGGCGAATAACCCTCGAACCGGACTCGTACGTCGATTGAACGTGCGGCCTCACCGATCGCCCTGACGAGCTCGCAGAACCTCGCAGCGCTGGGGAGCGGCGGGAGGAAGACGCCCAGGGCGCCGGCGCGGGGCTCGACGCAGAGCGCGGTGCGAATGCCCGGAGGGAGCGCCGGCCGAACCGAGCCGGGAAGGGGCGCCTGTTTCGTCTGGTCGTCGTCGGTGCGGCGGGGATCGGGCGGGCCGTCCCACGGCTCCTCGACCGGGTCGAGCGGTCCGAGCCCCTCGATCGATCCGAGCGGAAGCCGAAGCCCGATGGGGCTGTCGCCCGGGATCAGGTAGAGCCGCTCGCGACGGAAGCTCCATTTTGCACCTGCCCAGCCGCCGACCGTCAATGGTGCGAGGGGCAGCACCCAACCGACGGGGGTCTTGAGGCCTCGATCGAGGACCAGGGCCAGCCTGCGTCGCTCCTCCGGGGAGCCGAGGTCGGATTGGTGGGGGTCCACGCCGACGGGCAGCCGGGCTTCCTCCCCGAGGAAATGCCACGGGTCCTCGAACGCAGGCTGCGCGAGGCTCGCGTCGAGCCCGAGCCGCGTCGCGACGGCACGCACCAGCGCTTCGGTGGCAGAGAGCGGCGGCGTGGCGCCGCCGACCGGAGCCTCGTCCCCCGCCAGCGACGTGCCGTCCCGCCGCGCGATCACGTCGAGCGCGAAGCGGGGCAAGCTCTCGCCGGGGTAATGTTTGCCGAAGCCGTGCAGCACGACGCCGCCCGGCGCGAGGCGCTTCTTCAAGGCGCTCGCGAGCGTGAGCGCTTGCGCGAGCTTCGTCTCACCCATGGCGGCGCCGTTCCACTCCGGCTTCTCGGGGTGCAGCCGCGAGGTGAACGTGGGCTCGCCGCCGAGCGTGAGCTCGAGGCCGGCGTGTACGAGCGCCTCGTCGACGTGGTCCCCGGCCGCCAGCAACGAGGTCCACACCTCCTCCGTGTAGGGGGTCGTCGGGCGCGGCTCGTGACCGAGGCGCGCGACGCGCATCTCGAAGGTGACCTCGCTCGCGACGACGTCGCTCGTACCCTCGATGGGCGCCGCGGCGGCGGGCCTCGCGGTGCAAGCGAGCGGGATGTGGCCTTCGCCGCACAAGAGCCCGCTCGTCGCGTCGAGGCCGACCCAGCCCGCGCCGGGGAGGTAGACCTCGGCCCACGCGTGAAGGTCCACCACGTCTCGGCTCACGCCGCGTGGCTCGTCGGGGATCATGCCCTCGTCCGTGAGCTGGATGAGGTAGCCGGAGACGAACCTCGCGGCGAGCCCGCGGGAGCGCAGCGCCGCCACGAGCAAGAGCGCCGAGTCGCGGCAGCTCGCCTCTCCTCTGGTCAAGGTCTCTTCAGGCGAATAGATGCCGAGCTCTTCGCGGATCACGTAGCGGACACGGCGGTTCACGGCCTGGTTCAGCGCGACGACGAGGTCGACCGTCGGCCCCTCGGTCGGTAGATCTGCCAGGAACGCGGCGAGGCGCTCGGCGCCGATCATGACGGTGTCGTTTCGGTCGAGGTAGGGGACCAGGTCTCGCGCGAGCGCGTCGGGGTACTCGAACGGCGCGAGCTCGCACCGCGGGTCGACGAAAAAGTCGAAGGGGTTCACGGGGCGGACGTCGACTGCCATCTCGACCGTGACGTCGAGCGCCGGGATGCGCTCGCCGGCGCGGAACGAGAGCCGCGCGAGGTGATTCCCCGCCGGGTCCTGTTGCCAGCGGAGCGCACACGGCTGCTCGACCGTCAGGGCGTAGGTCTCGATCTTCGCCTTGGCGTGGGTGGCGGGCCGGAGGCGGACGACGTGGGGGCCGAGCGCAGCCGGCGTGGGGTACCGGTACCGGCTCCGGTGGGTGACGAGCAGACGCACGAGAGCACGGTACAGCCGCGATTGTTTCGCGAACGTATCGCGAGGCCTCGCCCGCCCTCCCCGACCTGGTAGAGTGGCACATGGCCGCGCGCTTTCTTTCCCTGGTGCTCCTCGGTCCGGTGCTCGCCTGCGCCTGCGGCAGCGAGGTGCTCGTCGAGGAGCCGACCGGCGGGGGCGGGTCAGGCTCCGGGACGACGACCGGCAGCGCCTCGTCGACGGTGGTCACGGCCGCGACGACCGGGGGTGGCCCCTGCGACGATCACGCCGACTGCGCGCCGGGGCTCTGCGTCTTCGGCACGGGGCAGTGCGCCGCCGCGTGTGAGCCGTCCACGTGCGACGCGTGTGGGCCCGGCTCGGTCTGCGAGCCCTGCGCGACGTCGAGCTGCCCCGATTGCAAGAACTGCGTGAGCGCGTGTGTGCCCATCTCGGAGGGGCGATGTGACGACAACGACGCCTGCTTGGAGGGCTTCGTGTGTGTGTTCTTCGAGGGCGTGTGTCGCCAGCCCTGCGATCCGATGGGGCAGTGCGAAGGCCTCGCGACGTGTGACTTCTGCGCGACCGGCTCGTGCTGCGGATGCGACGACTGCGTCGCCGTGTGCCAGGGGACCGAGTGACGGCCCCCCGGCCCTCGCCGGCCCTCAAACCATGAGCATCTCGAGCGGGCCCTGATAGTCGGGCCGGTCCTGGAGATCTCGGTCGCCGAAGAAGTTGTGATCCGTTAGGCCGACGGCGTGACAGATGCTGGTGAGGAGCTTGTTGTGTGGGACGCGCTCCTCGCTGTTGATGTTGCGCAGGCGCAGGTACCGGCCGAGGCGGAGCGTGCGATTGCCACCGCCTGCGATGATGGCGGGGTGACGCGTGTGCTGGTTGTCGTGGCCGTCGTGGCCGAACTCGTTGTGCCAGAAGACGATGGTGTTATCGAGGATCGAGCCGCCGTTCGGGTCGAACGGGTCGACGACCTTCGAGAGCTCGTCGAGCACGGCCGCGAAGTGCCCGGCCGCCCAGCGCTGACCGGCGCAATACCCGCGGCGGAGGGTGTTCTTCACGTCGCCCGGGCCTGTGCCCCAGTAGTCGTGGACGAGGTTCTCGTGGAAGCGGAAGTCCGCGCCGTAGAGCCCGGCGGCGCCCGACGCTTGGACCTCCGGCACGTCGGTGTAGTAGTTCGGGTAGTCGTCGAGGATGCGGAGCGTCGCGCACATGCTCCGTCCGCAGGCGAAGGCCTGCGCGATGACGGCCGCGTGCGCGCGCGCGACGTTCTCGACGTTCGAGTAGTCGCCCACGCTCCCGTTCACGTTCGGGACGTCGGTGCCGCTCGTCGTGCAGTGCCCGACAGGAACCGGCTTGGTCGTCTCGGAGAGCTTCTTCATGGCCTCCCGATGCGCCGTGATCTTGTCCTTCTCGACGCCCTGCAGGCGCGCCTCGAGGGCCGTGAGCGCGTTCTGGCCGTGCAGCGTGATGCGGTTCTCCCCCGCGGTGTAGTCGACCACCGGGTCGCCCGGGTCGGGCGGCATGAAGTCGGGCGGGAACGCCATCTGGAAGAGCGCGCTGGGGCTCGTCTCCGCGTCACGCGGGATGCCAGCCCCATCGAAGCTCATGCACTTCCACGTGCCGGCGCCTTCGACGCTCGCGGTGAGCAGCACCGGCGCGCCGAGCAAGCCGTGCAGGTAGAAGTCGAGCGAGGGGTGGTTGTCGAAGTTGCCTTCGCGATCTTCCGGCGGCTGGGCGCCGGTGAGCAGGGTGCCCTGCTCGTTGTGGCCGTGGAACGTGCGAACGCCCGGGCGCGTGCCTTCTTTCACGCACTGGGTGTCGAGGCCGTCGAGCACGGTGATCTGGTCGCGCCAGGGCATGAGCGCGTTGAGGATGGAGTCCTCGTATTCGAAGGTGAGCCCCGAGAGCGCTTCGTCCGGCGTGGCCGGCTCGGCGCCGCTCATCTGTCGCGGGATCCAGTAGTCGCGGTCCACGCCGTGGGGCGTGCGCACGGCCAGGAAGCGCACCGGCCCGGCGGGCGCGGCCTTCGCCGGGCGGGCGCCGAAGCGGGCCGCGGCGAAGGCCGCCGCGACCGAGCCACCCAACATCGCGAAGCGTCGTCGGCTGAGCATGATCACTTCCTCCTCTGGATGAAGGCGGGGTCGCGGACGATCGCGACGAGCAGCTCCTCGAAGGAGCCGCCGCTGTCGCGGAAGGCCTCGAATGCCTCCGTCGACGCGCGAACCGTCTGCGGGGAGCCGAAGTCGGCCCCCATGACGAAGTGCCCGAAGCGCCTGACCAGGCATTGCTGGAACGGTTGGTCCGCGGCGAGCGCGGCCGAGAGCGCCGGCGCGCTCTCGTACGTCGCGCCGTCGAGGACGACGGTCGACTCGACGGGCTTGCCGTCCGCGTAGGTGGTCTGCCAGGTGCCGTCACCTGCGAAGTTCTCGAAGGCCAGGCCGACCGGATCCGAGGTCTTGTGGCAGGCGCCGCACGTCGGATCGGCGGTCCGCGCGTCGGCGATCTGCTTGACCGTCGCGTCCGCGCCGACCAGGTCCTTCACCGCCGCTTCCAGATCGATGTTGAGCGGAACGATGTCGTTGCACATCGCGTCGCGGTAGACGGACATGCCGCGACGGACCACGTTGTCGCGCCCCTTCTTGCCGTGGGCGACGAGCCAGGCGCCCAGCGTGAGGAGCCCGCCGCGCTGATCGGGGTCGAAGTCGATCTGCGCGACGCCCGAGCCTGGGTGGCTCGCGCCGTAATAGGCGGCGACCTCGGGGGTCCCCCAGGTGTGGTTGGTGGTCAAGAGGTCCGCCAGATCTCCGCGGCCCTTCACGACGATCCCCTCGACGAACGCCTTGTACTCGTCCTCGAGCTGCGCGACGAGCGCGGGATCGAGGCCGGTCTCGTTGCCCTGGCTCGCGAGCGTCGACATCTTGAGCCACTCCCAGAAGAAGCGCTGCCAGATGACGGCGCTGTTATCCATGAGCCGCCGCGCGTGTTGCTCCCGGATCGCCGGGTCGTGGAGGAGGCCGGCCTTGGCGTCCGCCAGGAGCTCGGCGTCGGGAGCCTTGTCGGTGAGCGAGAAGGCGAGCAGGCTGGCGATCTCGTATTCGTCGATTTCGACCACTCCCTGCCCGTCCGGGCCGATCTCCGAGCGGTACAGGAACTGCGGGGAGAGCAGCACGGCGCGGACCACCGCGGAGAACGCCCACTCCGGACCGTACGTCGCGGCGGTGTCATCGTAGACGGCTCGCAGCTCCGCCTTCTCCGCGTCGGTGAGGGGCCTGCGGTACGCCGCTTCCGGGAACCAGCCGAGGAAGGTGTCCACGCACGCGGGCGTGCCGAACGCGTCGCAGCGCGCAGCGGCGGCGCCCTGCGTCGATGCCCAAGTGCCGACCGTGCGCGCAGCGTCGATGAACTGCGAGGCGTTGCCGAGGTCGATGCGGGCCGCCACGGAGATGTTCGTGATGCCGTACTCGCTCGAGCCCTCAGGGAGGTTCACCGCGGGCGCGCCGGGGAACAGTCGCTGCACCTCGGCGTTGTACTGGGACGGTGTGAGCCGCCAGACGCGCGCTTCGAGCCGCGGGTCCGACGGGTCCGTTCCGTCGAAGACGTCGTCGTCATCGTCGGGATTCTCACCGATCGATCCGACGCACCCCGCGAGGGTGAGCGCCCCCAAGATCGCGATGAAGTTTCTCACTGGACCATCCTAGCTTGATCGTTCGGTTGAGGGTTCAGCATGATCGTCGTCGCTCGAGGACATCCGATGCGCTCGGCGGAGAGCGGGACGTCGTCGTCAGGGTGAGCCCGCCCCACTCCGCAATGTGTGTGCCGGGGCCGTGTGGCCTGCTTTTGCGCAGAACCGTCGCCGGCGTGCAGACTCGAGTCCGCAGCCTCTGCTGGCTCGAGTCCGCAGGCTCGGTTTGCCAAGCCCGCTCGTTTTGTGGACACTCCGGCCGATGACCGCCCGAGACGACGAAGCATGGATGCGCGTCGCGATGCGGGAGGCCGACCAGGCTCGAGGGAGCACGGGGGACAACCCTTGGGTCGGCTGCACGATCGTCGCGAGCGGTGAGATCCTCGGTCGCGGGCACACGCAGGGGCCCGGTGAAGATCACGCCGAGATCGCCGCCGCGCGCGACGCCCAAGCGCGGGGTCTCAGCATCGTGGGGGCGACGCTCTACTCCACGCTCGAGCCTTGCTCGTTCCACGGGCGCACGCCGGCCTGCGCTCGATCCATCGCGAGCCGCGGCATCGCGCGGGTTGTCATCGGCATGCGTGACCCTCACCCTCGCGTGAACGGCCTCGGCATCCAGATCTTGCGAGACGCGGGGATCGAGGTGACCGAGGGCGTTCTCGTCGACGAGATCCGCCGCCAGCTCGGCGAGTGGGTGCTGGATCACCACCCGCACGAGCTGATCGCGCGGGTGACGGGGTTCGATGCTCCGGAGCTGGTCGCACGCGCGACCGAGATCTACGGCTTGAGCCCTGAGCGATTCGAGCGGTGGCTCGAGACGGACGCGGCCGCAGATCTCCGTCGTTCACTCGGCCGCGACGGGTGAGCCCACCCCGGCGAGGCCTCGGACCTCCACTTCGACGGAGCGCCGGGGCGCGTTGTCGACGAAGGTCCGGATCGCCTCCTGCACGTCTTTGTGGACGCTCGTCGCGCCTTCGGCGTCGACGACGACGCGACCCTTCGGCGGGACGGAGTCGAGGGCTGCTTGCAGGTCGGCGCGGGCGAAGAACGGCACATCCCGCACGAGCCGAACGATCAAGCGACCCTCTTCCTGCACGACCTCGACGGCGCGCCCGAGGGCGCGTCGAACGGCGAGGGCCATCGCCACCGCGAGACCGATGCCGACACCCTTCAGCAGGTCGAGCGCCACCACGCCGATCAGGGTGGCCGCGAAGGGGATGAAG
Source organism: Myxococcales bacterium (assembly GCA_016794345.1). GTDB lineage: Bacteria > Myxococcota_A > Polyangia > Polyangiales > Polyangiaceae > Xiheicaenibacterium > Xiheicaenibacterium phototrophicum. The sequence continues at coordinate 54,043 of JAEUKE010000066.1, forward strand.
TTCTCCAGCCCGGCCTTCCAGGCCGACCGGAACACGACCGGGCCGGCCAGCTTGTAGCCGGTGACGAGCAGGATGGCGGCCAGGCAGGCGAGGGGGATCCGCTCGAGGAGCGGGCCGAGGACGAAGATGGTGAGCACGAGCAGCAGGCCGTGCACGAGGGCAGCCCCGCGCGTGCGTGCTCCGGCCTGGAGCGCGGCCGAGCTGCGCACCACGACCGACGTGATCGGGAGCCCGCCGAGGAAGCCGGCAAGGGTGTTTCCGACGCCCTGGGCGATCAGCTCGCGGTTCATGGGGGAGCGGCGAGCGAACGGATCCAGACGGTCCATCGCCTCGACGTTGAGGAGCGACTCGATGCTCGCGACGACCGCGACGGTCACCGCGACGACCCAGACGTCCTGTCGGAGCCAGAGCGAGAAGTCCGGCACGGCGAGCGAAGCCTTCCAGGCGGCGGCATCGGGGATGTTCACCATGTGCTCTGCGACGAGCGCGCGTCCCGGCGCGACGGCTCGCACGAGCTCGTGGGTGGAGACGCCGACCAAGACGGCGACGAGTGGGGCGGGCAAGAACGTTCCACCGCGACGCTTCGAGAGCTTCTCCCAGCCGATGAGCGACGCCATGGCCGTGAGCGCGGCGATCACCGCGGTGGGCTCGATGGCAGCGATGAGCGCGCTGGGACCTGGGCTTGTCGAAGCGTTTTCGATCGCAAACGCCTCGCGATCGAAGCCGACTGCGTGAGGCAGCTGCTTGATGATCAGGAGGACGCCGATGGCGGCGAGCATGCCTGCCACGACACCGGTCGGGAACCACGCGGAGAAGCGCCCGAACCGGAGGGCGCCCATCACGACTTGCAGGATCCCCGCGAGAATCAGCGCGACCGTGAAGACCTCGAAGCTCCCGAGAGTCGTGATGCCCGTGAGGACGATGGCGGCGAGCCCCGCGGCGGGCCCGCACACGCTGAGCTCCGCTCGGCTGAGGAGCGGCACGACGAGGCCGCCCACCATTCCGGCGACGAGCCCCGAGAGGAGCGGCGCGCCGGACGCGAGCGCGATCCCGAGGCAGAGCGGGACCGCGACGAGGAAGACGACGAGCCCGGCGGGCAGATCGAAGCGAAGGCTGTCTCGGAGCGTGGGCAAAGGATGGTCGCGCATGGCTGAATCGGCCTTTCAGATCCCCACGACGGCCCGGAGCGGGAGCACGACGGACTCGGTCGGCGAGCCACGGTCGATGGCCTCGAACTGGCCGCCCGCCGGGTTGAACTGGAAGACCTGCCCCGTCTCGATCTTGTAGACCCAGCCGTGGAGGCTGACCTCGCCGCGAGCGAGTCGGGCGCGAACGGCTGGGTGCGTGCGGAGGCTCTCGAGCTGCGAGAGCACGTTCTCCTCGACGAGGACGGTGGCGAGGGCGTCACCCGAGAGGTGTTGGTAGTTGTCCCGCACGTGGCGCCGCGTCGCCTCGGCGTGCTGGAGCCAGGTGGCGACGGCCGGGGAGTCCTTCAGGGCCTCCGGCGTGAGGAGGGCCTTCATGGCTCCGCACTGCGTGTGACCGCAGACGACGATCTGTCGAACACCGAGGTGCTGGACGGCGAACTCGATCGTCGCCGCCTCACCGGAGCTGGTCGGTGCGTATGCGGGGACCAGATTTCCGGCGTTGCGGAGGATGAAGAGCTCCCCGGGCTCGGTCTGCGTGAGGAGGTTCGGGTTGATGCGGCTGTCGCTGCAGGTGATGAACAGCGTCTCGGGGCGTTGGCCCTTGGCGAGGGACGTGAAGAGACCCTCGCGCGACGGAAAGACCTCGGACTGGAACTTGTGGAGTCCCTGGATGAGCTTCTGCACGGAACACACTCCTCGTGGGGCGCGATCGCGCCTCGCGGCTGACGTGGTCGGCTGCGACGTCACCCCGGTTCGGGGCGAGTCGGATTGATCGGGCAGCGGTGTTCAGCCGAGCCGAGTCAATGCAGCAGCCGGAGGAGCGTCTTCCGTTGTGGAGGGATGTACTGGGTCGCGGCGAGCGGAACGGGCGGGCGAGCGTGGCGGTCCGCCACTGGGGTGACCCCGACGACACGAGCTCTCGGCGGTCGCCGCGGCGCCATGCGGCTCGCCAGCTTCAGCGTCGCCGAGGTCTCGCCGTCCTCGTGGTGCTCTTCGACCTGGGAGGTGTTGTTGCCCGGAGCCGTGACCGCTGCCGCTGCCGCTGCCGGTGCGCCCGAGAACAGGAGCACGAGGAACGCCGCGAGCACGGCCGCAAAGCGGGCAGTGAGCCTGGAGAGGCCCCTCGGTGCTCGGCCGCGTCGGGACAACAGATTCACTTCGCTCGGGTCGAACGGTTGGGAGGGCGAACTATTCCCTCGTCGTAAGCGACACTATCCCGCTCCGTTCGATTTGCCACGTCGTCATCGTGTCAAAGTTTCGAAGCCATGATTCGTCTCTGACGAAGTGACTTGTCCGACGTGTCGCCGGCGGCGGGCTGGGTCGATTCGTCACGATCGGGGCGATCGGGCGAACGAGGGGGGCGCGAGGGCGCGCTTCCGAGGGGCCTCGGAGGCAGAGCCCTTGGCACCCATCTCGCCAGTGGCGGACTCACGCTGGAGGAATCATGTCCCTCGAACGATTCGTCTCGGGTCGCATCGTCGTGCTCCGACCAGACGCGACGGTGATGCAGGCTGCTCGCGCCATGGAGGAGAACGGGATCGGTGCTGTCCTCGTCGGTGACCGGAGCGGGCTCGTCGGCGTGGTGACCGATCGCGACATCGCTCTCGGTGCCTTCGCGGATCGGGCGGACCCTGCGGCGACTCGGCTCGAGAGCATCATGAGCGACTCCGTGGTGTGCCTCCCCTGTGATGCCTCCGCGCAGGAAGCCGTGGAGGCGATGGCCGCACACGGCGTGCGGCGCCTGCCGCTCGTCGATCGTGAAGAGCGGCCGGTCGGGATCCTCAGCCTCGACGATCTGCTCGCGTGCTCGATGGTCCCCGTCGACGCGGTGGCGGACGTGCTTCGGGCCCAGCTCGGGAAGCCGACCCGGAAGAAGCCGCCCGGCGTGATCGGTCCCCGCGTTCGGAGCGGTCCGAGCCCGCGGCGCTCGTCACGCCGAGCCGCGCATGCGGAGGCCACTTACGCCCGGTTCCTGCACGTCGTCATGGATCACGCGAGCCTTTCCCGGATCGAGATGGCCGACCGGTTGGCTCGACTCGGGATAGGCCTGCTCTGTCAGCGGATCCGCCGAGACCTGGCGCGGCACTTCCTGTCGCAGGTGCCGCTCCTGCTCCGTGAGGCGATCATCGACGGCATCGACGGACCCGATCGCCGCATCGATCTCGTGGTGATGCAGCAGGAGGTCAGCGAAACGCTCGACGTCTCCCCCGCGCGGGCGAAGGAGGTCCTCGTCGGCCTCGTCGAGGCGCTCGAGGAGACGGTCTCACCAGGTCAGATCGAGTCCGTACGCGAGCAGCTGCCTCCGGATCTGCGCCAGCTGTTCCGGCCGGCCGGGGGAAGATGGTCGTCCCAGCACCAAACGGGCCCCGGCCCCTCCTGACGGGACACGCGGCACGGCGGGCGTGACGGCCGCCGTGCCGCGGCGTAGAAACGTGGGCGGACCATGACGAGCGAGCGAACCCCCCTTTTCTTCTCCGTGTCCCTGTTGTTCCTCGTGGCCTGCGGTTCCTCCCAGCCACCCGCCCCCGCCGGCCAACCGGACGAGGCAGCCGTCACGCCCGCGAAGCCCGAGGCGCCTCGCGAGCCCAAGGCGCCCCCGAGCGCCGAGCCTGCCGCGCCGCCGGACACGGGCTCGTTTGCGGCGGCTCCGACCGTCGAGGTATCGGGCGCCTCGCTCCGTCTGACCTACCAAGGCGGTCTCTACACGATGAGCGAGGCGGCGATCGTCCCCAAGGGCAAGACCTTCGAGCTCCGATTCCGGCAGCCCGCGGAGGAAGGCGCCCACGAGATCCGGTTCACGCCGAGCGCGGCCAAGCCGGGGGAGGCCGCGAAGCTGGAGGGCAAAGGCACGCTCTTCTTCCAGCTCACGGACGGAAAGAACACGGACGGAAACTACAAGCTCGTCGACATCTCGAAGTCCTGCAATGCGAGCGGCACGGTGACGTTTGCGGAGATCCCGAAAGGTGGCACCTCCGGCGGGGGCAGCCTCGACGTGACGATCACGTGTGAAGGCGTCGAGGCCTTCCGCGAGCCGCTGGTCATCAAGGGAGACTTCTCCTCGGTGCCGCTCAAGAAGAAATAGCGCGGGAATCGGCCGCGTACGGGCGGCGTAGGGCCTGTCACGAAACCTGTCGTCCACCCGATGGGAGGGTGAGCCTATGCCCCGTGCTTCCTGGATCGCGCTGGCCGGTCTCGGCATCCTTGCGTGCCGAGACCGCGTCGAGAGTGGAACGACCGCCGCCGCCGAGGGGACGGAGGTGGCCTCGCCCCCCCAGGACCTGGGAGAGGAGAGCGACGGACGGCCGAAGGCGGGACGGCTGCCCGTCGGGGAAGAGCTCACGGCCGAAGCGCGCGCCCAGAACGCAAAGGGCAAGGAGCCCCGCAAGCCGACGCGCCGTGGCCGCGTCAGCAGGGCGATGAAACCGACGATCGAGAAGACGGTGCATGGCTTCGTCGCGCGGCTCGGCGGGCAGAACACGGTGACGCCGGTCTTCCACGAGGGGCGTGTGCTCGCGGGAGCGTTCAGCACGTACGACCTGCACGCCGTCGACGCGACGACCGGCGCGCCCGAGTGGAGCATCCGCCTCTCGGACGACGGCCCGACCGCGCCGACGTGTCGCGACGGGATCTGCGTCTTCAACACCTACTCCTGCACGATGTTCGGTGTCGCAGCCGACACAGGCAAACACCTCTGGTCGTGGTACCTCGGGTCGCCGCAGCTCGCGACGCCGGTCATCAGCGGCGATCTGGTCTACTCGTCTTACCCCGACACCGGCGGACCGCCCGAGGCACCCTACGTCATCGGCGCGTTCGATCTGCGGACGGGCGCGCCGGTCTGGCGGCGTTGGATCGACTCCGAGGTCAACGCGACTCCGGTGGCCTATGGCGGAAAGATCTACGTCGCGACGAGGCTCGGCACCTTGTACGAGCTCGGCGCCGTCGACGGCGAGGTGGTCTCGGCGCGCCGGAGCCGGATCGCCTCGCCTCCCGTGATCACGGCAGACGGGCTCCTGTTCGCTCGAGACGCCGTCGCGCAAGACTCGCAGACGATCAAGGCGTCGCGCGCTCTCTTCCCCGAGCTCGAGGGGCGCGCCCTCGCGGTCGGCCCCGTCCAGCCTCGCCCGCGACCCCTCGTCGCCAAGAGCCGCCTGATCTCGATCGACGGCGGGATGCTCGTCGCGCGCAACAAGGACTCCGGTCGCGCGCTCTGGAGCACTGCGCTCACGTCGTTGCAGCCCGCGTCCGTGCCCGACCCGCTGATCTACGCAGGAAAGAGCGTGCTCATGGCGACCGCGAGCGGCAGCGTCGTCCGCTTCGACGCGTCCACGGGCGAGACGGTGGATTCGTTCGAGCTCGCGAAGACGGCGCTCAGCTCGCAGCCGATCGCGGTGGACGGCTGGCTCTACGCGGGAACCGCCGACGGAAGCGTCGTGGGGTACGACACGGGACAGCGCGAGCTGACCGGGTGGGCAATGCAGGGCGGCACGCCCGACCGACAGGGGACCGTGGATCCGGAGGGTACGTGATGAAACCGAAGACCATTCGAGGCTCGAGCGAGGTCTCGCTCGCTCTCGCGTTCCTCATTGCCGTCACGCTCCAGGGAGGCGTGTTGGTCGCGAAGGGGGCCCTTCCGGAGCCGATCCAGATCCTGCTCTTCGAGCGCGGCTGGGTGCAGCACGCGACGCTGTTCCTCACGTTCCTCGCGATCGGAATCCTTGTCCTCAAATCGGTCGGCCTCGCGCTCCAGCGGCGCTCGCTCCGGTGGCCGGCGGTTCCTCCTGAGGAGCGGTCGATCGACGCCGAGAACGTGGCGCGGCTCCTCGAGCGCGCCGAGCAGCGCAGCAGCGCGTCTGCGGTCCCAGGCGTCGCGCGGAGCTTCTGGGTCGCGCGGGTCGCAGGGCTGCTCCGCGTCCACGCGGCGCGTCTCGAGCCGACCGAGACGGCGTCGGCCGCCGAAAAGGCCTCCGAAGCGGACGCCGACGCCGTGAGCGCGAGCTACAGCATGGTGAAGGTGCTGGTCTGGGCCATACCGATCGTCGGCTTCATCGGAACGGTCGTCGGGATCGGCGACGCGGTGGTCGGCTTCTCCGACTCGCTGAAACACGCAGATCAGCTGGACGCCATCAAAGGCTCGCTCGCCAAGGTGACGCTCGGGCTCTCGATTGCGTTCGATACGACGCTGCTCTCGCTGGTCACGAGCATCGTCGTCATGCTTCCTATGACGTATTTGCAGAAGGCCGAGGAGCGGCTGACGCGTGACCTGGACGACGCCGCGACGGCCGTGCTCGGTCTCGTCTCGCACCCCGCCGCCGCGCTGCCGGCCGAGACGGCGGAGGCGCCGGCTCAGGACGACTGGAAGCGAATGGTCGTCGAGATCGTGGGACCTTCGATGAAGGAAATGGTGGAGGCGCACACGGCCCTCCTCGCGAAGATGGCAGCGGACCGCGCGGAGATCGCCGAGGCTCGAGCCATGACCGCGGCGGCCCAGGCCTCGATGCTCGAGGCGCAGGCGTCATTCGCGAAGTTCCAGGCCTCGCTCGCCGAGTCACACGCGGCGCTCAAGGCCGATCTCGCGTCGGTCGCAGGCGCCCTCGGGGGCCTCGCGCCGAGCGTGGACCGAGCCGTCGATCGGCTGGAGGAGGCGACGGCGCTCGCGGAGCGAGCGGGCGGACACGTGTCGAAGGTCGAGGATCAACTCTGCCGGGAGATCGGCGCCTCGCGCCAGCTGCTCCAGCTGCTCGCGGCCGGCTTGCACGACGCAAATGGGGCTGGCCCGAAGCTCAAGTCGAAGAATGGCGTAAACGGCGCCAACGGCGCGACCACGCAGGAGACCTGAGCGGTGAGGCGCAAGGCAAGCGCGCCGGAGCTGACGCTGTTTCCGTTCCTGAGCGTCCTCGCTATGGTGATCGGGACGCTCATCCTGATCTCCGGAATGGCTCAGATAGCGCTGGCGAAGCCGAAGCAGCGAATCGTCGTCGACGCCTTCAAGCCCGGGAAGAAGGACCCCATCTTCGTGGAGTGCCACAAAAAGGGGCTCACCATCTTCGGCGACGATCCTACCTCCGACGAACGAAGGCGGGTATGGCGCGACGAGATCGGTGTCGCGGACGGCGCGTGGACCGAGCTCTGGAAGCGCGTCCAGCACGATCCGAATCACTACATCCAGTTTCTGGTGCGCGAGTCTGGCGTCGGGGCATTCAACGACGCACGCGCCGCCATCGAGGGGATGGGCGTCGAATACGGCTATGAGCCGCTCTTCCTCGACGGCGACCTCAGCTTCAAACAGAAGCACCGGCAAGCTGCCCGGACGACGGAGGCGCGATGAGCCGTGCGCGGGAAGAGGGGCTCGAGCTCTCGCTCGATTCGTTCTTGAACGTCATGAAGATCGTGATCGGCGTGCTGATCTTGATCGTGCTCGTGACCGTCCTGGGGGGTGGCGAGATGGGCGTCCCCTCCGGCGCCGCGGCGCTCGGCGCTCCCAAGCCGACGGCGACTCGTGTCATCTTCGAGTGCAAGGACGGAAAGATCTACGCGCTCGACGAGGAGGGCATCGCGAGGCGCGTCGAGGGCACGGTGCGGAAGGAGCTCACGGGGCAGCTCACGCCCGACGCCGTCTCGCTCTTCCTGTTCAACCGAGACGTCGGCGACGAGCGTCACCGCGTCCACGTGGAGATGCGGCCGGGAGGCCTGGCGTGGGCGTACGTCCTGCGCGCCGACGCGCCCGGCGGTGAGTCGAAGGAGGCGCTCGGCGCGCCGGGCTCGAGCTTCGCGCGCGCGCTCGACCGGATGGGAGAGGACTCCTTCGCGTATTTCGTCGTACACGACGACAGCTTCGAGACGTTCAAGGCTGCGCGTGCGCTGGCCGTCTCGAAGGGCATCGCGGTCGGCTGGGACCCGCTCGAGGGGGACGAGCCGGTCCGGTTCAGCGTGGGAGGGAGCCTCGGCACGCGGATCCACTGACTCCTTTCGTCCCGAGACGAATCGCGGATGTCCAACGATGTCCACGGAAGGTCCACCGCCCACCTCCGTACCAACGCCCCGAGGCAGCCAACGCGTGGCGCCCGGAGGTTTCTCATGTACGCCTATTTCAGCGATTTGCACGTCCAACTCCTCGCCCGCGGCATCCTCAACCCGGGTGAGCAGCTCGTCGGTCAGACCAGCACGTTCTACTTTCCGTGGTGGGCCCTCGGGTTCATCAACCGCCGCCACCTCGTCCTGGCGACGAACCAGCGGCTGCTCGTGCTCGAGCACCGCTGGGGATGGTTCCCGGCGGGCTACCGGCTCCATGTCGTCCACGCCATGCCGTGGAGCTCGGTCCAGGAGGTGAAGCTGAAGGGCATCTTCGCGAAGAAGCTCGTCGTCGTCGGCACCGGCGACAACGGCCCGGTGTCGCTCAAAGCGCCCGTGCCGAACACCCTCTTCGGGCTCCTCGCGCCGATGAAGAACAACCTCCCCGGCGCGCGCGCGATCGAGTCGCAGTTCAAGAACGCCGGCGCGCTCGGCGCGGCCGCTCTTGCGCCGCAGCTCCAGGGATACGGCGCGCCGCCTTCGAGCGGGATGCCCGCGTTCAACGCGCCTGGCTACAGCTCCGTTCCGCCCGCGGCCCACCAGCCGGGCGCGTACGGCAACCCCTCGGTCAACTACCACGGGCAGTGACGAGCTCGGTCGTGGGCCGGGGCTCCGCTCATCGCCTCGGCTCGCGACGGGCCACTCGCGTCACCACGAGAGCTCGACCGGCTCGGTCGAGCCGCAGCCCTCGATCGGAGCCCCGAGCTTCGCGAGGGCCTTCTCGGCTTCTCGGTACGCTTCCACGTCGCGTACGCCGGCCCGCGCGATGAACATGTCGAGCGCGAGAACAGCTCTGTCATGTTTACGCTCGTGGGCGTAAGCGAGCCCGAGGTAGAGGTACGCCTTGTCCTCCACGCCCACGGAGGCGTCCTTCGCGAGCGCGCGCTCGATCAGCGCGGACGCCTGGCGGTAGCGGTGACGCCGGAAGAGCACGATGCCCGCGGCGAGCAGCTCGGTCGCGTCGTCCGACGCCAGATCGTCGAAGAGCGCCCCGCCGGTGATCATCGCCTCCGCCAGGACCAGGGCGCCGACGGGCTCCACGACGAGGAGCGGCGCGAACAGGGCGCCGGTCGTGGCCCCGGCGGCGACGGCCGCGTTCTCGTCCTCCACGAGGTCGGACGCGAGGTCCTCGTGGAGCTCGCGCCAATCGACGACCTCCTCCCTGCAGCGGAGCTTCTCTCCGGTGAGCGGATCGCGCAGGAGGAGCGTGGTCTGGCCCGGAGCGGGGTCGTCGCTGCCGTCTTCTGTCGCCATGACGTAGCCGTGGAAAGCCGGGGAGTACCGCGCGCGTGTGCCGAACGTCTCGGGGGCGGTCGCACACGCAGGCATGGCGAGGAGCGCCGCGAGCAAGAGGGGAGCTCGTGAGTTCACTGCGTCTCCGTGTGAAGGGGGAGGGGAGATTCAGAAGGAAGCGAGGCGAGCGAAATCGACCGTCGCCATCACGCCGATCGTGCCGGCGTTCGCGGCGTCGATCGGCGCGCCCGGGGGCGGGAGGCTGGCGCCGAACCATCGATCGCCCTGGGGCGAGAGGCAGAAGCTCGCGAGCGACGCCGAGCTCCGCGGGACGATCACCGGCGTGACCGCGACCGGACGCACCGGCTCCGACCACCGAATGGGCGGGGCCACGGGCGGCGGCGGCGCCGCGTCCGCGTAAGCTTCGCGCTCGACCGGGGGCGTGACCGACGCGACCTTCTCCGGCGTCGAGACGGCGGCGGGCGGCGCCGCGTGCGCTCCTGGCCTGGCCGCGCGATGGCGAGCCACGCGGGCGATCCGGGACCCGTTTGGCTTGGGTGGCGTCGCGGTCTCGACCGTCTCCACGGGCGGATCCTCTCGGACGTCGGGAGACGGCGGCGGCGGTTCGGCCGGGAACGCGTCTCTCGCCTGGGCGGCCGCGGGATCTGCCGTGGCGGGGACAGTCGCGTTTCGTGTGAGGAGCGGCAGGAGCGCCGCCGCGGCCACGCCCACGACAGCGGCCACGAGCAGCGCGACGGATCTGGTCCCGAGCCGATGGGAGACGATGGGGCGCGGCACGACCAGCGCGGCCGCCGGGGCGGAGGCGCCGGACCCGACGACTCGCGCGAGGAGCCGGTCCTCGAAGTCGTCCGGAAGCGCGCGCTGTTGCTCCTGCCAGCCGATGCTCTTCTCGAACGCGCGCCAGGCCGCGTCCTCCCCGATTCTCGATCCGTCGTCGCGACCGCCCCGGAGCAGGACGAGGTGCGCGCGCGCTTGGTGCCCGCGCGGGGGGCGCCCGATGCGGGACGTCATGCGACCCTCCCGTTGCGCTCGAGGGCCTCGAGGGCCTGTTGCCACAGCGAGCTCAGCTCGTGTTTGTGCATGCCGAGCTCGTCGGCGATCTGCGCGCGGGTCTTCTCCCCGTAGCGGAGCTCCGCCATCAGGTTCGCCTGCTCGATCGTCAAGAGCTCGTAGAACCTCGCGAGGTCCTCGGCGGCACGTCGCGCCTTGAAGAGGCGGGCCGTGAACGCCGCGGTCGTGAGGCCGAGCTCCTCGGCGACCTCCGCGTCCTGGCGCCGGCCCGCCGAGAGGCTCGCCACCAGCGCCTCCGCGAGGTGTGTGGGCATCCGCGCGAGGATCCACTGCAGCCGCTCGAACGCGTGCAGCGCCTCCTCGACGGAGTCGATGGACCCGACCTCTTCGAGCGTGTCGGTCCGCTCGCGGTCGCGCCGCTCCTTGGCGACGATGTCGATCACGACGCGGCGGACACACACGTAGAGCTCGACGTGGCCCTCCGGCGGGCGCCACTCGGGCTCGTCCGTCATGCGGCGCCACCAGCGTGTGTAGAGGGTCTGGAGGATGTCTTCTGCGTCCCGCTCCCGCCCGAACCCACACGCGATGCGGTAGAGCCGTCGCGCGTGGCGCCGGAGGTGCGAAGCGAGGTGGGGCTGGGAATGAACGGTCATGCGAAGCTCGCGTGGCGGCGCAGTGCACGAAAGTGCCCAGCTCCGGAGAGGGAACGAAGCTCGGCCCGTTTCTTTTCGGCTCGATCGCGATTCAGGGAAGGAAGCATGCCCGTGCGGTTGGCAACGGGGGTGCCCGACTCGCGTCGCCGCCGCGTCGGAAACGTGCTGCGTGGATCAGCGGCTCTCGTAGCAGAGCTGGGCGGGCAGCTCGAAGGCCGTCAGGAACCCGTCCTGCTTGCCGCAGGCGGTGTCGATCGCCACGACCGATGGGCCGGCCCAGAGGTCGGTTGGGTCTTCCGGGGTGAACGACGAGAGCTCCGGTGGCAAGAGGCGCGTCGCCGTGTGGCCGACCACGACGAGCTTGCCCCGGTAGTCCGCGAAGAAGCGCTTGTCCCTCGTCCAGAGCAGCGCCCGCTGGGGCTGGGTGACGCTCGGGTGGTGGAACTGGCCGCCGTGGTGGAGCAACCCGGCGTGCACGTAGATCGCGTGCTCGTCCTCGTAATGGTGGGGGAGCGAGCGCATCCAGTCGACCACGTCGGCGGGGAGGAACGACGCCTCCAGCATCGCCTTCAGCTCCTCCCCGGTCGGCGCGTCGTCGTCTTTGGGGACGGGCTGGCCGCGGAACGACCGGAGCGCCTCGAGGCAGCCGTTGCCGCGGGGGATGACGAACTCCGGCCAACCCTTCTCGGCCACCTGGATCCACGCGTCCTCGTGGTTGCCGCGCAAGGCCACGACCTTCGCCTGGCTCGTGCGCTGGATCTCCCGAACGCGGGCGACGACCTGCGCCGACGCAGGGCCGCGATCGACGTAGTCGCCGAGGAAGACGAGCGTGTCGCCCCTGCCCAACGCAGGAAGGCGAGCGAGGATTCGATCGAGGTGATCGATCTCGCCGTGGATGTCCCCGATGGCGATCGTTCGGCCCATGTTGCTCAGGCGGGGCAGATCGGCGGGCCAGCCATGCAGACGCCGCTCGCGCAATGGCCGCCGGGGCAATCGTCGTTGGTCTGGCAACCCGTCTCGGGATCGATGCAGAAGAACCCGGCCGGCCCATTGCAGCAGGGGTCACGCACGAGCGCACACGACGAGAGGCTCTCCTGCCCGCAGACGGTGCCGAAACACTGGGCCTGGACACACATCGCGACCTGGTTGCCGACGACGCCGGCCGGGACGCAGACGCCGCCGGGACAATCGTCGTTCGTGACGCACAGGTCGCTCCCGCACGCGTTGTACATCTCGGGCTGGACGCCGCCGCAGAACGGGACGAGCGGCGCGGGGAAGCAGGCGCCTTGCGTGCACTCGCTCGAGTCACAGCACTCGTCGAGCTTGCTGCCCGTGCACGTCGTCGCCTCGTCGACGGGGTACTGGCAAGCGTGATAGCCGGCGTTGATATCGACGCACGCGCCTCCCGGGCAATCCTCCGGGCCGTCGCACTCGCTGGCGTCGAGGTTCGAGCCCCCGCCTTGTCCGGTCGACGACGAGCTCGAGGTCGTGGAGCTCGACGAGGTCGTGGTGGCACCGGTGGTGCTCGTGGAGGTCGTGGTCGACCCACCGCCGGAGCCGCCGGTGGCGGAATCGTCATCACCACAACCGACCACGGCACAGAGGCCACCGAGCCCGGCGCCGAGGAACAAAGCAAGCTTCATGGACGCGAGGCTATCACGGCTCCCGCTGCGCCGCGCGGACGTGTGTGGCGAAGAACGCCGCGACCTCGGCGAGATCGAAGGGCCACGCGTAGACGATCTGGACCTCCGGATGAGCACGCTGCAGGGCTTCGACGACCTCCGGGATCTCCACCTCGGCGTGAACGCCTCCCGGCGTGAGCATGCTCGGCACGATCGTGATCGATCGGGCGCCCGCCGCGACGGCGTGCTCGGCTGCTTCCTCGATCGTCGGCGCGCAGAACTCGTTGTATGCGAGGTAGAGCGTATCTCCAGCGAGCTCGGACCGGAGCGCCGCGCCGAGGCGCTCGAAGCCGGCCTGGTAGGGGTCGCTCTCGGCCGTGCGCGGCCAGCGGCGGATGGCCGCGTCGAGCAAGCGCTCCTCCTCCGTCATCGGACCTCCCTGGGCGCGCCGGCGGCCTTCGAGCGCCTTGAGCTTGCTCAGGTCTTGCCGAGGAAAGTCGTTGGGGACGCCGCCGTGGCCGACGAAGATGACAGCGCGAGAGCTCATGCGGGGGAGATAGCAGACGTCTTCGCGCGGCGCGCCCCGAGCGCGAAGCGCCGCGGCAGCCGGGCTGCCTCGGGGAGAGGAGGGAGGAGCAGCGGCTCGAAGCCCGCGGCCTCCAGCCACTCGATGACCTGCGATCGCGCGAACAGCTTCACGTGGTGGGTCTCCCTTCGGCGGCGGTACGTGTCCGACCCGGGCTCGCGCACGAACGTCTCGATCCGGCGTACGAGACGGCGCCCCACGATATCCTCCACCGTCTCGCTGACCACGAGCCAGTCCTCCGCGGAGCGGAAGCTGCGCGTGGAGAGGGGCGGCCCCTCCGCGTCGATCAGATCGAACATCAGCCATCCGCCCTCGGGCAGGGCGCGCGCGACCTCGGCGAAGAAGGCGCGCAGGGTCGCGCCCGCGTCTGCCTCGAGCGCGTGGTAGGTCAGCGGCTCGCCGATCGCCACGACGGCGTCGGCCGGGGGGAGGGGCTCGCCGTACGCAGAGCGGCGGAGGAAGGTCCCCTCGGGAGCCGCGCGCCGTGCGTGGTCGAGCAGCGCCTCCGAGGGATCGAGGCCGATGACCTCGAAGCCTGCCCGCACGAGCGCCTTCGAGCCAGCGCCGGCGCCGCAGCCGACGTCGAGCACGCGGCGAACCGGCGGCTCCGAGCCATGCAACACGGGCATGAGGGCGGACAACGCCGCTTCGGCGTAGCCGCCGAAGCCCTCGGCGTGCACGAGCGCGAGGTCTTGCTCGTAGAGAGGCACCGCCGCGGATTGTGCACCCGAGCGGGCGCTCGGAGGAAGGTCAGGCTGCGCCGTCGTGCTCGTCCGTGGCCCCGTCAGGAGGCCGTCATGGAATCGATCATCCTCGAGCTACGGGCCGCCGAAGGCGGCGCCGACGCCAAAGACCTCGTCCTCGAGCAGCTCGCCGTGTATGTGCGGGCCGCGCAGCTCCACGAGCTTTGAGACCACCCTGATCGACAAGAGCGCAGGGTTTGCCGCGCTCGTCGTCGAGGGCCGAGGCGCCAGGGCGCTCTTCGGCAAGGAAGCCGGCGGACACCGCTGGCAACGAATCCCCCCGAGCGAAAAGCGCGGCCGGGTGCACACGTCGACAATCACCGTCGCGCTGCTCGAGCCTGTCTGCGCGACGCGGGTGAAGCTCGACCCGCGAGAGGTGGACATCAAGAAGACGCTCGGCACCGGCCCCGGTGGGCAGCACCGGAACAAGACCGAGTCGTGTGTCATCGCGACGCATCGGCCGACCGGGCTCGCGGTCCGCGTCGACATGCGGTCACAACACCAGAGCCTCACGATGGCGCTCGAGATCCTCGCGGCCAAGCTCGCCGCGCTCGAAGAGGAGACGAGGGCTTCGTCGCGGAACGCGTCGCGCCGAGCTCAGGTCGGCTCGGGCATGCGAGGCGACAAGATCCGCACCTACCGCGCGCAAGATGACCGCGTGACCGATCATCGAACCAACGCGACGTTCCGTCTGTCGCTGTGGATGCGCGGGAGGTGGAGCGACGTTACGGCACGCTGACAGATGAGGCAGCCGAGGGGGGCGGCCGCCGGCACAAGCTGACCCAGGGCGCGGTTCAGACCGCGCCTGCCCCGCGAAACGCACACGAGAAGGACGGGTGAGCGGCGCGGCACGGGCCATGCAAACACGCCGCGCAACATGCGCCTTCTCTCCACCGTTCTGGGTCTCGCTGCGTTGTCGGGTGCGATCGGCTGCGGGAGCAACGTCATCCAGGATGGCGAAGGGGGCGAGGGGGGCGGGGGTGAGTGCTGCTTGATGGCGCCCACCTGCCCCGACGGCTCGAGCCAGGTCGACAGCTGCAAGACAGCCGACTGCTTCGAGGTGAAGGCGTGTTGCTCCACGGTCAAGTGTGAGCCCGCTGCGACTTGCACCGAGGTGCCGGTCTGCGAGATCTACGAGACGAAGGTCGACACCTGTCCCGGTGGCTGGGAGTGCCGCGAGGTCAGCGCTTGTGGAACGACCATCCTCTGCGCGCAGGAGGTCTTCTGCGACGGCTACCCGAGCTGCGACCCCGGCGACGTGGAGGTCTCGACCTGCCCGCTCGACGCGAGCTGCTACACGGCCGAGGCCTGCGGCACCACGATCGTCTGCCTGGACGCGGCGCTCCCGCAGCATGGCTGCCCGCCGGTCGAGCCGCAGGAAGGCGACCCGTGTCCGGAGCTCATGCAGGTCTGCGACTACGACATCGGCAACGACTGCTTCGCCTCGCATCTCTGCGACGAGAACGGCTGGACGGCGATCGGCGGTGGTTGCGGCGTGGACAACTAGCGCCGACGGGATCCTCGTCGTCGAGGTCACGGTCGCAGAACGCGAACTCCAGGGCGTCATCGGCCCCCTATGTCCGCGCGAGCTTCCTGATCTGCGACCTGCCCTCGGCTTGACATCACATAAGCATCCGCTTATGTATTGCGGGTGCAAACGAGCGCGGCGGCGGAGAACAAGATCTTCCATGCGCTTGCGGATCCGAGCCGGCGCGCCATCTTCGAGACGCTGACGCGCGGCGAAGCCGCGGTGAAGGATCTCACGGCGCGCTTCGACATCTCGCAGCCGGCGGTCTCGCAGCACCTCGCGGCCTTGAAGGACGCGGGCCTGGTGAACGCTCGGCGCGAAGGCCGCTGCGTGTATTACCGCGTGGAGCCGCGCGGCATGAAGCCGCTGATCGATTGGATCGAGCACTACCGCGCCTTCTGGGCGGAGCGGCTCGATCGCCTCGAGACTCTATTGGAGAAGATGGACGAATGAGCCCGACCGACAAGACCGACAAGACCCAGACCGAATCCATTTCGTTCGAGGTCGACCTGAATCATCCGCCCGAGAAGGTCTGGCGCGCGCTGACCGAGCCGGCGCTGATGGCCGAGTGGCTCCTTCCCGCGCTCGACCTCGAGCTCGGCGTGGGCGCAGCGTTCACGCTCAAGACGCAGCCCTACCCGGGGTGGGACGGGACGGTGAATTGCCGCTTCGTGGAGATCGAGCCCAATCGAAAGCTCAGCTACACGTGGACGGTCCCATTCCTGGAGACGGTGGTCACCTTCACGCTGACGCCCACGACTGCGGGCACGCGCCTCTCGCTCGTGCAGTCCGGCTTCAGGCCCGACCAGAAGCGGGAGAACGGCGGGGCGCGCTACGGCTGGAACATGATGCTCGGCAAGCTCATCGACTTGCTCGCGAAGGGCGCATGACCGACAAGCGCGCGGACAGCCACGACGTCATCCGCGTCCAGGGCGCGCGGGAGAACAACCTCAAGGACGTCAGCCTCGCGATCCCCAAGCGCCGACTGACCGTCTTCACCGGCGTGTCGGGCTCGGGGAAGAGCTCGCTCGTCTTCGGCACGATCGCGGCGGAGTCGCAGCGCCTCATCAACGAGACGTACAGCGCCTTCGTTCAGGGCTTCATGCCGACCCTGTCGCGCCCCGACGTCGACGTGCTCGAAGGCCTCACCACGGCGATCCTCGTCGATCAGGAGCGCATGGGCGGGGACCCGCGCTCCACGGTCGGCACCGCGACGGACGCCAACGCGATGCTGCGCATCCTGTTCAGCCGACTTGGCAAGCCGCACGTCGGCCCGCCGAGCGCGTTTGCCTTCAACGTGCCCTCGGTGCGGGCATCCGGCTCGATCACCGTGGAGCGTGGCGCCAAGAAAGCGGTCGAGACCACGTTCACCCGGGCCGGCGGCATGTGCCCGCGGTGCGAGGGGCGCGGCTCGGTGAACGACGTCGACCTCACCCAGCTCTACGACGAGAGCAAATCGCTGAACCAGGGTGCGATCAAGATCCCCGGCTACAGCATGGACGGCTGGTACGGGCGCATCTTCCGTGGATGTGGGTTCTTCGATCCGGACAAGCCCATCAAGAAGTTCACGAAGAAGGAGCTCGCGGATCTGCTCCACAAGGAGCCCACGAAGATCAAGGTCGAGGGGATCAACCTCACGTATGCGGGCCTCATCCCGACCATTCAGAGGTCCTACCTGTCGAAGGACGTGGAGTCGCTGCAGCCTCACATTCGTGCGTTCGTCGAGCGCGTCGCCACGTTCCGCACGTGCCCCGACTGTGACGGCACGCGGCTGAGCCAGGCGGCGCGCTCCTCGAAGATCAAGGGCAAGAACATCGCCGACGCCTGCGCGATGCAGATCAGCGATCTTGCCGCGTGGCTGCGCACGGTGGAAGAGCCCTCGGTGGCGCCGCTCGTGGCGTCGCTGCGCCACCTGATCGAGTCGTTCGTCGAGATCGGGCTCGGCTACCTGAGCCTGGACAGGCCGTCCGGCACGCTGTCGGGCGGCGAGGCGCAGCGCACGAAGATGATCCGCCACCTCGGCTCCTCGCTGACGGACGTGACCTACGTCTTCGACGAGCCGACGATCGGCCTGCACCCCCACGACATCCAGCGGATGAACGGGCTCTTGCTCCGCCTGCGGGACAAG
Source organism: Myxococcales bacterium (assembly GCA_016794345.1). Taxonomy (GTDB): domain Bacteria; phylum Myxococcota_A; class Polyangia; order Polyangiales; family Polyangiaceae; genus Xiheicaenibacterium; species Xiheicaenibacterium phototrophicum. The sequence continues at coordinate 71,784 of JAEUKE010000066.1, forward strand.
GGAAACACCGTTCTCGTGGTGGAGCACAAGCCGGAGGCCATCACGATCGCCGACCACGTCGTCGATCTCGGGCCGGGCGCGGGCGCCGCCGGCGGGCAGGTCGTGTTCGAGGGTACGGTCGAGGGGCTGCGGTCGAGCGGGACGCTGACGGGACGACACCTGAGCGATCGCGCCCAGCTCAAGCCTTCGGTGCGAAAGCCCAAGGGCGCCTTGAAGGTCCGGGGCGCAAGCGCGCACAACCTGAAGAACGTGGACGTGGACATTCCCCTCGGCGTGCTGGTCGTCCTGACAGGCGTGGCGGGGTCGGGGAAGAGCTCGCTCATCCGCGGCTCGGTCGCCAATCGCGAGGGCGTCGTCTCGGTGGACCAGGGGCCCATCCAGGGGTCGCGGCGGAGCAACCCGGCGACCTACACCGATCTGCTCGAGCCAATCCGCAAGGCGTTTGCGAAGGCGAACGACGTGAAGCCGGCCCTGTTCAGCGCGAACTCGGAAGGCGCGTGCCCGGGCTGCAATGGGGCCGGCGTGATCTACACCGACCTCGCGATAATGGCCGGCGTCAGCTCCGTCTGCGAGGAGTGCGAAGGGAAGCGATTCCAGGCGTCGGTGCTGGAGTACCGGTTCGGCGGCCGCAATATCGCCGAGGTCCTCGATATGGCGGTCGAAGAGGCACGTGTCTTCTTCGGCGCCGGCAAGGCAGCGATACCGGCGGCGCACGCCATTCTCGATCGTCTCTCGGAGGTGGGGCTCGGGTACGTGCGCCTCGGGCAGCCGCTCCCCACGCTGTCGGGAGGCGAGCGGCAGCGGCTCAAGCTCGCGACGCACATGGGCGAAGCAGGCGGCGTCTACGTGCTGGACGAGCCGACCACGGGCCTGCACCTCGCGGATCTCGCGCAGCTGCTCAAGCTCCTGGATGGCCTGGTGGACGCTGGCAAGTCCGTCATCGTCATCGAGCACCACCAGGCCGTGATGGCGCACGCCGACTGGATCATCGATCTGGGGCCCGGTGCGGGCCACGAGGGCGGTCGGGTCGTCTTCGAAGGCACGCCGGCCGAGCTCGTCGCGAAGAAGTCGACGCTCACCGGCCAACACCTCGCCGAGTACGTCGGCGGCCGCCCGAAGGTCGGCAAGGCGCGCTGAGCGAGGCTATCGACGGTCGCGGAGCTCGTATTCACAGGGCCCGCCGCCGGCGACGCGCGAGATCCTCGGCAGGGCGCCTTTGAGCTGTTCAAAGACGCTCGGCTTGTAGAGGTACTGGTAATCGAAGGACGTCCAGGTTAACCGTTTCAGCTCCTCGAGCTCGATCGCCCCGTCGTCGTTCAGGTCGCCGCTGGCGAAGGGGTCGAACAGGATCGGCGCGCCGTCCTCCGGCGCGAGGCGGAAGAGCTCCTCGCCGGAGACGACGATGGGGACCGTGACGCTCTCGCCGCCCTCGAGCTCGAAGACGCTCGTGTATCCGTCGCCGGTCGCGGTCGCGCATTTGTCGATGTCGTAGCTGTCGTCGAGCACCCAGGAGAACGACTTCCGCAGGCCGTCCAGCTGCCTTACGCCGACACCTTGCACGACGAGCGTCGTCCCCTCGGCGACCATCGCCTGTACGTCGGCGTCGGTGGCGCCTGCGCCGAGGACCGTGTCGCTCGACGGTCCGCGCGCGCGCCACTCCACGCTGCACTCGCCGAGGCCATAGACGACCGCGACCTTGCTCCGCTCCAGCACGGTGAAGTCGAAGAGGCGCTCGTAGTTGGCCTCCGAGTAGCTGTTGCAGGAGGTGTCGTCGCGCCCCGCGGGGCCGTCGAGATCGACGTCCCCCACGGCGGTGACGAAGCGTTCGAAGCGAACGAACCAGCCGTCCGCGGTGGTGAAGCCGTTGCGCGTCCCCTCGCTCGGCTCCGCCGTGACGAACACCCGCGCCGGCTCCGGCCGACTGTCGGCGGGGAGACAGCCCGACAAAGAGGCGGCGACCAGACAGCCTCTCAGCAGGTCGCCGAGCGCCTCCCCCCTCACGTCGCGTGAAGGGGGCCGGGGGGGTGAATCCACAACACGCCAGGTGTCCGATGAGCCGGCGGTCGACTGTTTCTGCGCCACGTCAGAAGCCTCCTTCTGCGCCGATGCTGGGGATTGTCACGGGGCCGACCTCGTTGCCGTTGATCGTCTCGGTGTTGAGCGTGGCGTTGACCATCTCGACGACGAACGAGATCCACCCCGTTGTCGCGAAGCGCCACTTCTTCTCGAACCGGAAGTCCAGGCGATAGAAGGTCGGATCACGCGGAGGGTCGCTGGGCCGGTAGGCCTGGGGAACGGCGATGCCTGCAGGCGCCTGCAGCACCGGCGGTCCCGTGTAGAGGGAAAACCGGGATCCGGCGCGCCAGCCCCGACCGAGATCCACGGAGAGCGCCGAGTGCAGGACGTGGCTGCGGTCGAAGGCGGCGGGGAACTCGTACCCGTCGATCACGCGGTGCGTTCGCGACAGGGTGTACGAGATGAAGCCTCCGATCCGGCTGCTCAGGGAGCGCCGGAGGTAGACCTCGATCCCTTTGGCGCCGCCCAGGCTGCGGGGGATCTGCGAGTCGTCGTTGCCGGGCGGGCGGACGCCGATTGTGTCGCTCATGTTCAGGAAGACCGAGTCGAAGACATTGACGCTCGCTGTCGTGCTCAGCGGCAAGTCCACCTCGACCCCCGCGGCGGCCTGGAGGGAACGCTGCAGGCCGCCGCGAAGGCTGGCCACGGCGAGCCCGGGCACGGGCACGATGAACGAGGGGGTCTGGTGGGCCACGCCGAAGGAGTGGAGCAGGCGGACGCGGTCATGCACGCGCGCGACCGCGGCGAGGCGTGGGTCCGCCGAGGCGGCCTCGACGCCATTCGAGAAGAAGCCGTCCACGCGGATGCCCGGAGTCAGCTCGAAGCGCGGGGTGACCTGCCACACCACGTCCATCCAGGCTCCGGCCGCGGCGTCGTTGCGGGGAGGGAAGAGCGAGTCGAACGCCTCGACGTTCGGATCGTCGGGGTCGACGTATTCGCGAGGGCTGGCCGAATAGAGATCGTGCTGGACGTCGAGCCCGCCTCGAAGGACGAGCGTGTCGCCCAGGGGTTGCTCGACCTCGAGCCGGGCGCCAAAGAGGATGTCTTGCGTATTGCGCCCGTCGGCCACGCGTGTCTGGTCGAAACCCCAGGTGACGGCGTTGCGCAGCTTGCCGCCATTCGGGAGCCGCGCGTCGTAGCGCGCGTCGACCCGGTAGAACTCGGAGCCGAAGAGCACCGTCTCGATGTCGTTCGTCGTCGACGAGAGGAAGTCGTACGAGCCGAACGCGAAGACCGAGACGCGGTCGCGCGGGGTGATGTCGTAGGTCACGCGGGCCTGGTAGTCGCGGTAGTCGAGTGTGATCTCGGGCGAGATGAGCGAGAAGATCAGCGCCGTGTAGGAGAAGCGGCCGCCGGCCAGGGCGGTGCCTCGGCCTTCCGCGAAGCCGCCTTCGACCAGCGCGCCGGTGTCGACGAGGCGGATGTTCGCCTCGCCGTGCCAATCGGTTCGCGGCTCGGTGGCCTCGGCGGAGACGATCGCGCCCGCATAGCGACCGAAGCGCGCCGGGTACCCGCCGGCGTAGAGATCGACACGCTCCACGATGGCCGGGTGAATGACCGAGGGGCCGGCCGCCGCGTGAAAGAGGTAGGGGACGCGCACGCCGTCGAGGAAGTAGCCGACGTTGCCCGGCGGAGCGCCTCGGACGTAGAAAAATGGCAAGCCCGAGACGATCGGCGTCACGCCCGGCAAGATCTCGATGGCGCGGAACGGGTCGCCGAATGCGCCGGGAAGCTGCCGAACCTCGGACCGGGTAAGAGACGAGACCGAGGGCGGAAACCGCTGGCCCTCGACGGTGACGTCGATCGCTTCGGGGACGGGCTCTTCCGCGACCTCGGGGTAGGGGATCTCGGGCTCGGGGTCGGCGGGCTGGGCTGCCACCGTGCCTCCGGCGAGGACGACCGCCAAGCCCACGCTCGAAGAGAGCCACCAGCGCATCGGTCAGAACCGAAGTGTCATGTTGCCGGCCGCGCTCCCAGGGGAGAGCGACGGAACGAGGGTGAGGGTCGGTCTGCGCTCCGGGGCGTCGAAGCCGAAGAGGACACCGCCGAGCACGAAGAGCCCGAGCGCGGTCCCGGCGGTGATCCCCGAGCCGACGCGGTAGCCGTCGCGAGCGGCGATCGCGTCGTCGTAGTCGGCCTGAGCGCGTTCGCTCAGATCCTCGCCGTCGGCTTCGTCCTGCAGGTCACGGGCCTTGCGTTGCTCGACGACCGAGAGGACGCCGAGGACGATCCCGCCCGAGAGCAGCGCCCCTCCGCTCCCGATCAGCGCCCACGCCGCCTTGCGCTGTCCGGTCTCTTCCAGCTCGGCGGTGAGCGTTCTCGTCTTGCCGCGCTCGAGCTCGAGAGAGCGGGCGAACCGCTTGTGCCCGTTGCTCGTCACCTCGACGTGGTGCCAGCCGGGCTCGGCGTCGACTGGAGCGGGCAGCGGAGTCACGCCGACGAAGACGTCGTCGACGTGGATGTCCGCGCCGGGAGGCGCGTCGATCGTGAGGCGCGCGGGTGGAGGACCGTTCGGCGCAGGGGATGGCGCGACGGGCGTGCCGGAGCAGCCGACCACGAGCGAGAAGATCGCAGCGCTCGGCGCGAGGCGCAGCAGGTGAAAAGCGGGAGCAACAGGTGCCAGCCCAGCCATCGAGGAGCAAAGCATGACCCGTTGGGTGCCGCTGTCCAAGCTGCGGACTCGTCGATCGCCTCTTCTCGAAGCTTCGGTGTTCTCTTGGTGCCAGTGTCGGTTGCTCGGTCCTTCAGAGCACGGCGTAGGTGAGGAAGCGCACGAGCGGCGCGACCTTCTTGCCGTGGTCGACGAGGATCTTCACGAGGTCACGCGACGCGATGAGCTTCGTGTCGAACGCGGGGAACATCATGACGAGGCCCTTGCGCTTGAGCAGCTCGGCGCGTGGGTGGTCCGGGTCGACGCCCTTGGGCACCTTCTTGAGGACGTCGCCGCTCTCGATCGTGTAGCCGGCCTTCGTGAGCTTGGATACCAAGGTCGCGAGCTCTTTCCCCTTGGTGTCGTCGAGGACCGCCGCGCGGTACTTCTGGAGCTGCGCTGGGGCCATCATGTAGAGCCCGGCGCCGGCCATGGTCTGTGTGCCGATCTGCAGGTAGAGCGGCGCGGGCGTCTCGGTGACCTTGGAGGGGCCCGATTGGACGTAGAGGCAGCCCGAGACGCTGGTCTTGTAGGGCGTCTTGTCCTTCGAGAAGCGAACGTCGCGGTGGATGCGAAAGACCTTGGGCTCGCCGAGGTCGCAGTCGGGGTAGGAGGCGTCGAGCTTGTCCTTCAGCTCCGCGAGGAGGGCGCGCATCGGCTCCTCCCACCCGGCTTTGTGCTCGGCCTTGTGCGCGTCGTACCAGGCCTTGTCGTTGTTCTTGGCGAGCTGCTTCCAGAACTTGCAGCTCGCGTCGGCGAAGCCCTCGAAGCGCGGGGTGTCCTTCGGCATGGCGCGCGTCAGTCTTTGCTGAAGTAGTCGCCGCCCTGGTAGTTGCCCGTGCGCTCCTTCTCGAGCTGCATGAGCACGTCGTTCAGGAGGACCGAGGCGCCGAAGCGGAACATGTCCGGCGTGAGCCACGCGTCGCCGAGCGTCTCTTTCACCATCACGAGATAGTGGAGCGCCTGCTTGGCCGTGCGGATGCCGCCGGCGGGCTTCATGCCGATGCGCTTGCCCGTCTCGTAGAAGAAATCGCGGATGGCTTCGAGCATGACGAGCGTGACGGGGGGCGTCGCCGCCGGCTGGATCTTGCCGGTGGAGGTCTTGATGAAGTCCGCCCCGGCGTGCATCGCGATGTGGCTCGCCTTGCGGACGACGTCGTACGTGCCGAGCTCGCCCGTCTCCAGGATCACCTTGAGGTGGGCGGGGCCGCAGGCCTCCTTCGTGGCGGCGATCTCGTCCCAGACCTTCTGGTAGTCGCGGGCCAACATCGCGCCGCGGTCGATGACCATGTCGATCTCGTCCGCCCCGAACTCGACCGCGCGGCGCACGTCGTCGAGCTTGATGTCGAGGGGCGAGAGGCCGCTGGGGAACGCCGTCGCGACGCTCGCCACCTTCACGGTGGAGCCCGCGAGCGCCCGCTTCGCTTCGGGCACGAGGTTCGGGTACACGCACACGGCGGCGCAGGAGGGGACGTCTTCCCGCTCGTGGGGCCAGCGCGCTTTCTGGCACATCTGCGCGACCTTGCCCGGGGTGTCTTTGCCCTCGAGCGTGGTGAGATCGATCATCGAGACGGTGAGCTTCAGCCCGGCGACCTTGGACGCCTTCTTGATGCTCCGCTTGCCGAGGGCCGCGGCGCGCTCCTCGACGTAGACCTTGTCGACCGTGGGGCTGGCAGGAATGATGTGCACGGGCCCGGGAGGCTACTACGCGCCGAAGTGCGCGCCCACAGCCTTCGCGACGTCCTCCGGGGCCGTCCAGTGCATCATGTGGCCGGCGTCCGGGAAGTCGACGCGCGCGAGGTGCTGGAAGCAGGCCAGCCGCTCGTCCTCGTCGGGCGGGTGCCAGCCGTGTGGGCCGCCCCCGACGAAGAGCGTGGGGCAGGTGATGGCACGCAGGAAGCTCGCGTACGTCTCCGCGATGAAGGGCGTCGGGCTCGTCGTGCGGTGCAGGGGATCCCAGGCCCACACGAGGCGGCCTTCCGCGTCGCGCCGGGACAGTCGTTCGGCGCGCGAGCGGAGGACATCGCGCGCGACGCGCGGGTGGGTCGCGGCGAGCCTGTCGGTCGCTTCGTCGAGCGAGGCCATCGGGCGCGGCCCGCGGATCTTCTCCCGATCGGCGAAGTGGCGGCGCATGCGCTCGACCGCGAGACCGGGCGGATCGCTCATGGGGCCGAGGCCCTCCATCACCACGAGCGACTGGACGCGCTCGGGGAAGGTGCCGGCGAACAGCGTGGCCACGCCGCCGCCCATGCTGTGGCCGACCACGCCGAGCCACGACGGCGCGAGCGCGCGGACGATGCCCTCCAGATCCACGACGTAGTCGGGGAAGTGGTAGTAGCCGCCGGCGCCGACACGATCGGTGTCGCCGAAGCCGCGAAAGTCGGGCGCGAACACGCGAAAGCCGAGGCGAGCCAGGGGCGCGGCCAGGAGATCGAAGGTCGCGCCGCAGTCGAGGAAGCCGTGCAGGAGAAGGACCATTCTGTCACTGTCCGGGGCGCCCTCCACCTCGAACCGTCGGACGGCGTGCCGGAGCCCGTTCGCCTCGACGAAGCTCACCTCTTCGCGCATGCCCGGCTTCCTACTCCGGATCGCGGGGCAGCGGGGCGCCAATCCGTCGGCTCACGTGTCTGCGCGGAGCGCCGCGATGGACCGCTCGAAGAACGCGGCCTCTTCGGAGAGCGCGGTCTCCTTGCAGAAGGCGGCGAGCTTCTCGTACCGCGGGATGTGGTCTGCCTTCGTGGCCCAGACGATCTTGGTCACGCACTCCGGACAGGCCCAGAGCGGCGAGCGATCCTCCTCCTCGAGGCTGTTGATGCCGGCCTGGACGCAGCGGTAGGCGGTGCAGTGCTCGAGCGAGAACATGTGACCCGTCTCGTGAACCGCGACCTTCAAGGCTCGCCGCAGCGTCTCCTTGAAGGCGCCCTCACCCTTGGACGGGTCGCCGTAGCGGTGCAGGGACCAAACGCCGACGCGTTTGTGGAGGTCGGCCTGGCCGAAGACGAAGTTCCAGCCCCCGCCTGGCCACAGGTCTTCGGTGGTGAACGCGATGAGCGCGGCTGCGTCGGCGGGGAGCTTGGGGCCGAGCAGCGCGTCGATCACCCACTGGCTGAGGATCTGCTTGCCGCCCCAGGTCGGGTGCACGCGTTTGGCGCTCGTCGGGACGGCGCTCAGCGGGATCGACTCGGCTCGTCGGGTGGGCAGCCCGAAGTAGTGGCCGAGGTAGTCCGTCGCGAGGGCGAGGACCTTCGCCTGAGCCTCGTCGAAGGGGCCGAGCGGCTGGACCACCAAGGTGCGGCGCTCGGGGGTGGGGACCGTCGGGCGACTCCTTGCGTACTCCTCGAAGGTCTGGCCGGTCTCCGGGTGCTCGTGGCGCCATTCGCCCGGCTTGGGCGGACCCGAGCGCTCGTGCAACGGTCGCAGCTTCTCGCGATCGGCCAGGAGCGCGGCCCAGCGGGCGCGGGCCGGGTCGGGCGGGGATGGCGGCGCGCTCGTGGTGGACGCCGACGCACGGGCGCTGGCTTCGTGGCTCTGACAAGCCGCGGCCAGTGGCAAGAGCGGAAGCGCGAACAGCAAGCGGCGCGAGAGCATGGTGCGGTCGACACCGCGCGCGCGTTGCGGTTCCGGCAGTCCCCGCTCACGCACCGTTTTCGTCGATGAAGGTGTGCAAATATCCAACCAGGCCGTACGCGCGCGAGCACGCCTCGACCAGCGCGAGCGGGTGACGGAAGGCGGGATCCGTCAGCTCGGCGAGGTTCGCCGTGACGGCGAGCGCCCGACCGAGGAGCACACGGACGGCCCTGTCGCGAGCGAGCGACGCCATCGTGTGTTTGCCCTTCGGGTGGAAGAGCTGGTGGCCGAAGAGCAAGGCGCGAACATAAAACGATTCTGTCATCTCGAACACGCCGGGGCCGCGCAGGAGCTCCTCGGGCATCACGTCGAGCAGATCGAAGGCGCCGAGCAAGGCGGTCGCCAGCTGCCGTGCGAAGTCCTCCGGGCTGCGCCACTCCTCGGCGGCGAGCCGCGCGACACGCGGGCGGATCGCCGCGAGCCGTTCGGCGAGGTGCGTGAGCTCCGCCGGCGGCGGCGCCTCGAGCGCACGCTTCGCGCCGGCGACCTCTCCTCCGTCGAGGACGGCGGCGAGCGCGAGCAGAGACGCCACACCGTCGGGTACGTGACAGGACGAGAGCTCGAGCGAGAGCGCGGCGACCTCGCTCCGCGGCACGGTGAGCGTTCGCCCGAGCCGGACCAGCTCTGGCAGCCGCTCGACGAAGATGGCGCGCTCGAGCTCGGCCCCTCTGGTCGCCGTCGTGAGGGGCTCGCCGCCACCGTCCGCCGACAGACCGGAGGCGAGCACGCAGCCGCACTCCAGCCAGGGGCTGACGCGGATCGCGCTGCCGTCGTCGACGAAGCGCGCCGGATACACGCGGCAGCCGAGCGGCTTGTCGGCTGCCGCTCCGCTCCGGTGGATCCCGCAGCGGAGGTCCGCCTCGAGGTACGCGCAGCGGCCGTTCACCAAGGCGACGGCGAGGAGCCGATCGTCGAGCCCGGCGAGCGGCATGAAGCCACGGCGCTGGTCGAGCCCTGCGTCCTCCACCAGGGGCAAGCGCCCGCGCGCGCGGGCCGCCTCGAGCGGCGAAAAGACGACGCTCGGGTAGAAGCGACAACACGTCCCTTGCCCGTCACATCGCAACCCGAAGCCGGGGAGCGCGAGCACGGGACGATCGGGAGCTCCTCCGCCGCTCGAAGCCTGCGCCGCAGCCTCACCCGTCACCACGTCGTCTTCCCCGGGGCCATCCTCCACGAGCCCTTCGGCGGCGAGCTCCGTGAGGAAGCTCGTCATCTCTTCGTCTCCGATGGCGACGCCCGCGCGCTTCACCCACGCGGCGAGCCCCTCGAGATCACGCGTGCCGTCCATCCCGCTCACGAGGACCCACGCGCGCTCCGCGATGCGCACGGTGACGTCGTTCTTCGTGTCGTGGAGCACGACGACGCGCGCGCCGTCGTGACGATGACGTCGCGCGAAGACGTGGTCGGCGAGACGAGGCCTCGCGGGGACGACCACGCTCAAGCCTTGGCCGCCTTGGCTCCCGCAGCCATCAGCTCGTGCAGCGTCTTGATCGGGACCCCGAAGGCGGCGGCCAGCGCCTGGAGCGCGAGGCCTTCTTTGGTGCCGACGCCGCCGCCGAGCCAGGCCACGACCGAGGCCATGAGCAGGAGCGAGGCGCGCTCCCCCTCGTCGGTGATCGTCCGCGCGATGACGCCGGCCGCGTTTTTCCCTTCTCGCGCCACGAGCACGCGCGCCATCTCCAGGCCGTCGTCCACGGCCTCCTCATCGAAGCCCTCGCCGAGCATCCCGCGCAGGCCGATCGCGAGCTTGGCGCGCTCCGCGGGGGTGATCGATCCGTCGCTCGCCGCGACGAAATACAGGGCGTCGTAGATCGCCTGCCGCCTGTCGCCTTCGGCCCGGTGATCCGCTGCCGCCGCGGTCTCGGCCGCGGCGGTGATCTGCGCCATGGACGCCTGAATGGCGGCCTGCGCGCGCCGTATGTCTTCAGCTGCGTTCGTCTCGCTGGCGGTCGTCTCCGCCCCGCCCAGCTCTTGTTTCGCCCAGGCGAGCGCGTTCGCGAAGGTCGTGGTCATGCGGAGAAGCTACACCGGAGCCGGGACGCGATCGACGAGGTCCTCGAAGCCGAGGGCCTTGCAGAACGAGCGGAGCTCGGGACGCGGGCCCCGCCACCGCAGCTCGTCGAGCGACTCGGTCGCCGGCGCGTCCGTGCGGAGCGTCGCGAGCTTCTTGAAGAGGCGCGCCTGATCCCGTTGCTCCTCGAGCGTCGCGCAGAGGCGCGTCGCGCCGCGGACCTCGCGCGGCCAGCGGCTCGCGTCGATGGGGATCGCCTCCAGTGAGCCGAACGCGCGGATGAGCGCCGCGGCGCTCTTGCTCCCGAACCCGGTGAGGCCCGGGTAGCCGTCCGCCGTGTCGCCGACGAGCGCGAGGTAGTCCGGGATCTGCGGGGGCGACACGCCGAACTTCGCGAGCACGCCTTCTTCGTCGAGGTCCTTCTTGCGCATCCGATCGCGGACGATGACCTCGCGCCCGCGGACACACTGGGCGAGGTCCTTGTCGACGGTACAAATGACGACTTGGTCACACTCTGGAGCGAGCCGAGCGGCGCTCGTCGCCAGGGCGTCGTCGGCTTCGAAGTCGACCATCGGCCACACGACGAGGCCGAGCGCGCGCATCGCGTCCTCCGCGAGGGAGAACTGGGACCAGAGGACCTCGGGGATGCCCTCTTCCGTCTTGTAGCCGGGCCAGAGGTCGTTCCGAAACGAACGGATGACGTGATCGGTGGCGCAGCCGACGTGCGTCGCGCCTTCGTTGCGGAGGAGGTAGACGAGCGTCGCCAAGAGGCCCCGGACGGCCCCGACCTCCCGACCGTCGGGGGCGGTCTTGGGCGGCGCACCGAAGAAGGCTCGGAACAGCTCGTAGGTGGCGTCGACGAGGTGGACGCAATTCATTCGCGAGCGGCAGCGTCGCTTGCGCGAGCCTCGACCGCAAGGCGTGCGCAGCCTCTGCGTTCGAACGCAGCCGTTTCCGGTTTCGCAGCGTCACTCCGCGTGAGCGTGGCCGCTTCCGCCGCGGCATGGGGGTTGCTCTGCGTCCTCGCGCGCGCTCAGCGAGTCGACCCTCCCGCCCGTCGCGCCGAAGCCCCATGGCCGCTTCTCCTCCCCTCACGGTCGCTGATTCGCTCGCTCGCGCGGATCAAGCGAACCCCCAAGCACCTCGAACGAGAGGGGTCGCGGTGTGTTTGCACTGCGGAGCCAGTCTCGAATCGGGACAGGTGGACTATTGTTGTCCCGGGTGCGAGCACGTCCACACCCTCCTCGGACGTGAGGGCCTCGACCGCTACTACGAGCTGCGCGACGGCAGAGGACAGCCGGTTCGCGAGCCGGGCCACGACGAGAAGTGGCTCGATCTCATCGAGAGCGATCTCCGCGCGCGGCCCGAAGGGCTCTCGCTCATCCCGCTCGACGTCGAGGGGCTGCACTGCACCGGCTGCGTCTGGCTGATCTCGGAGCTCTTCCAGCGGACGGGCGCGACGGGCAACGTCGTGACGAACCCGGCGCGCGGCTCGGTCGATCTGTGGGTCACGCCGGACTTCCCGCTCCGCGACTTCGTGAAGACGGTTGGCTCCTTCGGCTACGGCCTCGGACCTCGCCGCAAGAAAGAGCTCGCCTCGAGCGATCTCGTCCTCCGGATGGGCCTCTGCATCGCCATCGCGATGAACGCGATGATCTTCGCTATCAGCGTGTACGCGGGCCTCGACTCCGGCCCGCTCCACAGCTTGTTCCACTACCTGACCGCGGGGCTCGCGGTCGCCTCGTTCTTCATCGGCGGCACGGTCTTCATCAAAGGCGCCTTGTCCGCCGTCCGTCGCGGCGTCCTCCACCTCGACCTGCCGATCGCGCTCGGCATCATTCTCGGTTACGCCGGCTCCACCTACTCGCTCCTCGCGACCCGCGGCGACCAGTCTTATTTCGATACGCTGACGGTCTTCATCGCGCTCATGTTGGTCGGGCGCTTCCTGCGCGAGCGGGTGCTCGAGAAGAACCGCTCGCAGCTCCTCGAGGAGGCCGGCCCGCTCGGGCTCCTCGTCCGCAGGCTCGGCCGCGGCGCGGGGGAGGCGGTCGAGATCGTCGCGGTCTCGGAGGTCAAAGAAGGGGATCGGCTGCTCATCGCTCCCGGGGACGTGGTCCCCGTCGCGGCCAAGCTCGACGCCGAGCGCGCCGTGCTCTCGATGGAGTGGATCACGGGTGAGGCAGAGCCGTTGTCCGTCGCCCGAGGTGCGACGGTCGTCGCCGGCGCGGCGAATGCGGGCCGCGAGGCCTTCGAGGTGGAGGCGACCGCGACGTTCGAAGCCTCGGGGCTCCTCGATCTGTTGCGTGTGCCGCGCGCCGTCGACCGGTATGGCGACGCCTCGACCCCGTTCGAAGCGCGTCTGGCCCGCCTCTGGGTCATCCTCGTGCTCATCGCCGCGACGATCGGGTTCGTCGCGTGGCTCGTGGCCACGAAAGACGTGGCGCGGAGCCTCGGCGTCTCGATCGGCATCCTTGTCGTCACCTGCCCCTGCGCCTTCGGCATCGCCACCCCGATCGCCCACGAGATCGTGCTCGGTGGTCTGCGCAGGGCCGGCCTGCTGGTCCGGTCGGCGAGCTTCCTCGACCGCGCCTCCTCCGTGCGGCGCGTCGTGTTCGACAAGACCGGTACGCTGACGACGGGCTCGCTCCGGCTGGCAGAGAAGCGCGCGGCGGCGGCGCTCCCGCTGGACGTCCAGACCGTCCTCTACAACCTGGCGTCGCGGAGCAGCCACCCGAAGGCCGAGGCGGTCAAGCTCACGGTCACCGAGGAGGCGCAGCGCTTCGACCCCGAGCTCCGCGTCACGGAGCACCCCGGTCGCGGCCTGTCCGCGAGGCACGACGGGGCGGAGTACCGGCTCGGCGCGCCCGGCTGGGTGGGCGATGGCGGGAGCGGCGACATCGCGTTCGGCCGCGACGGCGAGACGCTCTTCTCCACGACGACCGAAGAAGAGCTCCGGCACGACGCCGAGTCGGAGGTCGGTCGGCTGGGCGGCGCGGGCCTCGAGGTCTGGATGCTGACCGGAGACCGGAAAGACAGGGCAGCCGCGGTCGCGCAAACCGTGCGAATCCCCCTCGACCACGTGGTCGCGGAATGCTCGCCCGAGCGAAAGGCGACGTTCTTGCAGGAGCGCGACCACAACGACACGCTGATGATCGGCGACGGCATCAATGACGCCATGGCGGTCCGCACCGCCCACTGCTCGGGAACCCCTGGCGCCGGCCGGACATTCCTCGCCGCTCGCACCGATTTCTATCTGCTCGGCGCAGGGCTCGCCCCCGTCCGCATGGCCCTCAAGGGCGCCAAGGCCCTGCGCGCCGCGATTCGGCGCAACCTGGCGTTCGCCGCCGCCTACAACGTCGGGGCCGTCGCATTGGCCCTCGCGGGTCTCATGACCCCTCTGCTCTGCGCGGTCCTCATGCCGCTTTCATCCGTCACCTCGATTGCCCTCGCCGTGCGCGCGCTCGGCGGGAGGGACGCCGCATGGAAGTCATAGTTCTGCAGGTATTCGTGAGCCTGGTGCTCGTCGTGGGGTCGTTGATCCTCTTCACCTTCAGCGTGAAGCAGCGAGATCACGAGCACGCCGGGCGCCTCGCGCTGCTCCCCCTCGAAGAGGAGGCCGGCGCGTCACCCAAGACGTCGGAAACGGATAGGAAAAGGAGCGCAAAGACGCCATGAGCAGCGCAGCTGTCGCAGAGATGCCCCCCGGGGCGAAGAAAGTGAAGGTCGAGTACAACGACTCGATCGTCCGCCAATTCATAGCCGCCTCGGTCATCTTCGGGGTCGTCGGGATGTTGGTGGGTGTCATCGTCGCCCTCCAGCTCGCGTTCGCCGGTGCGAACGTGCACCAGTTCCTCTCGTATGGTCGGCTGCGCCCGCTGCACACGAACGCCGTCATCTTCGCGTTCGTGGGGAACATGTTGTTCGCGGGCGTCTACTACTCGACGCAGCGCCTCGTGCGCGCGCGTGTGAACGACACCCTCTCGAAGATCCATTTCTGGGGCTGGCAGGCGATCATCGTGGCCGCCGCCGTGACCCTCCCGCTCGGCATCACGACGAGTAAGGAGTACGCCGAGCTCGAGTGGCCCATCGATATCGCGATCGCGGCCATCTGGGTGGTCTTCGCGATCAACTTCTTCTGGACGCTCTACAGGCGAGCGGAGAAACACCTCTACGTCGCGATCTGGTTCTACATCGCCACGATCGTCACCGTCGCGGTCCTCCACATCGTCAACAGCCTCGCGATTCCCATCTCCGGGCTGAAGAGCTACTCGATCTTCGGCGGTGCGCAGGACGCGCTCGTGCAGTGGTGGTACGGCCACAACGCCGTCGCCTTCTTCCTCACGACCCCGATCCTCGGCATCATGTATTACTTCGTGCCGAAGGCGGCGGGGCGACCGGTCTATTCGTACCGCCTCAGCATCGTGCACTTCTGGGCCCTGGTCTTCATCTACATCTGGGCCGGCCCGCACCACCTGCTCAACACGGCGCTGCCGGAGTGGGCGCAGAGCCTCGGCATGATCTTCAGCCTCATGCTCTGGGCTCCGAGCTGGGGCGGCATGATCAACGGGCTCCTCACCCTGCGCGGCGCGTGGGCTCAGCTCCGCACCGACCCCGTGCTCAAGTTCTTCGCGGCCGGCGTCACGTTCTACGGCATGTCGACGTTCGAGGGGCCGCTCCTCTCCATTCGCTCGGTCTCGGGCCTCGCCCACTACACCGACTGGATCGTCGGTCACGTCCACTCCGGCGCGCTGGGCTGGAACGGCTTCATGGCGGCCGGTATGTTCTACTTCCTCGTGCCGCGCCTCTTCGGCACGAAGCTCCACTCGACGCGCCTCGCCGACCAGCACTTCTGGATCGGGACGATCGGCATCCTGCTCTACATGATCTCGATGTGGGTCGCGGGCGTCACCCAGGGCCTCATGTGGCGCGCCACGAACGCGGACGGCTCGCTCACCTACCCGAGCTTCGTCGAGACCGTCGTCGCGATCCGTCCGCTCTACTGGACGCGGCTCGTCGGCGGGCTCCTCTACCTCACCGGCTTCTTGATGATGGTCTACAACCTCGTGCGCACCGTGAAGAGCGGCAAGGCCGTCGACGGGAGCGTCGAGGTGGTCGTTCCGCCGGCCGAGCCCGAGCCGTCTTGGGTCAGGCTGGTCTTCGGCAAGCCGGTCCTCGTGGCGTTCCTCGTCATCGTGCTCGGCATCGCCTACGGTCGCGGCAACGTCGTGACGGCGCTGGCTTTCCTCGCGGTCACGGCCGCGGTCGGCGGCCTGTCGCTCCTGATCGCCGCGATCGCGGCGCCCAAGGGCCCCGGCGGGCAGGTCAGCTGGCACCGCGCGCTCGAGGGCCGCGCGATGATCTTCACGGTGCTGACCGTCCTCGCGGTACTCGTCGGCGGCGTCGTGCAGATCGTCCCGATGGTGCTCGCGACGCCCACGCCGCAGGAGGCGGCGCAGACGCGCCTCGCCTCGGCGCTGGAGATCGCGGGCCGCGACATCTACATCCGCGAGGGTTGTTACACCTGCCACTCGCAGATGATTCGCCCGATGGCGTTCGAGTCGCTGCGTTATGGCGACGCCTCGACCCTGGCTGACTCTCGTTACGACCACCCCTTCCAGTGGGGCTCGAAGCGTACGGGGCCCGACCTCGCCCGCGAGGGAAACAAGAACCCGAACGCCTGGCACTACAAACATTTCATGGACCCTCGCGCGATCTCGGAGGGCTCGAACATGCCGGCCTACGGGCACTTCGTGACGAACAAGGTCGACTTCGCCGGCATCGAGCCCAAGCTGCGCGGCCTGAAGATGGTGGGTGTGCCCTTCACCGTGGAGCAGATCCAGGGTGCCGCGACCGACGCGAAGGCGCAGGCCGAGGGCATCGCCAAGGATCTGAAGGAGCAAGGCATCGATGTCGCCCCCGACAGCGAAATGGTCGCCATCATCGCCTACATCCAATCGCTCGGGACGCCGCCGGCTGCGCCTGCCCCCGCAGACAAGCCTGGCCTGACCGCTGACGCTCGCTGAAAGGAGGACGCAAATGGGACGACTCATTGGACCGATGTTCGAGAACAGCCCGCTCTTGCTCCTGCCCCTCGCGGCGCTGGCGATCTTCCTGGGCGTGTTCCTGGTGGCCTTCGCGAGGACGTACCTGCGAGGCAAGAGCGAATACGAGGCGGTGGCGGCTCTCCCGCTCGCCGACGACGATCAAGGAGGTGCGAAGTGAAACCGATCGAGGCGACGCCGGGCGCGAGCGGAAAGGACCCGGGGGAGGCCGTCATCCACGAGTACGACGGCATTCAGGAGTGCGACAACCAGCTCCCCCGGTGGTGGCTCTTCACCTTCTGGATCACCGTCATCTTCGCTGCCGGCTATTGGTACTACTACCACAGCATGCAGAAGGGTGAGCTCGCGTCGGCCGAGTACGCTCGACTGAAGGCGGAGGAGCTCGCCGCCGAGGCGGAGCGGATCCAGAACGCCGGAGAGGTCACGCCCGACATGCTCGTCACCCTCTCCAAGAACGCGGCGACGGTCGAGCAGGGCAAGGAGGTCTTCGCGACCACCTGCGTGACCTGCCACGAGCAGGGCGGCAAAGGGAACATCGGCCCCAACCTGACCGACGAGTATTGGCTGCACGGATCCGATCCGCAGTCCATCTACAACATCGTGCGCGACGGCTATCTCCCGAAGCAGATGCCCGCCTGGGGCAAGCCGCTCGGCGAGATGAAGGTGCGCGCGGCGGTCGCGTACGTCCTCTCGATCAAGAACACGAACGTCGCGGGGGGCAAGGCTCCCCAGGGCGAGAAAGCGCTCTGAGGCGAATCCTTTTCGCGCCGAGCGGCTCTAACGAATAGTCACCATGTCCACCCTGTCGTCGCCTCCGTCGCCGGTCCCCGCTGAAGCGGACGTGAAGCCTACGCGTCACCTCAACGTGATCCCGGCGACGGACGAGATCGTCAGCTCCCTCTCGTCGGACGGTCATAGGCGGTTCGTCTATCCGGCCGACGTGAAGGGGCGGTTCACCTGGCTCCGGCGTGTGGGCTTCGCGGTGCTCATCGCCCTGTGGATCGCGCTGCCGCTGATCCCGATCAACGGTCACCCGGCGCTCTTCTTGGACGTCGTGCACCGGCGATTCTACATCTTCGGGCAGACCTTCAACGCGCAGGACGTCTGGCTGATGTTCTTCGTGCTGACCGGGATCGGCTTCGGGCTCGCGTTCCTGACCAGCTTGCTCGGGCGTGTCTGGTGCGGCTATGCGTGCCCGCAGACGGTGTTCCTGGAGTCGCTCTTCCGGCCGATCGAGCGGCTCGTGGAGGGCAACCGCGACCAGCGCATCCGTCGTGACAAGGGGCCGTGGAACCTCGACAAGACCTGGCGGAAGCTCGTGAAACACGCGCTCTTCCTCGCCGCGGCCTTCGCCGTGTCGCACATCATGCTGAGCTTCTTCGTCTCGATGCCGGCGATGCTCCAGATGGTGCGCCGCAGTCCGAGCGAGCACCCGGAGGCCTTCGCGTGGGCCACCGCGGTGACGCTCATCCTCTATGGGAATTTCGCGTGGTTCCGCGAGCAGCTCTGCCTCATCGTCTGCCCGTACGGGCGGCTCCAGTCGGTGCTGTTCGACGAGGACTCCCTCATCATCGGCTACGACAAGAAGCGCGGCGAGCCGCGCGGCAAGGCGAGCGAGAAAGACAAGGGAGACTGCGTCGACTGCAAGCGGTGCATCGCGGTCTGCCCGACCGGGATCGACATCCGCAACGGGCTCCAGCTCGACTGCGTCGCGTGCGCCGCCTGCGTGGACGCGTGCGACGAGATCATGGACAAGCTCAAGCGCCCGCGCGGGCTCGTCCGCTACGACTCGCAGCGTGGGCTCTCCGGAGAGACGCGCCGGCTCTGGCGCCCTCGGATGGGCATCTACGCCGTGCTCGGCGCGGCGGGCATCACGGCCGCGAGCATCGCGGTCACCTCGCGGAGCGGCTTCGAGGCGACCATGCTCCGGGAGAAGGGCGCACCTTACGTGGTCGAGGGTGAGACGGTCCGGAACTCGTTCACGCTCCACCTCGTCAACAAGGAAGGCGCGAGCGAGAACCTCCGGATCGAGCCCGAGCCCTCGGAGGGTCTGTCGTACGTGGTCAGCGAGCCCGAGGTCACGATCGAGTCGCTCGCCGACACGCGGGTTCGAATCGTCGTCGTGGGCGAGAAGGGCAAGTACGGTGGCGACAAGCCCTTCCAGATCCAGGTCACCCGCTCGGACGGCGAGAAGAAGACGGTGAAGAGCCGGTTCGTCGGCCCTGGAGGTTGAGATGAGCGGTCTGACGATCTCGGCCGCTGCCCTGATGGGGCTGCTCGGCGGCGTGCATTGCGTCGGTATGTGCGGTGGAATCGCCGGCATGCTCTGCGGCGGGTCGAGCCGAAGAGGCCGCGCCGCGGTCGCGACGAACGCCGGCCGGCTGACCTCGTACGCGCTCCTCGGAGCCGGGGTCGGCGCGCTCGGCGGCGCGCTCGGCGACGTGTTGCCCGTGTCCGAGGTGCAGACGGCGGCGCGCGTCCTCGCGGCCGTCGTCCTGCTCGGCGTCGGCGCCTACCTCGCCGGCATCGTGAAGGCCTGGGGCGCGGTGGAGCGCTTCGGGGGAATGCTCCTCGGCAGCTTGTCGCGGTACGTGCGTGCCTCGGGCTCCGACTCGGCGCTCGGGGGGTTCGCGCGCGGCCTCGCGTGGGGACTGTTGCCCTGCGGGCTCGTCTACGGCGGCCTCGCGCTGGCCCTCACGACCGGGTCCGCCTGGGCGGGCGCCGCGACGATGGTCGCCTTCGGCGTCGGCACGGTGCCCGCCATCGGCGCGGTGATCGCGCTCGCGGGCGGGCTCTCGCGGTGGATGCGCCACCAGCGATTCCGGCAGGCGGCCGGGTTGCTGCTCATCGTCAGCGGGGCGGTGCACCTGACGATGGCGCTCGTGCAGACGAACCTCTTGCCGGTGCCCGAGGCCGAGCGGCCGTGTTGCGCCGCGCGCCACCAGGCCTCCGACCCGCCGCCCTGACGAGAGAGGGGGCTTCCCTCAGCGAGGGGGCGTGACGCCTCGCTCTTCGAGGTAGGTGTCGATGAGGAACCGCGCGACGCTGAAGGGCGGCGGGATCATCGGCAGCTCGCGGAGCCCGAACCACCGTGCCTCCTCGATCTCCGACGGATCGGCGCGGAGCTCCCCGCCGACCGCGCGCGCGAAGAAGCCGACCATGAGCTGCGACGGGAACGGCCACGGCTGGCTCGCCACGTAGCGGAGGTCGGCCACCTCGAGGCCGACCTCCTCTGCGACCTCTCGCTGCACACACGCCTCGAGCGTCTCGCCCGGCTCGACGAAGCCAGCGACGAGCGCAAACATGCCGGGAGGCAGGCGCGAGGCGCGGGCGAGGAGGATCTCGTCGCCTCGGTGGACGAGGACGATGGTGCACGGCGATACCGGCGGGTAGATCTCGCGGTCGCACGCGTCGCAGCGCTTGGCGCGCTCGCCGATCTTGCGGGAGAGCGGTCGCGCGCAGGCTCCGCAGAAGCGGCTCGTCGTCTCGAAGTGCGCGAGCTGCGCGGCGAGCGCGGCGGCGTGCAACAGCGGCCCCTCGAGCGAGAAGAAGAGCCGGCGAAGGTTCGAGGTGACGAGCGGCGGGGTGAGGAGCGCGTCGTCCGGGAGCGCGGCGAAGGCCGCGGCGCGGCCGCCTACCTTCCCGAGCGGGGTGAGCGCTTCGAGCGGCAGGCCGGCCGCCCGCGCCTCCGCGACGGTCGGGAGAGAGAAGGGGTCGTCGCGGTGGACGAGCGAGCCCTTTCGGAACGCGAAGAGGAGCGCGTCCTCCGGGGGCTCGGGGGAGGCCGCCGGGACGAAGCCGGGATCGAGGTCGCGGAGGAGGTAGCTCAAGGCGCGCCTCCGCCTGCGCCGCCCGTGCCGCCTGCGCCGCCCGTGCCGCCTGCGCCGTCGACGCACGTCACGTAGTCGCAGATTGTCTGGGTCGCACAAGCTGACAAGAACGTCAGCAACAGCAAGAGGCCGAGGCGGCTCACAGGTCACCTCGGATCGAGAGGCCCCAGGCTGTGGGGCCGAGCAGCGGCTCGACGCGCAGCGCGTTCGCCTCGGGCGTCTCGCGGGGCGTCGGGACGAGGAAATAGGCCAGCGACGCGGCGCCGGCCACGCCGCCCACGATGAACGAGACGACGGCGCCGTTCTGGAACGCGTTTCGTTCGCTCACGACCGAGGCGAGATCGTCGCAGGCCGCGCTGAGCCGGGTGGTGTCGCAGGTCCCGATTGTCTGGCCGAGGTCCTCCGCGTCGCTGCCCTTTCCGAGCGAGACGACCAGGAGGCCGACTCCGAGGCCGACGCCGACGGCGCCCGCGCCTGCGAGCACGAGTCCCGGCCAGAGCGGCTTGTCGTCCGGCGGGGGAGCCGGCGCCGCCGGCTCCAGCTCGCGGAACCTGACAGAAACGTTCTTGCCGGCCTCGACCGTCGCGACGACGGGGACGAAGCGGCGCCCCGGCGCGTCGATGGAGAGAGTCCGCTCGCCGGGCTCCAGGTAGAGCGGCCGCCGGAGCGGCAGGTCGGCGGCGTGGCGGCCGTCCACCAGGACGGAGCCCGCGTCCAGCGCCCGAGCGCCGTCTTGCGGCTTCACGAGCACCGTCGCGACCCGTTTCTTCGCCTCCGCGAGCTCTGCCGCCAGCCGCGCACGCTCCTCGGCGGGCGCGTCGGGCCCGAGCGCGAGGATCGCGTCGGCCACGACGTCGGCGGGCCTCGGCTCGGTCGCGAAGGCGGCTTCGGGCGAGAGGGTGGCCCAGAGGAGGGTCGCACTGAGGAGGCTCGCGGCGAGGAGGCACGCGGCGAAGCGGCCGGGAGCGTGGAGGCCCGGAGCGCGGGGGGGAGCATGGCGGGGCTTCTGCGGCATGGGGCTTTCCGCCGAGGGTTTTCCCATGCGAGCCTCGATTCGTCCATGGCTCGACGCAAGTCTTCGAGCGCGCAGATCGAGGCCGCCCTCGCCGCGGCAGAGCAGGGGCTCCTCGATCTGGCCGCAGCAGAGGCGGCTGATGTGGTGTTCGTGCGCGAGCACGACGTCGGCCCCTCGTCCTTCTTCGACCCGCTCGAGGCGCGCGCGCTCGAGCTCGGGTTCGCCGTGTCCTCCGTCGTCGTGGGGGTCGACCACGGCTTCGAGGCGCTCGACGACGTCGTGCGCGGTTTCGTGCGCAACCTGCGCGCGAGCGACACGGAGGAGAAGGGCATCACCGCGTTGCTCGAGGCCTTCGCGGACAAGCGCGGCAAGCGTGTGCTCGAGCGCTTCGACGAGGCGGCGGAGTCCGCGGAGCTCGGCGGGGACGTCGCGATCGTGGCGCGATCGTTTCTGGCCGCAGCCAAGGAGGGGCGTCGCGAGGCGCGCCTCGTGCGCGGCTTCTTCGAGGGCGCCGACGTGGCGGCCGATCTCGACGGGGCGAGCGGCGTGTTCTCGGCGCGGACGGCCAAGCGCGCGCTCGCGCAGATCACGCGGCTCGTTCGCGCGCTGGGCTACGAAGGGACGCTGCTGATCACGCGGCGCGCGGGCGCGCTCGCCGAGCTGTCGCCGGCCCGCCGCGAGGGCGCTTACACGGTGCTGCGCGAGCTGATCGACAACGCCGAAGGCACGCGAGGCATGATTGCTTCGCGGCTCTATGTCTCGGGCGGTGACGAGCTGTTCGCGGGCTCGCACGCGCTGGGCGAAAATCGTCCGCTCGCGACTCGTGTGCTCTGGGGCGCAGGGGACGCCGACGAAGACGAGGAGCCGAGGGACCCGCTGCCTCACGCGCCGGTGCTTCACCTCGAGGCGCGCGACGGAGAAGAGCCGCGGGTCGGAGTCCGCGTTCCCGAGAAGCCCACGGCGGCGCGTGTGAAGGCCGTCCGCGCGCTCGTGCGCGTCAGCGCCGGGCTCCCGCCCGGCGAGCTGCTCACCAAGCTGACCGTGGGGTACGAGGCCGTCGACGAGGTGCTCGACAAGCTCTTCGAGACGGCCTCGAACGCGGGCAGCGTCTTTTCGCTGCTCTCGGGAGCATACGGCAGCGGCAAGACCCACCTGCTCCTGCACGTGACAGCCCGCGCGCTCGCCGACAAGAGGCCGGTCCTCCGTCTCGGCGTCGAGCGGCTCGACGCGGATCTCGGGAACCCTCAGCGCCATTTCCGCCGCCTGGTGGAGGGCGCGATGCTCCCGGGAGCAGGCGCGCCATCTCTCCTCGATCGGCTCGCCGCGTGGCGCCGCTCCGACGCGCTCGCCCGCAAGCTCGCGCGGGCCCTCGAGGAGATCGCGGAGTCCGAGGCCGACGCAGCGCCGGCCGCGAAGCGCGCCCTCCGCGCGTCGACCTCCGAGGAGCCTCACGCGCTCGAGGCTTGCTTGCTCGGGCTCGATCTGGAGGCGCGAACGAACGGCGCGAGCTACCGCTACGACGCGTATGCCCGTCTGCTCCTGTGGCTCGAGCTGTGTGAGCGCCTCGACGGGACGGCGGGGCCGGTGCTCCTCATCGACGAGGCGGAGAACCTCTACAAGGCGGGGACGAGCCGGCCGGAGCGCCGCACTGCCTTGCGGTCGCTCGCGTTCTACTGCGGCGGCGCGCTCCCGCGGGCCTGTGTCATCCTCGCGGTCACGCCCGAGACCCTGGAGATGCTCCGGGAGGAAGCGGCGGACATGCTCGCCGAGGTCACCGAGCAGCGGACGCTGCTCGCGTGGGAGGACGTGACGATGCTCCGTCGGCGCCTCTTGCGGGCCAAGCCGATCGAGGTCGCCAAGCTGGGCAAGGCGCACCTTGCGGAGCTCGCCGGAAGGGCGCGGGAGATCGGCGTGGCGGCCCGCGGGGCCGTGCGCGACCCGGACTGGGACGACTTCGTCGAGGGCGTGGTGAGCGGTCGGCCTTCGGCGCGACGTGTGGTGCGCGCCGCCGTGACGCGCACCGAGTCACTCTGGTGGTTGGGCCGCTGACCCGCGGTCACTTCTTCTCGGACGCCATCCCGACCTTCATCACGCAGGCCATGGCCTTGCCGAGCTGCTCCTTCTTCTTGGCGTCGAGCTTGTCGATCTCGCCGAGCTTCGCCTTGGACTCGGGGAACTTCGACTCGTGATCCTTGAACGCCTTCTCGATGCAGGCCTTGTCCGTGCAACCACAGACGTCGTCCACGAACGCGTCCCCCGGATCTTTGCAGCCGGCGGCGGAGAGGCACGTGACACCGAGGACGAGGGCGAGGGCGAGTGACTTCATGGCGAGCTCCTTGTGTGCGGCTTCTACGTCGTGACGCGGGCCACATCCCCAGATAGTTTCTGCCGCGCGCCCGCCGCGAGCGCGGGCTCGTGGCGGGAGGTGGCGTGCTCGTAACAAGAAAAGTTACAAGCGTGAGACTTATTTCCCTGACGTGGCGGAAAGACCGGGTATAACCCGACGCCCATGGCGCCGCCGCCCGACCCGCGCTCGTCGCGGCCCCTCACGGGGATGGACGACCTGCTCGAGCCGTTTCGCTCGGCCTGCAAGCCCCCGGCCGAGTTCCGTATCGGCGCGGAGGCCGAGAAGATCGGCATCTTCACACGCTCGCTCCGGCCGCTCGCGTACGAGGGGGAGCATGGCGTCGTCCGCGTGATGACCGAGCTCGTGAGCCGCTTCGGCTGGCGCGTGCAGGGCAGCGACACACCCCTCCTCGCGCTCGAGAAGGACAACGCGAGCGTGACCCTCGAGCCCGGCGCGCAGCTGGAGCTCTCGGGCGCACCGCTCGCCGACCTCCACACGGTCTCGGCGCAGATCGAGTCCCATCGGGCGGAGCTCGCTCAGATCGCGGATCTGTTCGAGCGAGAGACGGGCGAGCCGTTCGCCTGGCTCGGGGTCGGCTTCCACCCGTCGGCCAAGCAGGCGGATCTGGGGTGGGTGCCCAAGCCTCGCTACGGCGTCATGCGCCGGTACCTGCCGACCCGCGGCCAATACGGCCTCGACATGATGCGACGCACGGCGACGGTGCAGGCGAACTTCGACTACCAGGACGAGGCGTCGGCCATGCGCGCCCTGCGCGTCGGCCTGAAGACCTCGCCGTTCTTTACGGCGATCTTCGCGAACTCACCTTTTTACGAGGGCGCGCCGTTCGGCGGAAAGAGCTACCGCGCGCGCGTCTGGCTCGACGTGGACCCCGACCGTCAGGGGCTCTTGCCCCAGCTCTTCCGCGCCGACGCCGGCTTCGCCGACTACGTGGAGTGGGCGCTCGACGCGCCGATGTTCCTCGTTCTTCGTGACGGTGCTGTCATCGAGAACACCGGGCAGACCTTCCGGAGCTTCCTCCAGGACGGCTTCGAGGGCCATCGGGCCACGATGGATGATTGGGTCACGCACCTGAACACGCTCTTCCCCGAGGTGCGTCTGAAGCGCACGCTCGAGGTCCGAGGCGGGGACTCGCAGCCGGCGGACCTGGTGATGGGGCCCGCCGCGCTCTACACCGGCATCTTCTACGACGCCCGCGCCCTGGATGAAGCGGAGGCGATCGTGGAGTCCTTCGAAGGGCCCGAGCTGGACGCGCTCCGGCAGGCCGTCTCGATGGAGGGGCCGAAGGCGTCGTTCCGAGGTCGCCCCGCCGGCGAGGTGGCCCAGAAGCTCGTCGCGGCCGCTCGAGGAGGCCTCACCCGACGGAATCGGTCGAACGGTCAGGGCCGGGACGAGTCGCTTTTCCTCGACGCGGTCGAGGCCCGTCTCAGCCGTCTTCGGTGCCCCGCGGACGACCTCCTCGACGCTTATGCTGCCGCGGGAGGCGGGGAAGCCGGTCTCCGGGCCGCCCTCCTGGGTGTTGCGCGGCTGTAACGATTCGAGGTCGACGGGCCGGGCCTGCTCTTTTCCCGTGGATTTGGGGGGGCCAAGCGGTCTAGAACGAGCTTCGCACGGAACAAGGCCATCCAGCGCGCTTCGCGCTACATTGTGGCTTTCCCGAAGGCCCTCGGTTGGAAACGCTCGCGAACTGGTTACATCGTCGGGGTCCGTTCCATCCTCGCGACGCAGTAGGTTGGGCGATCCGCCTGGCCAAGACGCTCGAGGCGCTCCATCAGCACGGCGTCGCCCACGGCAACGTCTCGCCCGCGTGTGTGCTCGTCGAGTCGAACGACCCCCGCAGCCGGGGCATGGTCGCGGACGTCCGGCGCACCGCCGAGATGATCCAGTACCACTCGCCCGAGCGCTTCCGTGACGGGCAGCTGACGCCGGCCGACGACACCTGGGGGGTCGCCAGCATGCTGTTCTCACTCTTGACGACCGCTCGCCCCTTCGGCGAGGTCAAACAAGAGATCCTCGCGCGCTTGCCGCACGGCCCGCCCGCGCTCGCGGCCTACCGCATCCAGGACGACGCGCTGAACGCCATCCTCGCTGCTGCGCTCTCACCCGATCCGGGGCGCCGGATCTCGAACGTGTCGCACCTGCGCCAGCACCTCGAGCGCTGGTTCAACGACCCCGCCGTCCTGCAGCTCAAGCCGCTCGAGGACGAGGAGACCGGCGAAGAGGACGCGGCGGCCACCGCGATGATGGATCAGATCTTCGACGACCCGCGCATGTCGGCGCCGGACTCGAGCGTCAACTCGAACCTCTTCGCGCCGCCGTCGTTCGTGCAGTCGCAGCCCGGGCGTCCGGTGCCGAGCTCCCAGGTCGCGACGAACCCGCGGCCGATGCCGGCTCCGCCGCCGTCGCCGCTCGGCGAGCAAGACGCAACCGTCATGCGCGAGCTGCCCGCGCACATCATGGCGATGGCTGCGCGCGCTGCGGGCGGCTCGAACCCACCGCCGCCTCCGCCCGACAACGCGGACGAGGACATCGGCGGCGCGACGCGCGTGGGAAACACTGCGGACCTCGCCGCGGCCATGCACACCGCGCGAGAGGCTCCCCCCGCCGCGCCGCCGGCACCTCCGCCCGTCGCTCCGCCGCCGCCCTCGCTGCCTTCGGGCCCCAGCTCGCCGCGACCGCCCGCGGGCCGGCCTCCGCGCGCCATCCGCTCGACCCAGCTCGGCGTCGGCCTCCCGCAGATGCCGCAGCCGCCGCAGATGCCGCAGCCGCCGCAGATGCCGCAGCCCCCGTCCCCGCCGCAGCCCCCGCCGCCGCCGCAGCCCCCGTCGCCGCCGCAGCCCCCGTCGCCGCAGCCCGGTCCTCCGCGCGCCGGCTTCGCGCCTCCGCCGGCCACGCTCTCCTCAGCGCCGCCGCCTCGCGACCCGGACGAGGTGCGCACGGTCATGCACCCGGTCGCCGACAGCCTGAAGGCGCTCGGCCACGCCGTTCCGAACCTCCCGGTGCCGGGAGCGCCGCCCGCTCCCACGGCCGACGCCGCAGACGACGACGACGACGGCGGCCGCACCGTCCTTCGCGAGTCGCCGGGCTTCGACGAGTTCCTCCGATCACCCGAGCATGCGGGCGCTCCGCTCGGCCCGCAGGCGCAATGGAAGCCTGCTGCTCCACCCATGCAACCTCGTGCGCACGGAACGACCGAGCGACCCCAGCCGCCCGGCGCGCCTTCGGGCGTGTCGGCTCTCATCCAGGACACGCTCGAGCAGATGGGCGCGCCCCAGCAGCCTGCTGGCGGACCGCCGCCTGGGTTTCCTCCGCCGACCGACTTCGGGCCGAGCCCGATGGAGTGGGGGAATCAGCCTATCGCCCCTGCGCAGCCGCTGGCGGGCGGCCCGGCCTCGCCCAACCAGCCTGGGCCCTTCGCACCGATCACGAGCGGTCCTTTTGCGCCTGTCGGGGCGCCCGGCTATGCGCAGCAGGCGCCGCTCGGTGGCAACGACTACGCGCTGCAGCCGGCCGAGCCGACCCTGGGGCTTCCGCAGCAACAGCCCGTGCCGCAGGCTCCCGACGTCGCGGGGGAGCTCAGGCCCGACGCGCCCCCGCCTGGGGGGTACCCGCTCGGCAGCGGCGTCGCGTCGATGGCGCAGCCAGCAAAGAAGGGCTCGCGCGTCGGTCTGTTCGTGGTCTGCGTGCTCGTGCTCGTGCTCGCTGCCGCGCTGACCTTCATCTTCCTGCGTTATCGCCACATGCTCACGTTCTTGCCGCCCGAGCTCCGCGGCGTCCCGCCGCAGTAGCGCTTCGCTCGAAACGCTGCAGCACCGCCTCGAAGCCACCCAGATCGACGGGGCGCTCGGCGGCCAGCGCCACTCCGCTCGACTCGAGGGCTTCGCGCGTGACACGCGGTCGTGGCGAGAGCAACACGACGCGGCCCCCAGGCGCGAGGCAGCGGGCCGCGTTCCCCATCGTCTCCGCGAGGAGCTCGTCGAGGGCGGGGCCTCGGACGAGCCGGCGGCCCATGGGCGGGTTCGTGATCACCAGGGTCGTGCCCGGGAAGCTCGCGCGGCGGGCGTCCTGCAGCACGACATCGAACGAGGTCGCGCCCGCCCCCGTCAGGTTGGCGCGCGCGCGCTCGACTGCGCGCGCGTCGACGTCGGTCCCGATCAGGCGGCGGTAGGGGCCCAGGAGTGCGCGCTCGCAGAGCTCGAGCCCCGACCCGACGAACGGATCCCACACCACGTCGTTCGGGCGAACGCCGGCCTCGCGTGCGAGCGCCGCCGCGATTGTCGGGTGTGACGCCGCAGGAACGTCCGCGACGCGGTACGCGAAGCGCGGGTCGTGAGCGCGCGGCGTGAAGAGCGCCTGCGAGCCGTCGTCGCTCACGAGCACGGTCCACGTGCTTGCGCGGGGATCGTCCAGGAGCTCACCGCCCGTCCGATCCGCGACGCCGCGCGTGACACTGCTCGTCTGCGCGCGCCTCTTCCCGGTCGACCACGAGAGCCTGTATCGAACCGGCCCGCGAGTCAGGGCGCGGAGCGCGGCGATCACCTCGGGCGACGACAGCAGCGCGACCGCGTCCTCGACCGGATCGCCGGCGATGCGGGCGGCGGCGAACGAGAGCGAGACCGAGAGCGCGGTCCGCACCCGGTGGAGCTCGGCGAGCGGCGCGCGCGTACGGACCGTCACGGTTTCCTCTGCGCGGCGCTCGGCGGCGAGGCCGAGGCGCTCGCGGATCTCCTCCTCGAGCGTCTCCTCGAGGCCGCGCCTGCAGCGAAACACCACCGCGGTCCGCTCGGGCAGCGCTGCGCCCTCGGCGATCTCGGAAGGCTCGGCGCGCGTGGCGTCGCGGCGGAGCGGTGCGCGCGCGCGCTCGATGGCGCGCGTCGCGCTCGCGTCCGCCTCGCCTTCTGCGGCGCGTGCGAGCGCCCGCTCCGCGCGCTCGCCACCGATCTTTCCGAGGCCGCGCGCCGCAGCCCGGCGGACGCGTGGCTCCGGATCTTCGACGGCTTGCTCGAGGGCCTCGACGATCACCTCGTCCTCGCCTCGGCCGACGAGGACGCGCAGCGCGTCGGCGAGCTTGGCGCGTGCCGACGGCGCGTCGGCGGCGCGGAGCCCCGCGATCACCTTGCCTGCGACGGATGACTGGACACGCGCGAGCGCGCGGGCGGCTGCGCGCGAGACCTCGTCGTCTCCGTGTGCGATCGACTCGACGAGGCTCGCGACCTGCTTGCGGCCCGGGGTGTACGCGGGGTCGTTCAGGATCTCGATGGGCAGGACCCCCGGGGCTGTCTCGTCGGCAGGACCGCTCATCGGCCAGACCCTACCAAGACCCGTGGTAGGCTGCTCGAGATGTCGATCGCGCTGGGGATCATCCCTCGCTCCGCGTCCCCGGAGGAGGTGCTCCGCGAAGCCTTGGCGGCTCACGGAAAGGGGCAGGCTTGCGCGATGGCCACGGTGGTGTCGCGACAAGGGTCGGCGCCCTCGACCCCGGGGCAGAAGCTCTGCCTCTCGGGCAGCGGAGAGCGCCTCGCGGCGGTCGGCACGGTGGGCGGCGGCGCGGTCGAGCGCGCCGTCATGATCGCGATGGTCGACGCGCTCGAGAGCCGAGCGGCGCCGCGGTTGCACACCTTCCGGCTCGGCCCTGAGCTCGGGATGTGTTGCGGAGGCTCGGCCGAGATCCTGATCGAGGTGTTGTCTCCTGCGCGCGCCGTGTTGCTCGTCGGCGCGGGACACGTCGGGATGGCGACGGCGCGCCTCCTGCCGTCCCTCGGGTTTCGAGCCACCGTGACAGATGGTCGCGCGGAGGCTTCGGTCCCCGAGCGCGTCTCCGAGCTCGAGGGGCTCGGCGTCACGCTCCTCGCGCATGACCACGACGACCCCGAGGTCCTCGAGGCTCTGGCGGTCGCGCCGACCGAGGCCGCCGTGGTGGTGATGACGCACGATCACCGGCTCGACCAGACCGTGATCGAGTGGGCGCTGGCGCACGCTTTTGCGTTCGTGGGCGGCGTGGGCAGTCGCGCGAAGGCGGCGCGCACGCGCCAGCGGCTCGAGGCCAAAGGTCTTGGTCCCGCCGACGTGGCTCGGGTAAGGATGCCCGTGGGCGTGGCCATCGGTGCGCGCACGCCCGAAGAGATCGCCGTATCCATCGCCGGGGAGCTCGTCGCCTGGCGCAGCGGAGCGGCGCTCCCCGAGCCCGCGAAGGCTCGGCCCGCGAAGCCCCGGGTAGCCACGAAAGAGACGTCGTCATGAGCCCTCCGACTCCTCCGACTCCCCCGCCGAGCACGGCCGGTCTCAGCCAGGCGCAGATCCCCGAGGTGCCGCACGTCACCGTCGTGCTCGCGGCCGGGCGCGGGGAGCGTATGGGCGGCGCGAAGGCCCTCGTCGCGATCCGCTGGGGGGACGGCGCGGGCGAGCTCCCGCTGGCGATCGCCCACGCGAAGGCCCACCTCGACCAGGGCGCCGAGCGGGTCATCGTCGTGACGCGCGTCGAGGTCGCGCGCGTGCTCTCGCGCTTCGCGCAGCGCGGGCTCGACATCGTCGTCTCGCACCAACCCGAGCACCTCGGTCCCGCGGGGTCGATCCGGTGCGCGCTCGATCTGATGCACGACGGACCGGAGTGGCTCCTCATCGTCCCGGTCGACATGCCTCCGATCAGCACCGCGATCCGCAAGGAGCTGTTCAGTCGAGCGGTGATCGATCCGCAGCCGGAGGCGGTGCGCCCGACCTACGAAGGCCGGCGCGGGCACCCGGTGCTCATTCGTCGCCGCGCGCTCGAGACGCTCCTCGTGCAAGGCGGGCCCACGAACCTGAGGGAGCTGCTCGCCGGCCTCGGCGAAGGAACGGTCGACGTCCCCGTCATCGACAAGCGCGCGATCGTCGATCTCGACGCGCCCGAGGACGTGCGCGGCTTCTACGGTCGCGACGTTCGCTTCTTCGCCGACGACGAACCGACCTTCTCGTGAGCGGCGCCGCGGAAAACAGCACGGCGGGCGGCGCTCGCGCGCAGAACGCCGTCCCTCAGCTCCTCTTCGCGGTCATCCGCCCGTTCCGCGAGTTCTTTCGAACCCAGGCGGCGGGCGGCGTCGTGCTCATCGTCGCGACGCTCGCCGCTCTCGTGTGGGCGAACTCGCCCGAAGCGGAGGTCTACGAGCAGTTCCTGCACGTGCCGGTCACGCTCTCGTTTGGCGCACACGGCCTCTCCTGGCCGCTCCACCACTGGATCAACGACGCGCTGATGAGCGTCTTTTTCCTGGTCGCCGGGATGGAGATCAAGCGCGAGCTCCTCGTGGGCGAGCTGCGCACCTTCCGGCGCGCGACGCTGCCCCTCGCCGCCGCGCTCGGCGGCATGGTCGTCCCCGCGCTCATCCACGCCTCGATCAACCGCGGCACGGCCGCCGAGGGCGGCTGGGGCATCCCGATGGCGACCGACATCGCGTTCGCCCTCGGGTGCGTGGCGCTCGTCGCGCGGCGCGTGCCGTCGTCCCTCGTGGTGTTCCTGATGGCGCTCGCCATCTTCGACGACCTCGGCGCCATCGTCGTCATCGCGCTCTTCTACGGGCAGGGCGTCGACTGGGCGGCGCTGGGCGCGGCTGTCTCGATCACGATCATCCTCGTCGCGATGCTGAAGGTGGGCGTGACGCAGGTCTGGCCGTACGGCGTGGTGGGCGTCGCGCTCTGGATTGCCGTGCTGAAGTCCGGTGTGCACGCCACCATCGCCGGCGTCGTGCTCGGCCTCACGATCCCGGCGCGAGCTCGGAAGCGCCCGAGCGAGGTGCTCGGCGACCTCGACATGGCGATCGCCCGCATTCGCCGCGCGAAGGAGGCGGACGTCGACGCGAGCGGGCCGCTCGGCGCGATCGAGCGCCACCTCGAAGCCGTCCAGCCGCCGCTCGATCGGCTCGTCCACGGCCTCCACCCGTGGGTCGCGTTCCTCATCGTCCCGCTCTTCGCCGTCGCCAACGCCGGGGTGTCGGTGGCGGCCGGGCTCGGCGAGAGCGTGAGATCCCCGGCTGCGCTCGGCGTCGCCCTCGGCCTCCTGCTCGGCAAGCCCATCGGCATCTTCGGCGCCACGTGGATCTGCGTCAGGACGGGCCTCGCGCCCAAGCCCTCCGGCGCGACCTGGGCGCAGGTCTTCGGCGTCGCCGTGCTCGCCGGGATCGGCTTCACGATGTCGATCTTCGTGGCGAGCCTCGCGTTCGCGGATCGCGCGGATCTCCAGGATCAGTCGAAGGTCGGGATCTTCCTCGGCTCGTTCGTCTGCGCCATCGCGGGGCTCGGCCTCCTCCGGGCCGTCGGTCGAGAGCGCGAGACCGGCGCGGCGGAGCCCGACCTCCGGATCGACGAGCTGCCACGCTTCGCGGAGGGCTACCGCCTCGAGCCGTGGACCGCGAGCGCGCGCTTCGTCGGCAAGACCCTCCGCGAGCTCGACATCCGCCGGCGCTATCGGGTGAGCGTCGTCGGCATCTACGCAGCCGGCCGCAGCTCGCTCGCCGACCGCGCGCTCGAGCCCGTCGATCCCGATTACCGCTTCGCCGCGGGCGACACGCTCCTGCTGGTCGGGCATAGCCCCGACGTCTCACGCCTGATCGAGGAGGCGACGCCGAACGCGTCACCCTCCGGGACCAGGGGCTCGCTCGCCACCGAACCGCCACCCCCGCCTCCACCATGACCACCCCGACCCCCCGCTTCCGCGACGCTCGCGCGTTCCTCTTCGTCTACGGGCTGGTCATCGCGGCCTTCGCGGCGAGCGCGATCCTCGGTCTCGACGCGGCTCGCGTCGCCCTCAAGCCGGTGCCCGTCCTCGTCCTGGCGGTGTGGGTACGAAGGGCCGCCGCCCGCGACGGCTTCGCTTCACGCCTCCTGTTGGGTCTCGTCCTCTGCGCGCTCGGGGACGTCGTCATCGAGACGGGCCGCTTCGTCCCAGGCCTGGCCGCATTCCTGGTCGGGCACCTCGGCTACATCGCCGCGTTCGTCCACGAAGACCGCGCCCTCAGGCCCGAGCGCGCAGCGCTCTTCGCCGCCTGGGGCGTGATCGCCATCGCGCTTCTCTGGAGCGGGCTCGGCGAAATGAAGGTCCCTGTCGTCCTCTACACCGCCACGATCTGCGCCATGATGTGGCGGGCTTCGGCGCTGCGCGCCGCCGGCGGAGCCTGGACGGGGCTCGTCCTCGCCGGCGCCGTCCTCTTCGCGATCAGCGACACGGTCATCGCGATCGATCGGTTCCGCCTGCCGTTCGCCGCCGCTCGAGTCGTGATCCTCTCGCTCTATTGGCTCGGTCAGCTCCTCATCGCCGGCGCTGCCGTGGTGCGCCCCGCCCGTGACTGAACGGTCGTCGCAATCGAGCGCAGTCACGGCGGCAGCCGCCGCGATCGACGTGCGACGCGACCCGCGATAAGAGGCCTCATGCCGCTGTTCAAGCGCTTCGACGGTGATCTGGTGCGCGACGTCCCGCCCACGCGCGCCATCATGCCTTACATCATGACGCAGCGTGCGCACGCGCAGGTCCTGTTCGAGCAGGAGCTCGACGTCACGCGGCTGATGGAAGATCTCGCGCGGCGCAACGCCTCGGGCGGTCCGAAGCTGACGCTCTTCCAGGCCTACGTCCACGCCGCGGTGCGGACGCTCGCGGAGCGCCCGCGGCTCAACCGGTTCACCGCCGGCCCGCACCTCTACCAGCGCAAGAAGATCGAGATCGGCTTCTCCGCCAAGAAGGCCATGACGGACGACGCGCCGATGGTCGTCGTGAAGCGCGCGTTCTCCCCGACCGGCACGTTCGAGGAGCACCTGACGGAGCTCCGCGGCGGGCTGGAAGAAGGCAAGAGCCGCGAGCTCTCGACGAGCGACAAGGAGATGCGTCTCTTCCTGAAGCTGCCGCCGCCCGCCGTGTACGGCTTCGTCAAGCTCGCGGGGTGGCTGGACGCCCGCAACCTGCTGCCCAAGGCGGTCATCGGTCACGATCCGCTCTACGCCAGCATGTTCGTGGCGAACCTCGGCTCCGTTGGGCTCGAGGCTGTCTACCACCACCACTACGAGTGGGGGAACTGCCCCATCTTCGCGGCGCTCGGCCGCGTCCGCGAGCAGACCGACGGCTGCGCGACCCGCAAGGTCGTCACCGTCCGGTACAACTTCGACGAGCGCATCGAAGACGGTCTCTATTGCGCCCGGGCGCTCGACCATCTGCGCGGGATCATCGAGGGCTGGGGCGAGGGCTCGCCGGCCTGAGGGCCCGCTCGATTTCTCACCGTCCGGTACTTAAGGCGGAGAAGCCCGAGCCGTAAGCCCTTCCGAGCCCGACCTCCTCCCTCACGAAGGAGGTCAGGCATCGCGTTTCCGACAACGGCAACCGCATTCGAAAGGTGCGGACGCAAAGCCACGGACCTACAGGAGCGCCCCCGCCCGGGTGGCGAGGCGCTCCCACGGTTTGCAGGGCCGCCGAAGATTCGCTCCCCACCGGGAGCCCCAGCTTCGCCGCGGAAGCGGCGGGAAGGGAGCTCGTATGCGCCTTCACATCGTCGTGAAAGCGACCCTGGCGTTGATGCTCGGAGGACTCACGGGCTGCGCGCCCAGTCTCTTCACGTTTTCCACCCCCGGCTACGACGCCCAAGCGTGCGTCGAAGACGCCATCACCAAGGGAACCCAACAGGACCTGGCCCGCGGCGCCGCCAAGGAGTTCGAGCTCGCCTGCAACGCAGGTGACGCCGCGTCGTGCAGCGCGCTCGGCCTCCTCACCGAGACCGGACAAGCTCGCGAGCGCGACTACAAGCTCGCGGCGCGGCTCTACGAGCGCGCGTGCTCGGGCGGCAACGCGCGTGGGTGTGTGCACCTCGCCAGCCTGGAGCTCTCGGGCAAGATCGGTGATCTGAGCGCCGACGGTCCGAAGCGACGCCTGGAAGAGGTCTGCCGCGACGGCGAGGCCGCCGGCTGTGAGGAGCTCGGCCTTCGGTTGGCGCTCGGAGACGGGCTCCCGCAGGACGCGCGTCGCGGCCGCGCGCTCCTCGAGAAGGCTTGTTCGAACAAACGCCCCAAGGCTTGTTACGAGCTCGCCATCCTCGACACGCCGCCCGGCGCGGCGCCGAACCCCTGGTCGCTCGAGCTCCTCGTCGATTCCTGCGTCGCCGGTCACGAGCCGGCTTGCCGGAGGCTCGACGGAACAAAAGGCCTCAAGGACACGCTCCACGATCGCGCGGTCGCGAGCAGCGGCCTCTGATCGAGCGTCCGGATCACCGGGCCCCCTCGCGGGCCTCGATCGCATTCATGGCGTCCTCGAGCCCGTCGTGTTTGCGCCAGCAACACTCGCCGCGGTGGGGGAGGCACCGCGGTGATCCGAGGATGCCCAGCACACGGTGCGCTCGTGTGTCCCCGACCTGCCCGGCACGATCGAAGAGCGCCGGCTTCTCCCGGCACGAGGCGAGCCGCAGATCCACGGCGACGGCGAGCGCAGGCGACAGGCGTGCGCGGACCTCGGGGCGCTTCAGCTGCGCCCACGCCAGCGTCGCGCCGCGCGAGCCTCCCTGACTCTCGACGATGTCGTAGAGCAGCTCGATGCCGCGGCCGCCGGGGACCTCGGCGATCGCGTCGAAGAGACGGTCGACCCCTGGCGCGCTCGTGAAGGCCGCGCGGAGCGCTGCTTGTCGTGCGCAGCGCCAGTCTTCGTCCTCGTCGAGCGCCGAGTCGTCGACGTCCAGCCACGGCTTCAGCGCGTCGGCCGCGGCCTGCCACCGGTCGAGATCACAGCTCTCGCGGAAGCGCGCCGCGATCGCGTCGTGCGCGGACGGCGGGGCAGGGGGCGCCTGGACCGGCGGCAACGTGGCGAGGGCGCGGACGATCGAGGGTCGCGGACCTGCTGTCGGCTCGGGCCGGTCGGCCCGGACGAACGCCGCTACGCCGGCCGCCGCGAGCGCGCCGAGGAGCCCCAGCGCGGCGAGGGAGCGCCGCGCGCGCTTGCCTGCCGCCGGCGCCTCCGGCTCGGGCGGGTCGACCAGGACAGATGACAGCGGCGTCATCATCTCGGCGCGCTTGACGTGGGGCGCCGGGGCCATTGCGCGATCGAGCGCCTCGAGCACCGCGCCGGCGTCCGGGAAGCGCTCCTCGGGGCGCTTGGCCAGGAGGCGCATGACGATCGCCTCGAAGCCCGGGTGCACGACCACCTTGGGCGCGCGCTCGCGCATCGGCGGAGGCGGCGTGAGCCTGTGCTGGAGGAACAGATCCACCGGATCCTCGGCGCTGAAGGGGTGCACGCCGGTGAAGAGCTCGTAGAGGATGACGCCCAGCGCGTAGAGGTCGCTCCGCTCGTTCACGGCGGCCATGCCCTGCGCGGTCTCGGGGGCCATGTACGCCACGGTCCCGAAGACCAGCCCGTGCAGCGTGAGGTTCTGCAGCGTCGGCGCTTCCTCTTCCTGTTCCTCCTCGGAGCCGGGGCTCACGAGGTTTCGAGCCGGAATCCGCGCGAGCCCGAAATCGATGAGCTTGGCCTGCTCGCCCGCTCGTTCGTCGACCATGACGTTCAGCGGCTTCAGGTCGCGGTGCACGACGCCGCGCGCGTGGCACGCGCGCAGCGCCTCGCAGAGCTGCCTCGCGAGCTTGGCCGCACGGTCCATCTCGACCGGCCCGCTCTTCATCACGTCCCGCAGCGTTCGCCCGACGACGAGCTCGGTCACCAGGTACCGCGTGCCGTCGGCGAGCGATCCGAAGTCGAGCGTGGCGGCGATGTTCGGGTGACGCAGGTGGGCGCCGGCGAGCGCCTCACGCTCCATCCGCATCGCGAGGAGCGAGAAGCCCTCCGCGTCCGGGTGGACGAGCTTGAGCGCCACGGCGTCCGCCGATCCGAGCTGCTCGGCCCGGTAGACGGCGCCTGTGCCGCCGAGCCCGATCACCTCGACGAGGCGGTATTTCGATGCGACGACGGCGCCGAGGAGGCTGTCCGCCCTGCGGCGGCGCCCGCGGCTGCTTCTCGGAGGCGGCGGACGAGTCATCCGGTCTTTCTCGGTTGGAAAATGGACGAAGGCTCTGGGAGCGCGGCGTGCTCTCGCGCTCCGAAACCAGTCTACACGCCGGGCTCGCAGGTGCACGTCGACCACCGGACGTAGGCACGATCGCGGCCAGGTCCGTTTGAGACCAAACCCTGGTAGCTTCGGTCCCGAGATGGCCGACAAGACGAGACACGCCGTGGGGGTCAGCGTCCCCCGTGTGGACGGCGCGCCAAAGGTCCTCGGGACCGCGCAGTACGTGGACGACATCCCGCCCCGCCACGGGGAGCTGTTCGGGGCGACCGTCCGCAGCCCGGTCGCCCGGGGCCGGCTGCGCTCGGTGCGGTTCGACCCCAGCTTCGACTGGTCCGATGTGACGGTCGTGTCCGCCAAGGACGTGCCGCACAACCGCGTGGCCCTCATCGCGGACGACCAGCCCGTGCTCGCCGACGACGTGGTCAACCACGTCTACGAGCCGGTCGTCCTCCTGGCCTGCGCGGACAGACAGAAGCTCGCGCGGGCCAAGCGCGCCGTGTCGCTCGACATCGACCCGCTCGAGCCGGTCTTCGACGCGGGGCGCTCCCTCGCGGGTGACGTCGTGGTGTGGCGTGCGCCCGACGGCTTCGGCGAGCCCGGCACGAACGTGATGAAGCGCTACCTCATCACGAAGGGCGCCGACGCCATCGACGACGAGATCGCGCGGTGTGCGGTGGTGACGCGCGGCGTCTACTCCAGCCACCACCAGGAGCAGCTCTACATCGAGACCCAAGGGGTCATCGCCTGGTGGGACGAGGCGGGGCTCCACGTCATCGGGAGCATCCAGTGCCCGTATTACGTGCACAAGGCGCTCCTCAAGACGTTCGACCTCACGGCGGAGCGCGCGCTCGTCACACAAGCGGTGACCGGCGGCGGGTTCGGCGGGAAAGAGGAGTACCCCTCGGTCATCGCCCTGCACGCCGCGCTCCTCGCCAAGAGGTCGGGCCGGCCGGTGCGTTTGATCTACGACCGCGCCGAGGACATCGAGGCGACGACCAAGCGCCACCCCTGCCAGGTGGAGATCGTCTCCGGCAGCGACGCGGACGGCACGCTGCGAGCCGTGAAGATGCGCGTCGTGATGGACGCGGGCGCCTACGTGACCCTCACGCCGGTGGTCCTCTCGCGCGGCGTGCTCCACGCGGCCGGCGCGTACCGCTGGCCGAACGTCCGCATCGAGGGCATCGCCGTCGCGACGAACACGCCGCCCAACGGCGCCTTCCGCGGCTTCGGCGCCCCCCAGACGATCTGGGCCATCGAGCGGCACCTCGACGCCATCGCGCGGCAGCTCTCGGTCGACCCCATCGCGCTTCGGCGAAAGAACATCCTCGTGGAGGGGGATACGACCGCCACCGGGCAGGTCCTTCGGACGAGCGTCGCCGGCCAGGAGTGTCTGGAGACGGCGCTCGCGGCGAGCGACTACTTCGCGCGGCGCGCGGAGATCGAGAAGATCAACGCCGAGCGCCGCGCTCGCGGCGAGCGCAAGGCGCTGGGGCTCGGCCTCAGCGTGTTCATGCACGGCGCAGGCTTCACGGGGTCCGGCGAGCGGTACCTCAAGGGCAAGGTCGCGGTCGATCTCCTCGCCGGAGGCAGGCTGCGCATCCGCACCGCGTCGACCGACATCGGGCAGGGCACCGAGACGGTGTTTCGCCAGCTCGCGGCGGACGCCGCCGGCGTCGCCCTGGAGGATGTCGATTTCGCCGTCCCGAGCACGGCTGTCGTCCCCGACTCGGGGCCGACGGTCGCCTCGCGCACCGTCATGGTGGTCGGCTCGATAGTCGAGGCCGCCGCGCGCGAGGTGGGGGCGCGGGTGAAGGCCGAGAGGGAGGCGAGCGGCGGATCGTTCGCCGAGGCGGCCGACAGGCTGCTCGCCCGCGGCGACATCTCGGTGCTGCTCCAATACGAGCCGCCCGGCTACGTCCAGTGGGACGACACGACGTACAAGGGCGACGCGTACCCGTGCTTCGGCTGGATGTGCGACGTGGCCGAGGTGGAGGTCGATCTCGACACGCTCGAGACCACGGTGCCGCGCTTCTTCATCGCGGGCGACGTGGGCAAGGCCATCAACCCCACCATGTGCAAGGGCCAGCTCGAAGGCGGGACGCTCCAGGCCATCGGCTGGGCCCTCTGGGAAGAGGTCGTCTGGAAAGACGGCCACATCAAGAACCCTCGAATGACGAACTACATCGTTCCTACCGCGCTCGACGCCCCTCCCTTCGAGACCACGCTCGTCGAGTGCCCGTTCCCCTTCGGTCCCGGCGGCGGTGCCAAGGGCATCGGCGAGCTCCCGATGGACGGCGGTGCGCCCGCCATTGCCGCGGCTGTCGAGCACGCGACCGGAATCAGCATGACCCACCTGCCTCTCACGCCCGAGCGCCTCTTCGCCGCCGCTTCCCAGGGAGGTGCAGAATGAAGATCGCGCTCACCATCAACGGGACGAAGCGCGAGGTCGATCTCCCTCCGATGATGCGCCTGCTCGACGCCCTGCGGACCGAGCTGGGCCTGCCCGGTTCGAAGGAGGGGTGCGGGGAAGGCGAGTGCGGCGCTTGCACGATCCTCCTCGACGGCGAGCCCGTCAACGCCTGCCTGGTCGCGGTCGCCCAATGCGTCGGCCGGGAGATCACCACGGTGGAGGGGCTCGCGCCGGGCGCCGATCACCTGCTCCCGATCCAGCAGACCTTCATCACCGAGGGCGGCGCGCAGTGCGGCATCTGCACGCCGGGGATGCTCGTCGCGGCAGAGGCGCTCTTGCGTCGCAGACCCGACCCGACGGAGGGCGAGATTCGCGAGGCGCTCGCCGGCAACATCTGTCGCTGCACGGGCTACCAACGAATCGTCGAGAGCGTGCGCGCCGCCGCCGCGCTCCGCAAGCAAGGCGGTGCGCCGTGACGATCGCCGACCTTCGTTCGATCCGATATGGCCGGGTGCCGACGCTCGCCGCCCTGGCGGAGGCCGTGCACGAGATGGTCGCCGGAGGCCGCACGCCGGTCCTGCTCGCTGGCGGGACGGACTGGCTCGTCGAGCAAGAGCTGCGCGCACCGCTCGCCTCCCTCTCGGAGGACGACGTCCCCTTCGTGATCGACATCTCGACGATGGCGGAGCTCAAGGAAATCTCGGTGCGCGGCAGCGTGCTCCGGATCGGCGCGGCCGCCACCTACCTGGAGATCCGGCGGCACCCGGTCGTCCTCGAGAAGGCGCCGATGCTCGACGCCATGGCGCGCGACGTCGGCGCCATCCAGATCCAGGCGCGCGGCACGCTGGGCGGGAACCTGGCGACGGCCTCGCCCGCGGCGGACGGGGTCGCCGCGCTCGCCGCCTACGACGCTGTCATCGTCGTCCGCAGCGTGCGGGGCGAGCGGCGCATCCCGTTCACCGAGCTGCAGACCGGTTACAAGGCGAGCAGCCGGGCGCCGGACGAGATCGTCGTGGCGGTCGAGCTCCCCCTCGATCCGAACGCGGTCGCCTACTGGCGCAAGGTGGGCACACGCCGCGCCCAGGCCATCTCCAAGGTCGCGCTGGCGGGGCTGGCGGTCGTAGAGGGTGGGCAGATCACCCGCTGTGGGCTCGGCATGGCCTCGGTCGCGCCCGTGACGGCGTTGCTCCCGCGGACGCGCGAGCTGTTTTTGTCCACACGCCTCGCGTCGCTGGACGACGCTGCCATCGACAAGGCGGTCGAGGCGGACATCGCGCCGATCGACGATGTGCGCTCCACACGGGGATATCGTCTGCACGTGGCGAAGGTCCTGGTGCGTGAGTTCGCCCAGACGGTCGCGCGTCTCGCAAAAGAGAAAAAATAAAGTGAAGTCGGACCAGGCACCCGGCCACTCATGAGGGGATGGTCCGCGTTTGGCTGGCGGTGTTGCTGGTCGTGTCGTCGGTTGTCGGCGGCGGCACGGCCTGGGCCCAGCCCCAGCCCCCCCAGCCGCCCATCGCGAGGCTCTCGGTCCATCGCTCGGCCGGGGCGGACTCGTGCCCGGACGCAGACGAGCTGAAGGCGCAGGTCGAGGCGCTCGCCGGCGAGCCGATCCTCTCCCGTGACGGCGAGCCGGAGCTCGAGCTCCGCGTCCGGATCACCAGCGCCAAGGAGGGCTTCCGCGCCGAGGTGACAGCCCGTGGCGCACGGTCGGGCAAGCGCGCGCTCGAGGACTCGGGGCCCGGCTGCGACGGGCTGGGCCGCGGGCTCGCCGTCATCCTCGCCCTCATGCTCGACGCGCCTCTCGGCGCGCGGCCCGCGCCCCCGCCGACCGACACCGGGCGTCCGAGACCGCCGCTCACGAGCCCAGGGCCTCTGTACGTGTTGCCGGAGGTGCCGATCGTGCCGGAGGAGAAGCCCGCAGCTCGCTTTCCTCCGCTCATGGGCTCCATTGGTCCCGCGTACGTGACCGGCATCGTCCCGAGCGACGCGGCCGCGATGGTGCTCGCCTTCGAGGGGTATCTGCCGCTCGTGAGCTTCGGAGCCTCGGTTGTGTGGATCCCTCAGGACACGCGCGACGTCGAGCAGACCGAGGCGACCTACACCTATGTTGGAGCGCGGACACGAGCCTGCGCGAGGCAGCCGGATCTGGAGCAATATGGTCTCGCGGCCTGCTTGCGCTTCGGAGCGGGATTGAGATCGGCAGAGCTGACCGACAAGAACGACGAGGTGCTCGACGAAATCGACGGTGCCTACGTGGCCTTTGGCGGGGAGCTGGAGATCAGCCGGCGAATCGTGGGACCATTCGGTGTCTACGCAGATCTGGGGTTGGACGTGGCGGTCGTGCAGGACGAGCTGGCGCTGGCATCGGGCGACATCCGCTTGGCGCCGGACGAGCTCGGCATCTCGTTCGACTCGGGCGTTGGGATCCGGTTCTGGCTGCAGCCGGAGAAGGAGTAGACGCGGGGGTCGCTCGGGCGGGGCGCGGGGGTCGCTCGGGCGGGGAGGGGTTGGCCCTTCTCCTTCGCTCCGTCTCGCCGGTCCCTCCGGCGCATAGGGCTCGGCGGCCTGCCACGGCCGCCGAGAGCCAAGCCCGAAGGGTATGGAGCTGCCTTCGGGACATACTCACTCCGCTTCGGAGAAGGGCCAACCCCTCCCGCCCTCGCTTTCGCGAACCAATGGTGCGGCCTGCCACGGCCGCCGAGAGCCAAGCCCGGAGGGTATGGAGCTGCCTTCGGGACATACTCACTGCGCTGCGGAGAAGGGCCAACCCCTCCCACCCTCGCTTTCGCGAACCAATGGCGCGGCCTGCCACGGCCGCCGAGAGCCAAGCCCGAAGGGTATGGAGCTGCCACCATGACGCTGCAGGAAGGGATCTACTGGGACAGCGGGCAGACGCCAGGCCGGTGCGCGGCGTTTCTCTTCTTGCGCGCACCGGCCGGCGCAGCGGCGTCCGCCGTGGGGCAGACCCTGCGCGACGTCTTCGTCGCGCTG